>NZ_JBHXTV010000006.1:0-407690 GCF_042671585.1 Streptomyces sp. NPDC127129
GGCCCCCCCCCCCCCGGCCGGCGCCAAGTGTTTCTGTTTGTCCGGGGTTGCCCCGGTCCGCCCCTGTTTCCCACCCCCCCCCCCCCCGCCCGGGGGGGGGGGGGGGGGGGGCCGCCACACCCCCCCCCGCCCCTCCCCTATCTCCTGCGCCGTGCCGTGCCGAAGAGAGACCTGGAGATCTCCCGCCCCAACTGCGTCCCGATCGACCGCGCCAGCGATGTGAACATGCCGCTGTCCACCACCTGCTCGACGAGCGACTCGTCCTCCTTCGGTGCGCGCGCCTCCGGCTTCGGCCGCGCCGCCTCCCCCTCGGCCGTCTTCGCCCGCGGCTCCTGCTGCGCCTGCTGCTCCTGCTGCGCCGAGAGGCGCTCGTACGCCGAC
The DNA here is from genome assembly GCF_042671585.1 of Streptomyces sp. NPDC127129. NCBI lineage: Bacteria > Bacillati > Actinomycetota > Actinomycetes > Kitasatosporales > Streptomycetaceae > Streptomyces > Streptomyces sp. NPDC127129. Next base: position 382 of record NZ_JBHXTV010000006.1, read on the forward strand.
TCCCGGTCCACCGCCTCCGCGTACCGCCCCCACAGCGGCGACTCCTTGACCGCCGCCTCCAGCGCGTCCGCCGTGATCGGGCCCATCAGGGACTCCGGCGCCCGCAGCCGCGTCGCCGCCACCGGAGTCGGCGCGCCCGTCTCGCTCAGTACGGTGATCACCGCCTCGCCCGTGCCGAGTCCCGTCAGGACCTCCTCCAGGTCGTACGCCGAGTTCGGGAACGTGCGCACCGTCGCCTTCAGCGCCTTCGCGTCGTCCGGGGTGAACGCCCGCAGCGCGTGCTGCACCCGGTTCCCCAGCTGCGCGAGCACATCGCCCGGCACGTCCTTCGGGGTCTGCGTCACGAAGAAGACGCCCACGCCCTTCGAGCGGATCAGCCGCACGGTCTGCGTGATGGACTCCAGGAACGCCTTCGACGCCCCCTTGAAGAGCAGGTGCGCCTCGTCGAAGAAGAAGACCAGCTTCGGCTTCTCCAGGTCCCCGACCTCCGGCAGATCCCCGTACAGGTCCGCCAGCATCCACATCAGGAACGTCGAGAACAGCTGCGGCTTGTCCTGCACCGCCGGCAGCTCCAGTACGGACACCGTGCCGCGTCCGTCCGCCGCCGTCCGCAGGAACTCGCCCGTGTCGAACTCCGGCTCCCCGAAGAACCCGGCCGCCCCCTGCTGCTCGAACGCCGTGAGGGAGCGCAGGATCACCCCGGCCGTCGCCGTCGAGAGCCCGCCGATCCCCTTCAGCTCCGGCTTCCCGACGTCGGACACGAGGAAGGCGACCACCGCCCGCAGATCCTTGAGGTCCACCAGCTCCAGACCCTTCTGGTCCGCGTAGTGGAAGATCAGCCCGAGCGACTGCTCCTGCGTCTGGTTGAGCTGGAGCACCTTCGACAGCAGGACCGGCCCGAAGCTCGTCACCGTGGCCCGTACGGGAATCCCCGCACCGATGCCGCCGAGCCCGTAGAACGCGCAGGGGAAGCCCGTCGCCTTCCACTCCTGCCCCACCTGCCCCGCCCGCTCCCTGGTCCTCCCGGAGTCCACGCCCGGGGCCGAGATCCCCGACACGTCGCCCTTGATGTCGGCGAGGAAGACCGGCACCCCGTTCGCGGACAGCTGCTCGGCGATGAGCTGCAGGGTCTTCGTCTTGCCGGTACCCGTCGCTCCGGCGACCAGGCCGTGCCGGTTGAGCATCGGCAGCGGGACGCGGATACCCGCGTCCGGGTGACATTCCCCGTCCCACAGCAGCGCGCCCAGCTCCAGCGCCGGCCCGGAGAAGGCGTACCCCGCCGCGATCCCGCCGGCCGGAGACTGCTCGCTCACGCTCATGACAGGACCTCTAGTTCCGGAATCGTGGCGGTTTGCCCCAGCATCGCACCGGCCCCGCGTGGCTGCGCCGGGAGCCGCTTGCCCGGTAGGCTTTCCGTGTGATCTTCAAGCGCATCGGACAAGGCCGGCCGTACCCCGACCACGGCCGGGAAAGCACCCGGCAGTGGGCGGACGTCGCCCCGCGCCCGGTCCGCCTCGACCAGTTGGTCACCACGAAGGGCCAGCTGGACCTGGAGACGCTGCTCGCGGAGGACTCCACGTTCTACGGCGACCTCTTCGCGCACGTCGTGAAGTGGCGGGGCGACCTCTACCTCGAGGACGGGCTGCACCGCGCGGTGCGCGCGGCACTCCAGCAGCGCCAGGTGCTGCACGCCCGCGTCCTGGAGATGGACTAGCGGCGACACGCCGTTCTGACCCTTTCGGGGGCTCTGCCCGTCCATCCGGACGCGATCACATGATCGTCAAGTATCCAACCTCGACGGACGGCATTACGCTGCGTCCATGAGCATGCTCACTCCCCCCGGAATGGGCGGAAAATACCGCATCACGGGTGACAAGTACCCCCGTATGCGCCGCCCCCGGCACCGTCGCAGGATCGTCCTCGCGGCCACGGCCGCCGTGGTCGTGCTCGGCGCGGCCGGGTGGGGGACCGTGCAGCTCGTCGGCGTGTTCTCCGGCGGTGACGAGGACACGAAGACGACGGCCGGTCACCGCACCGACTGCAAGCCCGCTCCGAAGCCGACGACGCCGGCCGTCGCCGCGCTGCCCAAGCCCGCTCAGATCACGGTGAACGTCTACAACGCGACCCCGCGCAGCGGGCTCGCGAAGTCGACGGCCGACGAGCTCAAGAAGCGCGGCTTCCTCATCGGCAAGATCGGCAACGCCCCTGCCGCGTACGACAAGAAGGTCGTCGGCGCCGGGGTGCTGCTCGGCGCTCCCGGGGCGGCCAAGGGCGCGTTCCCGGTCCTCGGCACCCAGCTGAAGGGCGTCACGACGAAGACGGACACCCGTGCGACCGCGGACGTGGACCTGATCATCGGGACGGCCTTCAAGAACCTGGACCCGAAAACGACGGCGGACGCGGCCCTGGTCGCTCTGAACAAGCCCAAGACCCCGCCCGCCGGGAAATGCTGAAGGTCCGCCGACCGGTCGGCGGACCGACGGCCGGCTAGTCGGCCGTGCCGTACATGCGGTCGCCCGCGTCGCCGAGGCCCGGGACGATGTACCCGTGCTCGTTGAGGCGCTCGTCGACCGAGGCCGTCACGACGGTCACCGGCGTGCCCGCCAGCTCGCGCTCCATGATCTCGACGCCCTCGGGGGCGGCGAGCAGCACGACCGCGGTGACATCGTCCGCGCCACGCTCGATCAGCTCCCTGATCGCGGCGACGAGCGTGCCGCCGGTCGCCAGCATCGGGTCCAGGACGTACACCTGGCGGCCCGAGAGGTCCTCCGGCATCCGCGTCGCGTAGGTCGACGCCTCCAGCGTCTCCTCGTTGCGGATCATGCCGAGGAAGCCCACCTCGGCGGTCGGGAGGAGCCGGACCATGCCGTCGAGCATGCCGAGTCCGGCGCGGAGGATCGGGACCACCAGCGGCCGCGGGTACGACAGCTTCACACCGGTCGTCGGCGTGACGGGGGTCTCGATGTCGACCTGCTCGGTCCGCACGTCCCTGGTGGCCTCGTAGGCGAGCAGGGTGACCAGCTCGTCGGCGAGCCTGCGGAAGGTCGGGGAGTCGGTGCGCTTGTCGCGCAGCGTGGTGAGCTTGTGGGCGACCAGCGGGTGATCGACGACGTGGAGACGCATGGTCACACAGTAGCCCGCACTGGCATCAACCCATGCCCTGGAGGGAAGGTGGGGGCACAGGACCCAGTCGTGGGGTGGTGTGGCCCATGCGCGACCCGGCAGACCCGGCGCAGACGGAGGACGCCAGGAACGAGGGCGGCGAGAGGCCGCCCGAGACGGACGCGGAGCGCCGCAGGCGCCGCGCCCAGTTCCTGCGCGAACTGCACGAGGCGAAGGCGCTCCGCGACCGTGTGCAGCCCCGGCGCGCGCGGGCGGCCCGGATGCGCCAGCAGATGCGGATGAGGACCTTTCGCTGGTGAGGGCCACGGCGCCGGGCCGGTGGCGTGCGCCTCCCGTGCGCCGGTCCGTGCGCCGGGTCTGTGCACCCACCCGATGGGCGTCCGGATCAGACTGATGCACGACGCAAGAGCAGAAGACCTCTCCTGAAGCCGCTGTTTCTGCCACGATGCCGATTGGGCGGGGCATCGGAAGCGCGCCGCCGGATCGTTCACCTCTGATCAGTGGGAGAGTCACGGTGTACTTCGCCGCACTGCTCGCGCGCACCGAAGACGGGTGGGAAGCGAGCGACACAGAGCTCGACGACGTGGAGACCCTGTCGGATCTGATCGAGCTGGCCCGCGAGGCCTCGATCGACGACGACACGGTGATCGTCTTCATCGAACAGGAGGACGCCTGGTTCGGCGTCCTGCGGATCGAGGGCGAGGACGACCCTCGCATCTATGTGTCGGACGGGGCGGCCGCCGCCCGCTCCTCGTACGGGGAGATCCTCACCAAGGAGATCCTCGGGGACGACCTGGACGACGCCGACACCCTGGACGACCTGAACCTCGACGGTACGGAGGACGGCGAGCCCCTGGACCGCGACGACGACGAGGACGAGGCGGGTGCGTCCGTCGACGCCGTGCCCGCCGCACCGGTCGGCGACCGGCTGATCCTCGCGGACCTCGGCATGTCCGAGAGCCAGCTGCAGGCGCTCGACAGCGACGCGCTCGCCGAGATCGCGGACGCGCTGGGCGCCTCGGAGGTTCTGGAGACCGTGCGCTAGTGACCGGAGCAGCACCCGATCCCGTACGGGATCCCTGGCGGGAGTCCATGCGGCTCGCCCTCGCCGAGGCCGAGAAGGCCGCGTCGGCCGGTGACGTACCGGTCGGCGCGGTCGTGCTGTCCCCGGACGGCGCGGTCCTCGCCCTCGGGCACAACGAGCGCGAGGCGACCGGGGACCCGACCGCCCACGCCGAGGTCCTGGCCCTGCGCCGGGCCGCGGCGCGGACCGGGGAGTGGCGGCTGACCGGCTGCACGCTCGTCGTCACCCTGGAGCCCTGTGTGATGTGCGCCGGCGCGCTCGTGCAGTCCAGGGTCGAACGGCTGGTGTTCGGCGCACTCGACGAGAAGGCGGGCGCGTCCGGTTCGCTCTGGGATCTCGTACGGGACCGGCGGCTGAACCACCGTCCCGAGGTGGTCCACGGCGTCCTCGGCGAGGAGTGCTCGGCGCAGCTCACGGCCTTCTTCAGGACCCGCTGAACCCGTCTCCGACCTGCGAGGCGATACGGATTTCATCGCAGAGCCTCTTTGGGCTAAGCTCTCTCTCGGTAGCGTGTCCGAGCGGCCGAAGGAGCTCGCCTCGAAAGCGAGTGTGGCGCAAGTCACCGAGGGTTCAAATCCCTCCGCTACCGCTTCGATCGAAGGGCCCGGCTCAATGAGCCGGGCCCTTCGGCGTATCCGTGTCCCGCACGCGAGCGCCGTACGCGGCCCCTTGCCCGGCCGCGTACGCGCAAGGCCCCGGCCGCGCCTGTGTGGGCGGCCGGGGCCTCTTCGCCGGACGGGGGGAGCGGCATCGGGGGGACAAGCCGCTCCCCCCGATGCGAACCGGTCCTGCAAGTCCGGCCGCTGTCAGGGGGGAAGCTCGCGGCGCGGACCCCGCAGTGAGGGCCGGTTCCTCGACCCCTGCGGATTCCTGCCAGATCCGCCGGGCTCGGCATCCATACTGCTCCGCCGTCACCCTTCCGGGGGGCGGCAAAGGACCCCGATCACCGGGCCCTTGGTCCATAAAGGCCCGGTGAAGTGGCCGAGACGGCTCCGTTAGACTCACGCGTCCACGCAGGGGCAGCAGACAGGGGAGGGCGCGGCAGATGGCGCAAGCGAAGAAGGTCGCGCTCTACGCGCTCGTGGTCTTTGTGCTGTACACGATCATCAATTCCCCGGACAGGGCGGCCGATCTCGTCCAGGTAGGGTTCGAGGGCATATCGTCCGCCGCACAGGGCGTCGGCGAGTTCATGACCGAGCTCGTCAACTAGAACCACCGACGAGGAGTCCTGCTGTGATCCGCCATCTGGTCCTGTTCAAGCTCAACGAGGGCATCACGAAGGACGACCCGCGTGCCGTCGCCGCCGCCGAGGCGTTCGACGGACTGGAGAAGGAGATCCCGGAGCTGGGCTTCTGGGAGTGCGGCTGGAACATCTCCGAGCGGCCGATCGCGTACGACTTCGCGATCAACTCGGCGGTCGAGGACGCCGATGCGCTCCAGCGCTACCTGGACCACCCCGCCCACCAGGCCGGCGTCGCGCTCTGGCGTGAGATCGCCACGTGGGTGATCGCGGACTACGCGTTCTAGACACGTTCGGTTCCGGAAGGCCCCCCGCCGTCATGGCGGGGGGCCTTCCTGCCGTCCGCATCCGGCCCCGACGCCGTCAACACGTGGTTATGCGGTGCTTGCACACAGTGGACATGTCTTGTGATGCTATGACCGCTTTTGACGGATGAGTTGACCGTAGTTGACCAGCAAAAGGGGTGGCGTGAACGTGCCGGCCAGTACAGCGCCTCAGGTCCCGCCCCAGAACGAGGCCGGCGACCCGGACAACGCCCCGCGCCCCCGCCCCCAGAGCAACCGGCCGCAGGGCAGCCGCCCCCCGAGCACCCGGGGAGCCGACACCCGCGCGCTCACCCAGGTGCTCTTCGGACAGCTCAAGGGGCTTGACCCGGGCAGCCCGGAACACGACCGCGTCCGAGGGGCGCTGATCGAGGCCAACCTCCCGCTCGTGCGGTACGCGGCGGCCCGGTTCCGCTCCCGCAACGAGCCGATGGAGGACGTCGTCCAGGTCGGAACCATCGGTCTGATCAACGCCATCGACCGCTTCGACCCGGACCGCGGCGTGCAGTTCCCGACGTTCGCCATGCCCACCGTCGTCGGCGAGATCAAGCGGTACTTCCGCGACAACGTCCGCACCGTTCACGTGCCGCGCCGCCTCCACGAACTCTGGGTCCAGGTCAACGGCGCCACCGAGGACCTCACCACGGCCCACGGCCGCTCCCCCACCACCGCCGAGATCGCCGAGCGCCTGAAGATCGGCGAGGACGAGGTGCTGGCCTGCATCGAGGCCGGGCGCTCGTACCACGCCACGTCCCTGGAGGCGGCCCAGGAGGGCGACGGCCTGCCCGGACTGCTCGACCGGCTCGGTTACGAGGACCCCGCGCTCGCCGGGGTCGAACACCGGGATCTCGTACGGCATCTGCTCGTCCAGCTGCCCGAGCGCGAGCAGCGGATCCTGATGCTCCGCTACTACAGCAATCTGACGCAGTCCCAGATCAGCCAGGAACTCGGCGTCTCGCAGATGCACGTGTCAAGGCTCCTCGCCCGGAGCTTCGCCCGATTGAGATCCGCAAACAGGATCGAGGCGTAACCGAAACGGGTAAACCGGTTCGGAGCAGTTCCACGACGGCCCAAATGCCGTACACCCCTTGTTTCCTGCGGATATTCACCCACGCCATGTCGACAAGTCACTACAGCGTGTTGCCGACATGTGACATTCTGCTGGAACCGCGTTTGCCGCAGCCCCGCCTCCGGTATTCAGGTGGAGGCTGCGTTCCTCCGATGGTCGTGGCCGCCGCGACCGTCCGCGACCTCAAGGGGGTGGCATGTCCGCAGAACAGGGCAGCTCGAAGGTGCTCACGCTCACGCCCGCGGCTCCGCAGACGCCGGTGCCGATGCCGGTCCAGCCGACGGCCGAGAGCGCCGAGCCCGCCGCGCCGCTTGTCGTCACGCCGGAAGCCATCGACACCCGCACGCTCTCCCGCTCGCTCTTCCTGCGACTGCGCGCCCTGGACGAGGCCGGCGCCGCCGCGGACAGCCCGGAGCGGACGTACGTGCGCGACACCCTCATCGAGCTCAACCTGCCGCTCGTGCGGTACGCGGCGGCCCGGTTCCGCTCCCGCAACGAGCCGATGGAGGACATCGTCCAGGTCGGCACGATCGGTCTGATCAAGGCCATCGACCGGTTCGACTGCGAACGGGGCGTGGAGTTCCCGACGTTCGCGATGCCGACGGTCGTCGGAGAGATCAAGCGCTTCTTCCGCGACACCTCGTGGTCGGTACGCGTCCCGCGCCGGCTCCAGGAGCTGCGGCTCGCCCTGACGAAGGCCAGCGACGAACTCGCCCAGAAGCTCGACCGCTCGCCGACCGTCCCCGAACTCGCCGCCGTGCTCGGGGTGTCGGAGGAGGACGTCGTCGACGGCCTCGCGGTCGGCAACGCGTACACGGCCTCCTCGCTCGACTCCCCCTCCCCGGAGGACGACGGCGGCGAGGGCTCGCTCGCGGACCGGCTCGGGTACGAGGACACGGCGCTCGAAGGCGTCGAGTACCGCGAGTCGCTGAAGCCGCTGCTCGCCAAACTCCCGCCCCGGGAGCGGCAGATCATCATGCTGCGCTTCTTCGCCAACATGACGCAGTCGCAGATCGGCGAGGAGGTCGGCATCTCGCAGATGCACGTCTCGCGGCTCCTGACGAGGACCCTGGCCCAGCTGCGCCAGGGCCTGATCTCTGACTGAAGTTCGCCGTTCCGGTTCACAACTGACATGGCGTCAGCAACACTGACGCCATGCGGCGACAGAAGTCACTTCTGACGGTGGTCGCGCTCTGCCTCGGCGGAGCGCTGACCGCGTGCGGCGGAGGCGAGGACGAGGGCTACGCGGCGGTCGGCGCGGGCTCCACCCCGAAGGACGCGGTGCGGCCATCGGGGTCGGTCACGCTGATCCCCCTGGACTCCCCGTCGGCGAGCGGCACGACATCGAGCACGACGTCCCCTTCACCACGCCCACCGGGCGCGGCCCCCGGCCCGACACCGGCACCGTCCACCGGCGGAACGGGCACCGACGGGGACACGGGCACGGACGCCGGTACGGACGCCGGTACGGGCACGGCTCCCGGAACCTCGCGCCCCGGAACGACACCCGCCCGGCCGGGCACGACCCCGCCGCGCACCGCGACCGCCCCGCCCCCGGGCACGACGACCGCCCCGCCACCACCGCCGACTCCCGCCACCCCCGCCACGCTCACCCTCTCCGCCCCCGTGCTCGCGGACGGCGACAAGCGGTGGTGCGAGCGCGTGACGGTCACCTTCCGCAACACAGGTGGCACGGCCGCCACTTCGGGCACGGTCACCTTCGCCACCCACATCATCGGCGCCCTGGGCGTCGACTGGGCGACGATCGAATCGGCCCAGCCGCTGCCCGCCCCCATCGCCGCGGGGGCGGCCAGGACACAGACGTACACGGTCTGCGTGGACTCCTGGCGGGTCCCGCTCGGCATGCACGTCGACACCCGGAAGGTCACGGCGACGTGGAGATGACCGGAGTCGCTCGACAGGGGCCGTCCCCGCGACGATCCGCTACGGGCGGCACGCCCGGACCTATGATGTGCTCAGGGCGGACTCACCGCCGGCCCGCGAATCCGCCGCTCCGCCAAGCGACTTGACCGAAGGGTACGGACAGCATGGAGAGGCACGTCGCCCTGTGAACGCCATGGAGCACGCCAAGGTCCTCTCCATCGGGCTGCACCCCCGCTCGCTCGACTACAGCGCCCTGCCCGACGGCATCGACGAGGCGTCGCTCACCGCACGGATCGCCGCCGGGAACGCCGCGCTGCGCGAGGCCGGGTTCGACGTGGTGACCTGTCTGGTCGACCCTTCCCCGGACCGCGCCGAGGAGGCCGTGCGGGAGCTGCTCAAGGGTGACGCGTTCGGTCTGGCGATGATCGGCGGCGGCGTGCGCATGATGCCCGAGCACACCCTGCTCTTCGAACGGCTCGTGAACGTCCTCACCGAGGCCGTTCCCGGGATCCGGCTCTGCTTCAACACCTCGCCGGAGACCACCGTCGACGCGTTGCGGCGCTGGATCGAGCCGTAGGGTCACGTCCCCCGGCTCAGGCGAGGAAGAGCGCGGCGACCGCCGGGGCCGCGTACATCACCGGCCAGACCACGTGCGTGTAGGAGCGGGCGCGGATCACGGTGACGAGGGCCCCGGTGAAGTACAGGGCCACGCCGATGCCGGCCGCGATGCCGATCACCGGGATCCACAGGCCGGCGACGAGACCCACCGCGCCGGCCGCCTTGGCGAGGCCGAGCCTGGTCCACCAGGACCGGGGGACGCCGTACTCGGTCAGCGGCTGGGTCACCCACGGGGCCTTGATGAAGATCGAGAGCGCCGAGAAGCCGACCATGAACGCGGCGACGGCGGTGACGACGATGTGGGTGGTGGACATCTCGGGCTCCTCGGTTCGGGGGCGGCGAGCGCTGCTCGCTCGTACACCCCACTGACGGAGCGCGCCGCCCCTGTGTGACCGGTGCGGGCGGAGACATAGGGTCGAGTGCATGGATGCCAGTGCGGAACACGCGATGATCGCGGTCCCGGCGGGGCCCGTGGCGCTCTCGGACCGCCGGACACAGCGCAGTTGGACGGTCGAGGTCGCCCCCTGTCTGATCGCGGCGTACCCGGTCACCCAGGCCCTGTACGCGCGGGTCACCGGCGCGTGTCCCGGCGCCTTCCGCGGTGCGGAGCTGCCCGTCGAAGGGGTGTCCTGGTGGGACGCGGCCCGGTTCTGCAACGCCCTGTCCGAGCGGGAGGGGCTCGCGCCCGCCTACCTGATCCCGGCCGACGGCGGCGCGGACGTCACGTGGGACAGCTCGGCCGACGGCTACCGGCTGCCGACCGAGGCGGAGTGGGAGCACGCCTGCCGGGCCGGGACGGCCGGCCCCCGGTACGGCCCCCTCGACGAGATCGCCTGGCACCGCGGCAACTCGGAGGAGCGCCTCCACGAGGTGGGCGGCAGGCGGCCCAACGCGTGGGGGTTCCACGACATGCTCGGCAACGTCTGGGAGTGGTGCTGGGACGTCTACGACGCCGAGGTCTACGGCAGTTACCGCGTCCTGCGCGGCGGCGGCTGGTTCGACGAGCACTGGAGCTGCCGCGCTTCCGTGCGGCGCCGCAGCCACCCCACCTTCCGCGTGGACGACGTCGGCTTCCGCCTCGCGCGGTCCGCCGGGCGCTGACCGGAGTACGCCGGTACGGACGTACGGGAGGCTCGGCCCGTCCTCACCCAGGTGAGTGGATCACACCGTCCAAGCAGCTCAGCGCGGCCGAGCCGTCCACCCCTCGGCGCCGGGTGCCCGGATTCTGTGGACCGTCACGCTGGACGGCCCGATCCGGGAGGTCTCCCTCATGTCCACATTCACCGGTCTGCGAAGAGCCCTGGGGCGCGGCGGACTCGCGGCGGCCGCGAGTCTGGCGCTGGTGCTCGCGCTTCCCGGAGCGGCGCACGCCGCTCCGGGAGATCTGGATCCCGGCTTCGGGGGAGACGGCACCGTCCTCACCGCCGCCGGGGGTGAGGAGTCGGGCAACGACGTGCTGGTGCAGTCCGACGGCAAGATCGTCGTCGTCGGCACCGACGCACCCGACTCGCTCGGAAACTACGCGCTGGTCCGCTACCTCGCGGACGGCAACCTGGACTCCACCTTCGGCGACGGCGGCAAGGTGTCCACCGACCGCGGCTTCATCGAGAACGCCGAGGCGGCCGCGGTGCAGGCCGACGGCAAGATCGTCGTGGTCGGGAGCGCGTCCACCGACTTCGAGACGTGCTGCACGTTCACGGTGGCCCGCTACACCGCAGCAGGCAGCCTCGACACGACGTTCGGCGACGGCGGCGTCAGGCTCCTCACCGCGTTCGGCCAGCCCGCGGGAGGGCAGGACGTGGCGGTGCGTCCGGACGGCAGGATCGTCGCCGCCGGCTATACGGGCGGCCGTTTCGCGGTGGCCCGTCTTCTCGCGGACGGCACCCCGGACGCCACCTTCGACGGCGACGGCGTGGTCACCACGGACCCGGACCCGACGAGTCCCGAGGCGGGCGGGACGGGCCGGTCCCTCGCGTTGCAGTCCGACGGCAAGGTCGTCGTCGGCGGCGAGGTGGGCACCACCCGCTTCGACTTCATGCTGATCCGGTACAACGCCGACGGCAGCCTGGACACCGGATTCAGCGGTGACGGCATGGTGCGGACCGACTTCGGCGCGTACGAGAGCGCCGAGGAGGTCGTCGTGCAGGGTGACGGCAAGATCGTCGCCATCGGCAACACCGACGCGGACGCGGCGGTGGCCCGGTACCTCGCCGACGGCAGCCCGGACACGACCTTCAGCGGTGACGGCAGGGTGACCACCGCCGGCGGAGCGGCCCGGGACGGGCTCGTGCAGTCCGACGGCCGGATCCTCGTCGCGGGCAGGGGCGCCACCGGCGGCGACTTCGGGCTGATCCGCTACAACCCCGACGGAGCGCTCGACCCCGGTTTCGGTACCGGCGGCCGGGTGACCACCTCGTTCGACGGCGCCGACATCGCCAACGCGGTGGCGCTGCAGTCCGACGGCAAGATCGTCGCGGCGGGCACCGGAGGGCCGGACAGCGACTTCGCGGTCGCCCGCTACGAAGGCGGCGGGGGCGCGCCGACGCCGCCCGCTGTGGACGTCTCGGTGACGAAGACCGGGCCCGGCACGATCAGCATCGGTGACCAGGCCACGTACACGATCCGGGTGACCAACAACAGCACCACGGCGACGGCCACCGCGGCCTCGGTCTCCGACACGCTCACCGGCGGCTCCGGGACCCTGCTGTCGGCCACGCCCAGCCAGGGCGGCCCCTGCACCGTCAACCCCACGACCATGACCTGCCCGCTGGGCAACCTCGCCCCGGGCGCGTCGGCCACCGTCACCGTGGTCGCCGAACCCCGCACCACCGGCACCCTGACCGACTGGGTGGCGACCGCGGCCGTCGAGAGCGACCCGGTGCCCGGCAACAACAACGCCAACGCCGCCACCACCGTCAACAACGCCCGCGGCTGCACGATCATCGGCACGAGCAACTACGAGACCCTCAACGGCACCTTCGGCAACGACGTCATCTGTGCCCTCAGCGGCAGCGACACCGTCAACGGCGGAGGCGGCAACGACACCGTGTACGCCGGACCCGGCAACGACCTGGTCAACGGCGGGAACGGCACGGACCGGCTCATCGGCCAGAGCGGCAACGACCGCCTCAACGGCGACGCCGGCAACGACAACCTCGACACCCGGGACGGCGTCGGCGGCAACGACGCCGCCTACGGCGGAACCGGCTCCGACACCTGCAGCACCGACGCCGGCGACTTCCGCAACAGCTGTCCGTGACGGCACGGCCCGACGGAACCGGCACCGCAGCCCCCGGAGGGCTGCGGTGCCGGTTCGCGTTTCCGCCGGACGGGGGCCGGGCTCAGCCCAGGGCCAGCCAGGCCACCGCGGCCACGACGACGATCGCCGCGATCACGCCGACGATGAGACCCACGCGGGGGCCGGAGGACTGCGGGGCCGGCGCCGCCTGGCGGCCACCGCCGCCCTGCGGGGCGCCCTCGTCGACGAAGGCGCGGAACATCTGGGTGCTGCCGGCGGGGTCGTAGTTGCCCTCGGGGCCGGGGCCCTGACCGTACGGAGCTTGGGGGTTGTGTGCCATGAGCCAGGACCCTAGCGAACCCCGGCTTCCGGCCCCAAGCCCCGGCGTCGGCCGAGCACGGGTCCAGCACCGGTCCGGCACCGGTCCGGCACCGGTCCGGCAGGGACTGCACGGGACTGGCACCGATCCCCCGCAGGCCTCCTCCCGGCCTCCGCTCCCCCTTTACCGATTCTTTAGCGCCGTTTGACCGATTTAGTTTGCCTGAAGCAACCATCCATCTCTATGGTTGCCCTAAGCAACAAGATGCAGCGGGTCATGGGGTCACAGTGGACAAGCCGAACCGGTACGAGAACCTCGCCCGACAGGTCAGCGCCATCGGCGCGGTCAAGCGCGGGATGGCCCGCTCACTGCCCGCCGACTGCCCCAGCGGATCAGCCATCGTCCTCGCCCTGCTCAAACACGACGGGGACATGAGGATGAGCCGGATCTCGGAGCGGATGGCCGTCGACATGTCGGTCAGCAGCCGCCACGTCTCCCACGCCGTCGACCGCGGCTGGGTCGAGCGGCTGCCGGACCCGGCCGACAAGCGCTCCCGCATCCTGCACCTCACCGACGAGGGCAGGGAGAAGCTCGACGAGCTGGACCGCCGGCTGACCGCGATGCTCACCCGCAACCTCGCGGACTGGTCCGACGACGACGTCGAACTCCTCACCCACCTGCTCGCCCGCCTCCGCGACTCCTTCGGGGACTGCCGGGCCCACCACGCGTAACAGCAAAGGACGTTCATGGCCACGACCACACCCGCCCCGCCAGCGCAGGCGGGCGGCCACACCTCCGACGGTGCGCCCATGTCGCACCGGCAGATCATGGAGGCGCTCTCCGGGCTGCTGCTCGGCATGTTCGTCGCCATCCTGTCGTCGACGATCGTCTCCAACGCCCTCCCGCAGATCATCACGGACCTGGGCGGCGGCCAGTCCGCCTACACCTGGGTCGTCACGGCCGCCCTTCTGTCGATGACCGCGACCACCCCGCTCTGGGGCAAGCTCGCGGACCTCTTCTCCAAGAAGCTGCTCGTCCAGATAGCCCTGGTCATCTACGTCGCCGGCTCGGTCGTCGCCGGACTCTCCCAGAACACCGGCATGCTGATCGCCTGCCGTGTCGTCCAGGGAATCGGCGTCGGCGGTCTGACCGCCCTCTCCCAGATCATCCTGGCCGCCATGATCGCCCCGCGTGAGCGCGGCCGGTACAGCGGCTACCTCGGCGCCACCTTCGCCGTCGCCACCGTCGGCGGCCCGCTGCTCGGCGGCGTCATCACCGACACCGACTGGCTCGGCTGGCGCTGGTGCTTCTACGTCGGCGTGCCCTTCGCGCTGATCGCGCTCCTCGTCCTGCAGAAGACGCTGAAGCTCCCGGTCGTGAAGCGGAAGGTCAAGGTCGACTGGACCGGTGCCTTCGTCATCAGCGCCGCCGTCTCCCTCCTCCTGATCTGGGTGACCTTCGCGGGCGACAAGTACGACTGGATGTCCTGGCAGACGGCCGCGATGGTCGGCGGCTCCGTGGTCCTCGGCGCGCTCTTCGTCCTCGTCGAGTCCCGGGCCAGTGAGCCGATCATCCCGCTGCGCCTCTTCCGCAACCGCACCATCACCCTCGCCTCGGTCGCCTCGCTCTTCGTGGGCGTCGCGATGTTCGCCGGCACGGTCTTCTTCAGCCAGTACTTCCAGCTGGCCCGCAACGAGTCGCCGACGATGTCCGGCGTCCTCACCATCCCGATGATCGCCGGCCTGTTCGTCTCCTCGACCGTCTCCGGCATGGTCATCACCAAGACCGGCCGCTGGAAGGCCTGGCTGGTCAGCGGCGGTGCCCTGACGACCGGCGGACTCGGCCTGCTCGGCACGATCCGCTACGACACGGAGTACTGGCACATCGCGCTCTTCATGGGCGTCATGGGACTCGGCCTCGGCATGATGATGCAGAACCTGGTGCTGTGCACGCAAAACCAGGTGGCCCCCGCCGACCTCGGCTCCGCCTCCTCCGTCGTCACCTTCTTCCGCTCGCTCGGCGGCGCGATCGGCGTCTCGGCGCTCGGCGCGGTCCTGGCCCACCGGGTCACGAACTACGTCCAGGACGGCATGGCCGCACTCGGCCCGAAGGCCGCCGGCATGAGCGGCGGCGGCACGGGCGGCGGCATCCCGGACATGGACAAGCTGCCGGCCCCGATCCGTACCGTCATGGAGGACGCGTACGGGCACGGTGTGGGTGACGTCTTCCTCTACTCGGCCCCCTTCGCGCTGCTCGCCTTCGTGGTGACGCTGTTCATCAAGGAGGTCGCCCTGAAGAGCAGTTCGGCCCCCAAGGCCGACGACGCCCCGGTCACCACCGAGAAGCCGGCGGCCGACACGGTCGTCGCCGTCTCCACCGGCCTGACCGTCGGCGGCACCGTCCGCACCGCCGAGGGCACGGACCTCACCGGCGCGACGCTCACGCTGATCTCGCTCGGCGGGCAGCAGCTCGGCCGCGCGGTCGTCGACGGCGAGGGCCGCTACGCCCTCGACGCGCCGTCGGCCGGTTCGTACGTCCTCATCGCCTCCGCCGACGGCTTCCAGCCGCAGGCCTCCACGGTCGTCGTCCACGACGGGCCGCTCGGCCACGACGTGCTCCTGACCGGCACCAGCGGGCTCACCGGCGCGGTGATCTCCGCCGAGGGCGGCGCGCCCGTGGACGGGGCGATGGTCGTGATCACGGACGTACGGGGCGAGGTGCTGGCCACCGGCAAGTCCGGCGCGGACGGCGGCTTCGTCTTCGCCGAGCTGGTGCCGGGCGCGGTCACGGTCGCGGTCACCGCCGCCGGGTACCGCCCGCAGGCGCTGCCCGTCGAGATCGGCGGCCAGGGCACGACCCGGCTCGACGTGGCCCTCGTGGCCGGAGCGGTCGTCCACGGCACGGTCCGCGCGGGCCTGGACCACCGGCCGCTGGCCGACGCGCGGGTGACCCTGGTCGACGCCGCCGGCAACGTGAAGGCCTCGGCGACCACGGACACCGAGGGCGCGTACGCCTTCGCTGACCTGGACACCGGCGAGTACACGCTCATCGCGACCGGCTACCCGCCGGTGGCGGGACGGCTGACCGTCACCGGAGCCGGCGCCGACGGCCACGACATCGAACTCGCCCACCCGGGCGAGTGACCGACTCCCGGCCGCGCTCCGAGCGGAGGCGCGGCCGGGTCCGGGGCGGCAGGAGTCATGGGGACGGCCTGCCGCCCCGTTGTTCTTCGAGTTGAGGGTTGAGGATTCGGATGGGACTGCACGCTCAGGTACGGACCCGCGACGGATGGCCGGTCGAGCACGCGGTGGTGACCGTGACCGACGGTTCGGGCGGGCAGGTCCTGCGGGCGGCGGCGGACGGGGACGGCGTCGCCCGGGCGGAGGGCTCGCTGCCGCCGGGGCCGTACACGGTGGTCGTGACCGCGCTCGGCTACGCGCCGGACGCGCGTACGGCGCTGGTGGGCGGGACGGGCCGGGCCGACGTGGGGACGGTCGTCCTCGCCCGCACGGGCGGTACCGAACTGCCGCCGCCGGGCGTGTGGACCGTGGACGCGGCGCACTCCTCGGTCGGCGCGGTGGCCCAGCACCTGGGGATCTCCAGCGTGCACGGCCGCTTCACCGAGTTCACCGGCCGGATCGAGATCGCGCCCGACCTCCCGGCCTCGCGTGTGGAGGCCGTCGTCGCGGCCGGGTCCATCGACACCGGCAACGGCCTGCGGGACAAGCACCTGCGGTCCGGGGACTTCCTCGACGTGGACCGCTTCCCGGAACTCACGTACCGCTCCACGGCCCTGCGGGCGGCGGGCCCCGACCGGTGGACCGTGGACGGCGAACTGACCCTGCGGGGCGTCACACGGGACGTCCCGCTGGACCTCACCTACCTGGGGACGGGCGCGGATCCGTGGGGCGGCGTGCGGGCGGCGTTCCGCGCCGAGGCCGAACTGCGGCGCGAGGACTTCGCGATGACGTACAACCAGGTGGTCGCGGCGGGCATCGCGGCGATCGGCGCGACGCTCCGGGTGACCCTGGACATCCAGGCGGTACGGGAGGGCTGAGCACCGAGCCCTCCGGTGCGGGCGGGGGCCGGCGTCCTGCGACGCCGGCCCTCGCCCGTTCCCGTACCTGTACCCCCGTACCCCCCGTACCCCCCGTACCCGTACCGGCTCCCGGGGCTAGGCCGGGCCCCCGCCTTCGCCCTCGCGGGCGACCATGACCTCGATGCCCGCGACCAGGATGTCGAGGGCGTACGCGAAGTCCCGTTCCCAGATGGCGCTGACGCTGCCGTGCGAGGCGCGCTCGTCGAGGATCTCCGCCATCGGTTCGAGGGCCTCGGTGAACTGCGGATCGTCCCGGAAGGCCTTGATCGACTCGCCGTAGAAGTCGTCCTGGGACATGCCCGCCTCGGCCGCCCGGCGCTCGAACTGCGACTCGATCGTGCCGTAGCCGTACACGAACTGGAAGATCGCCGACATCGCACTCGGCTGCCGCAGCATCGGCAGGCCCGTGTCCCCGATCGCCTCCTGGATCTTGGTGCCCACGGCGATCGCGTGCGGGCCGATGTTCAGGTACCGGCCCGCGCTCGGCGACATCCACGGGTGGCGCACCAGCATCCGCCGGTAGTCCAGGGAGAGGACGCGGACCCGGTCCTGCCACCCCCCGGCGGCGTCGACCGCGTCGAGGTCGATCTCCCCGTAGACCGAGTCGACGGCGTACTCGATGATGTCGTCCTTGGTGTCCACGTACCAGTAGAGCGACATCGCCGTGACACCCAGCTCGGTCGCGAGCTTGCGCATCGAGAGACCGGCCAGGCCGTCCTCGTCCAGCATCCGGATCGAGGTCGCCACGATCCGTTCGCGGTCGAGGCCGGCCGGCCCGCCTCCGCTGCGCGGAGTCCGCTGTTCGAGCCACACGCTGGAACCCGCCGGGTTCTTGGCCCGGTCGGCGGCCTTGACCATCGTGTTCCTCCGTGCGCTCACCTGTCAGCGGTCCTTCACCATGCTATGCAGCCGCGTCCCGCTTCTCGGACCGCTCCGCCCTGCGCAGCAGCGCCGCGGCGACCAGACCGCCCGCGAAGACGGCGACCGCGCCGACCAGCTGGCTGGTCTGGAGGCCGGAGGCGAAGGCGTCGGAGATCTCCGCCCGTTCGGCCTCGCTCCCGGCCGCCGCGAGGGCCGCGGGCAGCGAGGTCGCGGTGACGGCGACCAGCGCGGCGAACCGGGCGTTGAGCACGGCGCCGAGGACGGCGACGCCCAGTCCGTTGCCGAACTCCGCGAGCGTGCCGTTGATTCCGGCGCCCACACCCGCCTTCTCCGGCGGGATCGCGCTCATGATCGCGTTGGCCATGGCGGGGGACGAGACGGCGATACCCGCGCCCATCAGGACCAGGCCCAGGAGCATGCCCCAGTAGCTGCCGTCCGTGCCGCCGCCGAGCACGGCGATCGAGGTGAGACCGCCGGAGACCAGCGTCATGCCGATGAGGACGGCCACCGGGGTGCCGATCTTCATCACGAGCCTGGGGCCGAGCCCGGTCAGGTTGAGGCCCACGATCGTCAGCGCGAGCGGCGCCATCCGCAGACCGGCCTCCAGCGGCTCGTACCCGAGGACGAACTGCAGGTGCTGGGTGAGGAGGAAGAGCGAGCCGCCCATGCCGAAGACGACGAGCAGGGAACCGCCGATGGCGCCGATGAACTTCTGGTTGCGGAAGAAGTGCATGTCGAGCATCGGGTACGGGGTGCGCAGCTCCCACAGCGCGAAGGCGCCGAGGACGGCGGCACCGAAGGCGGCCGGGACCAGCACCTCCGCGGAGGTCCAGCCGTGCTCGGGCCCGGTGATGATCGCGTAGACGACGGCGGTCATACCGATCGTGGAGAGCAGCGCGCCCAGCAGGTCGGGGCGCTCGCCCTGCGGGTTCTTCGACTCCGGTACGAGCTTGACGACGGCGACCAGGCCGATCAGCGCCACCGGGATGTTGATGAGGAAGATCATTCCCCACCAGAAGTGGTTCAGGATGGCTCCGCCGATCAGCGGGCCGCCGGCGAAGCCGAGCGAGCTGACGGTGGACCAGAGCGCGATGGCCTTGACCCGCTCCGAGTCGTCGAAGATCTGCATGACGACGGCGAGCGTGGTGGTCATCAGGAGCGCGCCGCCGACGCCCATGCCGGCCCGGGCGGCGATGAGCTGCGCGGTGGAGCCGGCGAGTCCGGCGGCGAGCGAACCGAGGCCGAAGAGCGCGAGGCCGACGGCGAGGAGCTTCTTGCGGCCGTAGCGGTCGGCGGCGTTGCCCGCGGTGAGCAGGAGGCCGGACTGGACGAGCGAGTACGCGTTGATCATCCACTGGATGTCGGTGGTGGACGCGTGGAGTTCGGAGGTCAGCGAGGGGATCGCGACGCTCAGGACGGTGTTGTCGAGCAGCACGGTGAGCTGGGCGAGACAGATGACGCCGAGGATCAGCCAGCGCTGCGGATGCCCACCGGTGGCGGTGGGCGAGGAGGCGGCGGTCGTCGCCGTCATGGTTCCCCCTTGTACGGTGTACGGGACTGGGTCTCGTACACCGTACAAGGGACTCCCTTACGCTGTATAGCGATTACTTCCGGCGGGTCAGGTCGTAGAAGGTGGAGCCGTCGACGGTGACCTGCTCGAAGGTCTCCGTGACCCAGGAGGAGATCTCCGAGCCGGTGCCCGTTCCGCCGCCCGGCCCGCCGCCCGTGCCGCCCGTGCCGCCTCCGAGGCCTCCGCCGCCGACGAAGTAGTGGATCTTGCCCTGGGAGACGTACTGCTTGAACTGGGCCAGGGTCGGGGACGGGTCGCTCCCGTTGAAGCCGCCGATCGCCATCACCGGCTCTCCGGTGGCGAGCTGGTAACTGGCGGCGTTCTGGGCGCCGATGGCCGCCGCGACCCAGGTGTAGCCGTCGGCGCCGTCGAGGAGCGCGGCCTTGGCCTTCGAGCCGACGGTCGCGCCGTTGAGCAGGCCGCCCATCCCGCCGCCACCGCCGATGCCACCGCGCTCCAGGCCCTGGGGCGGGGTACCGCCGGGGAACTGGCCGCCGGGCATCTGCCCGGTGGGGGCCTGGCCTTGACCGGGCATCTGACCGCCGGGCATCTGGCCGCCCTGGGGCGGGGTGCCGCCGGGCATCTGCCCGGGCCGCTGGCCCTGCCCCGTGCCGCGTCCGCCGTCCGCCCGCATGCCCTCGTCACCGCCCGGCATACGACCGCCCATGCCCCCCGGACCCGCTCCGCGCCCGCCCGCCGGGCCCGCCGTCACGATCGAGCCCTGGTGGCCCGTGCTCAGCGTCTCCAGCGTGTACGCGAACGGACCCGCGAGCCCCGCCGCCAGACCGAGCCCCGCGATCCCGAGCCCGATCCGCCGGTCGAGCCGGCCCGCGAGCAGCAGCCCGAGCGCGGCGGCCGAGCCGGCGACCAGGACCGTCCAGCGCAGCCACGGCAGCCAGTCCGGCGTCCGGCCCAGCAGCACGTACGCCCAGACCGCCGTCGCCGCGACCGTCACCGCGAGCGCCGCCGAGGCGGGGAACCGGCCGCGCTCCTCCCACAGGACCCCCGCGCCCATGCCGACGAGCGCCGCGACGTACGGGGCCAGGGCCACCGTGTAGTACTCGTGGAAGATGCCGGCCATGAAGCTGAACACGGCCAGCGTGATCAGCAGCGAACCGCCCCAGACCAGGAACGCGGCACGGGCCGTGTCCGTGCGGGACGCACGCCAGGTGATCACCAGACCGGCCACGAGCAGGATCAGCGCGGCGGGCAGCAGCCAGGAGATCTGGCCGCCGACGGCGTCGTTGAACATCCGCCCGATGCCGGTCTCACCCCAGCCGCCACCGCCCGGACCGCCACCACGGCCGCCACCGCCACCGACGCTGCCGGTCTCGTTGCCGTTGATCCGGCCCAGGCCGTTGTAGCCGAAGGTGAGTTCGAGGAAGCTGTTGTTCTGAGACCCTCCGACGTACGGGCGCGAGGACGTCGGCCAGAGCTCGACCAGGGCCACCCACCAGCCGGCCGAGACGATCATCGCGAGCCCGCCGAGGGCCAGTCGGCCGATCCGGCGGCCGAACCCGCCCGGCGCGCACACCGCGTACACGAGCGCCAGCGGCGGCAGGATCAGGAACGCCTGGAGCGTCTTGGCGAGGAACGCGACACCGAAGGCGACCCCGGCCCACACCAGCCACTTCGCACCGGTCCTCGCGTCCTCCAGCGCCCGCAGCACGCAGTACACGGCGACCGTCATCAGCAGCGCGAGCAGCGCGTCCGGGTTGTTGAAGCGGAACATCAGCGCCGCGACAGGCGTGAGCGCGAGCACCGCGCCCGCGATCAGGCCGGCGCCCGCGCCGAAGCGGCGCCGTACGGCCGCGTAGAGCACCGCGACGGTCGCCACGCCCATCAGCACCTCGGGGAGCAGGATCTGCCAGGACCCGAGCCCGAAGACGCGCACGGACAGGGCCATCGGCCAGAGGGCGGCCGGCGGCTTGTCGACGGTGATGGCATTGGCGGCGTCGAGCGAGCCGAAGAAGAAGGCCTTCCAGCTCTCGCTGCCGGCCTGGACGGCGGCCGAGTAGAAGGAGTTGGCGTAGCCGGAGGCGCTCAGGTTCCAGACGTAGAGCGCGGTGGTGACGGCGAGGAGGGCGAGGAAGGCGGGACGCACCCACGGGGCGTCCTCGGACCGCCCGCGCCACACACGGGCGAGTCGGCCGCCGGGAGGCGACGCGGTGTTCGCGGCGTGCGCGGCGTTCGCGGCGTGCGCGGCGTTCGCGGCGTTCGCGCCCTGGCCCGCCGGGGGCGGCGCCGGGTCGTACGGAGTCGTGGTCGTGGTCATCGTGTGTCCCTGGAGAGCGAGGTGTCCGGGAAGACCCAGAGCCGGAAGAGGAGGAACCGCACGACGGTCGCGGCGAGGTTGGCCACGATCAGGACGGCGAGTTCGGTGGAGTGGGCGGCCTGGCCCGTGGCCGCGCCGAGCGCGGCGAGCGAGCCGCTGGTCAGGGCGAGGCCGATGCCGAAGACGACGAGCCCCTGCGCCTGATGGCGGACGGCACGGTCCCGGCCGCGCACGCCGAAGGTGAGGCGCCGGTTGGCCGCCGTGTTGGCGACGGCGGAGACCAGGAGGGCGGCGGCGTTGGCCGGTTGGGAGCCCATGCCGAGCCGGAAGGCCGAGTACAGGAGCACGTAGAACAGGGTGGACAGCGCGCCCACCGCGCAGAAGCCGACGAGCTGCCGGGCCAGCCCGCCGGGTACGCCCGCCAGTTGCCGGTCGCGCGGATCGTCCCCGAAGGGACGGGCGAGCCGGTCGAGCGGCAGCGAGCCCGTGGCGAGCGCCCGGCCGACGCGCCAGACGCCCTTCAGGTCGTCGGTCGCGGTCCGCACGATGTGGACGGTGGAGTCCGGGTCGTCGACCCAGTCGACGGGCACCTCGTGGATCCGCAGCCCGGCGCGCTCGGCGAGGACCAGCATCTCGGTGTCGAAGAACCAGCCCGTGTCCTCGACCATCGGCAGCAGCCGCTCGGCGACGTCACCGCGTATGGCCTTGAAGCCGCACTGGGCGTCGGAGAACCGGGCGGCGAGCGAGCCGCGCAGGATCAGGTTGTACGCCCGCGAGATGAACTCCCGCTTCGGCCCGCGCACGACCCGCGAGGAGCGGGCGAGCCGGGAGCCGATCGCGAGGTCCGAGTGGCCCGAGATGAGCGGCGCGACGAGCGGGAGAAGCGCGTTGAGGTCGGTGGAGAGGTCCACGTCCATGTAGGCGAGGACGGGTGCGTCCGAGTGCGACCAGACGGTGCGCAGCGCCCGGCCCCGGCCCTTCTGCTCCAGCCGTACCGAACGCACCTCGGGCAGCTTCTCCGCGAGGGAGGTCGCCACCTCGGGGGTCCGGTCGGTGGAGGCGTTGTCGGCGACCGTGATGCGGAAGCCGTACGGGAAGGTGCGGGAGAGGTGGTCGTGGAGCCGCAGCACGCACGGCTCCAGGTCCTTCTCCTCGTTGTAGACGGGGATCACCACATCGAGGACGGGCCGCCCGGCCGTCCCCACGGGCAGGTGGTCCCGGGCGGGGAGGGTGCCCGCGATCGTTTGGGTTCGCATGGCACAGACCCTCGCCAGGGCGGCTGTCACGGCTGTGTGGCGAGCCTGTGCCCTGCCTGTGAGTCCTGCTGGTTCTCCCGGGGGAGAGCGACGGTGAAGACGGTCTCTCCCGGCCGGCTCCGGACGGTCACCTCTCCGCCGTGGGCGGCCGTCACGGCCCGCACGATGGCGAGCCCGAGCCCGGTGCTGCCGCCGCCGCCGGCACGGCGGGTGCGGGAGGCGTCCCCCCGGGCGAAGCGCTCGAAGACGACGGGGAGGAGCTCGGGCGGGACGCCGGGGCCGTCGTCCTCGATCTCGACGAGGGCACGGCCGCCCTCCGTCCGTACCCGCGCGGTGACGACCGTGCCCGGCGGGGTGTGCGTCCGGGCGTTGGCGAGCAGGTTGACCAGGACCTGGTGGAGGCGGGCGGCGTCTCCCCGTACCGCCACGGCGCAGTCCGGGAGTCCGAGCCGCCAGTGGTGCTCGGGGCCCGCCGCGCGGGCGTCCGAGAGCGCGTCCACGACGAGGGGCGCGAGGTCGGTGCTCTCGTACGAGAGCGGGCGTCCGGCGTCCAGCCGTGCGAGCAGCAGCAGGTCCTCCACGAGCCCCGTCATCCGGGTCGCCTCGGACTCGATCCGCCCGAGCGCGTGCCGGGTGTCGGGCCCGCACTCCTCCCGGCCGCGCCGGGTCAGCTCCGCGTACCCCCGGATCGAGGCCAGCGGCGTCCGCAGCTCGTGGCTGGCGTCCGCGACGAACTGCCGCACCCGCGTCTCGCTCTGCTGGCGGGCGTGCAGCGCGGAGTGGACGTGGTCCAGCATCCGGTTGATGGCCGCGCCGACCTGCCCCACCTCGGTCCGCGGATCGGCCTCGGGCACACGGTGGTGGAGGGCCGGTTCGCCGCTGTGCAGCGGCAGTTCGGAGACCTGGGTGGCGGTGGCGGCGACCCGCCTCAGCGGGCGCAGCGCGATCCCGACGAGCGCCGACCCCGCGAGCGAGGCGGCGACCAGACCGGCGCCGGTGACGCTCACCTCGACGAGGACGAGGGTGGAGAGGGAGCCCTGGACCTCGTCGAGCGGCAGCCCGACGAGGACGTCGGCACGGTCCCCGGAGACGTACGAGACCCGGTAGTCGCCGAGCCCCGGCAGCTCGACCGTGTGCGGACGGCCGTCGCGGGACGCGCCGGCGAGCGCGGCGCGCTGCGCCTCGTCGAGCGGGCTGACGGTGGCCTCCGGCCCGTACCCGGCCTGCTCGACCTCGACGGAACGGTCGGCCGCGCCCAGCGTGCCGCCGTCCCCGACCACCGCGCCGACCGTGCCGAGCGGAGCACCGGGCCCGAGGACGAAGGCGAGCGGGTCGCGGCCCGGGTCACCGGAGAGACGCATCGAGGGGGGCGGCCCCTGCGCGCGGTTGGCGACGTTCCGCAGCTGGTCGTCGGCCTGGTCGTACAGGTACGACCGGAACGCTATGGTCGTGACCGTCCCGATGACGGCGGCGACGATCGCGATGAGGGTGACGGCGGAGACGACGAGCCGCGTACGGAGCGACCACGACCGGGGCGACCGGACCATCGGACGTTCTACTCCCCCGGCTTGATGAGATAACCCGCCCCGCGCCGGGTGTGGATCATGGGCGCCCTTCCGGCGTCGATCTTCCGGCGCAGGTAGGAGATGTACAGCTCGACGACGTTCGCCTGGCCGCCGAAGTCGTACGACCACACCCGGTCCAGGATCTGCGCCTTGCTGAGCACCCGGCGCGGATTGCGCATGAGGTAGCGCAGCAGCTCGAACTCGGTCGCGGTGAGATGGATCGACTCGCCGCCGCGCGTGACCTCGTGGCTGTCCTCGTCCAGGGTCAGGTCCCCGACGACGAGCAGCGACTCGCTCCGCGCCTGCGCCGCGCCCGACCGCCGGATCAGCCCGCGCAGCCGCGCCACGACCTCCTCCAGGCTGAACGGCTTGGTGACGTAGTCGTCGCCGCCGGCCGTGAGCCCGGCGATCCGGTCCTCGACGGCGTCCTTGGCGGTCAGGAACAGCACCGGCACGTCCGGCTGCTCGCGGCGCAGCCGGCCGAGCACGGAGAGCCCGTCCATGTCGGGCAGCATCACGTCGAGGATCACCGCGTCCGGCCGGAACTCCCGCGCCTCGCGCAGCGCCCCCGCCCCGTCGCCGGCGCTGTGCACCTGCCAGCCCTCGTACCGCAGGGCCATGGAGAGCAGTTCGGCGAGCGAGGCCTCGTCGTCCACGACGAGGACGCGGACGGCGGAGCCGTCGGGCCGGAGCATGTCGGTGCGCCCGCGGGGCTTCGTGGCAGTCATACCGCCACGCTGGCCCGGGGTACTGAGATCTTCCTTTCCCCTACCTGTGAATTCCCTGAGAAACCTGGGGGAAGAGCGCGGCCCCGTTCTCGTAGAGGACGCGGCGCAGCCAGTCGTCCCCGAGGCCGAGCCGTTCGAGGGCGTCGAGCTGATGGACGTACGGGTAGGGGATGTTCGGAAAGTCGGAGCCGAGGAGGATCCGGTCGCCGAGCGCGCGCAGCCGGGAGAGTTCGGCGGCGGGGAAGGGCGCGAGGCGTTCGCTGAAATCGGTGAAGGCCATGGTGGTGTCCAGGTGGACGCCTTCGTACCGCTCGGCGAGGTCGAGGAAGTCGGCGTACTCCGGCATGCCCATGTGGGCGACGATCAGCCGCAGCCGGGGATGGCGGGCGAGCACCCGCCCGACCGGCGCGGGCCCGGTGAACTTGCCCGGGGTCGGTCCCGAGCCGCAGTGGACGACAACAGGCGTGCCGGCCTCGGCCAGGAGACCCCAACTGTCGTCGAGGAGCCGGTCGTTCGGGTCGAACCCGCCGACCTGGAGGTGCACCTTGAAGACCCGGGCGCCGGAGTCGAGGGCGTGCCGGACGTAACCGGTGGCGCCCGGCTCCGGGAAGAGCGTGGCGGTGTGCAGACAGTCGGGCGTACGGGCGGCGAAGCCGGCGGCCCAGCTGTTGAGCCACTCCGCCATGCCGGCCTTGTGCGGATAGAGCATCGAGGTGAAGGCGAGGACCCCGAACTCGCGCAGGAGGGCGACCCGCCGGTCCTCCTCCTCGCGGTAGGTGATGGGCCACTCCACACCGGTCAGGGGGCCGACGGCGTCGAAGTAGGCCCACACCTTGTCGAGGACGTTCTGGGGCATGAAGTGGGTGTGGACGTCGACGAGCCCGGGGATCCCGAGCCTCCGGGCGAGCTGTCGCGTCGGGTCAGCCTCGCTCAAAACCGTAACTCCGCTCGACCTTGCCGATGTGGACGCTGTAACTCTCGTACCACTGCTCCCGGCCGCGGCGCTTCGCGGCCTGGTGCTCGGCATGGTCCCGCCAGGCGTCGAGGGAGGCGAGGTCGCGGAAGTACGCGACGGTGATGCCGATGCCGCCGGGAGTGCGGGCGGCCTCGTAGCCGAGGAAGCCGGGGAGCTCACTGACGATCTCCTGCATACGGGCGCCGGTCTCGGCGTATCCCTCGGGGTCGTCGGGACGGATCGAGGTGAAGACAGCGGTGTAGTAAGGCGGTTCGAGGCCCGCCACCAGGTTCGGGGTCATGTGGATCACCCTCCGCCGGGCGGGGCGGGCATGTCCATAAGAGCCGGCGAAGGGGATCCAAGTCTTTACGTACGAGGCACTGCGGGGGCTACAGAGGGAACAGCTCGTCCTGGACGTCGGTGTCGGCCTTCCGCACGGGCACGGTGACGGGGTGGCCCGGGTCGACGGAGACGAGCCCCCACCCGCGGACGACCCGGGTGTCGACGGCGAGGAGGCGCCCCGCCGAGTCGCGAAGGTGCAGGTCGGGACCGGCGGCGGCGAGGAGGCGCCCGGCGACGACTCCGCCGTCGACGAGCTCGGTGACGGTGCCGGAGAGCGGGGGCAGGCCGTCGAGCCCGAAGGCCTCGGCATGGTCGTACGCCCGGAACTCCAGCCGCTCCAGGGTCTCGGCCCAGCCGGCGAGCCCGGTGGCCCGCCCGTAGAGCTCCTCGATCTCACGACGGCGCGCGTCCGGCCCGGGCAGGTCGTGCCGTACGGCGCGCTTACGGGCGTACGGGATCCGGTCGGGCACCTTCAGGGCGTGCCGCAGCAGCTCCTCGGTCCGGCGGGCCGCCATGAGCGGCCCGCGCCCGAGCCAGCCGAAGGCGACGGCCCCCTGCTCCAGGAGCCGGGCGTCACCGCGCTCCTCGGCCGTGATCCCGACCTTGGTCATCCCGGGCCCGAACCAGGCGAGATACACGCGGTACGTCCGGGGGTCGTCGGCGATCGTGTCGGCGGCGACCGAGTGGACCCGGTCGAGCCGCGCGCACTCGGGGCACTGCCCGCCGGTGGCGCGGGCGGGCACGGTCGCGTCGAGCGGGCAGGCGTTCCCGCGGGCACCCGGACAGCGCCGCGGCCCGACGGCCCGGAAGGCGACCTGCTGCCCGTACGCGAGCACGGACACCCGCCCACCGTCCCAGCGGAGCCCGGGCACACCGCCGCTCCACCGCATCCCGACACACCGCCACGTCACGGCACCAGTCTGCTCCGAGGCACTGACAACCGGGCCACTGGACGGCCGAGGCGCCGGACGGCCGAGACGCGGACGGCCGAGGCGCCGGGCAAGGGGGGCTCATGGCGCCGGGGTCTCGGTCAGGGGGACGCCGTGACGGGTCGCGTACCCGCGGACGGCATCCGGGAGCGGGGCGGCGGACCGGGCGGGGGCGAGCGCCTCGCCGTGGATCCGCAGGGCTCCGCCCGCGGCGTCGTGGAGCCACTTCGGGCGTGGGGAGAAGCGGGGGCGCGGGCTGTCGTCGGTGAGCCGGACGGTGAGGCGTGCGCCGTCGGCGTGATGGACGAGGTCGAGGGAGTGGACGTGCTGCCAGCGCAGCACGGTGAGGGATCCCAGATAACCCACGCCGATGCCCAGGCCGTTGAGGACGAGGCCGTTCGTGGTCCGCAGGAGGGCGACGAGGCGCAGGAACCAGAGGAACGAGACGGCCGCCAGCGTGGCGGTGAGCCCGCCGGGGCCGTGGAACAGCCGCTCGTTCAGGACGGCGGAGACGACGAGCGCGAGGAGGCCGAGAGCGTTGCGCAGGATCATCGCCCAGTGGCTGCGGGGCCGGCGGCGGTAGCTGGCGACCGGAAGCGGCGGGGCGGGCGGGGCGGGCCGGGTGACGACAGGCGGAACGACCTCGGTCGCCTGGGACGCCTCACGCGTCTCGGGCGCTTCGGATGTCTCGGATGTCTCGGACGCCTCACGTCGGGCGACGCACCAGGCCAGCACCTCACGCGGGGTGGGCCGGGTCCGGGGATCCTTGCGGAGGCAGGCGGCGGCGACGGGGCGCAGGGCGACGGGGAGGGCGGTCAGGTCCTCGCTCTCGTGGACGGCGCGGAACATGAGGCCGACGCCCTCGCCCTCGCCGAAGGCACGGCCGCCCGCGGCGGCGACGAGGACGGCACCGAGCGCGAAGACGTCGGTGGCTCCGGTGATCTCATGGCCCTGGGCCTGCTCGGGGGCGAGGAAGCCCGGGGTGCCGACGACCATGCCGTCGGAGGTGAGGCGGGTCTCCTCCAGGGCGCGGGCGATGCCGAAGTCGAGGACGCGCGGGCCGTCGTCGGCGAGGACGATGTTGCCGGGCTTGAGGTCGCGGTGGACGAGGCCGCGGGCGTGGATCGCGACGAGGGCCTCGGCGAGCGCGGCCCCGAGCCCCCAGAGCCGCCGTTCGTCGAGGGGGCCGTACCGCTGGACCTCCTCGGCGAGGGTCCGACCCACGACGTAGGCGCTGGCCATCCAGGGCTGCGGGGCGTCGGGGTCGGCGTCGACGACCGCGGCCGTGTGGAAGCCGCCGACGCGACGGGCGGCCTCGACCTCCTTGCGGAAGCGTTCCCGGAACCGCGGGTCGTCGGCGTACTCGGCCCGGACGACCTTGATCGCGACGGGCCTGCCGGACGGCGACCGCGCGAGATAGACGGACCCCATGCCCCCGCTGCCCAGGAGCCGTACGACGACGTAGTCGCCGATGCGGTCTCCGATCACCGGAACCAGGCGCGGGTCTCGGGCTGGTTCGGCCGGACGACGGCCAGGATGGCCGGCACGAGCCAGACGACCCCGAGGATGGGCATCACGCCGTAGAACGGGTAGGCGAAGGGGAGCGCGGTCCACCCGTATACGGCGGCCGAAATCCGCACGTTGGGGTGACGGGTGGGGAACTTCAGGGCGGTACCGATGCCCCAGGCGGCGACGGCGCAGACGAGCACCCCGGCGAAGACGACGATCCCGCCGCGGTCCTGGAGGAGGG
Source organism: Streptomyces sp. NPDC127129 (assembly GCF_042671585.1). Lineage (NCBI taxonomy): Bacteria > Bacillati > Actinomycetota > Actinomycetes > Kitasatosporales > Streptomycetaceae > Streptomyces > Streptomyces sp. NPDC127129. The sequence goes on from NZ_JBHXTV010000006.1 coordinate 29,631, forward strand.
TCTCCTCCTCACCCCAGATGGAGTTGGCGATGGCGACGCTGTTGGTCAACAGGGCGACGCCGAGGACGGCCTGCATACCGCCGAGCACCATCATCAGGACCCGAAGGCTCTTCACGGCCTGCGGCATCGCCCCCGCCCCACCGGCTCCGGGCCCGCCACCGCCGCCGGGCGGATTCCCCCGCGCCCGCGCCCGCTCCCAGGGCCGCAACCCGTCCGGATCCCCCACGCCACCAGTACCCACCACAGCCCCTCCCCCGCCGCACGCACCCGCGCCTGCGCGCCATGGTCGACACCCTCACCCCCACAGTCCAGCCCCAAACAGGCCACGCTGCACCCAGACGGCGTGGACGAACCCCCGTCGGGCCCGGAGCCCGTCCAGAGCCGTCCCAACAGCCGTGGGGGGCAGGGTGCGCAGCAGCCTCGTGACGGGGATGTTCGCCCTGCGGGCCCGTACGCAAGGCTGGGCAAGTTGTGCGACGCCCTGGGGCGCGGGTGATCCGCCCTCTAGGCTCCGAGCGCTTCGCGGACTGTCCTGAGCCGGACTCTGGCCTCTGTGATCCAGTCGTCGTCCAGGGCGAGTGGCACCTGGACACAGATGCCGGTGCCGGGTGTGTCGCGGACCTCGATGACGAGCGGATCCTCGGCCACGAACCGCAGGTACGCCGTGCGGCCCTCTCTGGGCCAGTCCCCGGTGAATACGTCAGCCCCGTCGTCCTCGGAGGCGTCGTCCATGACTTCTTCGAGGGCATCCAGGAGAAGGCCCCACTCCTCGATGTCTTCGTCGAAGATCCCCGTCCGCACCGAGGCGTTCACGAAGTCGCTTCGGATCTGGATCTCCGCATCGAAGTAGCGGCCTGACACTCCAGTGAACGACGGGCTGGTCGACAGCAGACGAACCGCGACACTCTGTGTTCCGCCGGCCAGGCCGATCAGCTCCAGGAGTTCTCCACCCTCGGCCACGGCTGCCCCTCCCGCTCACCCGGTTGCTGTACTTCACTGCCGTACGCCCCGGAAACGCAAGAGGCCCGGACTCTCGTCCGGGCCTCTTGCCTGCTGTGCACTCGGCAGGATTCGAACCTGCAACCTTCTGATCCGTAGTCAGATGCTCTATCCGTTAAGCTACGAGTGCTTGTGCTTCTCGGCTTTTTTCTTGCCGGTCGGCGTTGCGTGGACAACATTACATGACCTGCGCCGTAGCGCGAAATCCATTAGCCCCACCCCCTCTGACCTGCGGAAACGCCATCCTGCGGGTTTCCCTCCGCCCCGCGGTACCGCCACCTGGGGGACCTCCGATCCGCGCTGAATCGTCGATCCCGGGCCCGGGACGACCCGCGAACCGGTTCGTGGGTCGGAGCTCCGAACAGTCGGCGTCCCGCCCGCGTGCGACCCGGTCCCGGAACGGCCGAAGCCCCGGCCTGTGGGGCCGGGGCTTCGGGTGGGGCGGAGGCGGAGGGATTTGAACCCTCGATGGGCTTTAAGGCCCAAACCGCATTAGCAGTGCGGCGCCATAGACCGGACTAGGCGACGCCTCCATGCACCGTCACGCGGGCGTGAGTGGTGCGTGCAGATGATGACACAGGCAAGCCTGGTGTCACCAATCGCTTCTCACCGTACTAGCCCTCCGGGGCGGAGAGCAAAGCCCCTCGGCGCACCCCGGTTGCGCAACGAACGGCAGTACGGAGCGTTAGAGGAGACGGGCCCGCGCCCCACGGCCCCATCCGCCTTCCTGGAGTTCGCATGCTGCGCAGCCTCGTCCTCGCCACACTCGCCACACTCGCCACCCTCGCCGCCACCACGACCACCGCCGCCGGCCTCGGCGGTGTCGGCGGGCTCGGGCCCCTGCCGTCCCTGCCGTTGCTCTCCTCGCCCGACACGCCGACCTCCTCGCCCGACACACTGACCGTGACGATCACCAAGAGCGGCCACCGGAACGCCGACGGCACCTTCGAGCTCGAGTGCGGCGACAAGCCCGGCGGGACACACCCGGCCGCCGCCCGCGCCTGTGCCCGCCTCGACGGCCACGCCGAGGCGGGCAGGAACCCCTTCGCGCCCGTGGCCGAGGACCGGATCTGCTCCCTCCAGCACGGCGGCCCCGCCACGGCCCGCATCACCGGTCAGTGGCGCGGCCGCACCGTCGACGCCCGCTTCTCCCGGGCCGACGGATGCGAGATCGAGCGGTGGGAGAACCTGGAGCCCGTACTGCCCCACGTGCGGTGATGACGTGAGGATGCCGTTGGGATGTTGCCGGAGGCACGCGACCTCACCCCGAGACCGGCGGGCCTGCCTTTAGACTCCCTCTCAGTGACAGGCTGCGGTCCGGAGGGCAAGATGGGGCCGGCCAGCCGGGGCAAGGTGCAGTGGGTCAGGGAGGAAGCGTCGTCGTGAGCAGCAGGCCATCCCGAGGCGCTGCTCGCCTCGCAGCCATACTTGACGCCCTTCCCGACGGTCTCGTGCTCGTCAACTGCAACGGCACGGTCGTCAACGCCAACACCATCGCCCTCGGCATGTTCGAGACCCCCGGCACCGCTCTCGTCGGGCGCGGCCTGCTCGACCTGCTGCCCGGGTTCGACTCGCGTCTGATCCCCGGCTCCATGCGGCGCCCCGAGGGCACCGACGAGCAGGGCCGGACGAAGCCGACGCGGATGATCGCGCGCCGGACGGACGGCGGCGAGTTCGCCGTCGAGGTGACCAGCGCCAGCCTCGAGGACGGCCGCGAGGCCTACGACTCGTACACCGCCTACACCGGCGACGAGCTGCTCATGCTCGTCGTCCGCGACCTCACCGGCACGCTCGACACCGAGGCCGAGCTCGCCCGCTCGCAGCGCCAGACGGAGATGATCCTGCGCGCCGCCGCCGAGGGTGTCGTCGGTACGGACACCGACGGGCGGGTCGTCCTCGTCAACCCCGCCGCCGCGCAGATCCTCGGCTACCGCGCCAGCGACCTCGGCGGCAAGGACCTGCATCCGCTGATCCTGCACTCCCGCGCGGACGGCGAGCCGTTCCCGTACGAGGAGTCGCCCCTCGCCGACACCCTCAAGTCGGGGCGCAAGCACCGCGTCCGCGGCCAGGTGCTCTGGGCGAAGAACGGCTCCCAGGTACCGGTCGACCTCACGACCGCGCCCGTACGGGACGGGGACCAGCTCGTCGGCGCGGTGATGACCTTCACCGACCGCCGGCCGTACGAGCAGCTCGCCGAGGAGCGGGCGAGCGAGGTCGCCACGCTCGCCGAGAAGCACGCGGCCGAGCTCGCCGAGCTGAAGAAGGGCCACGAGGATCGGGCGGCGGCGGACAAGGAGCGGTACGAGGCGCTGGCCGCCCGGCACGAGCAGCTGACGGCCGTCCTCGGCGAGTCGCTGCGCGGGCCGCTGGAGGAGCTGCGGAACGAACTCTCCACCCTCGCCGCCGACGACGCCGGACAGCTCTGGCCCGAGGCCAACCAGCTCCTGCACCACCTGGCCGCCGGATACGCCCGGATGACCACCCTCGTCGACAACGTCCTCGGCTACCAGCGGCTGGACGCCGGGACCGAGACGCTCGGCAAGTCCGTCGCCCTGCTCGACGCGGTCGTCACGGCCGGCGTCGACGGGGCCGTGGAGCTCATCGGGCCGGGCCGGGCGCAGTTCGCCGTGCACGCCCCGCCGATCGAGGCCGAGGTGGACGCGGGCCGGCTCGCGACCGCGCTCGCCCATCTCGTCGCCGACGTCGCCGGCGTCGACTCCACCGGCAAGGCCCGCGTCGTGCCGGGTGCCGGGTACGCCGACTCGACGATCGTCGTGGCCGCCGCGCAGCGCGGTGACGTCGTACGGATCGAGGTCCGCGGACCGTACGCCGGTGGCGACCCCGTCCACCAGCCCATCGTCCGCGGCATCGTGGCCGCGCACGGCGGTGTGGTGCAGACGCACGAGGTGCCGGGGATGAGCGGCAGCGCGTACGTCCTCGAGGTGCCGCTCGGCGCCGGGAAGGGGACGGTCACGCCCCCGCCCGCGCCCCCGGCTGAACCGGCGGGCTCCGCCTCCGCCTCCGAGCTGGAGGTCGCGCCGTCCGACGGGGCCGCGCTCGCCCTGCCCGCTCAGGCCTCCGACACGAACGGCGGCGGACGGCGGCGCGCCCGGCGGGCGTCCACCGACGCCTTCCTGGAGAGCCCGGTGGCCGCCGAGGGCGGCAACGCCGGTGCCGTCGAGCCGACCGGCCGTCGCCGCGGCCGTACGGAGCAGGCTCCGGCCGCTCCCGCCGAGCTGATCCCCGCCCAGAACGCGGGCGCGGCGGGCGGTACGGCCGAGGGCGGGACCGGGACCGCTGGGACCCCCGGAACCCCCGGAGCCCCTGGTGTCGTCGAGCCGACCGGGCGCCGTCGCGGCCGGCCCGCCGAGGGCGCCGTGGTGACCGCCGCCGAAGGCGCGCAGGGCCGCGCCGCGCTGGGCGCCGCCGTGCCCCCGCAGGGTGTGCCCGTACCCGCCCAGGGTGCCCCCGCCGAGGCTCCCGCGCTGGCCAGGGCCCTGCCCGCGGCAGGCGGCGAGGAGACGGGCGCGCCGCAGCCGACCGGGCGCCGCGCGCGCCGGGCGCTCGCGGCGCAGGAGCGGAGTGTGGCCGCCGAGGCCGGGCCCCGTACGCCGTTCGCGCTGCCGCCGGCCGACGCGGACCGTGCCCCGGAGGCGGGGAGCGGGCAGCCGCAGGCCGCCCTCGCGCCGCAGGTGGCACAGCCGCAGCCGGCGCCCGTGGCCATGCCCATGGCGACGCCGATGCCCATGCCCATGCCGATGCCCATGCCGATGCCGATGCCCGGCAGCGACGAGGGTCAGCACGAGGCCGTAGGGTCCGCGCCGGACGTCGATCACACGCCTCCGCAGCCGCACCCCCTACCCGAACCGACCGGTCGCCGCCGCAACACGAGCGGACCGCAGGAGACGCGGAGCGGGACCGGCACCGGGTCCGTACCGCTGCCCCCCGAGATCCCCGCGCCCGCGCCGTCCCCGGTGGCGCCCACCGCCGCCTCCCCTTCCTCCGCAGCCGCGCCCGCGCCCGCGTCGAAGGAGCCCAGGGAGCCGAAGGACGGAACGCAGGGCGGGCGGGCGTTCAGCGTGCGGACGCTCGGGCAGGGCGTGCCCTTCGCCCAGCAGCTCGCCGCGCAGCAGAACACCGCTCAGCAGGGCGCGCAGAACGGACAGACCCCGCCGCCCGCCGGGAGCAACGGCTCCGGGCGGCGGCGCAAGCTCGCCACCCCGCCCGAGGGCGACCGCCCCGCGCCCGCCGCCGTGACGGCGGCGCCCGCGGCACCCGCCGAGCCCGCGGCCAAGCCGCACCCGCAGCCCAAGCTGGCCCCCGCGGCCCCCGAAGGCCGCTCGTACGCCATAGGAGCGCCCGCCGAGGGCGCCGACGAGGGCCCGGAGCTGCTCGACGGTCCCGGCGGCGCGGTCGAGGTCGCCCACCAGCCCGTGCCGCGGCCCCTGGACGACGAGCTGCCCCCGGAGCCCCTGGACAACCCGCGCCGGCTGCTCGTCTGGCCCGCGCCGGACGTCTCCACCCAGCAGGCGCTGAGCGACCGCGGCTACCGGCCGGTGATCGTCCACTCCCGCGAGGAGGTCGACGCCCAGATCGCCGCCTTCCCGGCCGCGCTCTTCGTCGACCCGCTGACCGGGCCCATCACCCGTACCGCGCTCCAGTCGCTCCGCCAGGCGGCCGTCGCCGCCGAGGTGCCCGTCCTGCTGGCGGCCGGGCTCGGGCAGGCGACCCGGGAGGCGGCGTACGGCGCCGATCCCGCCGTACTGCTCAAGGCGCTGGCGCCCCGCGACAGCGAGCAGCACCCGTCGCGCGTGCTGCTCATCGAGGAGAACGAGCACATCGCGCAGGCGCTCGCCGCGACCCTGGAGCGGCGCGGGATGCAGGTGGCGCGGGCCTCGGCCGACACCGAGGCGGTCACCCTGGCCACGCAGATCCGGCCCAACCTCGTGGTGATGGACCTGATGCAGGTACGCCGCCGACGCGCCGGGATCATCGACTGGCTGCGCGCGAACGGGCAGTTGAACCGCACCCCGCTCGTCGTCTACACCTCGACCGACCTCGATGAGGCCGAGCTGCCGACGCTGTCGTCCGGCGAGACGGTCCTCTTCCTGGCGGAGCGTTCGAACAGCAACGAGGTGCAGGCCCGGATCGTCGATCTGCTCGCGAAGATAGGGACCAACTGAGGTCCGTACGGACGCAGAAGGAGGGGGAGCGGTGCAGGTGCACCGCTCCCCCTCCGTCCGTCTCCGCGCGGACTACAGCTGGGTGACGTCCAGCTCGCCCTCCGCGTACTGCCTGCGGATCACCTTCTTGTCGAACTTGCCCACGCTCGTCTTCGGCACCGCCTGCACGATCGCCCAGCGCTCCGGGAGCTGCCACTTGGCGATCCCGCCCTCGGTGGCGAGGAAGTCCTTGAGGTCCTCGTAGTCCGCCGTGGCGCCGTCCTTGAGGACGACGGTCGCCAGCGGCCGCTCGCCCCACTTCTCGTCCGGTACGGCGACGACGGCGGCCTCGGCGACCTCCGGGTGGGCCATGATGGCGTTCTCCAGCTCGACGCTCGAGATCCACTCGCCGCCGGACTTGATGACGTCCTTGGCGCGGTCGGTGAGGGTGAGGTAGCCGTCCGGGCTGATGACGCCGACGTCGCCCGTCTTCAGCCAGCCGTCCTCGCTGAACTTGTCCGCGGGGCGGATCGGTTCGGCGTCGACCCCGCCGAAGTACGAGCCGGCGATCCAGGTGCCGCGCACCTCCAGCTCGCCCGCCGACTCGCCGTCCCAGGGCAGGATCTCGCCGCCGGGGCCGACGAGGCGGCCCTCGACACCGGCCGGGAAGCGGCCCTGCGTGACGCGGTACGACCACTCCTCCTCCGCGGTCAGGCCGGCCGGCGGGTGGGCCATGGTGCCGAGCGGGGAGGTCTCCGTCATGCCCCAGGCGTGGCAGAGGCGGACGCCGAGCCGGTCGTACGCCTCCATGAGCGAGGGCGGACAGGCCGCGCCGCCGATGGTGACCTGCTTCATGGAGGAGAGGTCGCGGGGGTTGGCGGTGACCTCGGCGAGCAGGCCCTGCCAGATGGTGGGGACGGCCGCGGCGTGGGAGGGCTGCTCGCGCTCGATCATCTCGGCGAGCGGGGCGGGCTGGAGGAAACGGTCCGGCATCAGCATGTTGATACCGGTCATGAACGTGGCGTGCGGCAGGCCCCAGGCGTTGACGTGGAACTGCGGGACCACGACGAGGGTCGTGTCCGCGGCCGTGAGGCCCATCGACTCGGCCATGTTGACCTGCATGGAGTGCAGGTAGATCGAACGGTGGGAGTACACGACGCCCTTGGGGTCGCCCGTGGTGCCGGAGGTGTAGCACATGGCGGCGGCCGCACGCTCGTCGAGCTCAGGCCAGTCGAAGGTGGTGGGGCGGCCCGCGATCAGCTCCTCGTAGTCGTGCACCCGGGGCGTCACCCCGTCCAGCGCCGAACGGTCGCCGGGGCCGGCGACCACGATGTGCTCGATGGTCGGCAGGTGGGGGAGGAGCGGCACGAGGAGGGGGAGCAGCGAACCGTTGACGATGACCACCCGGTCGTCCGCGTGGTTCACGATGAACGCCAGCTGCTCGGGGGGAAGCCGCAGGTTGAGGGTGTGCAGGACCGCACCCATGGAGGGGATCGCGAAGTACGCCTCGACGTGCTGCGCGTTGTTCCACATGAGCGTCGCGACCCGCTGGTCGCCGGTGACTCCGAGCTCGTCGCGCAGGGCGTTCGCCAGCTGGGTCGCGCGGGCGCCCGTCTCCGCGAAGGTCTGGCGGTGCGGCTCGGGCTCCCCGGTCCAGGTGGTGATCAGGGACTTTCCGTGGATCGTCATCCCGTGGTTCAGGATGCGGGTCACGGTCAGCTGTACGTCCTGCATGGTGCTCAGCACGGCGTCCTCCCGGTGGGCGCTACGTGGCAGTAAGGGTGGGGAGATTCTGCGCACGTACCGCTCGGTATGTCACTACCCGGGAGTACGGAAATTGCCAGTGAACGCTGGCAGAGGGACGGGAGACGTGGCTGCCGCGGGCCGCTTCAGCGCACGGGGGAGAGCTCCGGGTCCTCGCGGAGCTTGCCGAGCGCCCGCGACACCGCACTCTTGACCGTGCCGATCGAGACGCCCAGCACCTCGGCCGTCTGCGCCTCGCTGAGGTCCTCGTAGTACCGCAGGACGACCATCGCCCGCTGGCGGTCCGGGAGCTTCATCACCGCGCGCCACATGGCGTCGTGCAGCACCTGCCGCTCGGCCGGGTCCGGCTCGGGCAGCCCGGCCGGCTCCGGAAGGTCCTCGCACGCGAACTCGTCGACCTTGCGCTTGCGCCACTGGGACGTACGGGTGTTCAGCAGCGCGCGCCGCACATAGCCGTCCAGGGCGCGGTGGTCCTCGATCCGCTCCCAGGCGACGAACGTCTTGGTCAGCGCGGTCTGCAGCAGGTCCTCGGCGTCCGCGGGGTTCGCGGTCAGCGAGCGCGCGGTGCGCAGCAGCACGGGCCCGCGAGCCCGTACGTAGGACGAGAACGACGGGTAGCCAGCGGCCGTGGAGGCGCCGACACAGACGGGGCCGGAAGGTGGCGGAGTCATGACTCCACGCTAGGAGCGGGTACGTGGGCGGCGGATCGGCCCCAGGTCCCGAACCGCACTCCCCCTCAGGTTGTAGGGGTGGGGACGGCTGGACCTCCTGAAGGTGGAGGTGGGACGAGCCTGGAGTCAGGGTCGGGGCCGGCCGGTGCCTCAGCCGTCCGCGCCCAGGATCAAACCGGACGTGGGGACTCCGGTGCCCGCCGTGACCAGCGTCCTCGCCACGCCGGGTATCTGGTTCACGGACGTGCCCCGCACCTGCCGCACCGCCTCCGCGATCCCGTTCATCCCGTGCAGATACGCCTCCCCCAGCTGGCCTCCATGGGTGTTGATCGGCAGCGCCTCCGCCGCGACGAAGTCGGCCGCCTCGCCGGGGCCGCAGAACCCGAACTCCTCCAGCTGCATCAGGACGAAGGGGGTGAAGTGGTCGTACAGGATGGAGACGTCGATGTCCCCGGGGGTGAGCCCGGAGGTCTGCCAGAGCTGTCTCGCCACCACACCCATCTCGGGCAGGCCGGTCAGGTCGTCGCGGTAGAAGCTGGTCATCGCCTCCTGGGCCCGTCCGGCTCCCTGGGCCGCGGCGACGATCACGGCGGGTGGACGGCGCAGGTCGCGGGCGCGCTCGGCGGAGGTGACGACGACCGCCTGTCCGCCGTCGGTCTCCTGGCAGCAGTCCAGGAGCCGGAGGGGCTCGACGATCCAGCGCGAGGCGGCGTGGTCGGCGAGCGTGATCGGTTTGCCGTGGAAGTACGCGGCGGGGTTCGTGGCCGCGTACCGGCGGTCGGTGACGGCGACATGGCCGAAGGCGTCCGGGGACAGCCCGTACGTGTGCAGATACCGCTGGGCGATCATGGCGACCCAGGAGGCCGGGGTGAGCAGCCCGAACGGCAGCTGCCAGCCGAGCGCGGCGCCCTCGGCGGAAGGCTCGCGCTGCTGGACCCCCGAGCCGAAGCGCCGCCCGGAGCGTTCGTTGAACGCCCGGTAGCAGACGACGACGTCGGCGACCCCGGCCGCCACGGCGAGCGCCGCCTGCTGGACGGTGGCGCAGGCGGCCCCGCCCCCGTAGTGGATGCGGGAGAAGAACGACAGCTCGCCGATGCCGGCCGCCTGGGCGACGGTGATCTCCGGGCTCGTGTCCATGGTGAAGGTGACCATGCCGTCGACGTCGGCGGGGGTCAGCCCGGCGTCGTCGAGCGCCGCGTGCACCGCCTCCACGGCGAGCTTGAGCTCGCTGCGACCGGAGTCCTTGGAGAACTCGGTCGCCCCGATCCCGGCGATCGCGGCGCGCCCTCCGAGCCGATCGGCCTTCCGGACGCTCATGCTCCCGCCTCCCCGGCCCCGGGAGCGGGCGCCGCCGCGGACGGGGTGCCGGGCGCCGCCGCGGACGGAGTTGCCTGCGCCGCAGACCGAGTGCCGGGCGCCGCCACGGACGGAGTGGCCGGGGCCCGCTCCGGAAGGCTCACCGTCACCGTGCCCGTCACATGGTGGCCGAGCCCGTTGGCGCCGACCACCCGCACCCGGGCCGTGGCGCCGTCGACCTCCGTGACCGTGCCCGTCAACGTCATCGTGTCCCCCGGGTAGTTGGGCGCGCCGAGGCGTATGGCCACCTTGCGCAGGACCGCCCCCGGGCCCAGCCGGTCGGTGATGTACCGCCCCACCAGGCCGTTCGTCGTCAGGATGTTCATGAAGATGTCGGGGGAGCCCTTGGCTTTCGCCAACTCCGCGTCGTGGTGCACGTCCTGGTAGTCCCGGGAGGCGACGGCCCCGGCCACGATCAGCGTGCGGGTGATCGGGATCTCCAGCGGCGCGAGCGTGTCCCCGGCCTTCATGAGCGCTCTCCGTTCCCGATCAGGTCGCCTAGTTCGGCGAGGAGTTCGGTACCGCAGCCGAGGTACGCGTCGAGCTGTCTGCCCCAGAGGAAGTGGCGGTGGACGGGGTGGTCGAGGTCGGCCCCCATGCCGCCGTGCAGGTGCTGGCCCGCGTGGACGACGCGCTTTCCCGCCTCCGACGCCCACCAGGCGGCGGTCAGGGCGTGTTCGGCGGCGGGCAGGCCCTCGTCGAGGCGCCAGGCCGCCTCGTAGGCGGTGACCCGGATCGCCTCGGTGTCCATATGGGCGTCGGCCGCCCGGAGCTGGACGGCCTGGTGGGTGGAGAGCGGGCGGCCGAACTGCTCCCGTACCGAGGTGTACGCGACGGCCCGGGCCAGCGAACCGGCGCAGACCCCGGCCTGGAGTCCGGCGAACACGATCCGGGCCGTGGCCAGCACGTCGGCGAGCGCGCCCGCGCCCCCGATCCGCTCACCCCGCGCGCCGTCGAGGACGAGCCGTCCGGCGGCCCAGGGGGCCGTGAGCTCCACCGGCACCACGGCGGCTTCCGCGCATGCCATGGGCACGAGCCGGATCGCTCCGTCCTGGGCCGGCACGAGGACATGCGTGGCGTCCCTGAGCCAGGGCACCCACTCCACCGCCCCCGTGAGGCGGCCCTCCGCGTCGGCACGCACGTGTCCGGCGGGCGGGAAGGCCCCGGTCGCCACGCTCGTACCCTCCCGGAGCCCGGGCAGCAGCCGCTCCCGCTGCTCCTCGGTGCCGTGCCGGGCGACGGCGAGGAGCCCGAACACACCGCTCGCCGCGAACGGCACCTGCGCCGTCGTACGACCCTGCTCCTCGGCGAGCAGCACCAGGCCGAGCAGGCCGATCTCCTCGACCGCCCCGGGCAGCCCGGCCGCGCACAGCGCCTTCCACAGCTCGGCGTCCGTGCCCGTGCCGGCCGCCGCGAGCCGCTCGTGGGTGGCGAGGTCACCGAAGATCGTCGCCGCCAGCTCCTGGGCCGCGGCCTGCTCCTCCGTGGGTGTGAAGTCCATGCGTCAGCCCTCCCCGCCGTCCAGCGCCCGGAAGACGGGCAGCTCCAGCTCGTCGTCCACGCGGAGGAACTCCAGCCGGACGGGCATCCCGATCCGGACCTTGTCGTACGGCACCCCGACCACGTTGCTGACCATCCGCACGCCCTCGGCCAGTTCGATCAGACCGACCGCGTACGGGGGATCGAACGCGGGGAAGGGCGGGTGGTGCATCACCACGTACGAGAAGACGGTCCCCTCGCCGCCCGCCTCGACGGTGTCCCACTCCGGCGAGCCGCAGGCATTGCACCCGGGCAGCCATGGGAGGCGGAGGGCCGCGCAGCCCGCGCAGCGCTGGATGAGCAGCCGGTGCGCGGCGACGCCCTCCCAGAACCCGGCGTTGTCCCGGTTGACCACCGGCCGTGGCCGCCTGGCGGCGGGCGCGCCGCTCCCCTTCGGCCGCGGTGCCGCCGGCGCGTACTTGAGGATCCGGAAGCGGTGGGTGCCCGCGAGCTCGCCGCCGGCGCGGACGTCCATCCGGGTGGTGACGAAGTGCCCCGTCCCGAGTTTGGTGGTCTTGCGCTCCGACACCGACTCGATCACGGCGTCGAAGGTGATCGCGTCGCCCGGTCGCAGCGGCCGCGGGTACTCCTGCTCGCAGTCGGTGGCGACCACGGAGGTGAACCCGGCCTCGTCCAGGAGCGTGAGCAGCTCGTCGTACGCCCCCGACCGGTCCGTGTGGCCGGAGAGCCCGCCCATCGTCCAGGCCTGGAGCATGGTGGGCGGCGCGACGGCGTCCGGCCCCCTGTACGCCGGGTCGGTGTCCCCCATCGCCTCGCACCAGTGCCTGATCATCGGCTCGTTGACCAGGTCCTTGCCGACGCCCGCGGTGGCGGCGGGCTGTCCTTCGTACCCCTTCAGCCGCTCGTACAGACCGTCCGTCATCGCCGCCCCCTCCCCTTCATGCCGAGTCGCATCGTCGCGACGATCTCGCGCTGCACCTCGCTCACCCCTCCCCCGAAGGTGTTGATCTGCGCGGCGCGGTTCATCCGCTCGAGCTCACCGCCGTCGAACTCCCCCGGCGATCCCGCTCGCACGAGACCCGCTCCGCCCGCGATCTCCTGACATATTCGGTACACCTCCACCGCCGATTCGGTTCCCGCGAACTTCACGCCGCTGGCGTCTCCCGGGGCCAGCCGGCCCGCCCCCACATCCCCCACCAGACGCCAGTTGAGCAGGCGCGTCGCCGCCAGCCGGGCATGCGCCTCGGCAGCACGAATGCGTATCCACGGCTCGTCAATGCGGCGCCGCCCCGTCACCGGATCGGGTGTACGGGCCCGGTGGAGGGCCGCCTCGTAGAAGTCCTCGGCCTGCATGCCGATGGCGGCGAGGGCCACGCGCTCGTGGTTGAGCTGGTTGGTGATCAGCCCCCAGCCGCCGTTCTCCTCGCCGACGAGGTTCCCGGCGGGGACGCGGACGGAGTCGTAGTACGTCGCGGTCGTCGTCAGCCCGCCGACCGTCTCGATCGGCGTCCACGAGAAGCCGGGGGAGTCCGTGGGGACGAGCACGATGGAGATGCCGCGATGCTTGGGCGCCTCGGGGTCGGTGCGGCAGGCGAGCCAGATCCAGTCGGCGTTCTGGGCGTTCGAGGTGAAGATCTTCTGCCCGTCGATCAGCCAGGAGTCCCCGTCCCGCACCGCCTTCGTACGGAGCGAGGCCAGGTCGGTACCGGCCTCCGGCTCGCTGTAGCCGATGGCGAAGACGGTCTCGCCGCGCAGGATCCGGGGGAGGAAGTACGCCTTCTGCTCCTCGGTCCCGTACTTCATCAGGGTCGGGCCGACGGTGTTGAGCGTGACCATCGAGACGGGGGCACCGGCCCGGTAGGCCTCGTCGAAGAAGACGAACTGCTCGTCGGGGCCGCGGCCCTGGCCGCCGTACGCCGTCGGCCAGCCGAGCCCCAGCATCCCGTCGCCGCCGATGCGGCGGAGCAGCGCGCGCTGCGCGGCGGTGTCGCCGGCGGGCGGCGGACCGCCGGGCATCACGTCGCGGAAGTACGCGCGGAGTTCGGCGCGCAGCCTCAGCTGCCGCTCGGTCGGGGCGAGGTGCACGGCGACGGCCTCCCGGGGGTACGGCTAGGTTTTCTGACTGTCCGTCAGATACGGGAGCCGTGTCAAGGTCACGGACGCGGCGGTCCACGGGGCCGGCACGGCGGGCGCGGGGCCGGCCCCGCGCGGCAACCGGGACGAGCCCGCCCGGAAACGCGCGGCGGCCCGTGCGCCGGCGCCGAAGCGCCGCCGCACGGGCCGCCGTTCACCCCGCGGTCATTCCCCCCGTCGGGCCGGACCCCAGCTGACGGCTAGAGCCACCAGGGAAAAAAGTTGACCGTCGCGTTCGACTGGTCGACGGCGGTGAGCCCGGAGCCGTTCACGCTCGCGGTGTTGTTCTGATTGGAGGCACCGGAGCCGGTGGCCACCTGCTGCGTGGTCGCCGAGTTGCCGAAGTTGTCGCCGCCCACGCCGCTGCCGATGATGGAGGCGACGCTCGTGTTCGATCCGTTGTCCGCGAATCCGCCGTTGTCGGCCTGCGCGACGCCGCTGAAGAGAGCGGCGGCCAAGGGCAGCGCGGCGGCAGCGGCGAGAACGCGGGCAGTACGGATGCTTGCCATGTCTTTTCCTCCGTGAGCTGAGCTGAAGCTGTCGTGCCGGAGCACTGAAGTACTGCTGTTTCCAAGGCAGTTGGCCGACCGCCTCGGTCGTTGTGCTCGACGTCGCGACTCCAGAGTTGCCCACGCAATCCCCGGCGAACCACCCCTCAGCGGCCGATTCCCCCTCAAGCGTGAGGACAAGTCGATAAACCCCCGCCACACACCCGAAGGCGCAGCTCACAGGGGTGGGGGCCGGATCTCGCCGCCGGAACCGCACCCTCACCGCAGGGGAAGCGTTCCGGCAGATTTTCAGCCAATCCTCCCCTCTTTCTTTTTTCGAACGGGTGTACGAAACTGAGTCCATGGCCACCTCCGACCGGCGCTCCGCCACCCTGGCCCTGGCCCACGCGCTGACCGCGGCAGAGCGCGGGCTCCCCGTCATCCCCCTGTCGGCCTCCAAGCTCCCCGCCCTGCGCTCACCCCACCGCCACGAACCGCACCCCGTCGCCTGCCACGGCGAGTGCGGCCGCCCCGGGCACGGCGTGCACGACGCGACCAGCGACCCCGCGGCCGTACGGGCCCTCTTCGCCGCCGCCCCCTGGGCCACCGGCTACGGCATCGCCTGCGGACGCCCTCCGCACCACCTCATCGGCGTCGACCTCGACGTCCTGCACGGCGACGCCGCCACGACCGCCACGACCGAGCTCCGTCACCTCGCGCTCCAGCACCTGTTCACACTGCCGCCCACGGTCACCGTCCTCACCCCGTCCGGCGGCCGCCACCTGTGGCTGACCGGCCCGCCGGACGTCGTCGTCCCGAACTCGGCGAGCCGCCTCGCCCCCGGCATCGACATCCGCGGGGCCGGCGGCTACCTGGTGGGACCGGGCTCGGTCACCGCCAGGGGCGCGTACCGGCTGGCTCCGGGCAGCGAACACCTCGATCCCGCACCCTGTCCGCGCGCCCTCCTCGACCTGATCGCACCCCCCACCGCACCCTCGCGCCCCCACCACACCCCGCCGGGCCCACGCCACGGCCGCGGCCTGATCCACTTCGTCCGGACCGCCCACGAGGGCCAGCGCAACACGCGCCTGTTCTGGGCGGCCTGCCGGGCGTACGAGAACGGCCTCGGCGAATCCCTCGCCGAAGCCCTCACCACGGCGGCGGTCCACACGGGCCTGACCGAACACGAGGCCCGCACGACGATCCTCTCGGCGGCCCGCCTCACCCAGAACGCCCACCCGGCAAACCCCCCGAGCGCCACCGCCTAGGCCAGCCACCCACGTCAGCCACCGTCGGCGCATCGGCTGCGACGCGGGCGCCGACCTGCAGAGTCGCTCTCCTGTGCGAGTGCACGGCGTCTGCGCGAAGAAACGTGCAGAACAGCTGTTACTCGGGCTCGCCACCCGATCGGCAGAGTGCGCCGGGTCGTGCGACCGGTAGTGCGCCGGAGCCGGAAAGGGCTTGCTGTTGATCATTCAACGGATGGGTGTAGCAGACAGTGAATGTCAGGGCCACGCCCGAAAGCGGTGATTGACCGATACAGCCGACAGTTACGCAGATGTCCGTAATCGGTAACGGGCCTCGGCCGGCATTCCGACGCGGCCGGCGAGGCCGCAGAGTTTGCCTCCTCGGCCCACACCGGACCGGGAACCGCACAGCTCTCAACAGCAGTTATCGGCTGATGAGGCTCTGTTCTTGAGGGGACATCACACATGTCTGCTTCTTCGACCGCCCGTCGTATCGCGGCCACCGTCCTCGCGGCCGGCGCGATCGTCTCCGCCGTCGCCCTGCCGGCCGCCGCCCACGACGGCGACCGCCAGCGCGGCCCGAAGGTGGAGATCAGCCGGGTCCAGGCCGAGAGCCCCGGTCGCGACGACCGGTCCAACCGATCGCTGAACGCCGAGTGGGTCGAGATCCGCAACACGACCCGCCACGCGATCAACCTCAAGGGCTGGACCCTGAAGGACGACGACGGCAACCGGTACCGCTTCGGCGACGTCCGCCTCGGGGGCCGGGACACGGTCCGTATCCACACCGGCCACGGCCGTGACACCCGCAGCGACCTGTTCCAGGACCGCCGCAACTACGTCTGGGACAGCCGCGACAAGGCCATTCTCCGCGACGACCGCGGCCGCACCATCGACACCAAGTCCTGGGGCCACCGCCACCACCGCTAACCCGACAGCAGTCGGCCCTCACGTCCGCTCGTCCAGGACGGATCGCGGGGCCGACCCGACACCATGAACCGCGTGCGCCGGGCAGGCCGACCCTGCCCGGCGCACGTGCGCGCTTTCCGGAAACATGAATCCCGGGGTTGAAGTTGCCGCTGCGGCAGCTCCTACCGTCGTGACCAGGCCGGAGAGACCGGTCGGGCGACACACACGTGCGGGAGTGGCGATGGACTGGCCGATCGCGGAGGTGGCCCGGATGTCGGGCGTGACCGCCCGGACCCTGCGTCACTACGACGAGATCGGCCTGCTGCCGCCGGCCCGGATCGGCGCGAACGGGCACCGCCACTACGAGGGCAAGCAGCTTCTGCTGCTGCAGCAGATCCTCGTACTGCGGGCGTTGGGCGTCGGGCTTCCAGAGATCGGCCGGATCCTGTCCGAGCAGGTCGACGAGGTGGATGCCCTGCGGAACCACCACCAGAAGCTGGTCGACGAGCGCGACCGGCTCGACGCCCTGGCCGGCACCGTCTCCCGCACCATCGCCGCACTGGAGCAGTCCAGGAAGGACGGGCACCCCATGACCATCAACCGACCGGAGAACCTCTTCGAGGGCGTACGGCCCTCCCAGTACGAGGAGAACATGAGCGAGTTCCCCGAGCTGGCCGAGGAGGTCGGCCGGCGCGCGGCCACGATGAGCCAGGCCGATGCCGACGCCGGGCACCGCGAGCGCACCGCTCAGATGATCCGGCTGGCCGAACTCATGGCAGCGGGCGCCACGGCCGACGCCGAGCCGGTACAGGCGGAGATCGACGCCCAGTACCGGGGCCTGGCCGAGCTGCGTGCCGTCTCCGCCGAGGAGTACCGGGCCATCGGGCGCGCCTGCGTGGACAACGACACCTGGCGCGCCGCGTACGAGGCGATCGCACCCGGGCTGGCGGCGTACCAGCGCGACGCCATCGAGGCCTACGCCACGACCCGGCTGAGCTGAGCGGAACCGGAACCGGAGCCGGAGCCGGAGCCGCGGCAGACCCCGACCTCGCGGGAAGACCCGACAGACCCATGCACGGAGGGCGGGTCCCGGAATCCGGGGCCCGCCCTCTGACCTGCTACTTCTCTGACCTGCAAGCGGTGGGTGTGGGATTTGAACCCACGGTGACTCGCGCCACGACGGTTTTCAAGACCGTTCCCTTAGGCCGCTCGGGCAACCCACCCATGCCCCGCCTCACCTGCTGCGGAGCGGCTACAGCCTACCGGGTGGCGGGATCCGGCGGGGATGGACGGGCGGGCCGGGCAAGTGCCCCCGCGCCGGGTCCCGTTCAGGACGGCGCGAGGGAGGGCTCAGAGGGTCAGTTGTCGCCCGTGCGTTCGCCGAGGGTGACCGTGGTGGTCGCCTCCTTGCCGTCGCGTTCGTAGGTGATCTTGATCGAGTCGCCCGACTTGTGGGTCCAGATCTCACTGATCAGCGTCGGGCCGCTGTCGATCTGGCGGTCGTCGAAGCCCGTGATCACATCGCCGGCCTTCAGACCTGCCTGCGCCGCCGGGCCGTTCGGGACGACGGCGGGCGTACCGCCCGCGCCCTCGTCGGCGATCGTGGCGCCCTCGCCCTTCTCGGTCATGTTCACCGTCGCGCCGATCACCGGGTACACCGGCTTGCCCGTCTTGATCAGCTGCTCGGCCACGTTCTTGGCCTGGTTGACCGGGATGGCGAAGCCGAGGCCGATCGAGCCCGCCTGCGTCTGGCCGAAGCCGTTGCCGGTCGACTGGATCGCCGAGTTGATGCCGATCACCGAGCCGTTCGCGTCCAGCAGCGGCCCGCCGGAGTTGCCCGGGTTGATCGAGGCGTCGGTCTGCAGGGCGCTCATGTACGAGTTGCTGCCGCCCGAGCCGTCGCCCGAGGCCACCGGGCGGTTCTTGGCGCTGATGATGCCCGTGGTCACCGTGTTCGACAGGCCGAAGGGCGCGCCGATCGCGATCGTCGAGTCGCCCACCGCGACCTTGTCGGAGTCGCCGAGCGCGAGGGGAGCCAGCCCCTCGGGGGCCTTCTTCAGCTTCAGGACGGCCACGTCGTAGCCCTCCGCGCGGCCCACGACCTCCGCGTCGTACGTCTTGCCGTTCGAGAAGGTCGCCGAGAGCGTGCCGCCCTCCGCCGCCGACGCCACCACGTGGTTGTTGGTGACGATGTGGCCTTCCTTGTCGTAGACGAAGCCGGTGCCCGTACCGCCCGCGCCCTCGCTGTCACCGCCGGCGCCGCCGGACTTCGCCTGGATGGTGACGACGCTCGGCAGGGCCTTGCCCGCCACCGCCGCGACCGTGCCCGGGTCGCGCTTGAAGGACGCCGGCGAGTCGCCCGCGGCGACCGTCGTCGAGCTGATCGACTCGTCGCCGCGTTCGGCCGCCCAGTACCCGATGCCGCCGCCGACGCCACCGGCCACCAGGGCGGCCACGAGGACCGCAGCGACCAGGCCGCCGGTCCGCTTCCGCGGAGCCTGCGGCGCGGGCGGGACGGGGGCGCCCCAGGCCGGCACGGCCGGCGGAGGCGGCGGCCAGCCACCGGCGCCGGCCGCGTGCGCCGCCTGGGCGGGGGCGGGGGTGGGGGCCTGGACATGCGCGTGCGCCTGGGTCGGGGCCTCGGGGTGCGCATGGGGCTGCGACTGGGGCTGGGTCTGTGCCTGGGTCTGTGCCTGGGTCTGTGCCTGGGTGTCCGCCGCGTCGCTCTGCGCGCTCTCCGTCACCGGCTCGGGAGCGGCGGGCGGGGCGACGGGGGGCGTGGGAGGGGCGGGAGGGACGGACGGGGCACTCGGGTCCGCCGGAACCTCGGTGCCCTCGTTCTCGGTGCTCACAGCTCTCTCCTCGTTCACTGCACGGGTGGATGCCATCTCTAGGGTGCTGCGAACAGCTTTTCCCACAGGCCGTCAGGCCACTGTAAGACGGAGCTGTGCATCCGCACCCCATTCTTTATATACGGACAGAACGGACGCGGTCCGATACGTCCGCCCCGCCAATGGCACCATGACGCGGTGACCCACGCACGGCAGCACCCCCGGCCGCACCCGAACCCCGCCCCCGTCCAGGTGGTGGCGCACCGCGGAGCCTCCGAAGACGCCCCGGAGCACACCCTCGCCGCCTACGTGAAGGCCATCGAGGACGGCGCCGACGCC
The DNA here is from genome assembly GCF_042671585.1 of Streptomyces sp. NPDC127129. Lineage (NCBI taxonomy): Bacteria > Bacillati > Actinomycetota > Actinomycetes > Kitasatosporales > Streptomycetaceae > Streptomyces > Streptomyces sp. NPDC127129. Next base: position 49,030 of record NZ_JBHXTV010000006.1, read on the forward strand.
CTCGAGTGCGACGTCCGGCTCACCGCCGACGGCCACCTCGTCTGCGTCCACGACCGCCGCGTCGACCGCACCTCCAACGGCCGCGGCGCCGTCTCCGCCCTGGAGCTCGCCGACCTCGCCGCCCTGGACTTCGGCACCTGGAGGGGCCGGGACGAAGCGGGCGAGAGCCCGGACTGGAAGGACTCCGGACTCACCTCCGTACTCACCCTGGAACGCCTCCTGGAGCTCGTCTCCGACGCCGGGCGCCGCGTCGAGCTGGCCATCGAGACCAAGCACCCCACCCGCTGGGCCGGCCAGGTCGAGGAGCGGCTGCTCCACCTGCTCAAGCGCTTCGGCCTCGCGGAGCCGGAGGCCCCCGAGGACTCTCCCGTACGGGTCATGAGCTTCTCGGCGCGCTCGCTCTCCCGGATCGCCACCGCCGCGCCGACCCTGCCCACCGTCTCGCTGGCACAGTTCGTGACCCCCCGGCTGCGCGACGGAAGGCTGCCCGCCGGCGCGCGGATCGCCGGACCGTCGATCCGGATCGTGCGCCACCACCCCGCCGTGATCCTCCGCCTCCAGAAGGCCGGTCACCAGGTGCACGTATGGACGGTGGACGAACCGGAGGACGTCGAACTCTGCGAACGGCTCGGCGTCGACGCGATCATCACCAACCGACCCAAGCAGGTGCTGTCCCAGTTGGGCCGCCATTGATCCCATTTCCCTCCCCACGCGTCCCCTCCCTTCCCACCCGTCACACGGCTAACAGGGAGTGCACCGGCGCGTTCGGTCCGTACTCGATCGTCACGAGTGCGTCACCGCACGCTCATGAGGCGGTTTCCGGTCCAGGCCATCGGGGCATCCACACCGTGGCGTGGGGCAAAGGAGGTCTCGGGGGTGGCGTTGGTGGTGGCACAGGAGGTGCCCACGTCGTCGAGCATGGCCGTACCCCATGGCCCTGCGGGCGTGGGTGAGGCGAGACACCGTATGCGGGAGCAGCTGAGCCGCAACGGGATGTCCGAATCGGTCGTCGACGATGCAGTACTGATCCTTTCCGAGCTGCTCAGCAATGCCTGCCGGCACGGCAGGCCGCTGGGGCGGGCGGACGTGGGCGACGGGGACGTCCGTGCGGCCTGGCGCGTCGATCCGTCGGGTGGTCTGACGGTCGAGGTGACGGACGGCGGTGGTCCCACGCGGCCTGTTCCGTCGACGCCCTCGGTCACGGCGCGCGGCGGCCGCGGGCTGAACATCATCAGTGCGCTGGCCCAGGACTGGGGCGTACGGGACAACGCGTCCGGCGAGGTGACGGTCTGGGTCGTCGTCACCGAAGGCCATCGCCGCGAGGACTTCGCCGCGCGGGTCGGCGGCGGCCAGGGGTTCGAGTTCCTGGACGCGTACGACGACCTGGACTGACCCGGTCCCCGGCGACACCCGACCGCGGGAGGGGCGGACCCAGCGGGGCCCCGGCAACGACGCCGGCGCCTGCTGCGGCACGCGCGAGCCTTGCGAGGACCCCGGCAACGACGCCGGCAACCACGGCACCGGCCCGGCACCGCCCGCGCCCACCGGCCTGGCACGGATCCCGGCGCCCGACCACGGCACAGGCCCGGCACGGATCCCGGCACCGATCACGACACGGGCCCCGGCGCGGGGCCCCGATACGGGCCCCGATACCGCCGCGTCGCGGCCCACGGCACCGGCCCGGCACCGCCCACGGCAAGGATCCCGGCGCCTGACCACAGCACGGCCCAGCACCGACCGCGGCACGGGCCCGGCACGCGCCCCGGCGCGGGGCCCCGATACCGCCGCATCACGGCCCACGGCACCGGCCCGGCACCCGCTCGGCACGGATCCCCGCACCGGCTCGGCACCGGCCCCCGTACGGACCCCCGCACCGGGAACGTGTCCGCCTGAGGCCCTCGGCGCCTCCGTACGGCTAGGCTCGCCCGACACAGAGCCGTGCACCGAGCGCGGCCTGCACCACACGCACTGCCGCTATCGGGAGAAGCCACACCATGGCCAAGAAGCGCCCCCAGACGAAGGCCGTCAAGGCACAGGTCACGAACGGGGAGATCCCGGTCGTCGGTGCGCGCGAGCCGTGCCCCTGCGGATCGGGCCGCCGCTACAAGGCGTGTCACGGCCGGGCCGCCGCGCACGCCGTGACCGAGCTGGTCCAGCGCCCCTTCGAGGGGCTGCCCGGCGAGTGCGACTGGGTCGCGCTGCGCGAGCTGGTACCCGCCGCCACCGTTCCGCTCACCCTCAAGGACGGGCTGCCCGAGGGCGTGCCGTCCGTGACGCTCGCGACCGTACTGCCCATGGCCTGGCCCGCGCTCCGCCGCGACGACGGCTCGGTGCTCCTCGCCCTGCAGAACGACTCCTCCTCCGGCGACCTCGCCCGCGATCTCGCCGACACCCTCCAGCGCGCCCTGGAGGCCGAGCCGGGCACGCCGGTCTCCGGCCGCCGCGTTCCGGCCGAGGGCCCGCGTCTGCAGGATCTGCTCGACCCGAACAGCGATTTCGCGCCGGTCGTGCACACGGGCTTCGAATTCTGGATTCCGGAGTCCTCCTCCGAGAACTCCAACCCGGAGGTCAGCGCCTCCCTGGAGCGCGCCAACGCCGCCGCCATCCCCACCGTCAAGCTGACCGGCGTGGACGCGGCGTACTGGTGCGAGACCCCGGAGAAGAACCACCTGCGCTGGGTCATGCCGCACCCCGAGGAGAAGCTCCTCGACGCGCTCGCCCGCCTGCACGCCGCCGGTACGTCCTCCCTCGGCGACGACACCCGTCTCGTCGGCTCCTTCCGGGCCCACGGTCTGATGGTCCCGGTCTGGGACCTGCCGACCTCGATGCGCGCCGAGGACTGCGAGAAGCCGGCCGCCGAGTTCGCCGAGCGGCTCGCGGCGGCGCTGGCCTCCGACGCCCCGCTCACCCCGGAGGAGCGTCGCGCCCGCGGCGGGCTCACCAACCGTCAGGTCACTCTGAGCTGACACCCCTGGTGCCTGTGGTGACGGTGGGGACTGACAGACCAACCAGTCGGTGACATCCGCCACAACTCCTCGTGCGGCCAGGTAAATCCCTGTCCGAATAACCGAGATCGAATTTGCGAACCGCAGATCTCTTGTTACCGTTCTAGAAGCCCGGTCGCTGGTGCATCCCCCGTCGCCAGCGATCGGGTCTTCTCATGCCCGGACGGATCCCGTCCCGAGGCTCAACTGCCGCCCGGCGCGGCCATGTTGCTCCCCGCTCGCAGCAGCAGCGGCGTACTGCCGCCCTCTCCCGAACCAGCGAATTCCGCCACGGCCGAATATGCCGAAGCGGCGCCCCGCGAGGGCTCGCGCGGCGTCTCGCACGCCCCCGGTTCATCCTGTGCGGGAACAGCGCATCGCACTTGTACGGTGCGCCCTCCGGGGCCCATAAGGGTGAGCAGGGAGTCGAGCTGCTGGCCGCCCGCGTTGCGGTAGTACGTACGCGCCCAGGTGTCGGGGCCTTCCGTCAGCACGCACGTCTGTGCCTCGATCCCGTCGGGGGACGTCAGATCGGGACCGCAGTGCGAGGCGCGGCCGGCGACGTCCGACGGGGCCCGAGACGCGGCCGAGGAGGAAGAGGAGGAGGGCTCGGGCGCGGGGGCAGGCGGGGCAGGCGGGGCCTCCGGGGCGCCGAGGCCGAGCCCCGGCAGCAGTCCGTCGTCGGCACGCCGCCCGGCCTCCTCGGCGCGCGGCTTTCCATCACCGTCCGGGCCCGGGCCCGGGCCGGCGGCCTCACCGGCGAGGGCGACGAGCGGCAGGAGCGTGGCACACACCACGACGGCCCCGAGCCCGATCATGCGGAGATTCATGGGACCCACCTGCCCGGCTGGCTGCGACGTGTGAACGGCGTGAACGGCGTGTACTGCGGACCGCGGACCGTGGACAAGGAGCGCGAACCGCGTACAAGGAGCGCGCGCTACGTGATCAACGTGAACGGTGGGCCGAAGATATCGGCGGATCGGCGGCGCACAGCGCGCCGCGCGCCCATTTCCCGTACAAGTCGGGCGGCCTCACACCCGTACGGGTGAGGCAGAGCCCCGAACACCGCGCGTCCGGCCCCGTGCCGCACCCCTCGGGGTCGGCGCGCGCCCGTCACCCGCCCGGCGACCCGCCCGTCGTCAGTACGCGAGCCTGCTGCCGCCGCCCGGCGCTCCCGTGCTCGCCTCGACGAGCGCGTCCACGACCGCCTCGACGTCCGGCAGCCAGGGCCGGGCCGAACCCTCCAGCGGCGCGCGCTCCCAGCGCACCTGTCCCGTCCCCGCCACCGACGGCGGCAGCAGCAGATAGCCGCCCTCGCCGTGGAACCGCAGCGAACTGGGCACGCTGTCCTTCGTGTAGAGCAGGTCGCCGAGCTGTTCCAGGCCGTACGGGGCGACGAGCAGCGACCAGCGCGTGGGCGTCGCCACCACCGGTCCGAGCCGCATGCCCATCGCGTCGAGGGCGACCAGGGCACGCGCTCCCGCCACGGCCGGCAGGCTCACCGCGCACGGCGCGGGGCCTCCCGTGGCCAGGACGACCGGGGCGTCCGGGCGCCGGGTCCACCACCAACGGATCATGCGCTCGTCGGTGGTCGCCGCGAGCAGCCCGGGGTCGAAGGGATGCGCGCCGGGGACGACACACCCGGGGTCGGGACAGGCGCAGCCTGGCCCTCTGGACGTACGGGTCGTCGCCTTCAGCCCCACGCCGGGCAGTACGGGCCAGCCCCACTCGGTGGCGCACACGAGCGCCGCGTCGAGCTGGACGGTCCTTTCCCTGCGCCGGAACCGGAACCTGCGTCGCCTTCCGAGGATCTCGCGCATGAGCGCTCGTTCCTTTCCGTTGAACGCCGAATCCACATCACACCACGTGCAGATCTCTTCACTGTGCGTATCAGCGCGTACAAGGTCGGCGGTTCACCGCCCCGTGGGTGGGGCGGGAGGGGCCGAGCTGAGGCTCGTCGTCCATCGAAGGGTCGCGGCCTGCGGCGGTGAGGACGCCCAGGCACCCTGCCAGGTTCCGGGGCGGTTCCAACTGCCCCTGGCCATCACCGATTACGTACCCGTCACGTTCAAATCAACGCGCTTTCAAACGACGCCAGTCGACCGCAAAAGGTGCGCCGCGGGGGCAATTTTCGGCCAACTTGGCCTGCACTTCAACCCTTCTGCCAAACCCCACGGACACCACAAGTCCCGTGGGGACAATGCTGGACATCGCTCCTCTTGTGCGTGTACATGTGGATGCATTGCTTGCGGCGCAGATTGACATGGGGGTTTGCGATGCTATTGAGCGAAACGCACCCGTCGGAAAGCCGGCCGACATGAGCGCCCCACACCTGCCGAAAGTGGCTGGAATCGATTCCACGGTTCCCTCGCCCGCGCACACTACCGCGCCCGTTCCGCCCGTACACCCGTCCGCGTCGGCCCTCCCCGCCATCCCCGGCGCGATGATCCAGGACCGGCTGGCCGGCTGGGTCTCCGACCTCACCACCCTCCACGAACTCACCGAACGCCTGATCAAGACCGGTTCCCTGGACGAAGCGCTGCGCGAGGTGCTGCGCGCCGGTGCCGCCCTCGTCGGCGCCCGTCGCGGCATGGCCGTCCTCGAACCCGGTGACGGCCTCGGCCCCACCTCCACCATCGGCCTCGGACTCGCCCACGCCGACCTCGGCACCATCGAGACCGTGCCGCGCAGCGCCACCTCGTACGGCCGCATCCTCGACGGCCTCCCCGAACCGGCACCCGAACCGGCACCGGAGCTCGACCCCCGCCACCGCGAGGTCGCCGCCCGGCTCGGCTACGCCGCCAGCTATGCCCTCCCCCTCGCCACCGAGGCGGCCGGGAAGCTCGGCGCCGTCGTCTGGCTCTACGACGAACCCGCCGAACCCACCGAGCGCCGGCGCCACCTCGTCGGTCTCTACAGCCGCCATGCCGCCGAGCACCTCGCGCGCCTCCTGGAGCTGGAGCGGGCCCGCGTCCAGGTCGCCACCGTCGCCGAGGAGTTGCTCCCCAGCCGCCTCCCCCGGGTCCCCGGGGTCCAGCTCGCCGTACGCCACCGGACCGGCCCCCAGGGCGGCGGAGACTGGTACGACGCGCTGCCGCTGCCCGAGGGCGCACTCGGTCTCGCCGTCGGCTCCGTCTCCGGGACCGGTCCCAGCGCGCTCGCCGCCATGGGCCGGCTGCGCGCCTCCCTCCGGGCGTACGCGGTCATGGAGGGCGAGGACCCCGTCGCCGTCCTCTCCGACCTGGAGCTTCTGCTCCGCCTCACCGAGCCCGCCCGCTCGGCCACCGCGCTCTTCGCCTACTCCGAGCCGAAGCAGCGCCGACTCGTCCTCGCCGGAGCCGGACACACCCCGCCGCTGATCATCGGCGACCACCGCACCGAGTTCGTCGAGACCTCGCTGTCGGCGCCGCTGGGGATGCTCGCCTGCTGGGAGGCGCCGAGCGTCGAGATCACCCCCGCCGCCGGAGAAACGGTGCTGCTCTACACCGACGGGCTGCTCCGCAGGACCGGCGACCCCATGGACCGGGCCTTCGCACGGCTGCACGCGGCCGCCGCGAGCGTCCCGAGGGCGGACCGTACGGACCCTGGAGCCATCGCCGACCACGTCCTGCGGACCCTGCTGCCCGAAGGGCTCGGCCACGCCGTCGACGGAGAGGACGTCGTCCTGCTCGCGGCCCGCTTCGAGTGAGCGGCGCGTAGCCCGCAGGTGACTCAGCGGTAATGGGTCTTCCGGCCCTGGGCCCCCTTCCGTACGACCGTACGATGGAGGGGGTTCAGTGTCGTACCAAAGGAGACCCCCGTGGCAGACGAGCTCACCCCGGAAACCCCGGACGAGACCGAAGAGCCGATCAAGCAGCGCAAGAACGGCCTGTACCAGGGCGTATCCGACGAGCTCGCCGAGAACATGAAGTCCGGCTGGGCCGACACCGAGCTGCACGGCCTGGAGCCGATCGCCCAGGCCGCGCACACCGCCGACCGCCGCGCCGCGCTCTCCGCGCGTTTCCCGGGCGAGCGCCTCGTCATCCCCGCGGGCAACCTGAAGACGCGCTCGAACGACACCGAGTACAGCTTCCGCGCGTCGACCGAGTACGCCTACCTCACCGGCGACCAGACGCAGGACGGCGTCCTCGTCCTGGAGCCGACGAAGAGCGGCCACAAGGCGACCGTCTACCTGCTGCCGCGCTCCGACCGCGAGAACGGCGAGTTCTGGCTGGACGGCCAGGGCGAGCTGTGGGTCGGCCGCCGCCACTCCCTGACCGAGGCCGAGCAGCTCCTCGGCATCCCGGCCAAGGACGTCCGCGAGCTGGCCGCCGCGCTCAAGGAGGCCACCGGGCCGGTCCGCGCCGTCCGCGGCCACGACGCCGGCATCGAGGCCGCGCTGACCGACAAGGTCACCGCCGAGCGCGACGAGGAGCTGCGCGTCTTCCTGTCGGAGGCCCGTCTCGTCAAGGACGCCTTCGAGATCGCCGAGCTCCAGAAGGCCTGCGACTCCACCGCCCGCGGCTTCGAGGACGTCGTCAAGGTCCTCGACAAGGCCGAGGCCACCAGCGAGCGCTACATCGAAGGCACCTTCTTCCTGCGCGCCCGCGTCGAGGGCAACGACGTCGGCTACGGCTCCATCTGCGCCGCCGGCCCGCACGCCACCACCCTCCACTGGGTCCGCAACGACGGCGCGGTCCGCTCCGGTGAGCTGCTGCTCCTCGACGCCGGCGTCGAGACGGTCGAGCTCTACACCGCCGACGTCACCCGCACCCTGCCGATCAACGGCCGGTACACCGAGCTCCAGCGCAAGATCTACGACGCCGTGTACGAGGCGCAGGAGGCCGGCATCGCCGCGGTGAAGCCCGGCGCCGCCTACCGCGACTTCCACGACGCCGCCCAGCGCGTGCTCGCCGAGAAGCTCGTCGAGTGGGGCCTGGTCGAGGGCCCCGTCGACCGTGTCCTGGAGCTGGGTCTCCAGCGCCGCTGGACGCTGCACGGCACCGGTCACATGCTCGGCATGGACGTCCACGACTGCGCCGCCGCGCGCACGGAGGCGTACGTCGACACCACCCTGGAGCCGGGCATGTGCCTGACCGTCGAGCCGGGGCTCTACTTCCAGGCCGACGACCTGACCGTGCCGGAGGAGTACCGGGGCATCGGCATCCGGATCGAGGACGACATCCTCGTCACGGAGGACGGCAACCGGAACCTCTCCGCCTCGCTGCCGCGCCAGGCCGACGAGGTCGAGGCGTGGATGGCCGGCCTGAAGGGCTGACCCACCGCGCGTCGCCCGAGGCGCGCGTACGACGAAGGCCCTCGCGGACCGTCACGGTCGGCGAGGGCCTTTCTCGTACGCCTCGTCAGGTCACACCCGGTCAGGTCGGGTCGGGTCACACCCGGTCAGGTCGTGGCCGGGCGGGGGCAGAGCTGGGTGCCGGGCCGGGCGGGGGCAGAGCCGGGTGAGAGCCGGCTGACGGCTGGGTGAGAGCCGGGCCGGGGCAGAGCCGGGTCCGGGCCGGGCCGGAGCAGAGCCGGCCAGGCCGCAGCGGGTCAGGTCAGCGCGAGCGGCGCGTCCGTCCGCCACTTCACGATCTTGTCGAAGCTGACCAGCGCCCCGCCCCGCCCCGTACGGCCGAAGTGGACATGGTCCGCCAGCTCCTCGATCAACCGCAGACCCCGCCCGTTCTCGGCATCCGCGGCGGCGGAGGCCACCGGGAACCCGGCAGCGGAGAAACCCGGCCCCGAGTCGGCCACCTCGATGCGGCAGGTCTCGCCGTCCAGATAGGCCGTCACCCGGTACTCCTCCGAGGCCGGGCCGGCACCGGAGTCCCCGCCGTGCTCCACGGCATTGGCGCACGCCTCGGTCAGGGCGACCGACAGTTCGTAGGACACGTCGGGATCGACCCCCGCCGTCTCCATCGTGCCGAGCAACAGCCGCCGGGCGAGCGGAACGCTCGCGGCCTCGCGCCTCAGATGGAGGGACCACCAGATGCTCATGCTTCAGCCTCCTGGCTGCGGCTCGACATGCTGCGGCGCGACATACCGTTACCTATTGCCGCCCTAAGGGGTCCGTAAGCCCCTCGCAACCACAAGAGCCCTCGTTCGGCGGATGTGTACGCGCCGTGCGCCGGTGTATGCCGGTCCGGACATGCACGCGCCGCGCACGCGAGGCACACCCGAGGACGCGTCCGAGGACGCACCCAAGGCGCATCCGAGGCACGCCCGAGGACCCAGCCGAGGCCCTCCGGTCGCCTACCGGAGCCACCACCCGGCACCCCGTCAGAAGTCGGCCCGAAGGCACCAAAGGTGATCTTCCGGACCTGCCTCATGTGAGGCATGGGGCTGGTGCGATGATGGGCCCGCCATGTCTGCCCCCGCGCTCGCGCCACGCATGCTGAGGGCCGCGGTCTTCACCGCGGTCTGCGTCGTGCTGTCCGGGCTCGGGCACGCCCTCGCCGCGTGCGCGGGCATCGCCCTGTGGACACTGGCCGCCGGGTTCCTGGCGATCTTCGGCGTCACCGTGCTCTTCGCCGGACGGGAGCGCTCGCTCCCCGCCATCGTCACCGCGCTGGCCGGTGGACAGCTCGGCCTGCACGTCCTGTTCGGGCTCGGACAGCGGCCGCTCGCGGCCGGCTCTCTCGGCCCGGTCACCGAGGACGCGCTGATCCGGATGGCCGCCAAGATCGTCTGCGGCGGCGGGGCGACGTCCCTGAGCGCCGCCGACGCCACCCGCATCATCAGCGACGCCGGGCTCGACCCGGCCGACGCCGCCACCGCGCACGCGGCCCACGGTGCGCACCTGGCGACCGGCGCGGCCGGAGCGACCGGTGTCGACCTCCTGCCAAGCCTGCCGATGGTGCTCGGCCACCTCCTGGCCGCACTCGCCACCGGCTGGCTCCTGCGCCACGGCGACCTCGCCCTCGGCCGGCTCGTCCGGCTCTCCACCCACGGGGCGACCGAGCTCGCCGAATGCGCTCTCGTCCGCTCCCTGCGCGCCGCGCTGACTCTCGTACGGGCCCTGCTCGCCGGCCTCCCCGGGCTTCCGGCCGCCGGTTCTCTCCGCCCCGCCCGTACCGCGGGCGACACCTCGCCGCCCACCGGCGCCGAGGCACTCCAGCACACGGTCGTCCGGCGCGGCCCCCCGGCCGCCGACTGCGTCCTCGCAGCCTGACGCGGACCGCTCGGCGAGAGCGGACCCGCGGCCCGTCGTACGCCCGCACCACCCGGATCACACCCTTCCGGCCGTCGGCGTGCCGGAACCCCGACCCTTCTTACGAGCTGGAGTGTCCTGAAGTCATGAACGTTTCCCGTATCGCCCTCACCGGTGGCATCGCCCTCTCCTCCGTCGTGCTGCTCTCCGGCACCGCCTTCGCGCACGTCGGCGTCCAGCCGCAGGGCGAGGCCGCCAAGGGCGGCTACGCGACGGTCAACGTCAAGGTCCCGAACGAGCGCGACAACGCCTCCACCATCAAGGTCGAGGTCAATTTCCCGGCCGACCACCCCCTCGCCTCCGTGATGCCGCAGCCCGTCCCGGGCTGGAAGTCCGAGGTCACCAAGTCCAAGCTCGCCAAGCCGCTGGAGCTGCACGGCAAGTCGATCAACGAGGCCGTCACCAAGGTCACCTGGACCGCCGAGGGCGGCGCGAAGATCGGCCCCGGTCAGTTCCAGCAGTTCCCGCTCTCCCTCGGCCAGCTGCCGGAGGACACCGACCAGCTCGTCATCAAGGCCATCCAGACGTACGACAACAACGAGGTCGTCCGCTGGATCGAGGAGCCCAAGGACGGCGCCGAACTCCAGAACCCCGCGCCCGTGCTGAAGCTCTCCGCGGCGAGCGACGACCACCACGGCGGCGGCGCGAAGGCGGACGACAAGGCCGGCCACGACGACAAGGCCAAGGACGAGGCCAAGGGCGACAAGGCCCACACCGAGAGCGCCGCCGACTCCGGCAGCAGCGACACCACGGCCCGTGTCCTCGGCATCGTCGGCATCCTCGTCGGCGTCGCGGGCGTCGCCTTCGGCCTGCTCGCCGGTCGCCGCCGCTCGGCCTGAACCGCAGAGAACCACGAGAGAACGAGTTCCATGTCCGTCCAGAAGACGAACGATCCCAGCACCGACGCGCGGCCCCGGCCCAGCCGCCGCGCACCCCTGATCGTCGCCGCGTCCGCGATCGTCGCCGCCCTCGCGGTGACGGTCGCGGTCGGCCTCGGCGGCGGAGACGACAAGGCCACCGGCTCCGGCAACGGAACGGTCGCCGAGGTCTCCGGCGGCAGCGACAGCGCCAAGGCGGCGACCGTCCTCGACCGCCCCTTCAGCAAGCCCGACCTCGTCCTCACGGACACCCAGGGCAAGCAGTTCGACCTCCGCGCGCAGACCAAGGGCAAGCCGACGCTGATCTACTTCGGCTACACGCACTGCCCCGACGTCTGCCCGCTGACGATGAGCAACATCGCCATCGCCAAGAAGCAGCTCCCCAAGGCCGACCAGGACAAGCTCCAGGTCGTCTTCGTCACCACCGACCCCGAGCGGGACACCCCGGCCGAACTCGCCAAGTGGCTGCCCGCCGCCGGCGACCCGTCCTTCGTCGGGCTCACCGGCGACTTCACCACGATCCAGGCGGGCGCCCGCCAGATCGGCATCGGCATCGACCCGCCGAAGAAGGAGAAGGACGGCTCGGTCGTCTCCATGCACGGAGCCCAGGTGATCGCCTTCTCGCCCACGACCGACCAGGGCTACGTCCTGTACGGCGAGGACACGAGGGTCGAGGACTACGCCAAGGACCTGCCGAAGCTCATCAAGGGGGAGAACCCGTGAACCGCCGCACCACCACCCTGATCGCCGCCCTCGCCCTCACCTCCGGGCTGGTGCTGACCGGGTGCTCGACCGACAGTTCCGCCGGGGCCGCCGGAGCCGACGGCAAGCCCGAACTGAAGGTGAGCGGCGCGTTCATGCCGCAGCCCGTGATGGACATGGCGGGCGGCTTCCTCACCATCAAGAACGACAGCGGCGCCGCGGACAAGCTGACCTCCGTCACGAGCCCGATCTCGGACGACGTCCAGATCCACGAGACGAAGAACCAGAAGATGCAGCAGGTGAAGTCCTTCGACATCCCCGCGAACGGCGAGCTGAAGCTCGAACGTGGTGGCAGCCACATCATGTTCATGGCGCTGAAGACCAAGCCCAAGCAGGGCGAGAAGGTCAGCATCGAGCTGCACTTCGAGAAGTCCGACCCCATCAAGGTCGATCTTCCCGTCGAGGCCGCCACCCACAACCCGAAGCAGCACTGAGCTACTTGAGGGACTGACAACACACATGCCCACCACCACCGCCCCGCGCCTCGGAACCGCCCTGGTTCGGCTGCTGCTCGTCGCGGCCACGCTTCTCGGCACCCTGCTCGCCGCAGCGGCGCCCGCGTCCGCGCATGCCGCGCTCACCGGCAGCGACCCGCAGGACGGGGCGGTGGTCGCCACCGCCCCCAAGGACGTCAACCTCACCTTCTCCGAGCAGGTCGCCATGAGCGACGACTCGATCCGGGTCCTCGACCCGGCGGGCAAGCGCGTGGACACCTCCGAGATACGCGACCTGTGCAGCGGCTCGATCGTCCGATACGGGGTCGGCCTCCGCGCCGGGCTGCCCGAGGGCACGTACACCGTCGCCTGGCAGACCGTCTCCGCCGACAGCCACCCCATCGCGGGCGCCTTCACCTTCTCCATCGGCGCCCCCTCCCAGACTTCCGTCGCCCTCCCCGACCAGGAGGTCGGCGGCGGACTCGTCGGCGCGCTCTACGGCATCGCCCGCTACCTCTCCTACGCCGGTTTCGTCGTCCTCGTCGGCGGCGGCGCCTTCGTCCTGGCCTGCTGGCCGCGCGGCGCGAGCGTCCAGGCCCTCCAGCGGCTCGTCGTCCGGGGCTGGCTCACCCTGACCGCGGCCACCCTGGCAATGCTGCTGCTGCGCAACCCGTACACCGGATCCGGCGAACTCGCCGACGCCTTCGACCTCGGCGGACTGGGCTCCGTCCTGGAGACGAAGACGGGCGCCGCACTGATCTCCCGGCTGCTGCTGCTCGGCGCCGCCGCGCTCTTCATCGCCGTGCTCTTCGGGACGTACACCAAACGGACCGACGAGAAGGAGAAGAAGGACCTCACCTTCGGGCTCGCGATCGGCGGCAGTGTGGTCGCCGCCGGCATCGCCGGCACCTGGGCCCTCGCCGAGCACGCCTCCACCGGCATCCAGCCGCTGATCGCGATGCCCGTCGACCTGCTGCACCTGCTGGCCGTGGCGTCCTGGCTCGGCGGACTGACCGCCCTGCTCGTCGCGCTGTACCGGGCGCCCGGCATCGAGCGGGCGGCGGTGGAACGCTTCTCGAAGATCGCCTTCGGCTCGGTCGTCGTCCTCGCGGCCACCGGGCTCTACCAGTCCTGGCGTCAGGTCGGCTCCTGGTCCGCGCTGACCGGCACCTCCTACGGCCGGCTGCTGCTGGCCAAGATCGGGCTGGTGGCCGTCCTGGTCGGCATCGCCTGGGTGTCCCGGCGCTGGACCCAGCGCCTCGGCGACCCGACGGTGTCCGACGGGGCCTCCGACGGCGCCGGCGCCGACAGCCGCTCCGACGCGTTGGCCGAGGCGGACGCGTTGGGCGAGGAGGACGCGTTGGGCGAGACCGACGCGTTGGGCGAGACCGACGCGTTGGGCGAGACCGACGACACCGACGCGTCCGAGGCGCCCGAGGCGGCGCCCGGGGCGGCGTCCGAGGCGGAGGAAGCCGCCGAGGCCGAGGACACCACGGAGACCGCCGCCGGAGAAGCGGCCGCCGGAGAGGCCGCTCAGGAAGAGGCCGTCGACCCCGAGCGGGCCGCCCAGCTCGCCCGGCAGCGCGCCGCCGTCGCCACCGCCCGCACGAAGCGGGACCGGGACGCCGACCCCGAGCGCACCGGCCTGCGACGCTCCGTCCTGACCGAAGCTGTCGTCGCCGTCGTCCTGCTCGCCGTGACGACCGTCCTGACCTCGACCGAACCCGGCCGCACGGAGGAGGAGGCGGGACGCTCGCAGTCCGCCGCCGGCTCGACCGCTGTCCCCGAGCGGCCCGTCGACATCCGGCTGCCGTTCGACACCGGAGGCGCCGCGGGCAAGGGGACCGTACGGCTCAGCCTCGACCCCGGCCGGACCGGCGCCAACGTCCTGCACCTCTTCGTCGACGACCCCGACGGCCGCCCCCTGGACCTTCCCGAGATCAAGGTCGCCTTCACGCTGAAGGCGAAGGACGTCGGCCCGCTGCCCGTCGTACCCGACCGGATCCAGGCCGGACACTGGAGCGCCAACGGCGTGCAGATCCCGATGGCCGGGGAGTGGCAGATCCAAGTGACCGTCCGTACCTCCGACATCGACCAGACCACCATCGACAAGAACGTGAAGATCGGCTGACCGACGTGAGCAACGACGACAACCTTGAGATCTCCCGGCGGCGGCTTCTCGGCACGGTCGGCGCGGCGGGCGCGGCCGGACTCGCACTCGGCGCGGCGGGCGGTACCGGGGTGTACGCGGCGGTCGCCGACTCGGGCACCTCCGCCTCCTCCGCCGGCGAGGGGAAGGCGCTGGCGACGGTCGGCTCGGCCCAGGCGATGTTTCACGGGAAACATCAGGCAGGGATCACCACTCCGCTTCAGGCGCGGGGCCATCTGATCGCCTTCGACCTCGCGCCCGGAGCCGGCCGCAAGGAGGCCGCCGCGCTGCTGCGCCGCTGGTCGGCGACGGCGAAGGCCCTGATGGCGGGCGAACCGTCGACCGACGACACCGGCATCGCCCTGGACGCGGGACCCTCCTCCCTGACGGTCACCTTCGGCTTCGGTCACTCCTTCTTCGGCCGTACGGGGCTCACCGCCCGCCGTCCCGGGCAGCTCGACGCGCTGCCCGCCTTCTCCGCCGACGCCCTCGACCCCAAGCGGTCCGAGGGGGACCTCTGGGTCCAGATCGGCGCCGACGACGCGCTGGTCGCCTTCCATGCCCTGCGGGCCCTGCAGAAGGACGCCGGCTCGGCCGCCACCGTCCGCTGGCAGATGAACGGCTTCAACCGGTCCGCGGGAGCCACGGCCAGGCCCATGACCGCCCGCAACCTCATGGGCCAGGTGGACGGAACCGGCAACCCCAAGCCGTCCGACCCCGACTTCGACCAGCGGATCTTCGTCCCCGCCGGGGGCGGCACCGGCGCGTCCGGAGCGCAGGAGTGGATGGCCGGGGGCTCGTACGCGGTCGTCCGCCGGATCCGCATGCTGCTCGACGACTGGGAGAAGCTCCCCCTCGACAAGCAGGAGAAGGTCATCGGCCGCCGCAAGTCCGACGGTGCCCCGCTCACCGGAGGGACCGAGACCACCGAACTCGACCTCGACAAGACCGGACCCGACGGCAAGCTCGTGATCCCGGACAACGCCCACTCCCGGATCTCCGCCCCCGAACAGAACGGCGGGGCCGCCATGCTGCGCCGCCCGTTCTCCTTCCACGACGGCATCGCGCCCGACGGCACCCCCGACGCCGGGCTGCTCTTCATCTGCTGGCAGGCCGACCCGCTCAGGGGCTTCGTGCCCGTCCAGCGCAAGCTCGACCGCGGCGACGCGCTCTCCCCTTTCCTCCGGCACGAGGCGAGCGGCCTCTTCGCCGTACCGGGCGGGGCGGCGGAGGGCGAGTACGTGGGCCAGCGGCTTCTGGAGTCCTGAAAGCCGGGCGCCTATTAGGGTGACCGTATGTCAGCCACTCGGTATACGTATCTCGGCCCCGAAGGCACGTTCACGGAGGCCGCGCTGCGTACGCTGCCCGAGGCCGCGACCAGGGAGCTCGTCCCGATGGTCTCCGTCCCCGCCGCGCTGGACGCCGTGCGCAACGGAGAGGCGGCCGCCGCGCTCGTGCCGATCGAGAACTCGGTGGAGGGCGGCGTCACCGCGACGCTGGACGAGCTGGCCTCCGGCGAGCCGCTGATGATCTATCGCGAGGTGGTCCTGCCGATCGCCTTCGCGCTGCTCGTCCGGCCGGGCACCAAGCTGGCCGAGATCAAGACAGTCACCGGTCACCCCGTGGCGCAGCCGCAGGTGCGGAACTGGCTGCGCGGCCACCTGCCCGACGCTCTGTGGGAGTCGGCGGCCTCGAACGCGGACGGTGCCCGGCTGGTGCAGGAGGGCCGGTTCGACGCGGCCTTCGCCGGCGAGTTCGCGGCGGCGACCTATGGCCTGGAGGCCCTGGTCACCGAGATCCACGACGCGGAGAACGCCGAGACCCGGTTCGTGCTGGTGGGCCGTCCTGCCCGGCCCGCGGCGCCGACGGGCGCGGACAAGACGTCGCTGGTGCTGTGGCTGGGTGATGACCATCCGGGTGCCCTCCTCGAGCTGCTGCAGGAATTCGCGGTGCGCGGGGTGAACCTGATGCTGATCCAGTCCCGTCCGACGGGCGCGGGGATCGGCAACTACTGCTTCGCCGTGGACGCCGAGGGCCATGTCTCGGACCGGCGCGTGGGCGAGGCGCTCATGGGTCTGAAGCGGATCTGCCCGAAGGTGCGGTTCCTCGGTTCGTACCCGCGGGCGGGCGTCGCGACGGAGGACGTACGGGCGCTGCGGCGCGGGACGTCGGACGCGGAGTTCATGGCGGCCTCCGATTGGCTGGCGAGGGCCCAGGACGGTCGGGCCTGACCTGATCGTGCCCCACCGCCTCCGTCGCCGGGGGCGGTCGTCCACAGGCACGAGCCACTAGTCCTACCTGCATATTTTCCTTCCACGCACATAGTTATCCACAGGCTGCGGGCTCGACCTGGGGACAAGTCGATATGGCTGGGGAGTGAGGTCGACAAATCGCTCCAGTCGGCTTCCGATCACCCACAGGGCGCAGCTCTCCTCTCGTCACCCCCATTCCGTTGATCAACTCTTTAGAGCGAGTGAGAACGAGGAATTCCCACCCGGAAGAGTGTCCGGGGGTGGTTTGATCATGATTGCGCCCAGGAATTCGTTCACCATCCACAGAAGTTCCGCACAGGCTGTGGAAAACTCCGCGGTCCGCGCCCCCGCTGTGGAGAAGTCCGTGTCCCCGCAGGGCGGTTCGGTCAGCCACGCACACCGGTCCGCCCCTTTTCGGGGGTCGTTGTCCCGTTTATTGACGAATAGGGAGAGCATTTCCCAATACCGGCAATTCGGGCATAGCGACACGCACGGCTATATCGGGTGGGGTGGGGCGAGCACGCACCGGTAGCCTGGTGGGGTGATTGACCTTCGCCTGCTCCGTGAGGACCCCGACCGTGTTCGCGCCTCCCAGCGCGCCCGTGGAGAGGACGTCGAGCTCGTCGACGCCCTGCTCTCCGCCGATGAGCGGCGCAGGTCGTCCGGCGTCCGCTTCGACGAGCTCCGATCCGAGCAGAAGGCGCTCGGCAAGCTGATCCCCAAGGCCTCCCCCGAGGAGCGCGCCGAGCTCCTGCAGAAGGCGGAGCAGCTCAAGACCGACGTCAAGGCCGCCGAGGCCGAGCAGAACGAGGCCGACGAGACGGCCCGCACGCTCCTGCTGCAGCTGGGGAACATCGTCCACACGGACGTGCCCGTGGGCGGCGAGGAGGACTTCGTCGTCCTGGAGACGCACGGCACGATCCGCGACTTCGCGGCCGAGGGCTTCGAGCCCAAGGACCACCTGGAGCTGGGCGAGGCGCTCGGCGCCATCGACGTCGAGCGGGGCGCCAAGGTCTCCGGCTCGCGCTTCTACTACCTGACGGGTGTCGGCGCCCTGCTGGAGCTGGCCCTCGTCAACGCGGCCATCGCGCAGGCGACCGAGGCCGGGTTCATCCCGATGCTGACGCCGGCGCTGGTCCGCCCGCGCGCCATGGAGGGCACCGGTTTCCTCGGCCAGGCCGCGGAGAACGTGTACCACCTGGAGAAGGACGACTTCTACCTCGTCGGTACGTCCGAGGTGCCGCTCGCCGCGTACCACATGGACGAGATCATCGACGCGGACAAGCTCCCGCTGCGCTACGCCGGCTTCTCGCCGTGCTTCCGCCGCGAGGCCGGCACGTACGGCAAGGACACCCGGGGCATCTTCCGGGTCCACCAGTTCGACAAGGTCGAGATGTTCTCGTACGTCGCCCCGGAGGACGCCGAGAACGAGCACAAGCGGCTCCTGGAGTGGGAGAAGCAGTGGCTGACCAGCCTTGAGCTGCCCTTCCAGGTCATCGACGTGGCCACCGGCGACCTCGGCTCCTCCGCCTCGCGCAAGTTCGACTGCGAGGCCTGGATCCCGACGCAGGGCAAGTACCGCGAGCTGACCTCCGCGTCGAACTGCGACGGCTTCCAGGCGCGCCGCCTGTCCGTGCGGATGCGTGACGAGCGGGGCGGCAAGAAGGTCGTCCAGCCCCTGGCGACGCTGAACGGCACCCTGTGCGCCGTACCGCGCACGATCGTGGCGATCCTCGAGAACCACCAGCTCCCGGACGGTTCGGTGCGGGTGCCCGAGGTTCTCCGGCCGTACCTGGGTGGCCGCGAGGTCCTGGAGCCGATCTCCCGGTGAGCTCCTTCCCGTACAAGCTCGTCGCGACGGACCTCGACGGCACGCTGCTGCGCGCCGACGAGTCCGTCTCGGAACGGACGCGTCACGCTCTCGCCGCCGCGGTGGCGGCGGGGGCGGCGCACATCGTCGTCACCGGCCGGTCCGTCCCCTGGACGCGACACATCCTCGACGACCTCGGCTACGAGGGACTCGCGGTCTGCGGTCAGGGCGCGCAGGTCTACCACGCGGGCGAGCACCGGCTGCTGACCTCGGTCACCCTGGACCGGCAGCTGGCCGGTCTGGCGCTGTCGAAGATCGAGGCCGAGGTGGGCCCGCTGGCCATGGCGGCGAGCAGGGACGGCCTGGACGGCGAGGTGCTGGTCAGTCCCGACTACCGGGTGCAGGAGGGGCCGCTGCCGTTCGTACCCTTCAAGGACCCGGCGGAGCTGTGGTCCGCCCCGCTGAACAAGCTCTACATCCAGCACCCCACGCTGTCGGACGACGAGCTGGCGGGCGCCGCGCGGCACACGGCCGGCAGTCTGGTGGACGTGGTCATGGCGGGCCCGGGGATCGTGGAGATCCTCCCGCTGGGCCTGAGCAAGGCCACCGGCCTCTCGCTCGCGGCGCGCAGGCTCGGCGTGAAGGCGGCGGAGACGATCGCCTTCGGCGACATGCCGAACGACATCCCGATGTTCGGCTGGGCGGCGCGGGGTGTGGCGATGGCGAACGCGCACGAATCCCTGAAGGCGGTCGCGGACGAGGTGACGGCCTCGAACGAGGACGACGGCATCGCGGTGGTGCTGGAGCACCTCCTGCAGACGTAAGTGCAGGCGCGGGCACGGGCGTAGTACCTACGCGGTACCGGCGCGGCACAGGCGCGGTACCGGCGCGGCACAGGCGTAGCACCTGCGCGGGCACGGGCGCGGAACCGGCGTGGGCACGGGCGTAGTACCTGCGCGGGCGCGGAGCCGGCGCGGGCATGGGCGTCGTACCGGCCGGGCACGGGCGCGGTGCGCTCGTCACCGCGCGGGTGGGCGCAGTCCAGGCGTAGGACCGTGCGTTGTGCGGAGGATGCGCGAATCGAACGCGCGCGGGGCTGACCCCGACCATGGCTTAGCAAGCCAGTGCCTTACCGCTCGGCCAATCCTCCGGGTGGGCGGCCTCACGCGGAGAACCCGCGCGCTCGAAGCGGCCGCCCCGGCGGCGCTAGGGGGCGCCGCCCTGCAGGGAGCTCGACGGACTCGAACTCCGGCTCGAACTGGTGTCGGTCATCGTCGCGCTCCTCCCCGGTCTCGTGGCCGGTCTCGTGACCGGCCCGGCGGCCTCATGGCGGGCATCTCCCGCACAACTAGTGTGCGCGTGGGGGAGGTTCGGAGGCCAACGGTTTTCCGTCCGGCACGCCCCACGTCAGCGGCCGGCAGGCCAGCCCGATCGCGAGCGAGATCGCGTGCCCCAGATCCGTGTACGTGTGGCTCGTGAAGAGCGGTACGGCGAAGAAGGTCACCGCTCCCGCCAGATAGAGCCACCGCCACGGCCGCGGAATCCGGTACGTCAGAATCCCGACCGACGCCGCGATCCCGTAGCTGACCCCGATGTCCACCACGTGCGCCATGCTGCGCGGCACATCGTGGTCCTGGATCGCCTCCAGGACGACCTTCTGGCTGATGAGCGTGGCCGCGACGTGCGCCGTGGCGACCGTGACGAGCCAGCGCAGCGTGCCCAGCCAGCGCTCGACGGGCGCGTGGAAGACCTCGAACAGCAGCGCGTACAGCAGGAAGTCCGCCGGGTCCTCGATCCAGAACGCACTGCCGAGCAGCGCCCGGACCGGGTGGTGGGAGAGCTGGTAGAGATTGCTGCTGTTGCGATGGAGCAGGTAGTGCTCCACCCCGTCGGACGACAGCGCGATGACGATGCTGGTGATCGCGATGACGAGCAGCCACACATGCGTACCGGGTGACGAACGCACCCACGACCTGATCGGTCGGGACGGTTCGCCACCCGGCTTCGCACCACCGGGGAGGGTTTCACTCGGCACGTTCCCGTGCCTATCACCCCGCGCCGGGAGAGTTCTCAGAAATTGATCATGTGTCCGGCAAGACCGTGGATCGCTTCCTTCACGGCCTCGCCCAGCGTCGGGTGCGCGTGGACGTTCCGCGCGACCTCGTGGACCGTCAGGTCCCACTGCTGGGCCAGCGTCAGCTCCGGCAGCAGCTCGGTGACGTCGGGGCCGATGAGGTGGGCGCCGATGATCTCGCCGTACTGCGCGTCGGCGATGATCTTCACGAAACCGGTGGAGTCACCGAGGCCGTGCGCCTTGCCGTTCGCGGTGAACGGGAACTTGGCGACCTTGACGTCGTAGCCCTTCTCCCGCGCCTGCGCCTCGGTCCAGCCGAAGCTGGCGATCTGCGGCTGGCAGTAGGTGGCGCGCGGGATCATCGGGTAGTCGAGTTCCATCGTCTCGGCGTCCCCGATGGTCTCGGCGGCGACGACGCCCATGGACTCGGCGGTGTGCGCGAGCATCAGCTTCGCGGTCACGTCGCCGATGGCGTAGATGTGCGGCACGTTGGTGCGGCAGCGGCCGTCGACCTCGATCGCGCCGCGCTCGGTGAGCGCCACGCCGGTGGACTCCAGGCCGAAGCCGGAGACGTTGGGGGCGAAGCCGATCGCCTGCAGGACCTTGTCGGCCTCCAGGACCTTCTGCGCGCCGTCCTTGCCGGTGACGGTGACGCGGACCTGCGGGCCGGACTCGTCGATCGCCTCGACGCGGGTGGAGGTGAGGACGTCGATGCCGAGCTTGCGGTACTGCTTGGCCAGCTCCTTGGAGACGTCCGCGTCCTCCAGCGGCGCGATCCGGTCGAGGAACTCGACGATGGTGACCTTCACGCCGTAGTTGTGCAGGACGTAGGCGAACTCGACGCCGATCGCGCCGGCGCCGGCGATGATGATCGACTGCGGCACGTCCTCGGCGAGGATCTGCTCCTCGTACGTCACGACGCGCTCGGTGCGGGCGGTGCCCGGCAGCAGGCGCGGGGTGGCGCCGGTGGCGATGATGCAGTTGTCGAAGGTGATCGTCTGCGTGGTGCCGTCGGACTTGGCGACCTGCATCGTGTTCGCGTCGACGAACGTGCCGCGGCCGTCGAGCTCCGTGATGCCGTTCTTCTTCATGAGGAAGTGGACGCCCTTGACCCGGCCGTCCGCGACCGTCCGGCTGCGGCTGAACGCCTGGCCGTAGTCGAAGGAGACCGTGCCGTCGACCTGGATGCCGAAGGTCTTGGCCTCGTGGTTGAAGATGTGGGCGAGTTCGGCGTTGCGCAGCAGCGCCTTGGTGGGGATGCAGCCGACGTTCAGGCAGACACCGCCCCAGTACTTCTCTTCGACGACCGCGACCCGCTTGCCCAGCTGGGCGGCGCGGATGGCGGCGACGTAGCCGCCGGGGCCAGCTCCGAGTACGACGACGTCGAAGCGGTCTGACATGACTGACTCCCGAGGGTGGTGAGGGTGTTCGTGTCCCGTACGGAGCCACAGTAGTCCGGCGCTCTCCGGAGGGCCCCGAGAGTCAGTTGTAGGATGACTGGGCAACCGGGCCGATCGTGTGGAGTGGTGATGGCGCTGAAGGCGGCGGGGCGGACCTCGCTGGTGGATTCGGTGGTCGAGCAGCTGCGGGAGCAGCTCGCGCAGGGCGAGTGGGCGGTCGGCGACCGCATCCCGACCGAGCACGAGCTCGCCGAACAGCTCGGCGTCGGCCGGAACACCGTCCGTGAGGCGGTCCGTGTCCTGGTCCACGCGGGCCTCCTCGCCTCGCGCCAGGGCAACGGCACGTTCGTCCGCTCGACCGCCGACCCCGCGGCCGTCCTGCGCGGAGTGCGCCATGCCGGCGCGCGGGACGTCCTGGAGCTGCGGGTGGCGCTGGAGGCGGAGGCGGCGCGCCTCGCGGCGGTACGGCGGGACACCCACGACCTGCTGCGGCTGCGGGCCGCCCTCACGACCCTGCGCGAGGAGGGCGACCGCGACGCGGACGCGGACCTGGCCTTCCACCTGGCCGTCGTCGCGGCCACGCACAACACGGCCTTCGGCGAGGTGTACCGCTTCTTCTCCACCCAGGTGCACGAGGTGCTCGTCGAGGCACTCGGCGACCGGCAGATGCCGCCCGTCGACATCGACGCGCACGAGGCGCTGATCGCGGCGATCGAGTCGGGCGACGCGGACGCCGCGGAGGCACAGGCCCGGGAGCTGCTGCGCGTACCGATGGAGACGGTGGCGGCTCTGACGGGGGACGCGCGGGAGGGAGACGCGCGCGAGGGGGATGCGCGGGCAAGGGACGCGCGGGCAGGGGACGCGCGGGAGGGGACGTCACCGACCGAGCGAGCGCGGGCGGAGGGGGCTCAGCCGGAGGAGCCTCAGGCGGAGGAGCTTCAGGCCGAGGAGCCTCAGGCCGGGGAGCCTCGGTGAGGCCCGAGTCCGGCAGTCCGGTTCTCGGCGCGCGGAGCGGAGCCACCGAAGCGACCGCGGCCTCGGGGGCGATCGCCGCCCCGGCGACCGCGCGGCGCCGGTCACGGCTCGCCCACCCGGTGCTGCTCATGGCCGCGATCGTGCTCGCCTCGCTCAACATGCGGGCCGCGCTGGCGAGCGTGGCTCCCCTGGTGGGCGAGATCGCGGCGCAGTACGGCCTGTCGTCCACGGCCGGCTCGCTGGTGACCTCGGTGCCCGTGCTCTTCCTGGGGGCGGGTGCGCTGGTCGCGCCGTGGCTGGGGCGGCGCTTCGGCGTCGAGCCGGTCCTGCTCGCGGCGCTCGTGCTGCTCGGCGCCGGCATCCTGGTGCGCGTCCTGCCGTCGCTGTACGCGCTGTACGGCGGCGGCGTCCTGGTCGGCACGGCGATCGCCCTGCTCAACGTGTTGATGCCGGGGCTCATCAAGCGGGACTTCCCCGACCGGGCCGCGCCCATGACCTCGCTCTACACGGGCGCGATGATCGCCGGCGCGACGGTGGTGGCGGCGGCGTCGGTGCCGCTGGAGGACGCCTTCGGCGGGAGCTGGGAGGCCTCGCTCGCCTTCTGGTCGCTGCTGGCGGCGCTCGCCGCGGTGGCCTGGCTGCCGCAGGTGCTGCTCGCCAAGGGCCGCACGGGACCCAAGGGCCGCACGGGGCAGGGCCGTACGGAACCCAACGGCCGTACGGGACAGGGTCGTCCTCCGTACGGCGGGGATGGGGGCCGCCCTGTGGTGGTGGACGCACCCGCGCGGAGCGTCTGGCGCTCGGCGCTCGCCTGGCAGGTGACCCTCTTCATGGGCCTGCAGTCGCTGTGGACGTACGTCCTGATCGCCTGGATGCCGACGATCTTCACGGACCACGGCATGAGCCGCTCCACGGCCGGTGTGCTGTTCGCCTTCAACACCCTGACCCAGGTGGCGGGAGCCTTCGCGGTGCCGCTGCTCGCGGGCCGTATGCGGAGTCAGCGCCCGCTGGTTGTCCTGGTCACGACGCTGGTCGCGGCGGGTTACGCAGGACTGCTGGCCGCGCCCGTACAGGGCGCCTGGCTGTGGTCCGCGCTCCTCGGCGTCGGGCAGGGCGGAGGCGTCGGCCTCGCCCTCACCCTGATCGTGCTGCGGGCCGGCGACGCGGTGACCGCGTCCCGGCTCTCGGGGATGGCCCAGACCGTCGGCTATCTGCTGGCGGCGGCGGGGCCTCTGGTAGCCGGCGCCGTGCACCAGGCGACCGGGTCGTGGACGGTGCCGATCGTCCTGGTCCTGGGCGTCTGCGCGACGGCCCTGGTGGTGGGCCTGCTCGCGGCCGGAGACCGCAAGGTCTGACGCACCCGAGGCCCCTCGCGGGGGGCCTCGGGTGCGTCGCTTCGTCCTACTCCTCGCCCGCCAGCTTCAGCGTCCGCAGCTTCTGGCCCGCGTACCAGGTCGCGAGGACCGTCACGCCGATCAGCAGCGACACCGCCGTCGCCAGGCCGACGTCCGAGGTGATCAGACCCTCGCCGCTGACCTTCTGGGCGACCGCGAGCGACCACTGCTGCACGCTCAGCGTCTTCGCTCCGGAGATCAGCGAGCCGAACAGGGCCTCCCAGACCAGCGCGTAGACCAGCCCGATGACCACCGCATGGCGGCTGACCGTGCCCAGCAGCAGGAAGAGCGCGCTGTAGGCGATGGAGGCGACCAGCGCCGCGACGGTGTACGCCACCGCCACCTGCTGGCCGTTGCCGTTGAGGATCATGCCGGCCATGAAGGTCGGCACCGCCGAGAAGACCATCGTGACGGCGATCGCGACGATCAGCTTGGTGAAGATGATCGACGGCCGCTTCACCGGCTTGGACAGCAGATAGACGATCGAGCCGTCGTCGATCTCCGGGCCGATCGCGCCCGTTCCGGCGATGACGCCGATCAGCGGCACCATCGTGGCGAGTGCGAAACCGCCGAGGACGTCCGCCGCGACCTGGTCGTCGGCTCCGTTGAACACCCGTACCGCCGCGGCGATCGCCAGCAGGAGCGCGGGCAGCAGGAAGAGGATCAGCGCCCGCCGGCGGCCGAGGAGGGCCCGGTAGGTGAGCCGGGCGACTGTGGGGTTGTACATCGGTCAGGCTCCTTTCAGGCCGCTACGAGGTACGAGAAGACCGATTCGAGGGACTCGTCCGAGGGCGAGACCGTCAGCAGCCGGATCCCCTGCGCCCGGGCGACCCGGGGCAGCAGCTCCGTGAAGCGGCCGAAGTCCACCGCCTGGATGCGCAGGGCGCCTTCGGCCAGGTCGACCTCGATGCCGGACGTGGACGGGTCGGCGATCAGCGCGGCCGCGAGCGCCCGGTCGTCGCTGGACCGTACGAGATAGCGGTGCGGCCGGTCCGTCATCAGCCGGCGGATCTTGCGGAAGTCGCCGGAGGCCGCGTGCCGCCCGGCCACGATCACCTCGATGTGCGAGGCGAGCTGCTCGACCTCCTCCAGGATGTGCGAGGAGAAGAGCACCGTGCGCCCCGCGGAGCCCATGCGGCGCAGCAGGTCCATCAGCTGCATCCGCTGGCGCGGGTCCATGCCGTTGAACGGCTCGTCCAGCAGGAGCACCGACGGGTCGTGGACGAGGGCGGAGGCCATCTTCACGCGCTGGCGCATGCCCTTGCTGTACGTCGCGATCTTGCGGTCCTGCGCGTACTCCATCTCGACCGTGGCGAGCGCGGCCTGGGCCTCCTTGTCGCCCAGGCCCTGCAACTCGGCGTTGGCGACGACGAACTCACGCCCGGTGAGGAAGTCGTACATCGCCTCCCGCTCGGGCACGACGCCGATCTGCCGGTACACGGACTCGTTGCGCCAGATCGCCGCGCCGTCGAGGGTGACCGTGCCCGTGGAGGGGGCGAGGAAGCCGCCCATCATGTTGATGAGGGTGGACTTCCCGGCGCCGTTGGGGCCGAGGAGGCCGGTGACGCCCGGGCCGATGGTCATCGTGACGTCGTTCACGGCCACGACGTTGCCGAACCACCGCGAGGTGTGGTCGATGTTGAGCGTTGTCACAGCCCGACCTTTCGGTAGCGGCGCATCAGGACTCCGTACGAGCCGGCGATCAGCGCGAGGACGACCAGCAGATAGATCACACCGACCGCGGTACCGGGCGTCGCGGCCTCCCCGCCGGGGGCGGCGGTGGGCGCACCGAGGAACGCGTCCTGGACTCCGCCGATGAGGGTGATCGGCGAGAACAGGCCGATCCACTTGACGGCGCCGACGTTGTCCGTGCCGTAGGCGATG
Organism: Streptomyces sp. NPDC127129; assembly: GCF_042671585.1. Classification (NCBI taxonomy): domain Bacteria; kingdom Bacillati; phylum Actinomycetota; class Actinomycetes; order Kitasatosporales; family Streptomycetaceae; genus Streptomyces; species Streptomyces sp. NPDC127129. The sequence continues at coordinate 75,218 of NZ_JBHXTV010000006.1, forward strand.
CCCTGGAGGGTGGAGACCGCGCCGTAGGAGATCACCAGGACGGCGATGACGGCGGCGACGCCGAAGCCGCGGCGCGGGGTGAGAGCGGCCATGACGAGGCCGATGCCGCCGAAGAGCAGCGAGAGGAGCGTCACGGAGACGAGGCCCTGGCCCAGCATCTGCGTCTGCTCGGCGAAGTCCATCTTGGCGAGCAGCGAGCCGATCCAGAGGATCAGCAGCGGGGAGACGGTGAGGATGAACATCGCGGAGGCCATCGCGCCGTACTTGGCGATCACGTAGTCCACGCGCTCGATGGGGCGGGCGAAGTAGAGCGGCATCGTGCGGAACCGCAGGTCGCGGGAGACCGACTGCGGTGCCTGCGAGGCCAGGAAGATGGCGATCACCATCTGGAGGAAGATCGCGTACTGGGTGTACTCGATCGGCAGCTTGGACGACTTGGTGACGACCGCGACGGCGACGATGATCAGCGCGGGCACGCACATCACCGCGAACAGCAGCATCGGCAGCACCTTGGACTTGGCGCTGCGGCCCAGTCCGTACGCTCCGCGCAGCGACTGGGAGAAGAGCGCGCGGCGCGCGTAGGCGCGGCCGAGGCGCGGCCCGTCGTAGTTGCGGTAGCCGATGTTGTGGATCTGCGTGGTCTCGGGGGCCTGGGAGCTCATCGCGCCGGCACCTCCTCCTGCTGCTGGGCGTCGGGGCGGAAGACCTCGGCGATGTGGTGCCGCCGCTGCTCCATCCGTACGAGACCGAGGCCGAGGTCGGCGACGGTGTCGCGGACGAGGTCGTACGTCTCCTCGCCCACGGCCTCCACCAGGAGGATGTGGCCGGCGCCCGGCAGCCCGTCCTCGAGCCCCTCGTGGAGGGTGACGCCCGCGGCGGCGAGCGCGGTGCGCAGCGCCTGGGCGCCGTCGGGGTGGCTGTCGGAGTCGGTGACCTCGACCGCGAGGGTCGTGGTGATCTGGGTGAAGTCGCTGGTGGAGCTCGAACGCAGCAGCTTCCCGCCGTCGATGACGACGACGTGGTCGCAGGTCCGCTCCAGCTCGCCGAGGAGGTGGGAGGTGACGAGCACCGAGATGCCGAAGTCGGTCCAGATCCGGCGGATCAGGCCGAGCATCTCGTCGCGGCCGACCGGGTCGAGGCCGTTGGTGGGCTCGTCGAGGAGGACCAGCTGCGGGTCGTGGACCAGCGCCTGGGCGAGCTTCACCCGCTGCTTCATACCGGTCGAGTAGCCACCGATGGGGCGGTACCGCTCCTCGTACAGACCGACGTGGCGCAGGGTGTCGGCCGTCCGCTCGCGGGCGGCGGTGGCGGGCAGGCCCGACATCCGTGCCATGTGGACGACGAACTCGGTCGCCGAGACGTCCGGCGGGAGGCAGTCGTGCTCGGGCATGTACCCCACCCGTTCACGGATCTGCGCGCCGGAGGTGGCGACGTCCAGGCCGAGCACGTGGGCGCTGCCCTCCGTGGCGGGGGACAGGCCCAGGAGGATTTTGATCATCGTGGACTTGCCGGCTCCGTTGGCACCCACCAGTCCGGTCACACCGGGCCCGATGTCCAGGGAGAGCCGGTCGAGAGCGGTCACCCGGGGGAACCGCTTGCTGAGGCTTTCGGTGGCGATCACAGTCACGGTTCGACGGTAGTGGCGTGCACCACAGGAGTCGTCAGCCCAACGGCTCGATCCGTGTACGACTCCAGGCGTACGGATCCTTAGGGGAGTCGAGACCAAAGTCTTTCCGTGGGCGCCCCGGCCGAGTTTTCCACAGGCGCCCTGCACACCTCTTGACGTAGCCGCCGGGCATTGTCACATTCATCAGTGTCAAGTTACGACCACGTAGCGCACACACGGATGTTCATGGGACGGACGGGTGGCATGGCCTCAGCAGTGACAGGCGAACTGACCGCGGAGCTGCGCGGGTTCCGGGAGGTGCAGCGTCTCTCGTACGAGTGCGCGGAAGCCGTCGCGGGGCAGCTCAGGCCGGGCGTGACCGAGCGCGAGGCCGCGAAGATGCAGCGCGACTGGCTGCACGAGCGGGGTGTCAGGGACTGGTTCCACCGCCCCTTCGCCTGGTTCGGCGACCGCACGGCCTTCGTCGACTTCAAGATCCCTCTGCAGTTCTTCCCCACGAACCGGCGGCTCGAAGCGGGGATGCCGTTCATCCTCGACATGGCCCCCGTGTACAAGGGCTACACCTCGGACATCGGCTACTCCGGCTGTCTGGGCCTGAACCCGGTCCACGACAAGCTCCTCGCCGACCTCCGGGCCCACCGTGAACTGATCCTGGCCGAGGTGCGCGAGCGCCGCTCGCTCCGGGAGATCTACGAGGACGTGGACCGGCTCATGGTCCGCCAGGGATACGCCAACCGGCACCGCGCGTATCCCTTCGGAGTGATCGCCCACAAGATCGATCGGGTCAGGGAGCGCCGCTGGTCCCCCACCCTGTTCGGCTTCGGCACCCAGTCGCTGAAGGGCCTCGCGAGCGACGCGATCCACGGCCACCGTGACGGCTGGTCGCCGCTCTGGTCGCCGTACACGTTCTCCGACCACCCGCCCCGGCCGGGGCTGTGGGCGGTCGAGCCGCACCTCGGATTCCGGGGTACGGGAGCGAAGTTCGAGGAGATCCTCGTCGTCACCGACTCGAAGGACCCCGAGCAGAGCGCTTTCTGGCTGGACGACGACCTGCCGCACGTGCGGCGCTGGAACGAAGAGGGGGCGGCGGCATGACGGCGGCACTGAACGGGGCGCGGGAGCGCTGGGTCCGTACGGGCGGGATCGAGCTGTGCGTCGCCGAGCTGGGCGACTCCGCCCGGCCGACCGTCCTGCTCGTGCACGGCTACCCCGACTCCAAGGAGGTCTGGTCGGAGGTCGCCCACCGGCTCGCCGAGCGGTTCCATGTCGTGCTGTACGACATCCGGGGGCACGGACGGTCCACGGCACCCGCTCCGCTGCGCGGCGGTTTCACGCTGGAGAAGCTGACGGACGACTTCCTGGCCGTCGCGGACGCGGTGAGCCCGGACCGGCCCGTGCACCTGGTCGGACACGACTGGGGCTCGGTGCAGTCCTGGGAGTTCGTGACCGTCCCGCGCACCGAGGGGCGCATCGCCTCCTTCACCTCCATGTCCGGCCCGTCCCTGGACCACTTCGGGCACTGGATCAAGCAGCGCATGACGCGGCCCACTCCGCGCAGGGTCGGCCAGCTCCTCGGCCAGGGCGCCAAGTCCTGGTACGTGTACATGCTGCACACCCCCGTCCTGCCCGAGCTCGCCTGGCGCGGACCGCTCGGCAAGCGGTGGCCCAAGCTTCTGGAGCGCGTCGAGAAGGTCCCGCGCGGCGACTATCCGACGCCCTCGCTGCCCAACGACGCAAGCAACGGCGCCTGGCTCTACCGGGACAACGTCCGCTCCCGGCTGAGCCGGCCGCGCGCCGACGCGTACGCCCACGCGCCCGTGCAGCTGATCACGCCCACCGGCGACGCGTTCCTGTCCGAGCGGCTCTACGACGACCTCGCCGCGTGGGTCCCGGACCTGACCCGGCGCTCCCTGCCGGCCAAGCACTGGGTCCCGCGCACCCGTCCCGACCAACTGGCGGCCTGGATCACCGAGTTCGTCCGGGCGAACGAGGACCCGGCCACCAAGGCGCCGAGCACGGCCGCGAAGAGCACGGCCCGTCCCGTGTACGCCGAGCGGTTCGGCGGCCAGCTGGTGCTGGTCACGGGCGCGGCCAGCGGCATCGGCCGGGCCACCGCGTTCGCCTTCGCCGAGGCCGGCGCGCGGGTCGTCGCCGTCGACCGGGACGGCGAGGGCGCGGCGCGCACGGCGGAGATGGCCCGGCTCATCGGCGCCCCCGAGGCCTGGGGCGAGACCGTCGACGTCAGCGACGAACAGGCCATGGAGAAGCTCGCGGCGAAGGTCGCGAGCGAGTACGGAATCGTCGATGTCCTCGTCAACAACGCCGGGATAGGCCTCTCGGGCTCGTTCTTCGCCACGACCAGCGAGGACTGGAAGAAGGTCCTCGACGTCAACCTGTGGGGCGTCATCCACGGCTGCCGGATCTTCGGCGGGCAGATGGCCGAGCGCGGCCAGGGCGGCCACATCGTCAACACCGCCTCCGCCGCGGCCTTCCAGCCCTCCCGCGCCCTGCCCGCGTACAGCACGTCGAAGGCGGCCGTACTCATGCTGAGCGAATGCCTGCGCGCCGAGCTGGCGGACCGGGGCATCGGGGTCTCGGCGATCTGCCCCGGGATCGTGAACACGAACATCACGGCGACGGCCCGGTTCGCCGGAGCCGGCGAGGAGGAGGAGAAGCGCCGCCAGAAGAAGGCCTCCCGGCTCTACGGGCTGCGCAACTATCCGCCGGAGAAGGTCGCGGACGCGATCCTGCGCGCCGTCGTCCACGATCAGGCGGTCGTCCCCGTGACGCCCGAGGCGCGCGGCGCCCACCTCCTGTCCCGTTTCGCCCCGAAGGCGCTGCGCGCGATAGCCCGGCTGGAGCCGCCGGCATGAGGACCGGTGCGGGCGCCGGCCGGCGGTCGTACCATCCCTCGCGGGAGAGCTCCCCGCGCAGGACCGCGATCGGGTAGCAGGATCGAGCGGTGGGAGTGGGTTTGTCGGAGCAGACGGGACAGGGTGGCGGGGCCCCCTCGGCGCAGGCCGCCGCGGCGGAGTACCGGATCGAGGATCTGGCGCACCACAGCGGCGCCACGGTCCGGACGATCCGTGCCTACCAGGACCGCGGCCTGCTGCCCCGGCCCGAGCGCCGGGGCAGGTCCAACGTGTACGGGGACACGCATCTGGCCCGATTGCGGCAGATCGCGGACCTGCTCGACCGTGGCTACACCCTGGCCTCGATCAAGGAGCTCCTGGAGGCCTGGGACGCGGGGCGCGGTCTCGGCGGCGTCCTCGGTCTGGTCGCCGAGGTCGACGGCCCGTGGACGGACGAGGAGGCCGACCGCATCTCCCGTGCGGACCTGGACGCCACCTTCGGCGGCAAGCCCGACGAGGACGCGATCCGCGAGGCGATCGACCTCGGCGTCCTGGAGCGGATCCCGGACCGGGAGGACGAGTTCCTCGTTCCGAGTCCCCAAGAGCTGGCGGTGGCGGCCGAGTTGTACGAGGCAGGCGTCCCGCTCCCGGCGATCTCCGGGCATCTGCGGGAACTTCGCGTCCAGGTCGAGCACATCGCCTCCCGTTTCCTGGAGTTCACGACCGAGCACGTCTTTGCCCGCTATCTGGAGCACCGGCCGCCGACGGACTCCGACGCGGTCGAGGCGGCGGCGATGGTACGGCGGCTGAGACCGCTCGCCCAGCAGACCGTGGACGCCGAACTCGCGCGGGCCATGCGCCTGTTCGCCACACGGCATCTCCAGCACCACCTGTCGCCCGAACCCCCGCCGGTACGCGACGACGAGCCCCGGCCCGTCGTCCTACCGTCGGGCACGATTCGGGCCGTACAGAGTCTGGTTGGCGCCGAGAACGTGGCCGCGTTCATCGCGGCGGCCGCCGAACGCGAGGTGCAGACCCGAACATTGGACGCCCTCGCCTCAAACCACCCTGAAAATGGCGGAGTAGCCCAAATGCACTGACGAGACAGGCGCGTTGTCCACAGAATCGTCAATTCCCCTGTGGATAACTCAAGTTCGCTGTGGATCAAACATCGTCTGGGAATTCATTGGTCGACCGATCCGCGCTCCGGCATCCTGGCGTCATGAACAGACCGATGGACGAGAGACGCAGCGTGAAGGTGTCGAAGTACCTCTCGAAACACCTGCGGCACCAGCCCGAGCGGATCGGACTGACCCTCGACGCGCACGGCTGGACCGAGATCGACGACCTCCTGCGCGCGACGGCCGCCAACGGCTTCCCGATCACCCGCGCCGAGCTGGACCATGTCGTCGCCGCCAACGACAAGAAGCGCTTCGCGATCGAGGGAACGCGGATCCGCGCCAGCCAGGGCCACACCGTCGAGGTCGACCTCGACCTGCCGCCCGCGGAGCCGCCCGCGCACCTCTACCACGGTACGGTCGCCGCCCGGCTGGACGCCATCCGGGCCGAGGGCCTGCGCCCCATGGCCCGCCACCACGTCCACCTCTCCCCGGACCGGGAGACAGCGACCCGCGTCGGTGCCCGCCGCGGCCGTCCGGTCGTCCTCGGCGTCGACGCCGGAGCGATGCACCGGGCCGGTCATGTGTTCCACGTCAGCGCCAACGGTGTCTGGCTGACCGACGCGGTCCCCCCGGAGTTCCTCCGCCTTCCCGGCTGAGGCGTCCGTACCGGGCACCGCTGGGGCATGATCGTTCCTATGGCACACCCCCATCTGGCCACCACGGAGTCGGCCGTCACCGCGCTCCGCGAGATCGCCCGTGAGTACAACCTGGAGATGACCGTCACCGACGACATCGGTGCCGATCAGACCTCCCGGCGCACCTCCGCAGGTGTCTTCACCGTGCTCGACCCGGACGGTTCGCTCCCGCACGAGGCCTTCGTCGAGCTCGGCGGCTCCCCGTCGGTCGCCGTCCGTCTGTTTCCCGAGGACGACGCGAAGATCACCGTCGACGGCGTGGAGTTCGAGGACGTCCCCCGCGACCACGTCCCCGCCTTCGTGCGCTCCGTCCACGGCGGGCTCGCCCATGTGAAGGGCAGGTTCTTCCCGCCCGGCTGGCGTCTGATCGTGCCGCTGCCCGGTGACGAGACGTACAAGGAACTCATCCTGGACGACAGCCTGACCCCCTGGCTGAGCGGCCGGATCCGCTGACGCGGGGCGGCCGCCCGCCCCCTGCACGCTTCCCGCCGGCCGCCGTAGGCTCGTGTGCATGACCTTGCGCCTGAGCACCGTGATCCTTCCCGTCCACCGCTGGCACGACGGCGGCCGTGAGCGCTGGCAGCGCGCCGAGGAGCTGGGCTTCCACGCCGGCTACACCTACGACCACCTGTCCTGGCGGACCTTCCGCGACGGCCCCTGGTTCGGCGCCCTGCCCACCCTCACCGCAGCCGCCACGGCCACCGAGCGGCTCCGTCTGGGCACCCTGGTCACCTCACCGAACTTCCGCCACCCGGTGACGCTCGCCAAGGAGCTCATCTCCCTCGACGACATCTCCGGCGGCCGGGTCACGCTGGGCATCGGCGCCGGCGGAAACGGCTTCGACGCCACCGTGCTCGGTCAGGAGGCCTGGACGCCGAAGGAGCGGGCCGACCGGTTCGGCGAGTTCCTGCCGCTGCTGGACCGGCTGCTCACCGAGGACGCGGTGACCCAGCGGGGCACGCACTACGCGGCGGACGAGGCCCGCAACGTCCCCGGCTGCGTCCAGCGCCCGCGGCTTCCCTTCGCCGTCGCCGCGACCGGCCCGCGCGGGCTGAAGCTCGCTGCCCGGTACGGCCAGGCCTGGGTGACGACGGGTGACCCGAAGCTGTACGAGGAGGGCACGCCGGAGCAGTCCGTTGAGGCGATCCGCGGCCAGATCGAGAAGCTCGGCAAGGCGTGCGCGGAGACCGGCCGGAACGTGGCCGACCTGGACAAGATCCTGCTCACCGGCTTCACGCCGGACCGCGGCCGGCCGCTGGAGTCCGTGGACGCGTTCGTCGACTTCGCCGGCCGCCACCAGGCGCTCGGCTTCACCGAGATCGTGATCCACTGGCCGATCCCCGACTCGGACTTCGCCGCCGACCAGCGCGTCTTCGAGCAGATCGCCACCGAGGCAGCCGCTCAGCTCTCCTGACACCGGAGCATCGGGGGCGCGGAGGGGGGCCCAGGAGCGCAGGGGCAGCGGCGGGGGCGCACGGCGGGGCGATAAATGCCCCTCTCAGATGTGCGCCCCCTCGCACGCCCGTGCACCTTGTGCGGAAGAATGGATCGGTGACCTCACCCCACTCCGCGCGCCGCGCCGCCCCGGCCCCCCGACTGATCGCCACCGACCTCGACGGCACGCTGCTGCGGGACGACAAGTCCGTGTCGGAACGCACGATCGCCGCGCTCGCCGCCGCCGAGCGGGCCGGCATCGAGGTCTTCTTCGTCACCGGCCGCCCGGCCCGCTGGATGGACGTCGTCAGCGACCACGTCCACGGCCACGGCCTCGCGATCTGCGCCAACGGCGCGGCCGTCGTCGACCTCCACTCCGGTGGAACGTTCCTGGAGGTGCGTCCGCTGGCACGCGACGTCGCCCTCGACGTCGTGTCGACGCTGCGGGCCGCCGCCCCCGGCACCTCGTTCGCCGTCGAGCTCACCACCGGCATCCACTACGAGCCGCAGTACCCGCCGTTCTTCCTCGACCCGGGCGCCACCGTCGCCTCCGCCGAGAAGCTGCTCTTCGAGGAGGAGCCGGGCGCAGCCGCCCCGGTGCTCAAGCTCCTCGCCCAGCACCCGGACCTCGAGCCCGACGACTTCCTCGCGACGGCCCGCGCGTCCGCCGGGGCCCTGGCCTCCTTCACCCGGTCCAGCCCCACGGCGCTGCTGGAGATCAGCGGCCTCGGTGTCTCCAAGGCGTCCACCCTGGCGCTGTGCTGCGCCGAGCGCGGGATCTCCGCCGATGAGGTCGTGGCCTTCGGGGACATGCCGAACGACATCGAGATGCTCAGCTGGGCAGGCCGTTCGTACGCGATGGGCAACGCGCACCCCGACGTGATCGCCGCCGCCTCCCGCCGTACGGTCGCCAACACCGAGGACGGCGTGGCCGTCGTGATCGAGCGCATCCTCGCGGGCACGATCGACGACTGACGCCCCGGTGGCGGATGCGCCAGGGGCCGGGCGTAGGCGGCCCGCCGCGGGCAGGCCGACGGCCGTACAGCCGACAGCCGCACTGCCGTACAGCGGTGGTCCGCCGTACAGGGGTGATCCGCCCGGTGGTCCGCCCTACAGCGGGGCCTGCCACACCACCGTCGTACCGCCGCCGTCCTCGCCGATGCCCGGGTCGCACCAGCTCGACCCGCCCAGCGACTCCGCGCGCCGCGTCAGGTTGCGCAGTCCGCTGCGCCGCCCGCCCTCCGGGATGCCGACGCCGTCGTCGGCGACCGAGAGCCGCACCCCGGCGGCGCCGTCGGGGAGTTCGACGCCCGCGTCGACGACGACCTCGATCCGGGTGGCCCGCGCGTGCCGGAAGGCGTTGGACAACGCCTCGCGCAGCGCGGCGATGAGGTTCTTGCCGGTGAGTTCGCCGACCGTCGAGTCGATCGCCCCGAGGAAGCGGTGCGCCGGTTTGAATCCGAGCGGCACGGCGGCCATGTTGATCTCCCGCAGCACCCGGGTGCGCAGCCCGGAGGGGGCCTCGGCGGGCCCCTGCTGGAGCGCGAAGATCGCGGTACGGATCTCCTGGATGGTCACGTCGAGTTCGTCGACGGCCTTGCCGACGCCGTCGCGCACCGCGGGCACGACCGACCTCCGCTGCGCGCTCTCCAGCATCATCCCGGTGGCGAAGAGCCGCTGGATGACGAGGTCGTGCAGGTCACGGGCGATCCGGTCGCGGTCCTCGTAGACGGCCAGCCGCTCCCGGTCGCGCTGCGCCTCGGCCATCATCAGCGCGAGCGCCGCCTGGGAGGCGAACTGGGTGGCGAGTGTCCGCTCCGCCTCGGTGAACGGCCGGCCGCCACGCGCGCGTGGCGTGGCGAGCGCGCCGAGCACCCTGCCGCCGCTCTGCAGGGGCAGCATCATGCTGGGGCCGTACCGGGCGGCGAGGCGGCTGACCATGCGCGGGTCGGTCGAGGCGTCGTCGACGAAGACGGCCTCGCCTTCGAGGAGCCGGTCCACCACGGCGCTCTCCGGCGGGATCACCAGGCCCAGCGCAGGGGACTCCGGTTCGGAGGAGACGGCGACGATCTCGAGCCCGCCTGCCTCGGCGGGCAGGAGCACGATCCCGGCGGCCGCGTCGGCCAGCCTGCGGGCCTGCTCGGCGACCACTGAGAGGGCGTCGTCCGCGTCGCCGCCGGAGAGCAGGGCGGTGGTGACGGCCACCGAGCCGTCGATCCAGCGTTCGCGCTGGCGGGCGGCCTCGTAGAGGCGGGCGTTGCCGATGGCGATGCCCGCCTCGGTGGCGAGGACGCGGACCATGTGGACGTCGTAGTCGTTGAACTCGCCGCCGTCGTTCTTCTCGGCGAGGTAGAGGTTGCCGAAGATCTCGCCCTGGACCCGGATCGGGACTCCGAGGAAGGTCCGCATCGGCGGGTGTCCGGGCGGGAATCCGGCGGAGCGGGGGTCGGCGGACAGATCGGCGAGCCGGATCGTCCGGGGGTCGCGGATGAGTGCGCCCAGCAGCCCGGCGTGGCCGTCGGGGCGGCGCCCGATCCGGCGGGCGACCTCGTCGTCGACCCCGTAGGTGACGAAGTCGGAGAGGCCCTCGCCCTCCTCGTCGACGACGCCGATGGCCGCGTAACGGGAGCCGGCGAGTTCGGCCGCCGTCTCGCAGATGCGGTCGAGGGTGGAGTGCAGTTCGAGCCCGGTGCCGACCGAGCGCATCGCCTCAAGGAGCTGGGGCACGCGCGCGGTGAGCTCCATGGACAGGCCCTGGAGGCTGCGAGTGGCCTGGGTGGCGGCTTCCAGGGGGTCCGGGAGATCAGGCACGGCGGCGGTCATGGCCTTGAGCCTAGTAAGTCCTATTTGGCAAGAAAAGTCGGGTGCACCGCGTCCTGCCCCGGAGCCTCGCCCGGGGTCCCGTCCGAGATCCCGCCCGGGGCCTCGCCCGCGGGACCGCCAGAAGACCGGCCCGGGGTGAGGAGCCGGTCGGTCTCGCGCTCCTGTTCCAGCATCCGCCGCAGCGGGCCGTCGGCCCGTGCCAGCTCCGCGTAGGGCCCGCGCTGCACCGTCCGGCCCTCGTCCAGGACCACGACCTCGTCGACGGCGTCCAGGCCGTGCAGCCGGTGGGTGATCAGGACGGTGGTGCGCCCCTCGGTGGCGAGCAGCAGATCGTCGGTGAGGGCGTCCGCCGTGGCGAGGTCCAGATGCTCCGCAGGCTCGTCCAGGACGAGGACCGGGAAGTCGGCGAGGAGGGCCCGGGCGAGCGCGAGGCGCTGCCGCTGACCGCCCGAGAGCCGCGAACCGTGCTCGCCGACCAGGGTGTCGAGCCCCTCGGGCAGCTCGTCCACCCAGTCGAGGAGGCGGGCTCGGTCCAGTGCCGCACGCAGTTCGCCGTCGCTCGCGCCGGTCCGCGCCAGGCGGAGGTTCTCGCGGAGGGTGCTGTCGAAGATGTGGGCGTCCTGGGCGCAGAGACCGACGAGACGCCGGACGTCGTCGCCGTCGAGCTCGGCCGCCTCCACCCCGCCGATCCGGTACGAGCCGGTGTCGGCGTCCAGGAACCGGAGCAGCACCTGGGCGAGCGTGGTCTTGCCGGAACCCGAGGCGCCGACGACGGCGACCCGCCGCCCGGCCTCCAGGGTGAGCGCGAAGTCGCCGAGCGCCGCCCGCTCCTGCCCCGCGTACCGTGCCGAGAGGCCGACGACCTCCAGCGGGAAGGCGCTCGGCGGCGGTGTGGCGGGCCGCACGGGCTCGTGCACGGGTACGGGAGCGTCGAGGACCTCGTACACGCGCTCGGCGCTGCGCTTGACCCGCTGGCGGTACTGGACGGCGAGGGGGAGGCCGGTGACGGCCTCGAAGGCGGCGAGCGGGGTCAGGACGACGACGGCCAGCGCCACGCCGTCCAGACGGCCGTCATGGACGGCCTGGACGCCGACGAACGCGGCCGCGGCGACGGTCAGACCGCAGACGAGCGCGCAGAGCCCGGCCCCGAGGGCGGTGGCGGCCGCCTGCCGGCGGGCGATGGCGGTGAGCGTACGGTCGGCCGCTCCGGCCCGTTCCGTACGGTCCTTCAGCGCCCCGGCCACCGTCAGTTCGGCACAGCCGCGCAGCAGATCGACGACGGTGACGGTGAGAGCGCCGCGTGCGGGCGCGAGCTGTCGCTCGGCGCGGCGGGCCAGCAGCCCGCTCAGCAGCGGCACCGCGACACCCGCAGCGAGGAGGCCGAGGGCGAGCACGGCCCCGGCCTCGGGGAGCAGCCAGGCGGTGAACCCCGCGGAGCCGGCCCCCACCACGAGCGCGGCGCCCGCGGGCAGCAGCCAGCGCAGCCAGTAGTCCTGGAGCGCGTCGACGTCCTGGACGAGCCGGGAGAGCAGGTCGCCACGACGGGTGCGGCGCAGCCCGGCGGGGGCGATGCGCTCCAGGCGCCGGTAGACGGTGACCCGGAGTTCGGCGAGCATCCGCAGCACCGCGTCGTGGGACACGATCCGCTCGGCGTACCGGAACACGGCCCGGCCGATGCCGAACGCCCGCGTGGCCGTGACGGCGACCATCAGATAGAGCACCGGGGGCTGTTCGGAGGCCCGGGAGATGAGCCACCCGGAGACCGCCATGAGTCCTACGGCGGATCCGAGCGCCAGGCTCGCGAGCAGCAGGGCGAGGCCCATCCGCCCCCGCAGCTCCCCGGCCATGGCGCGGACGCGCCCGAAGACCGATCGCCGCTCTCCCGTGTCCGCGGTATCCGCGGTGTCCGCCGCCGCCACTGCCCCGGCCTCGGCGGCCGCGGCCGGTTCCGTCGCGGCCTGCGCGGGCGCCTGCGCGGGCACGGCGGAGGGCCAGGACGAGCGGTCCAGGGGCCTGGCGGGCCGCTCGTCAGGGGCGCTCGCCGGCGCGAGTTCCACCACGCGGTCCGCGACCGCGAGCAGTGCCGGCCTGTGGACGACCAGGAGGACGGTACGGCCGACGGCGAGGCGGCGGACCGCCTCGACCACGGCCGCCTCGGTCTCGCCGTCCAGCGCTGCCGTGGGCTCGTCCAGCAGCAGCACGGGCCGGTCCGCCAGGAACGCGCGGGCCAGGGCGAGACGCTGGCGCTGTCCCGCCGAGAGACCCGCGCCGTCCTCGCCGAGCATCGTGTCGGCGCCGGACGGGAGGGACCGGACGAACCCGTCCGCGCCGGCGTCCCGCAGGGCCTCCCGTACCGCCTCGTCGGAGGCGTCGGGGCGGGCCAGACGGACGTTCTCGGCGATGGTCCCCGCGAACAGATAGGGCCGCTGCGGCACCCAGGCGATCCGCGACCGCCACTCCTCCCTGCCGAGCGTGCCGAGTTCGGCGCCCCCGACGCGGACCGAGCCGCCCTCCTCCGGTGTGGCGAACCCCAGCACCACGTCGAGGAGCGTGGACTTGCCGACCCCGCTCGGCCCCACGAGAGCGACGGTCTCACCGGGCTCGACGACGAGCGAAGCCGCATCCAACGAGGGTGCGGACCGGCCCGCGTGACGGACGGTCACATCGGTGAGCTCGATACGGGTCGACAGAGGCACCGTGCCCATGCCGTTCTCGGGCGCCGGGCTCTCCAGGACCTCGAAGATCTCCTCCGCGGCCGCCAGCCCCTCCGCCGCCGCGTGGTACTGCGCCCCGACCTGCCGGATCGGCAGATAGGCCTCGGGCGCCAGGATGAGGATGACCAGACCCGTGTACAGGTCGAGGTCGCCATGGACCAGCCGCATGCCGATCCCGACCGCGACCAGCGCCACCGAGAGCGTCGAGAGCAGCTCCAGGGCGAAGGAGGAGAGGAAGGCGATGTGCAGCGTCTTCATCGTCGCCCGCCGGTACTCCGACGTGATGGCGCGGATCGAATCGGCCTGAGCCTTGGCCCGTCCGAACACCTTGAGCGTCGGCAGCCCGGCCACCACGTCGAGGAAGTGCCCCGAGAGCCGGGACAGCAGCTTCCACTGACGGTCCATCCGAGCCTGGGTGTACCAGCCGATGAGGATCATGAAGAGCGGGATCAGCGGCAGGGTCACGACGATCACCGCGGCCGAGACCCAGTCCTCGGTGACGATCCTGGCCAGGACCGCCACCGGCACCACCACCGCGAGCCCCAGCTGCGGCAGATAGCGCGCGAAGTAGTCGTCGAGCGCGTCCACTCCGCGGGTGGCAAGAGCGGCCAGCGAACCGGCCTTCTGGCCGCTGAGCCACCCCGGCCCGAGTGCCGCCGCCCGGTCGAGCAGCCGCCCCCGCAGTTCGGACTTGACCGCGGCACTCGCCCGGTGGGCGGCCAGCTCGGTCAGCCAGGAGACCAGCCCCCGCCCCGCCGCGACACCGGCGAGCAGGAACAGGGGCGTGGTCAGATCGGAAACCGACAGGCCCTTCTGGAAGGCGCCCACGACCACGTCGGCGATGAGCATCGCCTGGGCGACGACCAACGCCGCCCCGGCCAGGCCGAGCACCACGACCGCTCCGAGGAAGAAGCGGGTGGCCCTGGCGTACCGGAGGAGGCGCGGATCGATCGGTTTCACGTGAAACATCTCCCCCTAGTGAGCGGCGTCGCCGGCGATGTGCTGCGTACCGATGCGCTTGCGGAACACCCAGTACGTCCAGCCCTGGTAGAGCATCACCAGCGGAGTGGCGATCGCGGCGCACCAGGTCATGATCTTCAGGGTGTACGGGCTCGACGAAGCGTTCGTCACGGTGAGGCTCCACTCGGGGTTGAGCGAAGACGGCATGACGTTCGGGAAGAGCGTGAAGAAGAGCATCGCCACCGCCGCGGCGATCGTGACACCCGACAGTGCGAACGACCAGCCCTCACGCCCCACCTTGATCGCTCCGATGGCGCCGACCAGCGACACCACGGCGACGAGCATGGCGCCCAGGCTCCAGCTGTCGCCCTTGTCCGCCTGCGTCCAGACCAGGAAGCCCAGCGCGAGGACGGCCGTGAGGAGACCCAGCTTCAGTGCGAGCGCCCGGGCACGGGCCCGGATGTCCCCCACCGTCTTGAGGGCGGCGAAGACCGTCCCGTGGAAGGTGAAGAGGGCGAGAGTGACCAGGCCACCGAGGAGCGCGTACGGGTTGAGCAGGTCCCCGAAAGTGCCGACGTACTCCATCTCGCTGTCGATCTTCACGCCCCGCACGATGTTCCCGAAGGCGACACCCCACAGCACGGCGGGGATCAAGGAGGTCCAGAAGATGGCCTCCTCCCAGTTGCGCTGCCACTTCTCCTCGGGCCGCTTCACGCGGTACTCGAAGGCGACGCCGCGGATGATCAGACAGACCAGGATGATCAGCAGCGGCAGGTAGAAACCGGAGAAGAGCGTCGCGTACCACTCGGGGAACGCCGCGAAGGTCGCGCCGCCGGCCGTGAGCAGCCACACCTCGTTGCCGTCCCAGACGGGACCGATGGTGTTGATCAGAACCCGCTTCTCGGTGCGGCCACGGGCGAGCAGCTTGGTCAGGACGCCGACCCCGAAGTCGAAGCCCTCCAGGAAGAAGTAGCCGATCCAGAGGACGGCGATGAGTACGAACCAGACGTTGTGGAGTTCCATGCCTCGATCTCCTGAGCCTCAGTACGAGAAGGCCATGGGCCGGTCGGGGTCGCGGTCGTCCCCGCCGATCTTGGTGGGCGGGTTGAGGTCGGACTCGCTGAGCTCGGGCGGTCCGGCCTTGACGTACTTCACCAGCAGCTTGACCTCGATCACGGCGAGCACCGCGTAGAGCAGCGTGAAGACGATCATGGAGGTGAGGACCTCACCCTGGGAGGTGCCGGGGGAGACCGCGTCCCTGGTGCGCAGCACGCCGTAGACGACCCACGGCTGGCGTCCCATCTCGGTGAAGATCCAGCCCCAGGAGTTGGCGATCAGCGGGAACGCCATGGTCCAGAGGGCGATGATCCAGTACCACCTGCCCAGGCGGGGGCTGAGCGCCTTCCGCTTGAACAGGACCAGATTCGGCACCTCGTCCTCGCCGGTCCGCATCCCCGGCGCCAGCATGAACTTCTTCCGGGTCAGCCAGAGACCCACCATGCCGATGGTCAGCGAGGCCATGCCGAAGCCGATCATCCAGCGGAAGCCCCAGTACGCGACGGGGATGTTGGGCCGGTAGTCGCCGGGCCCGAACTTCTCCTGCTCGGCCTTGTTGATGTCGTTGATGCCCGGGACGTACGAGCTGAAGTCGTCGTTGGCCAGGAAGGACAGCAGTCCCGGGATCTCTATGGCCACCTTGTTGTGGCCCTTGTCGACATCGCCGTACGCGAAGATCGAGAACGGCGCGGGCGCTTCGCCGTCCCAGAGCGCCTCGGCCGCGGCCATCTTCATCGGCTGCTGCTTGAACATGACCTTGCCGAGCAGGTCGCCGCTGATGGCGGTGCCGAGTCCGGCGATGATCAGGGTGATCAGGCCGAGCCGCAGCGAGGTCCGCATCACCGGCACGTGCTTCTTGCGTGCCAGGTGGAAGGCGGAGATGCCCACCATGAACGCGCCTCCGACCAGGAAGGCGGCCGTCATGGTGTGGAAGAACTGCGTGAGCGCGGTGTTCTGGGTCAGCACCAGCCAGAAGTCGGTGAGCTCGGCCCGGCCGCGCTCCTCGTTGATCCGGTAGCCGACCGGGTGCTGCATCCAGGAGTTCGCCGCCAGAATGAAGTACGCCGAGAGAATCGTGCCGATCGACACCATCCACATACAGGCCAGGTGGATCTTCTTCGGCAGCTTGTC
This sequence comes from Streptomyces sp. NPDC127129, assembly GCF_042671585.1. NCBI lineage: Bacteria > Bacillati > Actinomycetota > Actinomycetes > Kitasatosporales > Streptomycetaceae > Streptomyces > Streptomyces sp. NPDC127129. The sequence continues at coordinate 91,631 of NZ_JBHXTV010000006.1, forward strand.
CCAGCCGAAGATCCACAGGCCGATGAACGTGGACTCGAAGAAGAAGGCGATCAGCGCCTCGAAGGCCAGCGGCGCCCCGAAGACATCGCCGACGAAGCGCGAGTAGTCGGACCAGTTCATGCCGAACTGGAACTCCTGCACGATGCCGGTCACGACCCCCATGGCGATGTTGATCAGGAACAGCTTGCCCCAGAACTTCGTCGCCTTGAGGTACTTCTCGTTCCCCGTGCGCACCCATGCGGTCTGGAGACCGGCGGTGAGGGCGGCGAGGGAGATCGTCAGGGGGACGAAGAGAAAGTGGTAGACGGTGGTGATGCCGAACTGCCATCGCGCCAACGTCTCCGGCGCCAGAGCTAGGTCCACGTCGTCTCTCCTTACCTTGCCGTGCTCAGATCGGCAGTTTGCCCCTTTAATCCCACCAATCCAGGGATGAACGGGACACGCTTGTGAACGCGTTCACATTCACAAGCATTATGGCTCATACGAAATCCGTACGTAAGACCGGGGGTCCCCCTACCGAAGGTCACCCCTTCCCAGGACCTTCAACATATTGTTGAATCCTGGCCATGACCCTTCAGATCCGTATCTCCTGGCCGGCCGGGCACACCACGGCGACCCTCGACGAAACCCCCACGAGCAAGGCGCTCCTGGGGGCTCTGCCGATCTCCTCCACCGCCCGGACCTGGGGCGAGGAGGTGTACTTCGACACTCCGGTGTCCACCGCCGTGGAGTCCGGCGCGCGGCAGGTGGTGGAGCCGGGCACGGTCGCCTTCTGGACCGAGGGCGACGCCCTCGCACTCCCCTACGGCCCCACCCCGATATCCCGGGGCTCCGAATGCCGGCTCGCGAGCCCCTGCAACGTGCTGGGCTCGCTGGACGGCGACGCGCGCGTCCTGGCCACCGTCAGGGACGGTGACCCGATCCGCGTCGAGCGCGTGGAGGTCTGACCTCCCCGGCGCCCTGATCAGCCCCCGTTGCGGAAGCCCTCCGCCGTCTTCAGGAACAGGTCGTTGGCCTCGCACTCACCGATCGTGACGCGCACGCCCTCGCCCGCGAACGGCCGCACCACCACGCCGTGCCGCTCGCACTCCGCCGCGAACTCCAGCGTCCGCTCACCGAGCCGGAGCCAGACGAAGTTCGCCTGAGTGTCCGGAACCGTCCAGCCCTGGGCCACGAGCCCCGCGTGGACCCGCTCGCGCTCGCCCACCAACGAGCCGACCCGCCCGAGCAGTTCGTCCTCGGCCTGCAGCGAGGCCACCGCCGCGTCCTGCGCCAGCTGACTCACTCCGAACGGCACCGCCGTCTTGCGCAGCGCCGCCGCCACCGGCTCATGGGCGATCGCGAAACCGACCCGGAGCCCGGCCAGGCCGTACGCCTTGGAGAACGTCCGCAGCACGGCGACGTTCGGCCGGTCGCGGTACAGCTCGATGCCGTCCGGGATGTCGGCGTCACGGACGAACTCGCGGTACGCCTCGTCGATCACCACCAGGACGTCGGAGGGCACCCGGTCCAGGAAGCGCTCCAGCTCGGCGCGGCGCACCGCCGTACCCGTGGGGTTGTTCGGATTGCAGACGAAGATCAGCCGCGTCCGGTCGGTGATCGCCTCGGCCATCGCGTCGAGGTCGTGCACCTCGCCGTCGGTCAGCGGCACCTGCACGGAGGTGGCCCCGCTGATCTGCGTGATGATCGGGTACGCCTCGAAGGACCGCCAGGCGTAGATGACCTCGTCACCCGGGCCCGAGGTCGCCTGCAGCAGCGACTGGGCCACGCCGACCGAGCCCGTACCGGTGGCCAGGTGCGAGACCGGGACCCCGAAGCGGTCGGCGAGCTCGTTCATCAGGCCCGTGCAGGCCATGTCGGGGTAGCGGTTGAAGGCGGCGGCCGCGGACAGCGCGCTCTCCATCACACCCGGCAGGGGCGGATACGGGTTCTCGTTGGAGGACAGCTTGAAGGCGACCGCACCGCCCGCGGCGGCGGGCTTGCCCGGCTTGTAGGTGGGGATGCCGTCCAGCACGGCACGCAGCCTGGGGCCGCCCGCGTCCGTCCCGCCGGCCGCGCCGGTTCCGCCGGTCTCGCTCACTGCGCTCACTGTGGTCCTCCTCGACCGTCCGTACCACCAATACTCCTCACCTTATGAGGATTCGCCTCCGCTGCGAATGGGCTGTGGACAACGGAGTGGGGAACCTGTGGACGAGTGGGGGAGCGCGGGAACGGGTGGCGCGCGCCGGTGGCGGGCGCCGTGGCGCGCATCCCCCGTAGAGGTGAGTTGAGACCTCTTCGAGACATGACCTCCTTGGCAGGCCCATGCGGGTCGACAACCGTAGATCACACCCAAGAGGCCTTAACTCACTTGACTTCCAAGGCAATTGGCAGTTCTTGATCATGCAAAAACGTGCCTGTCAATGGGTGAATATGCGGGCGTCCCAACCACCCGGCCTCGCCCTACTATCGGCTCGCCATGACAGCAGCAGGGAAGCACCAGGTGAGCCGGGCACAGACCCGGGGAAGCCGGCAGGGGCGAGCGGGCATCCGGGATGTGGCCGCCGCCGCCGGGGTCTCCATCACGACTGTCTCCGACGCGCTCAACGGCAAGGGCCGGCTCCCGGACGCCACCCGCCGTCACGTCCGCGAGGTCGCAGACCGGCTGGGCTATCGCCCATCCGCGGCGGCCCGCACGCTCCGTACCGGCAAGTCCGGCCTCATCGGCCTGACCGTGACGACATACGGGGATGAACCTTTCACCTTCACCGAATTCGCGTACTTCGCGGAGATGGCCAGAGCCGCCACTTCGGCCGCGCTCGCCCGTGGCTATGCCCTGGTCATCCTGCCCGCAACCTCCCGCCATGACGTCTGGTCGAACGTCGCCCTCGACGGCACCGTCGTCATCGACCCCTCCGACCACGACCCGGTGGTCACCGAGCTCGTCCGCCAGGGCCTGCCCGTCGTCTCCGACGGACGCCCCGCCGGCACGCTCCCGGTGACCGCCTGGGTCGACAACGACCACGAAGCCGCCGTCCTCGACCTCCTCGACCATCTCGCCGCCGCCGGCGCCCGCCGGATCGGCCTTCTCACCGGAACCACCACCGACACGTACACCCGCCTGTCCACCACCGCGTACCTCAACTGGTGCGAGCGGGTCGGACAGGACCCCGTCTACGAGGCCTACCCGGCGCACGACCCGTGCGCGGGCGCCGTCGCGGCCGACCGGCTGCTCGCCCGCCCCGACCGTCCCGACGCCGTCTACGGACTCTTCGACCCGAACGGAACCGATCTCCTGGCGGCGGCCCGCCGCTACGGACTGCGCGTGCCGGACGATCTGCTGCTGGTCTGCTGCAGCGAATCGACCGTCTACGCCACCACCGAACCGCCCATCACGACCCTTTCGCTCAAACCGCGCCGGATCGGCACGGCCGTCGTCCAGCTCCTCATCGACGCCATCGAGGGGATCGACACCGACGGACCCGTCGAGCAGGTGATACCGACCGAACTCATCGTGCGGACGTCCTCCCAGAGGCGTTCTCCGCGGACGACGGTGAGTCCGCCCCGGTCACCCTCGAAGGACTGACGACGAACACGTACGCGCCGAAACCCGGCCCATGTCGGGTCGGGTGGGAGCCGGGTACGGAGGGGGTACGGACCCGGAGCCGGACACAAACCAGGCCTCGGCCCTGCCCCAACCCTGGACTGGACCTTCTCAATTCGGGCGAAACAACCGGTGAACCCGGAGTGGACCCGGATTCACCACCCCTGGTGCGTCACACAGGCGGACCCTCATTCCTATGATGGGCGCACGACACCGCGGACCACCCCGACCAGGTCGGTCCGCGATGTGCAGGGCATCGCGACGGTGGTGGAGGGGTCGATGACTCAGGGGGCCGGGCAGGAACCCGTGGTGCGCACGGCGACATTGCGTGATTTCCGCGTACCGCCGTACGCCCGGGTGCCCGTGCAGGGCCAGGCCCCGGAGCCGCCGGCCGGACACCCCGTCGTGCCGTACGAGCCCGGCGCACCGGTCGACCCGGGTGCGCCCGGCGAACCCGTCGCTCCCGTCGCGCACGGCGCACCCCTCGAAACGGGCCCGCACGGTGAACCCGTCGCGCACGGGGCCTCCTTCGAACGGGTCGAGTTCGCGAAGCGCGTCGAGGTCGTCGAGCCTGTCGAGCACCTCAGGTCGGTCGAGCACGTCGAGCCGGTCGAGCACCTCAGGCCGATCGAGTACGTCGAGCCGATCGATGCGGTCGCACCGTCCGAGCCGGCACCCCCCGCGCGCGTCACCGTCGCCGACCCCACGCTCCTCCTCGGCCGGCCCTCCCCCGCGCTCTCCGCCCTGACCACCCTGGTCACCCCCGCCGCCGCAACTCCGGGCCACCCCGGGAACGCCTTCCCGGACGACCAGCTCCCCGAGGGCTACACCCCCACGGAGCGCGACCTCCCGGTGATCAACCGCGGGGACACCGTCCAGGTCCACGTGGACCCGGCAGCGGCCCCCGCGCCCGCCCCGGCCGGCGAAGGCCCCGGCCCCCTCTGGGTGGTCGGCGACGTCCACGGATACCTCGACGAGCTCGTCGACGCCCTGCGCGAGCGGCGCCTGATCGACGAGAACGGCGCCTGGGCCGCGGGCAACGCCCGCCTCTGGTTCCTCGGCGACTTCACCGACCGCGGCCCCGACGGCATCGGGGTCATCGACCTCGTCATGCGGCTCTCCGCGGAGGCCGCGGCCGCCGGTGGCTACTGCAAGGCCCTGATGGGCAACCACGAGCTGCTCCTCATCGGCGCCAAGCGCTTCGGGGACACCCCCGTCAACTCCGGCGCGGGCACCGCCACCTTCCAGGCGGCCTGGCTGCTCAACGGCGGCCAGAAGCACGACATGGACCGCCTCCAGGACGTCCACCTCCAGTGGATGTCCCGGCTCGACGCCGTGGTGGAGGAGGACGGGCACCTGCTGATGCACTCCGACACCACCGCCTACCTCGACTACGGCTCCACCATCGAGGACGTCAACGAGACCGTCCACGAGATCATCAACCGGAACGACGCGGACGAGGTCTGGGACCTGTTCCGCAAGTTCACCAAGCGCTTCGCCTTCCGCGACGACGCCGGCCCCCAGGCCGTCCAGGAGCTGCTCGCCACCTACGGCGGCGGCCGTGTCGTGCACGGTCACAGCCCCATCCCGTACCTCCTGGGCCAGGTCGGCACGGAGGACGGCGAGGCCGCTTCGGACCCGGTCGTCGACGGTCCGCACGTGTACGCGGACGGTCTCGCGATCGCCATGGACGGCGGAGTGACCATGGCCGGAAAGCTGCTGGTCGTCCAACTCCCCCTGCATGGCTGAGGCATAACCCTCCGCATCCGGGGAAGTCGATTTCGGGAAACCCCCTGTCACCCTGTGCCATAACCGCAATACCATCGGCTCATCCGTAGCAGGCTCTCCTCCGTTTCCGCCCAACCGGCCGTTCCTCACGGCCGGCAAGGCCCTACGGAGCATCGGGGGATGCACATGAACGTGGCTCCGCACCTGCTGACCGAGGATCGTGCCGAGTACGTGCGACTCCTCGACGACGCACTGCGCAACGCGCACGACCATCCGGATCTCGCCGAGACCGGAAAGCGGCTCACGGCCGAACAGCTGCGCACGATGGCACTGAACGCGACGGCGCTGATCACCGCCGCGGCGGCGGTCGAGTACGACCACTTCGTGAAGGTCCGCGAAGAGAGCCGCTCACCGAGCGGTTCGAGCGTGATGAACGCCGTCCTGGCGGCAGAGGGCGAGGGGCCGGGCGCCGGACCGGGCGCCGGCATTGTCGCGATCGTGACGGTCCTCGCCCCGGTCCTCGCCGGCACGGCAGCGGTGATATTCCTGCTGTTCGGCGCCGTACTGAAGGTGCTGGCCCCCACGCTCGCGTTCGCCGACACGCTGCTGACCGCGGGATGGTTCTTCGGCGCCGTCGCCGCCGCCGGCCTCTTCTGCGCCGCGGTCGGGCTACTGCTCACGGCGCTGGGCAACCGTTCCACGCAGGTGGCCGCGAGCGATCCGCCGCCCGCCGAGGCGGACGACGAACTGTCCCGCGCCCGCGAGGCCTGGCGCCGCGCGCTGGTGGACCGGGGCATCGTGCCGTTCCTGCGCGACGCCCTGGCCGCCCCGGACCCCCTCCCGGCGGCGCCGCCCGTCGCACCGCCCCGCGCCGATCGCATACCGAAGATCGGTTACAGCGGCCCGGACTTCACCAGCCCGAACGAGGGTTCCTCGGGCACCCGCCCGAGGTTCAGCAGCCCCGACTTCTCCAGCCCGGACTTCGGCCCTCCGGACCACGGCCCGGAGTAGACGGCGGAGCAGACCTGCCCAGAGCAGACGGACCGGAGCAGACCTGGTCCGAGGAGACCGGACCGGAGCAGACCTGCCCGGGCGGGTGCGGGACCGCGGCGCCGGAGACGCCGCGGCGGGCGCGAGCCACACGGCCCCCCGACCATGCGGTCCGCCCCCGCCGCTTCATGCGACCCGCCATGACGTACGTACGGAAGGGCGCGACTACTCAGCCAGCGGCAGGTACACCCGGTTGCCCGCGGCCGCGAACTCCTTGGACTTCTCCTCCATGCCGGCCGCGATCTCGTCCGACTTGAGGTCGCCGCCGTGCTCCCTGCGGATGTCCTGCGAGATCTTCATCGAGCAGAACTTCGGACCGCACATCGAGCAGAAGTGCGCGGTCTTCGCGGGCTCCGCCGGCAGCGTCTCGTCGTGGAACTCGCGGGCCGTGTCCGGGTCGAGCGCCAGGTTGAACTGGTCCTCCCAGCGGAACTCGAACCGCGCGTCCGACAGCGCGTCGTCCCACTCCTGCGCCCCCGGGTGCCCCTTGGCCAGGTCGGCCGCGTGCGCCGCGATCTTGTACGTGATGACACCGGTCTTCACGTCGTCGCGGTTGGGCAGGCCCAGGTGCTCCTTGGGCGTGACGTAGCAGAGCATCGCCGTGCCCCACCAGGCGATCATCGCGGCGCCGATGCCCGAGGTGATGTGGTCGTACGCCGGGGCGACGTCCGTGGTGAGCGGGCCGAGCGTGTAGAACGGCGCCTCCTCGCAGATCTCCTGCTGGAGGTCGATGTTCTCCTTGATCTTGTGCATCGGGACGTGGCCCGGGCCCTCGATCATCGTCTGCACGTTGTGGCGCTTGGCGATCGTGTTCAGCTCACCGAGCGTGCGCAGCTCGGCGAACTGCGCCTCGTCGTTGGCGTCGGCGATCGAGCCGGGCCGCAGGCCGTCGCCCAGCGAGTACGTGACGTCGTACGTCGCCAGGATCTCGCAGAGCTCCTCGAAGTTCGTGTAGAGGAAGTTCTCCTTGTGGTGCGCGAGGCACCAGGCGGCCATGATCGAGCCGCCGCGCGAGACGATGCCGGTCTTGCGACGGGCCGTCAGCGGCACGTACGGCAGCAGCACGCCGGCGTGGACCGTCATGTAGTCGACGCCCTGCTCGGCCTGCTCGATGACCGTGTCCTTGTAGATCTCCCAGGTCAGCTCCTCGGCCTTCCCGTCGACCTTCTCCAGGGCCTGGTAGAGCGGCACGGTGCCGATCGGCACGGGAGAGTTGCGCAGCACCCACTCGCGCGTGGTGTGGATGTTGCGGCCGGTGGAGAGGTCCATGACCGTGTCCGCGCCCCACTTGGTCGCCCAGGTCATCTTCTCCACCTCCTCCTCGATGGAGGAGGTGACGGCGGAGTTGCCGATGTTGGCGTTGACCTTCACCAGGAACCGCTTGCCGATGATCATCGGCTCGATCTCCGGGTGATTGACGTTGGCCGGAAGGACGGCCCGACCTGCCGCGATCTCCTCCCGTACGACCTCGGGGGAGACGTTCTCGCGGATCGCGACGTACTCCATCTCCGGGGTGATCTCGCCCCGGCGGGCGTACGCGAGCTGGGTCACCGCCTGGCCGTCTCGGCCCCGGCGGGGCTGGCGCGGGCGGCCGGGGAAGACCGCGTCGAGGTTCTTCAGGCCACCGCGCGGCGAGGTGTGCTTGATGCCGTCGTCCTCGGGGCGGACCGGGCGGCCCGCGTACTCCTCCGTGTCGCCCCGCGCGATGATCCAGTTCTCGCGCAGCGGCGGGAGGCCGCGCCGTACGTCGGTGTCGATGGTGGGGTCGGTGTACGGACCGGACGTGTCGTACAGCGTCACGTCCTTGCCGTTGGTGAGGTGCACCTGTCGGACGGGCACCCGGAGGTCGGGGCGCGAGCCCTCGACGTATCCCTTGTGCCAGCCCGGCTTGCGCTCGTCCTGAGCCTCGTTCTGGCTGGTGGCAGGCGTGCGTGCATCCTGAATGGTCATGAGACCGATCTCCCTACGCCGGCATTACCCGGTAACAGGTTCGGCGGTCGGCGCAGCCTCCTCCCGTACGTACATCGGTACGCGCGTACGGTGATCAGCGCCCTCTCAGCCCGGTGCTCCGAGCTCCCGCGTGTGCAAAGGTGGCACCACGCTAGCGTCAACCCGGCCATGCTGAACAGTGGGCCCCCGCCGTTCTTGCGATGATCGGTCGGTGACTTCCTCGCAGCAGACCCCGGAACCCGACGGCCACGACGGACACGGCGACGTCGGTCACGGACCCGGTGACGTCGGTCACGGGCACGGCCACACCCACAGCCACGGACCGGCCGCGCCCGTCTCCCGGCATCTGCGCAGAATCATCGCCGCCGTCCTGATCCCGTTCGCCACGGCCGTCGTGGTCGGGCTCGTCGTCCTGTGGCCCGGCGGGGCCCCGGAGCACGAACGCACCGGCGTCGGCTTCGACCGGCAGACCTACCAGGGCAAGGTCACCTCGGTCGAGCAGGTCGACTGCCAGGACGTGAACGCCGGTCAGGTGCCGCCGACCGGGGACGTCTCGACGCCCCAGGGGCGTGAGGCGCTCAACGCGCAGCAGGGGCAGTGCGAGAAGGCGACGATCGAGGTCACCAGCGGTCCGGACAAGGGCCGTACCTTCACCGAGATCGTGCAGCCGGACGCACCGCGTCAACTGGACGAGGGGCAGGGCGTGGTGGTGGCGTACGCGCCCGACGCCCCACGCGATCTGCAGTATTCGGTGACGGACGTCGACCGCAAGATTCCGCTGGCCGTCCTCGCCGGGATCTTCGCCCTCGCCGTGGTGCTCGTCGGACGGATGCGCGGCGTGATGGCACTGATCGCGCTGGCGATCAGCTTCATGGTGCTGACCTTCTTCATCCTGCCGGCGATTCTGCAGGGGTCGAATCCGCTGGTGGTGGCGGTGGTCGGGTCGAGCGCGATCATGCTGATCGCCCTCTACATGTGCCACGGACTCTCCGCCCGCACGTCGGTCGCGGTGCTCGGGACGCTGATCTCACTGCTGCTGATCGGGCTGCTCGGCTCGTACTTCATCAGCTGGGCGTCGCTGTCGGGGAACACCGACGACAACACCGGGCTGATCCACGGTCTCTACCCGGAGATCGACATGTCGGGTCTGCTGCTGGCGGGCATCATCATCGGTTCGCTCGGTGTGCTCGACGACGTGACGGTGACACAGACCTCGTCCGTGTGGGAGCTGCACCAGGCCGATCCCCGTATGGGGCCGCGGGCACTGTACCGGGCCGGGATCCGGATCGGCCGCGATCACATCGCGTCCGTGGTGAACACACTGGTGCTGGCGTACGCCGGTGCGGCCCTGCCCCTGCTGCTGCTCTTCTCCATCGCTCAGAGCAGCGTGGGGGCCGTGGCCAACAGCGAACTGGTCGCGGAGGAGATCGTCCGCACGCTGGTGGGATCGATCGGGCTGGTCGCCTCGGTGCCGCTCACCACGGCTCTCGCTGCCCTGGTGGTCTCGGCCGACCGGCCGGGTGGCGTGGGGAAGCCCGCGGCCAGAGGTGGCCGCCGCCGTCGCGCCAAGTGAGTGCGCCGGTTCAGCCGGCGTTCTCCTCCGCGAGGATCCGGCCGAGCGCCGCCTCCAGATTGTCCTCGAAGTCGCCCAATGTCCGTTCCTGGCCCAGCGGAACGAGCTTGTCCGTACGGTCGAGGAACGCGACGAGGGGCGGAGCGCTGGCGCGGAACAGCGCGCGGTCGCTGCCGACCTGGAGCCGGATGGCGACGTCCGAGAGAGCCTCGGGTTCGGTGGGCGCGATGTGAACATCGCCGTCACCGCTCGGTCCGTTGATCCCGTCGAGCAGCAGCTCCCGGCCGAACGCCCAGGTCACCGGGGCGTCTCCGGGGAGGTGGAACGTCATCCGCACCGCGTAGGGATCCCGGGTCTCGTAACGCAGCTCCACCGGAATCCTGAAGGAAAGCTCCTCGGAGACGAGGAAGCTCATCAGGACCTCGGCCTGCACCGACTCTCGCATGATGTACCCCGCAGTAGATGAAGCAGTTGTGTAAACACAGCAGCTGAAAGCTGTGACCAAAACGGCCAGGAATGATCCCCCATGGCCTGCTTGACGCAATCGTGCTGCACGCACTAGCAGATCACAAGGAGTGATTTTTCAGATACTGATAGAGAAAGCGAAGGAGCTGAAGAGCCCTCCGATTTCGTTACGTAGTTGGTTGACTGCGGGCAGCAACCGTTCTTGCTGGTGGAGGGGGAGGGAAATGGCCATCGTGGCCGCGGTGGAGCCCGCGGTGATGGGGATTGCGGCGCAGACCGTGCCCAGCGCATATTCCTGACGCTCCACCAGGGGCTCCATTCGCCCCATACCGCCCAAACGATCCAAAAGGGTGCGGCGGTTACGCACCGTGTACGGGGTGATGGATTCCACCGGATGGCGATCGAGGTGGTCTTGACGAGATTTCAGATCCAGTTGACTGAGCAGACACTGACCGATCGCATGCGCATGACCCGTCTCGCGGAAGTCGGCCCATTCGTCCACGGCGGGGGCGGACGGGGTGTCGGCGACGGCGACGAGCTCGATCTCGCCCTCGCGGTAGATCGCGAAGTAGACGGGGACCCCGATTTCGTCGCGCCAGCGCGCGAGGGAATCTTCGATCTTGGTGCGACGATTCTGCAGAACTCCGCCACCGGCGAGTCGACCTGCCGCGTCGCCGAAGACGAACACACCCTTCTCGCGGCGGAGATAGCCCTCGTGCGTCAGGGTGCGGAGCAGGTGGTACGCGGTGGGCAGCGGGAGCCCTGCCTCACGCGCGAGCTGTTTGGCGGGAGCTCCGTCCTCGTGGGAGCCCACGGCTTCCAGTAGTCTCAGCGCCCGCTGCACCGAGCCGATCAGGGTAGGAGCGGCGGACTGCGTAGCCGTGGCCAAAGGTCACCCCCAGGCGTGACGACGGGTGCCGTACACCCGCCCGCGGGGGCCGCCCCCGCGCCCGCCGCGGCCTGGGAACCGGTGGGGTCCATGGCGGACCCGCCCGGGACGGGTGGACCACCGCAGGACGATGCGGAGGTCTACGCCGGCTTTCCCCGGGGCGGCAGAGATCTGCACTCTAATGGCAGCTCTCAGGCCCGAGCCTGGATTCTCGGGCCGCGTCCCTCGCCCGGGCTAACACACCCGCGGCCCGCGCCTACCGCTCGGTAGCGTGTTCTACCAGTCCTCGCGCGACGACGACGAGGACATGAACTTCCGTACGACGTAGATCAGTCCACCGACGAGGGCGACGAAGATCAGCGCCTTGAAGAGCAGACCGATCACGAACGTCGCGATGCTGGTGATCAGACCACCGAAGACGAACAGGGCGATGACGGGTATGGCGACCCACTTCACCCACCAGGGCATCCCCGCGACAATCTCTCGTACCGCCATCGCGCTTCCCTCATCTCCGCAGTGTCCGTCCCGCGCACTCTGCGCCGGACACTCCCGATGCTAGGCGGGACACCTGTGCCCGCGGGGGCCTCGGAGCCCTTGCTCTCCCCTGATCCGCCCCCTAGGGGAGCCCGGCGCCCCGGCGGCTCAGCTGGCTCTCGGGCGGCTCAGCTCTCCGGCGGCGAGAACACCACCATGACCCGCAGGTCCTCGGTGATGTGGTGGAACTTGTGGGCGACACCCGCCGGCACATAGACCACGCTGCCTCGCGCCACCTGCGTCGTCTCCATCCCGACCGTGATGGCGGCCCGCCCGCTCACGACGAAGTACACCTCGTCCTGACCGTGCGGCTGCTGAGGGTCGAGTGAGCCCGCGTCGAGGGCGTACAGACCGACGGACATGTTCCGCTCCCGCAGGAACTGGAGGTACGCACCGTCGTTGGCGGCGCGCTCCGCCTCCAGCTCGTCCAGTCGGAATGCTTTCATCGGTCGTCTGCCCCTGCCGTTGGCCCGATCATGTCTGCCACGATCAGACACATGATGAATTTCGTAGTCAAGACGCTCGCGAACGCGGGTGCCCTGGGTGTGGCCGTCTGGCTGCTGTCGCCGGACATCGAGCTGACCGGCAACAGCACCGCCGACAAGGCCTGGACGCTCATACTCGTCGCTCTGGTTTTCGGCCTGGTGAACTTCTTGGTGAAGCCGGTCGTCAAGCTGATCTCGCTTCCCCTGTTCATCCTCACCCTCGGCCTGATCACTCTGGTGATCAACGCCCTGATGCTCCTGCTCACCTCCTGGCTGGCCGACACCATCGGGCTGGACTTCCACGTCGACGGCTTCTGGACCGCCGTCCTCGGCGGTCTGATCATCTCGATCGTCTCCTGGGCGCTCAACGTCGTCCTCCCCGACGGGGACTGAGTGCGGACGATGACCTACCGCGTCTGCTTCGTCTGTACCGGCAACATCTGCCGCTCTCCGATGGCCGAGTCCGTCTTCCGCGCCCGCGTGGAGGAGGCCGGCCTGGCGGGCGCGGTCGAGGTGGACAGCGCGGGCACCGGCGGCTGGCACGAGGGTGACGCCGCCGACCCGCGCACGGTCGCCGTCCTGGAGGAGCACGGCTACGCCTCCGGACACACCGCACGCCAGTTCCGCGCCTCGTGGTTCCCTGCCCTCGACCTGGTGATCGCCCTCGACGAGGGACATCAGCGGGCCCTGCGCGCGCTCGCGCCGACCCCGGAGGACGAGGCGAAGGTGCGGCTGCTGCGCTCGTACGACCCGGCGGCCGACGGCCTCGACGTGCCCGACCCGTACTACGGGGGGACAGAAGGCTTCGAGGAGTGCCTTGAGATGGTGGAGGCGGCGAGCGAGGGACTGCTGGCCGCGGTGAGCGAGAGTGTGGGGGATCGGTCGGCATGAGCACGGACACGTTCGGGGGCGCCGAGGAACTCGGTGCCGTCGGTGACGGGACACGGGCGGTACGGGCGGGACTCCCCGAGCCGGTGAAGTACGAACCGACCTTGCCGGGACCGGTCTTCGCCGCCCACTTCCACCTGCCGGGCGACCCCACCGGCCCCTATACGTACGGCCGGGACGAGAACCCCACCTGGACGCACCTGGAACGCGCCATCGGGGAGCTGGAGGCGCCGGGGGAGCCGGGTGTCGAGACGCTCGTCTTCGCCTCGGGCATGGCAGCCATCTCCGCCGTCCTCTTCTCCCAGCTGAAGGCCGGCGACGCGGTCGTCGTACCGGACGACGGCTATCAGGCGCTGCCCCTGGTGCACGAGCAGCTCAGGGCGTACGGGATCGAGGTCCGCACCGCGCCCACCGGCGGCGACGCCCAGCTGTCCGTACTGGAGGGTGCGCGGCTGCTGTGGATCGAGACGCCCTCCAACCCGGGGCTCGACGTCTGCGACATCCGCCGTCTGGCGCGGGCCGCGCACGAGGCCGGGGCGCTGGTCGCCGTCGACAACACCCTGGCCACTCCCCTCGGCCAGCGGCCCCTGGAGCTGGGCGCGGACTTCTCCGTCGCCAGCGACACCAAGGGCATGACCGGCCACGGCGACATCCTCCTCGGCCACGTCAGCTGCCTCGACCCGGGGCTCGCGGCGGACGTCCGGCGCTGGCGCAAGATCGTCGGGGCCATCCCCGGGCCCATGGAGGCCTGGCTCGCCCACCGTTCCCTGGCCACGCTGCAGCTCCGCATCGACCGACAGTGCACCTCGGCGCTCGCTCTCGCGGAGGCGCTGAGCAAGCGGGCAGAGGTGACCGGGCTGCGCTATCCCGGACTGCCGGACGACCCGTCCCACGCGGTCGCGGCGACGCAGATGAAGCGCTTCGGGCCCGTGGTCTCCTTCGTCCTGGCCGACCGGGAGCGGGCGGAGCGGTTCCTCGGCGCACTGCGGCTCGTGGACGACGCCACCAGCTTCGGCGGTGTGCGCTCGACGGCCGAGCGGCGCGGTCGGTGGGGCGGCGACGCCGTGCCGGAGGGTTTCATCCGCTTCTCCGTCGGAGCGGAGGACCCGGAGGACCTGATCACCGACGTCCTGCGCGCCCTCGACGTGGCGGAAGCGGCCACGGCCGGCTGAGACGCACCGCTTGATGCCCGCAGGCATGCCCGCGTGCCTGCCTGCGTCGTGCCCGCGTGCAGGCCTGACCGGTTCCGGAGCGCCCCGCACAGAACGGGGCGCTCCGAGCCTCCCCCCTCATGGCTCGGAACGCCCCGGGTTTTACGCGCGGAGAACCGCCTGCACAAGGCTAGTTGACTCTGCGTCAGTGTCCAATCACGGTAGCGACAGAGACCTATCGACTTATTTATAGTTGGACGGTCCTGAGGCGCAGTCAGCCGACCGCATGAGTCGAGGCCGACAACGGCCAGGAGGGGGCGGACATGGACCTCGCCCTACTGCGCACCTTCGTCGCGGTGCACCGGGCCGGTTCCTTCACCCGCGCCGCGGCCCTTCTCGGCCTCTCCCAGCCCGCGGTCACCAGCCAGATCCGCACCCTGGAACGTCAGCTGGGCCGCCCGCTCTTCCTCAGACAGGCCCGTGGGGTCACCCCCACCACCATCGGCGACGAGCTCGCCCACCGCGCCGCCCCGCATCTGGACGCGCTCGTGGAGATCGCCGAGACCGGTCTGGACGAGGAGAACGGCGTCCGCACCCTCCATCTCGCCGGACCTCCCGAGTTCACCTCGGCGCGGGTGTTACCCGCCCTCACCCCGCTGGTCGCCCAGGGGCTCGCCGTGCGAGCCGGGTTCCCCGCCACGACCGAGGAGATCCTCGACGGGCTCGCCGCGGGCCACCACGATCTGGCCGTCGCCACCGCCCGCCCGCGCGGAGGGCTGTTCCATTCCACTCCGCTCTGCGACGAGGAACATGTCCTGGTCGCCGCCCCCCGCTGGGCCGCCCGGCTGGCGCCCGACCTGCTCCTGCGCAGGGGTGCCGTGGTTCTGGAGCAGCTGCCGGTGGTCGAGGTGCACGAGTCGCTGCCGTTCGTCTCCCGCTACTGGGCGGCCGTCTTCGAGACCAAGCCGGCCGCGACCGCCACCGTCGTGGCGCCCGACCTGCGGGCCGTCCTGGAATCCACGGCCTCCGGGGCCGGCCTCGCCGTCCTGCCCCGCTATCTGTGCGAGGAGGCCTTGGAACAGGGCCGCCTCGTGGCGCTGCTCGATCCGCCCGTGCCGCCGCTGCGGACGTACTTCCTGGTCGTCCGTACCGGGACCCTCGCGCTGCCGCACATCGCGCGGGCGCACGAGTGGCTCCTGCGAGCCTCCGGCGACTGGTGAGTTTCAGGACACCTGTGGCGGGCCATTTTCTTCCCATGACCGAACGTCCTGTGGTCAAGCGCACCGCACGCGCCATTCTGCTCGATGGAAACGACCTCATCCTCATCAAGCGCACGAAGCCGGGGGTGGATCCCTACTGGCTGACACCCGGCGGCGGGGTCGAGCCCTCGGACTCCACCGTCGTCGAGGCCCTGCACCGCGAGGTGCACGAGGAGCTCGGCGCCAAGGTCACCGATGTGGTCCCCTGCTTCGTCGACACCGTCGAGCACATCGTCGACGGCGGTGTCTCGGGGGTGAAGGTCCAGCACTTCTTCGTCTGCCGGCTCGAGTCGATGGATCCCTCGCTGCGGCATGGGCCCGAGGTGGAGGAGCCCTGCGGCGAGTACGAGATCGTCCGGGTGCCCTTCAGCCGGGTCGGCATCGCCGCCGTCCATCTCGTGCCGTTGTCCCTGCGTCACTACCTGGACGGCAACATCGAGGGCGTCCGCGCGATGCACGCCCCCGACCTGGGCTGACCGGACCGAACAGCGCGTTCCTGGGCCCGGAGCGAGCCTCCGGGCTAGGACGCCAGCTCCGTCAGAAGGTCGTGGCGGATCCGCTCCGCGGGGATGCCGACCCCCCGCAGGGCGTCGACCCCGCGCCGGATCATGCCGGGTGGCCCCGACAGATAGGCCTCGCACTCGGTCCACGGGCCGTACTGGCGCACGGCGTCCGGCAGCTGTGCCTGGTCCTCGGTGACCGGCCGCACGGACAGCCAGGGGTAGGTCTTCTGGAGCCGCATCATCGTGTCGATGTCGTACAGGTCATGTCCGCTGCGCGCGCCGTAGAACACCTCCACGGGGCGTCGGTCGCCGTGCTCGGCGACATCCTCGACCAGCGCCTTGATGGGCGCGATCCCCGTACCGCCGCCCAGGCACAGCAGCCCGTTGTCCGTGGAGTGGTCGACCGTCATCGACCCCGCGGGCGGGCCGAGACGCAGGACGTCGCCGGGGCGCGCATGATGCACCAGGGCGTTCGACACCCAGCCGGCCGGGACGGCCTTGACGTGGAGGGTGAGCAGCCCGTCGGGGCGAGGGGCCGAGGCGAAGGAGTAGTGCCGCCATACGCGAGGCCACCACGGCGTCTCCAGCGTCGTGTACTGGCCGGCGAGGAAGGTGTACTGCTGGTCGGGCCGCAGCGTGATCACCGCGACGTCCGGGGTCCGCAGATCGTGGGAGACGACCTCGGCCTGCCACCAGGCGGGCGCGTGCAGCTCGTTCTCGGCCGCCGCGTCGATCATGATCTGCGAGATCGTCGTGTACGTCCGCACCCAGGCGGCCTCGCTCTCCTTGTTCCAGGTCAGAGTGGCGTACCGGATCAGCGCGCCGATCAGCGCCTCGCCGACGGCCGGGTAGTGCGTCGGCCGGGTCCCGTACTTGCGGTGTCCACGGCCCAGGTTCTGGAGGTACTCCGTGAGTACGGCGGCGTCGTCCATGTGCTCGGCCGCCGTCAGCAGCGCCTTGAGGAGGCGGTCGCGCTGGGTGTCCATCGCCGCGGGGAACATCGCGCGCATCTCGGGGTGGCGGACGAAGAGTAAGGCGTAGAAGTACGAGGTCACCTTGTCGGCGACGGGAGCGATCTCGGCCAGAGTGCGGCGAATGAGGATCGCGTCAGGGGACGGTCTGTCGGGGGACGGTCTGTCGGGAAATGGTCTGTCCGGAGACGGGCCCGGAGCTATCCGGGGCGGCTCTTCGCCGTCGTCGTGCACGGCCTCTTCCATCGTGTGCCTCGCCTCACGCATGCGGCTCTTGTCGCCGCAGCTTGACAGGTTCGGCCTCCGGTTCGGACAGAAAGTGGAATTCTCGGGCATTAGCCACGTTGCACGGACTAGGCTTCGCTCTTTCGGATCAGGTCGTAGGCCTCGCGCAGATCGCCCCCGGCGTAGGTGTGGCGCGACAGCCCCGCAAGGTGGTGATCGGCGTTCACCGCCACGGTGACCGGTACGGCGGCGAAGAGCTCCGCGTCGGACATCGAGTCGCCGTAGGCCACGCAGTCCTCCAGGCCCAGCCCGTACTCCGCGCAGAGGCGGCGCGCGATGCTCACCTTCGCGGCGGCGTTGAGGATGCCAGGCCGGTGGATGGGCGCGGTGAACGGAACCGCCGGCCACCGGGAGCCATGGGTCGCATCGGCCCCCCAGTCGAGGAGACGCTCCACGAAGAAGTCCGGCGAGAGCGAGATGACGGCGCAGCGCCCTCCCTGAGCGTGGATGTCGGCCCAGACCTCGCGAATGCCTGCCAGCCAGGGAGCCCCTTCGAACGCGGCCACGACCTGCTCCAGAGTCAGAGCGGACCACAGGGCATGGGCCTGGACCGCGAATTCGTCGGGCGCCATCCCGTCCAGCAGGAACCTCCGCTCCAGGGCGGCGATCTCCTCGTCGACGCCGAGCTGGCGCGAGATCTCCACCGCGGCCGCCGAGCCCCTGATGAGGGTGCCGTCGAGGTCGAAGAGGTGAAGCCTGCCCGCGCCCGGAGAAGTGGTCATGTACGCCGAGGCTAGTACGTGTGGTTACTCCTCCTGTCAGACGCGGGGTGAGGGCATGGGACGACACGGTGTTTCACGTGAAACATCTTCAGCGCCCCGCTCGGCGGGCTCTCCTCGTCGTCCATGTCGCCATCTCTGTGGCGTGGCTCGGGCTCAGTGTGGGTCTGCTGACGCTCGGCATCACGGCCTACACGACGGGCGACCCCTCCCTCACCGACGCCTCGTACCGCGCGATGAAGGTCTTCGGGGACTGGCTGCTGGCTCCCGTCGCGGTGGTGACGCTGGTGAGCGGGCTGGTGCTCTCCCTGGGGACTCCCTGGGGGCTGGCGCGACACCGCTGGGTCTGGATCAAGTTCTGGATCACCCTCGCCACCGCAGCCGCGACCGTCTTCGCCCTGCGCCCGGAGATCGAGCATGCCGCGGCTGCCGGGGTGCCCGACGCCAGCCTGGTGTCGGCGCCCATGGTGTCGACGACCGCATATCTCTTCATGACCGCGATCTCGGTGCTGAAGCCCTGGGGCCTGACCCGCAGGGGCCGACGCCTGCGGGCCCTGGCCAGTTCCCGTAAAGCGGTGGACGAACGATCATCGCGTCAGAGAGCCTGAGCCTCATGCCGACGTCGCTTGCCCCGCTCGACCAGCTCCCCATCCGTGTCCTCACCTCCGCAGACCTCACCGCCTGTGCCGATCTCTCGGAGGACCGGGGCTGGCCGCGCGAGGAGCACAAATGGAATCTTCTGCTGACTGCGGGTACCGGCTTCGGCATTGACGACCCCGACGGCAAGGGGCTGATCGCGTCGAGCATCGTCACCTCGTACGGGCCCGAGCTCTCCGCGATCGGCATGGTGCTGGTCGCCGAACGGTACGCCCGCCGGGGCGTGGGGATCCGCCTGATGCGACATGTGGTGGCGGAGGCCGGGAACACCCCGCTCACGCTGCACGCGACCCCGAACGGTCAGCCGCTCTACGAGCAGCTGGGCTTCGCCCAGACGGGTCGCGCGGAGATGCTCCGCGGACACTTCACGGCGACGGAGCCGGTCCCGGCGATCACGACCCGCGCCGCCACGGCCGAGGACCTCCCGACCGTGCTCCGCCTGGATGCCGAGGTCTTCGGCCTGGACCGCACCCATATGATCACCCGGCTGCCGGCCTTCGCGGACCACCTCCGCGTCGCCGAGGAGAACGGCGAGATCACCGGCTTCGCAGCGGCCTGGCCCAACATGGACACCCATGTGGTCGGCCCGCTGATCGCTCGGGACACGGCCACCGCACAGGCCCTCGTCGCCGCCCTGGCCGCCGCCACCGACCGCCCCCTGCGCACGGACGTCGACGTACGCCACGAGGCACTGCTGGCCTGGCTCAAGGCGTGCGGCCTCGCCCCGATCGCGTTCAACGCGGTCATGACACGCTCCCGGCCCGACCTTCCGGGTGACTGGAGCCGTCGGTTCGCACCCCTGACCGTGGCGGCGGGATAAGACCAGTAATTGCACACGCGGGCTTTTGCGCACATCGTCTACTCTGGGGGAAGCCGCTCCGGACCGAGGAGAGACCATGACCGCGACCGCCCCCGCACTCACCGCCCTCTCCCAGGGCTGGTGTGCCCTCTCGTTGCTGCACGGCAGGATCGAGTCCCACATCGAGCGCGCTCTGGAGTCGCAGCACGGCCTGAGCGTCCGCGAGTACTCCCTGCTCGATGTGCTCAGCCGCCAGCACAGCGGCCCCGGCGGGCATCTCCAGATGAAGCAGGTCGCCGACGCCGTCGTCCTCAGCCAGAGTGCCACCACACGGCTCGTGACCCGCCTGGAGGACCGAGGTCTCCTGACCCGCTACCTCTGCGCCACCGACCGCCGCGGCATCTACACCGACGTCACCGAGGCGGGCATGGAACTCCTCACCGAGGCCCGGCCCACAAATGACCGGGCGCTGCGCGAAGCCCTCGACGAGGCGGCCAAGAACCCGGAGCTGGCACCCCTGGTCCGCGTCGTCGAAGGCCCCCACGCTCCCGCCTAGCGGTCCTCGATGGCCTGTTTCACGTGAAACAGCCGCTCAGAGTCCGCGCCAGCCGGCCTCGTCCACTCCGCCCGGGACCGCGTCACTCTGCTCGTACGGCTCCCGGGTGAAGACGAACGACCCCAGATCGAGATGGCTCACCGAGCCGTCAGGACGACGGACCGGGCGGAGTGTCTCCCCCAGGTAGTAGCCGTTCAGTCCGATCCAGCCGCCCTCCGGCAGCGCTCGGAAGGTCGCCCGCCGTCCGACACCGCTCAGCGGTTCGAGGGTCACACCGCGGTCCGCGCCAAGGCGCAGCCCGAACGCGTACGTACCCCAGTACCAGGGCCCGGCAAGCTCCAGCAGCTCCCGATCGACCTCGGCCTCGGGTACCGGCCGCCACGGCTCGGGGAACCGGGGCTCGGCCTCCGCCACGATCCTTACGAGATCGGCCGCCACCGACGCCATCAGCGGCCCGGACGTGGCATTGGCGAGAGTGACCGCCGCGACGTCGTCCTCGATGCACACCCAGAGACAGGCGACGAAGCCCGGCAGCGAACCGGTGTGACCGATCAGGGTCCGCCCGTCCTTGCGCAGCAGCTGGACACCGAGTCCGTAGCCGCCCTCCCAGTCTCCGGCACCCGGCGCCGACGCCGGGGTGCGCATCTCCTCGACCGAGGCCGCGCCGAGCACCCGGTCGTCGCCCCGTGCGAGGAACACCGCGAAGCGACAGAGGTCCTCGGCCGTCGACCAGAGCTGTCCGGCCGGCGCCATCAGCCCCAGATCCTCGGAGGGTTCGGGCAGCATCACATCGGCCCACGGGTGAACAGCCCAGCCACCGGCGTGCGGAGCGACCGGCTGCACGCTCGTGCGCGTCAGCCCCAGCGGCTCCAGGATCTCGCCCCGGAGCGCCTCCTCCCAGGAGACCCCACGTACCGCTTCGACCAGCGAACCGAGCAGCGTGTAGCCGGGGTTGGAGTAGTGGAAGTGACGCCCCACCGGGTGGAGCATGGGCTCCTCCCCGAGCACATCGGCCAGTTTCGGCCTGACCGCCGCAGGCGTCCGCTCCCACCACGGAGCGGGGCTCTCCGCCGCGAGACCCCCCGTGTGGGCGAGGAGCTGGGCGATGGTCGTCTCGCCGACGCCCGTACCCGGAAGATGCTTCTCCAGAGGGTCGTTCAGATCCAGGAGGCCCTCGTCACGCAGCCGCATGACCAGCACGGCGGTGAAGACCTTGGTGAGCGAGCCGATCCGGTACTGCGTGTCGGCGTCCGGATCGTGCCCGTCGACGCAGCTGCGCGCACCGCTCCACACCATCCTCCCGTCGCGGGCCACAGCCCCGACGAAGGAGGGCGTACGGCCCTCGGACTGGGCGACCGCTACACGGTGCAGCAGCGCCCGTTCGGTACTGGGAAGCAGAGCTTCGAGAGGTGAGGTCATGCACTGATCCAACGCTGCGGCCGCGCGGGCGTCGACCACATTTCGCGTCGGATACCCGTGTGGCGGGAGCGAGTTCGACTCCGACGAAGCGTCATACGCGTCCCACGGCAGCGTTCCAGGGCATGGCGTTTCAGCAGGTCAGAACCGTCCTGGCATTCCAGCGTCCCTGATACCGCAGGTCCGCTTGCCCGTACTCGGCTGGAACGGATTCTCTGTTGCCGAGCCGGACGGACGCACCGACCGGCCGCTGTCACCACCACACTCCACGGGGAACACATGAAGCTGACGCACGCCACCAAGACGCTCCTCGCCGGCCTCACGCTGGTCAGCGCTCTCGCCCTGACCGCCTGCAACGGCGACTCCGGAGCCACGGAAGCCAAGCCCGCGGACACCAAGCCCGCCGGTTCCGCGTCCTCCGCTCCTTCGGGCAGCGGCACCGGTGCCGCCCCCACCGACGCGGCCACGGCCACCGGCGGAAGCGGCACGGGCGACGGCAAGAGCAGCAGCGGTGCCGGCGGATCCACGTCGGGCTCGAGTTCCGGCGGAACGTCTGCCGGCATCTGCCGCAGCGACGAGCTGGAGGTCAGTGCTGTCGACAACACCACCGACAAGGTGGAGGGCATCGTCACGGTTCAGCTCAAGAACGGCGGTGGCCGTGACTGCACGATCCGCGGCTTCGCCGGCGTCGATCTGAAGACCGCGGCGGGCGACATCCTGTCCGTCGCACGCAACGGCGACAAGCCTCCGGCAGGTGTTCTCAAGCACGGCGAGTCCGCCGCCTTCAATATCTCGTTCCCGCTCAACACGAGCGGCGGCTCGGGTGTCCGCATCTCCACGATCCTCGTGACCCCGCCGAACGAGACGAAGACGATCAGCCTGAAGTGGCCTGCGGGCTCGCTCCCGGTCGACAACCCGGACTCCCCGAGCCGCCCGCTCCAGATCACCCCGGTCGGCAAGGTCAGCGGCTCCCCCGCCGGCTGAGCGAGCCTCGGTCAGGTCTGTGCCATGTCGACGAAGCGCGAGTAGTGGCCCTGGAAGGCCACCGTGATCGTCGCCGTCGGACCGTTTCGGTGCTTGCCCACGATGATGTCCGCCTCGCCCGCGCGCGGGGACTCCTTCTCGTAGGCGTCCTCGCGGTGGAGCAGGATGACCATGTCCGCGTCCTGCTCGATCGATCCCGATTCACGCAGGTCGGAGACCATCGGCTTCTTGTCGGTGCGCTGTTCGGGGCCACGGTTCAGCTGCGAGAGCGCGATCACCGGCAGTTCGAGCTCCTTCGCCAGGAGCTTGAGGTTTCGCGACATGTCCGAGACTTCCTGCTGACGGCTCTCGGACCGCTTGGCGCCGGACTGCATCAGCTGGAGGTAGTCGATCACCACGAGCTTGAGCCCGGCACGCTGCTTCAGCCGACGGCACTTGGCGCGGATCTCCATCATCGACAGGTTCGGGGAGTCGTCGATGTAGAGCGGGGCCTGGGAGACGTCGGGCATCCGGCGGGCCAGCCGGGTCCAGTCCTCATCGGTCATCGTGCCGGAGCGCATGTGGTGCAGCGCCACCCGGGCCTCCGCCGAGAGCAGACGCATCGCGATCTCGTTGCGGCCCATTTCGAGGGAGAAGATGACGCTGGGCAGGTTGTGCTTGATGGAGCACGCTCGTGCGAAGTCCAGGGCGAGCGTCGACTTACCCATGGCGGGTCGGGCCGCGATGATGATCATCTGGCCCGGGTGCAGACCGTTGGTGAGCTGGTCGAGATCCGTGAAACCGGTCGGAACACCGGTCATCTCGCCGCTGCGCGAGCCGATCGCCTCGATCTCGTCGAGGGCACCCTCCATGATGTCGCCGAGGGGCAGATAGTCCTCGGTGGTGCGCTGCTCGGTGACCGCGTAGATCTCGGCCTGGGCCGAGTTCACGATCTCGTCGACGTCGCCGTCGGCCGCGTAACCCATCTGCGTGATCTTGGTGCCGGCCTCCACGAGCCGGCGCAGCACGGCGCGCTCGTGAACGATCTCCGCGTAGTACGCCGCGTTGGCCGCGGTCGGCACCGACTGGACGAGCGTGTGCAGATAGGAGGCCCCGCCGACACGGGTGATCTCGCCCCGCTTGGTGAGCTCCGCACCGACCGTGATCGGGTCGGCCGGCTCGCCCTTCGCGTACAGGTCGAGGATGGCCGCGTAGACCGTCTCGTGGGCGGGCTTGTAGAAGTCATGGCCTTTGATGATCTCCACGACGTCCGCAATGGCGTCCTTGGAGAGCAGCATGCCGCCGAGGACGGACTGCTCGGCGTCGAGATCCTGCGGGGGCACCCGCTCGAAGCCGGACAGACCACTGTCCCACGGGCCGCTGTCGCTGCCGCGGTCGTGCTGGTCCTCACGGCCCCTGCCGCGTCCACGGCTCTCGCCACGGGGTCGTGCGACGGGAAGCCGGTCACTCGGTCCGCTGTCGGCCCAGGGGTCGTCCAAGGGCTCGGGAATGCTCACCAAGCCACCTCCTCCCGTCCGCTCCGCGGACCTCGCCGTGCCACTCTTTCTTACGCCACGGCTCGGACAAACAAGAGGCTTTGACTCCGCTTCTGGCGCGTCGTGCGCCGGACCACGGTAGGCCCGTCGGCACCGTCAGCCAATCTGGTTATCCACAGGGCCTGTGGGTGAACGACCAGATGCTGTGGAGAACCCCGCCGAACCTGTGCACGGACCGGGGGACAGCCATGTGGACAAACTCATAACCCCAGCCGCGACACCGCCCTGACCTGCGGCTTTTCGATCCACGGGCTGTGGGGGAGAAAAACTTTTCACTCCGGACCAAGATCAGAACAAACGGCGCACACCCGAAGCTCCACACCAAGCGAATGTAAGGACTCCTGACCCATTGCATCGCTTACCTGTGGAAGATTAGATTGAGACCCATGACCCAGGCTCCCCCGACCCCCAAGGCCGCCCGTCGGCAGCACGACCGAGAGATCATCTCGCTCGCCGTTCCGGCCTTCGGCGCGCTCGTCGCCGAGCCGCTCTTCCTCATGGTCGACAGCGCCATTGTCGGACACCTCGGCACTCCGCAGCTCGCCGGTCTCGCCATCGCGGCCGCCCTGCTCTCGACAGCCGTCAGCGTCTTCGTCTTTCTCGCCTACGCGACCACGGCCGCTGTCGCCCGCCGGTTGGGAGCCGGCGACCTCACGGCAGCCATCCGCCAGGGCATGGACGGAATCTGGCTGGCGCTCCTGCTGGGAGCCGCGGTCGTCGCCGTCACCCTGCCCGCCGCCCCATGGCTGGTCGACCTCTTCGGCGCCTCGGACACGGCCACCCCGTACGCCATCACCTATCTGCGCATCTCCAGCCTGGGCATCCCCGCCATGCTCGTGGTCCTGGCCGCCACCGGGGTCCTGCGCGGCCTCCAGGACACCCGTACACCGCTGTACGTGGCCATCGGAGGCTTCGCGGCCAACGGGGTTCTCAACGTGGCCCTCGTCTACGGCGCCGGCCTGGGCATCGCCGGCTCCGCCTGGGGCACGGTCATCGCCCAGTGCGCCATGGCCGCCGTCTATCTCGTCGTGGTGGTCCGTGGAGCGCGGCGCCACGGCGCCTCCCTCCGACCGGACGCGGCCGGCATACGCGCCAGCGCCCAAGCAGGTGCCCCGCTCCTCGTCCGTACGCTCTCCCTGCGCGCGGTCCTGCTGATCGCCACCGCTGTCGCGGCCCGCATGGGTGACGCCGAGGTCGCCGCCCACCAGATCATCCTGTCCCTGTGGAGCCTGATGGCCTTCGCACTCGACGCGATCGCCATCGCCGGCCAGGCCATCATCGGCCGGTACCTCGGTGCCGACGACGCCGACGGCGCCCGGCAGGTCTGCCGCCGCATGGTCCAGTGGGGTGTGGTCTCCGGAGTCGTCCTGGGCGCCCTCCTCATCCTCGCCCGCCCGCTCTTCATCCCACTCTTCACCGGCGACACCACGGTCCAGGACACCCTGCTCCCGGCTCTTCTGGTCGTCGCGGTCTCCCAGCCGATCGCCGGTGTGGTCTTCGTCCTCGACGGCGTCCTGATGGGCGCGGGCGACGGCCCCTATCTGGCCTGGGCCATGCTGCTCACACTGGCCGTCTTCGCCCCGGTCGCGCTCCTGGTCCCCGCGCTCGGCGGTGGGCTCACCGCGCTGTGGTGGGCGATGACGTTGATGATGACGGTCCGGATGCTGACGCTCTGGCTGCGCTCGCGCTCCGGACGCTGGATCGTCACCGGCGCCACGCGGTGAATGTTTCACGTGAAACGCCCTGTTTCACGTGAAACGGCGGAAGGGCCGCACCCCGAGGGGTGCGGCCCTTCCTTACTGCTGAGAGCAGCGTTACGCGGCGACGACCTCGACGCCGAGCTTCGCGGCAACCTCGGGGTGCAGACGCACGGACACCTGGTGCGAGCCCAGGGTCTTGATCGGCGAACCGAGCTCGACGCGACGCTTGTCGACGTCGGGGCCACCCGCGGACTTGATCGCCGTGGCGATGTCGGCCGGGGTCACGGAGCCGAAGAGGCGGCCGGCGTCGCCGGAGCGAACGGCCAGACGCACCTTCACGCCCTCGAGCTGGGCCTTGATCTCGTTGGCCTGCTCGATGGTCGCGATCTCGTGGATCTTGCGGGCGCGGCGGATCTGCGCCACGTCCTTCTCGCCACCCTTGGTCCAGCGGATCGCGAAACCACGCGGGACCAGGTAGTTGCGAGCGTAACCGTCCTTGACGTCGACGACATCGCCGGCGGCACCGAGGCCAGAGACCTCGTGGGTCAGGATGATCTTCATTTTTCGGTCACCCTTCCCTTATCGCGCGGTGGACGTGTAGGGCAGCAGCGCCATCTCACGGCTGTTCTTCACGGCCGTGGCGACGTCACGCTGGTGCTGCGTGCAGTTGCCGGTCACGCGGCGGGCACGGATCTTGCCGCGGTCGGAAATGAACTTCCGCAGCATGTTCGTGTCCTTGTAGTCCACGTACGCGGTCTTGTCCTTGCAGAACGCGCAGACCTTCTTCTTAGGCTTGCGCACAGGCGGCTTCGCCATGGTGTTTCTCCTGTGTGATCAAGAAGTTTGGGTACGAGCTGCCTTCGAGGGGAGTGCCCTAGAAGGGGGGCTCGTCCGAGTAGCCGCCGCCGCTGGAGTTTCCACCCCAGCTGCCTCCGCCGCCCTGCTGCTGGCCGCCACCGGCCGGCGCGCTGGTCGCCCACGGGTCGTCGGCGGGAGCACCGCCACCACCCTGCTGGCCACCACCGGAGTTTCCACCCCAGCTGCCGCCGCCCTGCTGGCCGCCACCGCCGCCGTAGCCACCCTGGCCGCCTCGACCGGTGGTCTTGGTGACCTTGGCCGTGGCGTTCTTGAGGCTGGGGCCGACTTCCTCGACGTCCAGCTCGTAGACCGTGCGCTTGACGCCCTCGCGGTCCTCGTACGACCGCTGCTTCAGCCGGCCCTGCACGACGACGCGCATGCCTCGCTGGAGCGACTCGGCGACGTTCTCCGCCGCCTGACGCCAGACCGAGCAGGTCAGGAACAGGCTCTCGCCGTCCTTCCACTCATTGGTCTGACGGTCGAAGGTGCGGGGGGTGGACGCGATACGGAACTTCGCGACCGCCGCACCGGACGGGGTGAAGCGCAGCTCGGGGTCGTCGACAAGATTGCCGACGACCGTGATGAC
This sequence comes from Streptomyces sp. NPDC127129, assembly GCF_042671585.1. Taxonomy (NCBI): domain Bacteria; kingdom Bacillati; phylum Actinomycetota; class Actinomycetes; order Kitasatosporales; family Streptomycetaceae; genus Streptomyces; species Streptomyces sp. NPDC127129. The sequence continues at coordinate 118,755 of NZ_JBHXTV010000006.1, forward strand.
GGTCTCGCCTGCCATTGGATGAACCTCTCGGCGGGATTGCTTCTGGCTGCTTGCTGCTACTCGAACCCGATGACCTCTGAGCTAGATGCTCAGTGGGTCTCGGGGCGGAGGACCTTGGTCCGGAGGACCGACTCGTTCAGGTTCATCTGGCGGTCGAGCTCCTTGACGACCGCAGGCTCGGCCTGCAGGTCGATGACCGAGTAGATGCCCTCGGGCTTCTTCTTGATCTCGTAGGCGAGACGACGACGGCCCCAGGTGTCGACCTTCTCAACCTTTCCGTTGCCCTCACGGACGACGGAGAGGAAGTTCTCGATCAGCGGGGAGACAGCGCGCTCCTCGAGATCGGGGTCGAGGATGACCATCACCTCGTAGTGACGCATGTGGAACCCACCTCCTTTGGACTCAGCGGCCACGGTCGTTCCGTGGCAGGAGGGTCGTGATGCGTAAGCAACGGTATCGGCCGCCACTGACAATGCCCCTCGGCGAGCGAGGAGACCGTCGAGGTCCGAGACGGACCAGGGCAGACACCGGTGCAGACCGTACAGAGTACCCGCACATCCGCTTCCGGTTGAAATCCGGTGGTGGGGGGACGCAATCTGTACACAACGGATGTCGGCGGCGCTACGATGCGCCGCCTTCCCGCAGCCACGCCAGGAGGTGCCCCATGGCACAGGCAATGCGACCCGACCCCGGACATTCCCTCCTCGCCACCGACGGCAGGTCCCACCCGCTCCAGGACACCCTGATGGCGGTGACGCTCTTCCTCGGAGTCCTCTCCTTCATCACCGCGCAGTTCCACAGCCTGCACGTGCTGGCTTCCTGGTCCGGACTGATCGGCATCGTGACCGGCGCGTTCGGCCAGTTCATCTCCGTGACGACGAGGGAGCGCTTCGCCCTGATCGTCGGGCTCGGAGCCTCGGCGGTGGGCTTCTATCTCGGCATGTTCTACGGGGGCCTCATCTGAGGCATCCGGGTCGGCCACCGGCCAAGGGACACACGTCCCATCGGGGCGCTCCCCGGTCACAGTAGGCTTCGGCGCGAGAGCCGGAGCCCCTGAACCGATGGGGACACACCTGCCGAGGAGCGCCCCGTGAGCCTGACCCTGAGGACCATCAGCCGTGAGCAGCATCTGGCATTCATCCAGAGCCAGCCCTCGGCGAGCCACTGCCAGGTCCCGGCGTGGGCTGATGTGAAGACCGAGTGGCGGTCGGAGAACCTGGGTTGGTTCGACAAGTCCGGCGAGCTCGTCGGCGCGGGCCTCGTGCTCTACCGTCAGCTGCCGAAGATCAAGCGCTACCTGGCCTATCTGCCCGAGGGCCCGGTCATCAACTGGTACGCCCCGAACCTCGACGACTGGCTGCAGCCGATGCTCGCGCATCTCAAGCAGCAGGGCGCCTTCTCCGTGAAGATGGGCCCGCCGGTCGTCATCCGCCGCTGGGACTCCGCCGCGATCAAGTCCGGCATCCAGGACCCGGACGTGAAGCGGCTGAAGGACGTCGAGGCCTCGCACATCGAGCCGCGTGCCTTCGAAGTCGCCGACCGGCTGCGGAAGATGGGCTGGCAGCAGGGCGAGGACGGCGGCGCCGGCTTCGGTGACGTCCAGCCGCGCTACGTCTTCCAGGTACCGCTCGCCAACCGCTCGCTCGACGACGTCCTCAAGGGCTTCAACCAGCTGTGGCGCCGCAACATCAAGAAGGCCGACAAGGCCGGTGTCGAGGTCGTCCAGGGCGGCTACGAGGACCTCGCCGAGTGGCAGCGCCTGTACGAGATCACGGCCGTCCGCGACCACTTCCGCCCGCGCCCGCTCTCGTACTTCCAGCGCATGTGGACCGTCCTCAACAACGAGGACCCCAACCGCATGCGGCTGTACTTCGCCCGGCACGACGGCGTGAACCTCTCGGCGGCCACGATGCTCGTGGTCGGCGGGCACGTCTGGTACTCCTACGGCGCCTCCGACAACATCGGCCGCGAGGTCCGGCCCTCGAACGCGATGCAGTGGCGGATGCTGCGCGACGCCTATGCGATGGGCGCGACCGTCTACGACCTGCGGGGCATCTCGGACTCGCTCGACGAGACCGACCACCTCTTCGGTCTCATCCAGTTCAAGGTGGGAACGGGCGGCGAGGCGGTGGAGTACGTCGGCGAGTGGGACTTCCCGCTCAACAAGCTCCTGCACAAGGCGCTGGACATCTACATGTCGCGTCGCTGACGGGCGGGCCGTCGCGCCCGTAACCTCGTACGTAATCTCGTAAGTCTCGTACACACCTTTGATACACCGCAGCCACCAGAAAGGTTCCGGGCCGGCCATGGCGCTCTCCCTCTACGTCGACACCGCTCGCTGGCGGGCGCACCAGAAGTCCGTGATCGACCAGTTCCCCGGCCTGATCCCGGTCTGCAAGGGCAACGGCTACGGCTTCGGCCACGAGCGGCTGGCCGACGAGGCCTCCCGGTTCGGCTCGGACATGCTCGCCGTGGGCACCACGTACGAGGCCGCGAAGATCAAGGACTGGTTCGGCGGCGACCTGCTGGTCCTCACCCCGTTCCGGCGGGGCGAGGAGCCGGTGCCGCTGCCGGACCGCGTGGTCCGCTCCGTGTCGTCCGTGGACGGCGTGCACGCCCTCGTGGGCGCACGTGTGGTCATCGAGTGCATGAGCTCGATGAAGCGCCACGGCATCCTCGAGGAGGACCTGGGACGGCTTCACGCGGCCATCGAGGACGTGCGGCTCGAGGGCTTCGCCCTCCACCTGCCCCTGGACCGCACGGACGGCACGGACGCCGTCGAGGAGGTCATCGGCTGGATGGACCGGCTGCGGGCCGCACGGCTGCCGCTGCACACCATGTTCGTCAGCCACCTGCGGGCCGAGGAGCAGGCCCGGCTCCGGCAGCAGTTCCCGCAGACCCGGTTCCGCGCCCGGATCGGCACCCGGCTCTGGCTGGGCGACCACGAGGCCACCGAGTACCGCGGTGCGGTCCTGGACGTCACGCGCGTCGCCAAGGGCGACCGCTTCGGCTACCGCCAGCAGAAGGCCGCCTCCGACGGCTGGCTGGTGGTCGTCGCCGGCGGTACGTCCCACGGAGTGGGTCTGGAGGCGCCCAAGGCGATGCACGGTGTGATGCCGCGCGCCAAGGGCGTGGCCCGCGCCGGTCTCGCGACCGTCAACCGGAACCTTTCTCCGTTCGTCTGGGCGGGCAAGCAGCGCTGGTTCGCCGAGCCGCCGCACATGCAGGTGTCGATCCTGTTCGTGCCGTCCGACGCGCAGGAGCCGAAGGTGGGCGACGAGCTCGTGGCCCATCTGCGGCACACCACGACGCAGTTCGACCGGCTCGTCGAGCGCTAGGGCCTGATCCGAAAGACGGGCCCTAACCCGCCCGCGGGTCCCGGGGAGTCCCGTCGGCGGGGACTCCCCACTCCACGCGAGGCCCCTCCACGGACGGGGCCGCGTGCCGGGCGGGGTGGGCCGCCCTGCCCCGTACGAAAACGTCCTCAGCGCCGTCCAGGACGCCCCCGGAGGGGTCGTCCGAGCCGTCCTGCCGCACCACGTCCCGTTCGGGCGCCAGGATGTCGCGCACGACCACCGCGCACAGGTACAGCGTGCCGACCAGGTGCAGCACGATCGCGAAGTGGTAGCCGTCGGTCGGCAGTCCCTGCTTGTTGCCGCTGGTGGTGAAGGCCAGGTACATCCAGATGCCCAGGAAGTACATGACCTCGCACGCCTGCCAGATCAGGAAGTCCCGCCAGCGCGGCCGGGCGAGGGCGGCGAGGGGGATGAGCCAGAGCACGTACTGCGGCGAGTACACCTTGTTGGTCAGCACGAACGCGGCCACGATCAGGAAGGCCAGCTGGACGAACCGGGGCCGACGGGGCGCCGTCAGCGCCAGGACGGCGAGGGCCGCTGCGACGATCGCCATCAGCACCATGGTGTACGTGTTGGCGCTGCCGGGGGAGATCTGCTCGCCGGTGCGCTGGCTGATCAGCAGCCAGACGGACCCGAAGTCGACGTTCCGCTCCTCGTTGAAGGCGTAGAACTGCTTCCACCCCTCGGGCGCGAGCAGCATGACCGGCAGGTTCACGGCGAGCCACACACCGGCCGCCCCGATCAGCGCCGCGCCGAACTCGCGCCAGCGGCCGGCCCGCCAGCACAGCAGGAACAGCGGCCCCAGGATCAGGAACGGGTAGAACTTCGCCGCGATCGCCAGGCCGAGCAGGGCGCCGAACGCCAGCGGGCGGCCGCGCGACCACATCAGGACGGCGGCCGAGGTCAGCGCCACGGCCAGCAGGTCCCAGTTGATCGTCGCCGTGAGCGCGAACGCGGGGGCCAGGGCGACCAGGAGGGCGTCCCAGGGGCGGCGGCGGTGCGTACGGGCCACGCAGACGGCCATGATGACGGCGCAGACCATCAGCATGCCCGCGTTGACCATCCAGTACATCTGCTCGCGGTGCACGAGGTCGCTGCCACCGGGCGTGAGCCAGGCCGCGACCTGCATGAACAGACCGGTGAGGACCGGGTACTCCAGGAACTCTATGTCGCCGCTCAGCCGGTCGAAGTACGGAACCAGACCCTCGGCGAACCCGCGTCCGACGAAGAGATGGGGAATGTCGGAGTAACAGGCGTGGGTGTACTGCGAGGTGGTGCCCCGGAACCAGGCCCAGTCGTAGCACGGGATCTTCTGCACCATGCCGAGCGCAAACATCCCGATGACCACGAGCGCGATCACCCGCACAGGGGTGAACTGCCCGCTGCCGAGCAGGGCCCGGCGGCCGACCGGCCCGCCGATCAGCTCGCTGCCCGCCGCGGCGACCTCGTCGCGACGGGTGGGGCACACCGTCGCCGGGTTCTGCGACCGGTCCCGCTGCGGACTCGTCTTGTGGAGGCTCGGCATGGGGACATCCTGCCGTACGTCCCCGGGAAACGGTGAGGGCCGCCGTACCGGGCGACGTACGTGTACGTACGTGCCGGGTACCGCGGCCCTCGGGGCGCTACCGGACAGGGACCGGTGGGCGGTTCGTCAGCCGCCCAGCCAGCCGCTCCCGCCGCTCGCCCTGCCGGGTTTGCCGGTGTCCGTCGGCGTCGGTGACGTCGGAGTCGTCGGCGTCGTCGGCGTCCCCGTCGGTCCGCCGTCCTGGCCGCCGTTCTGACCGCCGTTCTGGCCGGTGTCGTCGCACGGCCAGTCCCAGACGTCACAGGACTTGTCCGGGCCCGGCGACTTGCTGGGCGTCTGCGACGGCGTCTGCGAGGGAGTGATGGTCGCGGACGGCGACTGCGACGGGGTCTCGGTCGGCGTCGGGGTGGGGCTGGCGGCGCCACCGCCGAAGACGGCCTCCGCGTCCAGGTCCTCCGGCTCCGGGAACGACTCGACCTTCATGCCCTTCAGCGCGTCGGTCATGTAGTCCTTCCAGATCTGCGAGGGGAAGGACGAACCGTGGATCTTGGGCTGGGCGCCCGTACCGAACATCGACAGGAACTTACGGCCTTCCTTGCTCTCGTCGTCGTCGAAGCGGTACATGTCGATCGCCGTCGACAGGTTCGGCGTGTAGCCGACGAACCAGGCCGAGTTGTTGCCGTCGGTGGTACCGGTCTTGCCGGCCACGTCCCGGCCCGGGATCGCGGCCTTGCGGCCGGTGCCCTTGGGGTTCTCGACGACATCGCGCAGGACGTCGGTCACGTTGCCGGCGACCGCCGAGGAGAAGGCCCGCTCGGTCTTCGACTCGTGCTTGTAGATGACCTGACCCTTCTCCTTCACCTCCTTCACGGAGAACGGGTCGTTGCGCTCGCCGTTGTTCGCGAAGGTCGCGTACGCGCCGGCCATGCGGATGGCGCTCGGGTCGGAGATACCGAGGGAGAACGACGGCACGTTGGCCTTGACCAGCGAGCCCTCCCGCAGACCGGCCTTGACGGCCGTCTTGCGGACCTCGTCGATGCCGACGTCCATGCCGAGCTGCACGTAGGGCGAGTTGGCGGAGCGGATCATCGCCTCGCGCAGGCTCATCGGGCCGTAGCTCGCGTCATCGTCGTTGACCTGGAGCCACTCCTCGCCGTTCTCGTTGTGCCAGACCGTGCCGTCGTAGTTCTTGATCCGAAGCTTGTTCTTGCCGTTGTAGCGGCTCTTGTTCGGGTCGACGATGGTGCGGGTCGTGGCGTCCTGGACCTTGCCCTCGTCGGGGTCGCGGACGCCGTACTCCATGGCCGCGGCCAGCACGAACGGCTTGAACGTCGATCCGACCTGCGCACCGGTCTGGTCGGCGTTGTTGGTGAAGTGCTTGGTGGCGTCGGTGCCGCCGTAGAGGGCGACGATCTCACCGGTCTTCGGGTCGACCGAGGCACCGCCGAACTGGACGTGAGTGTCCTCCTTCGGCCGCTTCTTCGGGTCGATGTGCTCGTCGTAGACCTTCTTGATGGAGTCCTCGAGAGCCTTGACCTTCTTCTTGTCGAAGGTCGTGTAGATCTCGTAACCGCCCCCGGCGAGCTTCTTCTCGTCCATCCCCGGGTGGTTGTTGATGAAGTTGGCCTTGGCCGTGCTCACCAGGTAGCCGACCTGACCGGTCAGCTGGGCGTTCTTCTTCGGCGGCTGCACCTTCGGGAAGGCCGGGTACTTCGCCCGGTCCGCCGCGGTGAGGTGCTGGTCCTTGACCATCTCGTCGAGGATCCACGACCAGCGCTCCGTGGCCCGCTTCAGGTTCGCCTGCGGCGTCGCCTGGGGGTCGATCTCGGTGGAGCCGGCGGGGTCGTAGTAGGTCGCACCCTTGAGGAGCGAAGCGAGGAACGCGCACTCACTCGCGTTGAGGTGCTTGGCGTCCTTCCCGAAGTACGTCCGGGCCGCCGCCTGGATGCCGTAGGCACCGCGCCCGTAGTAGGCGGTGTTCAGGTAGCCCGCCATGATCTCGGGCTTCTCCATCTCGGCGCCGACCTTGATGGAGATGAAGAGCTCCTTGACCTTGCGAGACAGGGTCTGCGACTGGTCGTTGAGCAGGTTGTTCTTCACGTACTGCTGGGTGATGGTGGAGCCACCCTGCGTCTCGCCGCCCTTGGCCATGTTCCAGACGGCACGGCCGATGCCCATCGGGTCGATGCCGGAGTCGTCACGGAACGTCTTGTTCTCGGCCGAGATCACCGCGTTCTGCATGTCCTTCGGGATCTGGTCGATCCCGATGATCTGCCGGTTGACCTCACCACCGGTCGCGGCCATCTGCGAGCCGTCGGACCAGTAGTAGACATTGTTCTGCGCCTTGGCGGCCAGAGCCTCCTTCGGGATCCCGACCTGGGAGTACGCGATCGTCGCCGCACCCATCACCAGGCCGAGGAACGCCAGGCAGAGGCCTGAGACGAGCTTCCAGGAAGGCACCCAGCGGCGCCAGCCGTACTTGTCGTACCGCGGGTAGTCGATCAGGCGCTTCCTGCCCGGAGGACGACCGCCCCCACGGCCGCGACCCGGGCCACCGCCCTGTCCGCCGCCTCCACCACCACGCCGGCCACCGCCGTGGCCGCCGCCCGCGCCGCCGTCGGGCGCACGCCGACGGCTTCCGCGCTGCGCGGCACGACGGGCCTCGGCCCGTCCACCGTAGGTGGTCTCCTCTCCGTACCCAGACGAAGGGGAGCCGGTGCTGACATCCCGTCCCTGGGCCGACCGGCGGCCCTGGGGCTGCTGGGCGGCGCGCCGGGCCGCCGCGCGGCCGCCACTCGGCGGCTGCGACTGCGGCATTTTGCGACGATGCTCGCTCATCGAACGACTACTCCTCGGGCAGGCGCGTACGCCTGGAAGCGGCAGTTGAGTTCCGGTCCCCCCGAAATGCGCACGGCCGAGCTTCACCAGAAGCCCTCCCGTACCGCAGCCGGTCACCCCGATCACTGACGCACTGCGGCGTCGCTCGGTTCCCGGTGGTCTGCATGCCGCACAGACTACGCACGGCCAAAACCCACCTAGAGCCGAAGTTCACCCCAAATCAGGCAAGTCAATTGCTGTGAATTGACGATGTGACGCCGGTCACCGTGGCCCCACTTGTCGCAGCAGGATGGCCGTTCTATCGTCGTGATGTATCGAGTCGATACATCAGTACGGCATAAGGGCACCCGACAGCGGAGGAGGGGACGGATGAGCAGGCGCTCGGGAATCCTCGAATTCGCCGTTCTCGGCCTGCTCCGCGAGGCGCCCATGCACGGGTACGAGCTGCGCAAGCGGCTCAACACCTCGCTGGGCATCTTCCGGGCCTTCAGTTACGGGACCCTCTATCCCTGCCTCAAGACGCTGGTCGCCAACGGCTGGTTGATCGAGGAGCCGGGCAGCGCCCCCGAGGATGCCCTGGCCGCGTCACTCGCAGGACGCCGCGCCAAGATCGTCTACCGGTTGACGGCCGAAGGGAAGGAGCACTTCGAAGAGCTCCTCTCCCACACCGGCCCGGACACCTGGGAGGACGAGCACTTCGCGGCCCGCTTCGCCTTCTTCGGTCAGACCGAGCGCGAGGTGCGGATGCGCGTACTGGAAGGCCGCCGCAGCCGGCTGGAGGAGCGTCTGGAGAAGATGCGCGCCTCTCTGGCCCGCACACGCGAGCGCCTCGACGACTACACACTTGAGCTGCAGCGCCACGGAATGGAGTCCGTGGAGCGCGAAGTGCGCTGGCTGAACGAGCTCATCGAGAGCGAGCGGGCGGGACGGGATCAGCGATCCGGTCCCGACGCCCCCGAGGGCGCCGCTCAGCACGACAACGATTCTGGAGAAACGGGCGGCCTGCCCCGGCACGGGGGCAGTACCCGGCCGGATCCGTCCGACGACACCGCCAAGTGAATCCCTGCATCCCGCAGGGCTTCCACGATCACACAGGGAGCAACCGGAATGGGTTCGGTTCGCGTAGCCATCGTCGGCGTGGGCAACTGCGCCGCCTCGCTGGTGCAGGGCGTCGAGTACTACAAGGACGCCGACCCGGCGTCCAAGGTGCCCGGCCTGATGCACGTCCAGTTCGGCGAGTACCACGTCGGTGACGTGGAGTTCGTCGCCGCCTTCGACGTCGACGCGAAGAAGGTCGGCCTCGACCTCTCCGACGCCATCGGTGCCAGCGAGAACAACACCATCAAGATCTGCGACGTCCCGAACTCGGGCGTCACGGTCCAGCGCGGCCACACCTTCGACGGCCTGGGCAAGTACTACCGCATGACCATCGAGGAGTCCGCCGAGGCTCCCGTGGACGTCGTCCAGGTCCTCAAGGACAAGCAGGTCGACGTGCTCGTCTGCTACCTGCCCGTGGGTTCCGAGGAAGCCGCGAAGTTCTACGCGCAGTGCGCCATCGACGCGAAGGTCGCCTTCGTCAACGCCCTCCCGGTCTTCATCGCCGGCACCAAGGAGTGGGCCGACAAGTTCACCGAGGCCGGTGTCCCGATCGTCGGTGACGACATCAAGTCCCAGGTCGGCGCCACCATCACGCACCGCGTGATGGCGAAGCTGTTCGAGGACCGCGGTGTCCGTCTTGAGCGCACCATGCAGCTCAACGTCGGCGGCAACATGGACTTCAAGAACATGCTCGAGCGCGACCGCCTCGAGTCGAAGAAGATCTCGAAGACCCAGGCCGTCACCTCGCAGATCCCCGACCGCGAGCTGGGCGAGAAGAACGTCCACATCGGCCCGTCGGACTACGTGGCCTGGCTGGACGACCGCAAGTGGGCGTACGTCCGCCTCGAGGGCCGCGCCTTCGGTGACGTTCCGCTGAACCTGGAGTACAAGCTCGAGGTGTGGGACTCCCCGAACTCGGCCGGTGTCATCATCGACGCGCTGCGCGCCGCGAAGATCGCCAAGGACCGGGGCATCGGTGGCCCGATCCTCTCCGCCTCTTCGTACTTCATGAAGTCCCCGCCGGTGCAGTACTTCGACGACGAGGCGTTCGCCAACGTCGAGAAGTTCATCAAGGGCGAGGTCGAGCGCTGAGGCGCTGATCCACTTCGTCGATCGAGGGTCCCCGGTCTTTCACCCGGGGGCCCTCTTCGTATGTGAGTCTTGCTGCCATGCCCGTCGTACGTGATCTGCGCGTACTCCTGCGCCTGACGAACTTCCGCCGCCTCCTCGCTGTCCGTCTGCTCTCCCAGTGCGCCGACGGGGTCTACCAGGTGGCGCTGGCCACGTACGTCGTGTTCTCCCCCGAGAAGGAGACCTCCCCCGCGGCCATCGCCTCCGCCATGGCCGTGCTGCTCCTCCCGTACTCCCTCGTCGGACCGTTCGCGGGCGTGCTCCTGGATCGCTGGCCGCGACGCCAGGTCTTCCTCTACGGAAACCTCCTGCGAACCCTCCTCGCCTGCGGTACCGCCGTGCTGATGCTGGCCTCCGTACCCGACTGGCTCTTCTACGCCTCCGCCTTGTCGGTGACGGCCGTCAACCGCTTCGTCCTCGCCGGACTCTCGGCCGCGCTGCCACGGGTCGTCGACGACGAGCGGCTGGTCGTCGCCAACTCCCTATCCCCGACCGCCGGTACCGTGGCCGCGACCGCGGGCGGCGGTCTGGCCTTCGGAGTACGCATCCTGTCCGAGGACTCCGACGCCGCCGTCGTGATGCTCGGCGCCCTCCTCTATCTCTGCTCCGCCCTCGCCTCCCTGCGGATGCCCCGGGAACTCCTCGGCCCCGACCCGGACCTCGTCCAGCCCCGGCTTCGCGCCGCGCTGGCCTCGACGGCCCGTGGACTCGTGGCAGGACTGCGCCATCTGGCCGAGCGGCGTCCCGCGGCCCGCGCACTGGCCGCGGTGACCCTGATGCGCTTCTGCTACGGCGCCCTCACCGTGACCGTGCTGATGCTCTGCCGCTATGCCTGGAGCTCCACGGAGTCGGAAGGGCTCGCGCTGCTCGGGATCGCCGTGGCGTTCTCCGGAGCCGGCTTCTTCGCAGCCGCCGTCATCTCGCCCTGGGCGATCGGGCGGTTCGGCCCCTTCGGCTGGATGATCGTGTGCTCGGGCTCAGCGGCCGTTCTGGAGCCTGTGCTGGGGCTGCCCTTCGCGCAGACCCCGCTGATGATCGCGGCCTTCCTCTTGGGGCTCGTCACCCAGGGCACCAAGATCGCGACGGACACGGTCGTCCAGACATCTGTGGACGACGCCTACCGCGGACGGGTCTTCTCGCTCTACGACACGCTCTTCAACGTCGCCTTCGTCGGCGCGGCCGCGGTCGCGGCACTGATGCTGCCACCCGACGGCCGGTCCGTCCCTGTCGTGGTGATGGTCGCCGCCGTCTATGCGTCGATCGCCCTGATGCTGTGGAGACGACGGAAGGAGGGGTGATGTTTCACGTGAAACATCACCCCTCCGTCGATGCGCGCGGTCGATGTTTCACGTGAAACATCGACCGCGCGGACTCAGCTCTGAGTCGCCCACCACTCCTTGAGTGCCGCGACAGCCGCCTCGTGCTCCATCGGCCCGTTCTCCAGACGCAGCTCCAGCAGGAACTTGTACGCCTGCCCGACGGCCGGGCCGGGGCGGATGCCGAGGATCTCCTGGATCTGGTTGCCGTCCAGGTTGGGCCGGATCGCGTCCAGCTCCTCCTGCTCCTGGAGCTGGGCGATCCGCTCCTCCAGCCCGTCGTAGGCCCGCGAGAGGGCGCCGGCCTTGCGCTTGTTCCGCGTCGTGCAGTCCGAGCGCGTCAGCTTGTGCAGCCGCGAGAGCAGAGGGCCCGCGTCGCGCACATAGCGGCGGACGGCGGAGTCGGTCCACTCGCCGGTTCCGTATCCGTGGAAGCGCAGATGCAGCTCCACCAGACGCGAAACGTCCTTGATCATCTCGTTCGAGTACTTCAGCGCCGTCATGCGCTTCTTGGTCATCTTCGCGCCGACCACCTCATGGTGGTGGAACGAGACACGACCGTCGCTCTCGAAGCGACGGGTGCGGGGCTTGCCGATGTCGTGCAGCAGCGCGGCAAGACGCAGCACGAGATCCGGCCCGTCCTCCTCCAGATCGATCGCCTGGTCGAGAACGGTCAGGGAGTGCTCGTAGACGTCCTTGTGCCGGTGGTGCTCGTCACTCTCGAGCCGCAGCGCCGGCAGCTCCGGCAGCACATGGCCGGCCAGACCCGTGTCGACGAGCAGACCGAGCCCCTTGCGGGGGTGAGCGGCGAGCAGCAGCTTGTTGAGCTCCTCACGGACCCGCTCCGCGGAGACGATCTCCAGACGGCCGGCCATGTCGGTCATCGCCGTGACGACCTCGGGGGCGACCTCGAAGTCGAGCTGGGCGGCGAAGCGCGCCGCGCGCATCATCCGCAGCGGATCGTCGGAGAACGACTCCTCCGGGGTGCCCGGAGTGCGCAGCACCCGCTCGGCAAGGTCGTCGAGGCCGCCGTACGGGTCGACGAACTCCTTCGCCGGCAGAGCCACGGCCATGGCGTTGACGGTGAAGTCACGCCGGACGAGGTCCTCCTCGATGGAGTCGCCGTAGGAGACCTCGGGCTTGCGCGAGGTGCGGTCGTACGCCTCGGAGCGGTATGTCGTCACCTCGATCTGGTAGCCGCTCTTCTGGCAGCCGACCGTGCCGAAGGCGATCCCGACCTCCCAGACCGCGTCGGCCCACGGGCGGACGATCTTCAGGACATCCTCGGGCCGGGCGTCGGTGGTGAAGTCGAGATCATTGCCGAGCCGCCCGAGCAACGCGTCCCGCACCGAACCGCCGACCAGCGCGAGGCTGAACCCTGCTTCCTGGAAACGGACGGCGAGGTCGTCGGCGACAGGGGACACGCGCAGTAGTTCGCTGACCGCGCGGCGTTGCACCTGGCTCAGTGCAGTCGGGGTGTCTTCGTTGGCGTTCGGCACAACAGAAAAGGGTACGTGCCCCGGCCCCCGCCGACGTCCCCGTTTTCCCGGGGGTCCGGTGATCCGCTCGAGATCGGCTGGAGCAGTCCCCGGCACTTGCTCCCAGCGTGCCTCGTTACCATGCGTGGACACAGCAATGGGGAACCACCTGCACCACTGATTACGACGAGGACGGGCGAACGCGTGGCCGAGGCGGCAGACATCCAGGGGACCCATCCCTCACCTGCCCGTCGGTGGCTGCGGCGGACGGCGTCCCTCCTTGCCACCGCGCCCCTCCTCGTCGGGCTTCTGCAGGGCGCGGTGGCCCCGCCGGCCGTCGCCGCGGCCTCCATGGAACCGTCGGCCGTGACCGCTGAGGACGCCACGGGATCGCGCACCGTCGATGTGTCTCTCGACACGCTCAAGCCGAGCGCGCCGGTGGAGGGCGACACGGTCACGGTCTCCGGGACGGTGACCAACAAGGGCAAGCAGACCGTGACCGACGCCACGGTGGACGTCAGGGTCGGCCCCCGGATGACGAGCCGGAGCCAGATCGAGCAGATCTCGGGCCGTACCGGTTTCCGGGCCGGCAGCGACCCCTCCCCGCTCGGCGGCCGGTACACGGTCAAAATTCCCAGCCTCGCGGCCGGACTCAGCAAGGACTTCACGCTCTCCGTCCCGGTGGACAAGCTCGGACTCGATGACGAGGGCGTCTACCAGCTGGGTGTCTCCCTCTCGGGCCAGACCGCCACCCAGCCCGGGAAGCGCGTCCTCGGCATCGAGCGGACCTTCCTGCCGTACCAGCCCGAGGCGACGGAGAAGAAGACCCAGCTCACCTACCTCTGGCCGCTGATCTCCTCGGCGCACGTCTCCGCCGAGACCGGCACCGACGACCAGCAGACGCCGGTCTTCGAGAACGACGACCTGGCCGCCGAGCTCGCCCCCGGCGGGCGCCTGGACCAGATGGTCACGCTGGGCAAGGAGCTTCCCATCACCTGGGTCATCGACCCGGACCTGCTGGCCACCGTCGACGCCATGACGCGGAGCTACCAGGTCAAGGACGGCACGGGCACGGTGCCGGGCACGAAGCAGGCCGTCGCCGAGCGGTGGCTCGACGCGCTGCAGAAGGCCGTGGTGGGCCGCAAGGTCGTCGCCCTGCCGTTCGCGGACCCCGACATCGCCTCCCTCGCCCACCGCGGCAAGGACGTCCCCGGCTCGCTGAGTCACCTCCAGCCGGCGACGGAGCTGGCCGGGACGACCGTGGAGACCATCCTCCATGTGAAGCCGTCCACCGACTTCTCCTGGCCCGTGAACGGGGCCGTCGACCCCTCGATCATGGACGTGGCCACCTCGGCGGGCGCCCACAAGGTGATCGCCCGCAGCGACAGCTTCCGGGACGACCTCTCGTACACGCCGACGGCGGCCCGCCCCATCGGAGGCGGTACCACCGCCGTCGTCAGCGACGCCTCACTCTCGACGGCCTTCGAGGGCGACATGCTCCCCGCCGGGAACTCGACCCTCGCCGTCCAGGAATTCCTCGCCCAGACGCTCGCGGTCACGCTGGAGCAGCCCGAGCAGCAGCGCAGCATCGTGGTCGCCCCTCAGCGGATTCCGACCACGTCGCAGGCACAGACCATGGCGACCGCACTGCGCGGCCTGACGGCCCAGCGCTGGACGCAGCCCCTCGACCTCATCGCGGCCTCCGCCGTGAAGCCGGACCCCGACGCCGCCACCAAGGTGCCGGGCGCCTCCCGCTACCCCCGCGCGCTGCGCAAGCAGGAGCTTCCGGTCGAGGCCTTCCGCGACATGAAGAGCACCCGCGCGGACCTGGACGACTTCAAGGTCATCCTCACCCTGCCCGACCGCGTGGTGACACCGTTCGGCAACGCCATCAGCCGCGAGATGTCCACGTCCTGGCGTGGCCAGGCCGCCTCTGCCTCGCTGTACCGGATCACGGTGCACCAGTACCTCGAGAGCCTCACGCGCGAGGTGCAGCTCGTCGACAAGTCGGACCTCACGCTCTCCGGCCGCAGTGCCACCATCCCGGTGACCGTCCAGAACAAGCTGCTGCAGGGCGTGGACGACCTCGTCCTGAGGCTGACCTCCGGCAACAAGACCCGACTGAAGCTCAACGGCGGCGATGCAGTCGCCGAACTCCCGGTGAAGATCGCCGCCGGACACAGCCAGTCGGTGAAGTTCACCGCCTCGGCCAACGCCAACGGTCCGGTACCGATGACGGCCCAGCTGTTCACCAAGGACGGCACACCGTACGGCCAGGAAATGACCTTCACCGTGAAGGTCTCCGAGATCACTCCGACCGTGATGCTCGTCATCGCCGGCGGTGTGCTGCTCCTCGTCCTCGCCGGAGCCCGGATGTACACCCAGCGCAAGCTCGCGGCGGCCCGGAACGCCGAAGCGGAGACTGCGGAGGGCGACGATCCGGAGCAGCCGAGTGACCCTGTGCCGGACACCGGTCCCGAAAGCGGCGACCCGTCCGACACGGGTGAGAAAGTGGACCGTTGAGCGATGTCGTGGCCGGTCGGCCGGGGACGATGAGGTGGGGTAACCATGAACGCGCCGTACGACGGTGACCGCGGCCAGGGCGCGGGCGGCACCGAGCCGTCCGGGCCCGCGGCGACCCCGGGACCCGGCCGGCCGCCGGTCCCCCCGTCGCAGCAGCAGTCCGCCCCGGACCCGTACGCCCAGAACCAGTACGCCCAGGACCCCTACGTCCAGGACGCCTACACCCACGACCCCTACCAGGCACGGGACCTGTCCGCGCAGGACCCGGTGACCGAGGCGCTCTACGACCGCGCCGCGCACCCGCCACCCCCGCCGGGCACGTACCAGGAGCCTCAGCCGCTCTACCAGCAGCCCGCGACGCCTCAGCACGCTCCCGACCCCCGTGTGTGGGCGCAGACCCCGGCGCCCGAGCCGGACGGCCCCTCGCGGCACCTGCCGTACGGGGACGACGCCCGCACCGTCCAGTTCACCGGGGTGGACGATCTCGTGACCCGGGCCGGGGACGAGCAGCCCGAGCCGGACGCCTTCGCCCACCTCTACCGGGACCAGCAGACGCCCGGTCAGGTGCCCCCGCCCGCTCCGGAGCCGAATCCGATGCCCGCTCCCGCACCGAAGAAGTCCGGCCGCGCCTCCGGGCTCCTGAAGTCCAGCGCGGTGATGGCGGCCGGCACCCTGGTCTCCCGGCTCACCGGCTTCGTCCGCAGCCTGGTGATCACCGGAGCGCTCGGCGCCGCCCTGCTCGGCGACACCTTCACCATCGCCTACACCCTGCCGACGATGATCTACATCCTCACCGTCGGCGGCGGCCTCAACTCGGTCTTCGTGCCGCAGCTCGTCCGCTCGATGAAGAACGACGAGGACGGCGGCGAGGCCTACGCCAACCGGCTGCTGACCCTGGTCATGGTGGCGCTCGGCGCCATCGTGGTCATCGCCGTCTTCGCCGCCCCGCTGCTGATCCGGCTGATGTCGAACACCATCGCCGACGACGCCGCGGCCAACAGCGTCGCCGTGACCTTCGCCCGCTACTGCCTGCCCACGATCTTCTTCATGGGTGTGCATGTGGTGATGGGTCAGATCCTCAACGCCCGGGGCAAGTTCGGCGCGATGATGTGGACTCCGGTCCTCAACAACATCGTCATGATCGTCACGTTCGGTCTCTTCATCTGGGTCTACGGCACCTCCGCCGAATCCCAGATGGGCGTGCAGACCATCCCCGACGACGGCATCCGCCTGCTCGGCATCGGCACGCTCCTCGGCCTGGTCGTCCAGGCGCTGGCGATGATCCCGTACCTGCGCGAGACGGGCTTCCGCTTCCGCCCCCGCTTCGACTGGAAGGGCCACGGCCTCGGCAAGACGGTCAAACTCGCCAAGTGGACCGTGCTGTTCGTCCTCGCCAACCAGGCCGGCGTGCTCGTCGTGACCCAGCTCGCCACCGCGGCGGGCGAGGAGTCCGGCAAGAACGGCGCGGGCTTCCTCGCGTACTCCAACGCCCAGCTGATCTGGGGCATGCCGCAGGCCATCATCACCGTCTCGGTCATGGCCGCCCTGCTGCCCCGCATCTCCCGCGCCGCACACGACGACGACCCCGGCGCCGTCCGTGACGACATCTCGCAGGGCCTGCGGAACTCCGCCGTCGCGATCGTGCCGGTCGCCTTCGCCTTCCTCGCGCTCGGCGTCCCGATGTGCACCCTGCTCTACGCCTCCAGCGGCGTCCAGGCCGCCCAGGGCATGGGCTTCATCCTGATGGCCTTCGGCCTCGGCCTCATCCCGTACTCGGTCCAGTACGTCGTCCTGCGCGGCTTCTACGCCTACGAGGACACCCGGACGCCGTTCTACAACACGGTCATCGTCGCCGCCGTCAACGCGGCCGCCTCGGCCGCCTGTTACTTCGTGCTCCCCGCCCAGTGGGCCGTCGTCGGCATGGCCGCCTCCTACGGGCTCGCCTACGCCGTCGGTGTCGGCGTCGCCTGGCGGCGCCTGCGCAACCGGCTGGGCGGCGACCTGGACGGCGCCCACATCATGCGGACCTACGCCCGCCTCTGCCTGGCCTCGCTGCCCGCTGCGATCGTGGCCGGCGCCGTCGGCTTCGGCCTGTTGAAACTTCTCGGCGAGGGCGCTCTCGGCTCGCTGGTGGCTCTGGTCGTCGGCGGCGTGGTCCTGCTCGGCGTCTTCTTCGTGGCCGCCAAGCGCATGCGGATCGCGGAGCTGAACTCCATGGTCGGTATGGTCCGTGGACGCCTGGGACGATAGGAAGACAGCTGCCGCACAACCATCGCCGGCTGCCGCGTGTCGTGCATAGGAGCCGACTGTGGGCACAATTGGCATGGCTGTTGGATGTGGCGCAACGGATGGGGAGGCAGGAACGACGGTGGCGGAACGTAGCACGGCTGCCGTCGACGTGGCCGACAACAGCGGTGACGACCCGCTGACCGCCAAGGCGGAGAAGGCCGCGACCGACGGGGTGGCGGAAGCGCAGGACACGGTGGAGAAGTCCGCCGAGGTCGTAGAGGACGACGCCGCTCAGCGGCAGAACGGCGAACAGCCCTCCATCGAGACTCCCGAGCTGCACAGCGGCCACAAGTTGGCCAGGCGCTACCGACTGGAGGAGTGCGTCACTCGTCTGGACGGTTTCAGCAGTTGGCGTGCCGTCGACGAGAAACTTCGGCGTGCCGTCGGAGTCCATCTGCTGCCGGCCGACCACCCACGGGCCCGTTCCGTCCTCGCGGCGGCCCGTTCCTCGGCGCTCCTCGGAGACCCCCGCTTCGTCCAGGTCCTCGACGCCGTCGAGGAGAACGACCTCGTGTACGTCGTGCACGAGTGGCTTCCCGACTCCACCGAGCTGACGGCGCTGCTCGCCGCCGGCCCGCTGGAGCCGCACGACGCCTATCAGCTCGTCAGCCAGGTCTCCCAGGCCATGGCCGCCGCGCACCGCGAAGGCCTGGCACACCTTCGTCTCACCCCCAGCGCCGTCCTGCGCAGCTCCACGGGCCAGTACCGGATCCGCGGCCTGGCAGTGAACGCCGCGCTGCGGGGCATCAGCGCCGATCGCCCCCAGCGCACCGACACCGAGGCCATCGGCGCCCTGCTCTACGCGGCGCTGACCCAGCGCTGGCCGTACGACAGCGACGCCTACGGCCTCTCCGGGCTGCCCAAGGGTGTCGGCCTGCTCCCCCCCGACCAGGTGCGGGCCGGGGTCCACCGCGGTCTCTCCGAGATCGCGATGCGCGCCCTGGCCAACGACGGGGCCACCGCCTCGCGCCAGGAGCCGCCCTGCACCACTCCGGACGAGCTCGCCAAGGCCGTCGCGGCGATGCCCCGCATCCGCCCGCCGGAGCCCGAGTTCCCCACCCCGCCCGACTACCAGCGCACGACCTACCAGCAGGGCACCTACGGCCGCCCGCAGCCCCGCCCGGGCGTCGCGGCCGGCCAGCCCGTGGTCGCGCCTCCCGCCCCGCTGGAGAGCCGCACCGGCAGGGTCCTGAAGTGGGCCGTGTCGGCGCTGCTGATCGCCGCACTCGGGCTCGGCAGCTGGCAGATCGCGGACCGGCTCCTCGACCAGGACAGGAACAAGGAGACCCCGCAGACCACCCAGCCGCAGGACAACAACGACGACGAGAAGGAGCCCGAGACGGGCAAGCCGGTCACGATCGCCGGAGCCCAGGACTTCGACCCGCAGGGTGACGGCGCCGAGACCCCGTCGGAGATAAAGAACGCCTTCGACGGCAACCCCTCCACGTCGTGGCAGACGTCCATCTACTACGGGTACTCGAACTTCGGCAGGCTCAAGGAAGGCGTGGGCCTCGTACTGGACCTCGGCACGGTCCAGCAGGTCTCCAAGGTGGACGTCACCTTCCAGGGCACCACCGCCGTCCAGTTGCGGACAGCTCCCGAGAACGCCACGTCCCAGCCGGCGGCACCCGAAGCATTCACAACCGTCGCCTCGGGCTCGGGTACGCAGGTCGCACTGACGGCCGACAAGCCCGTGATGACGCGCTACGTTCTCGTCTGGCTGACCGACCTGCCCAGCAGTGGCGGCGGTTACCGCGGCAAGATCACGGACATCAAGATCAGCAGCTGACGGCATCGGGGGAGGGGGCTCACCGTTGGAACAGGCCATAGGCGGCGACACCAGCGACCAGGAACTCCTGGCGCGCCATGTCGCCGGCGACCCCGACGCCTTCGGTGAGCTCGTGCGGCGCCACCGCGATCGACTGTGGGCTGTGGCGCTGCGGACGCTGGGGGACCGCGAGGAGGCCGCTGACGCCCTCCAGGACGCCCTGGTGTCGGCCTTCCGGGCCGCCCACACCTTCCGCGGCCAGTCGGCCGTCACGACCTGGCTCCACCGCATCACGGTGAACGCCTGCCTCGACCGTGTCCGCAAGGCCGCATCCCGCAGGACCTCACCCATGGACGACACCGCACGGTTCGAGCAGCTCCTCGAACCCGCGGAGTCGGCCGAGGCCCCCGCCGAACGCCAGGACCTCCACCGTGAACTGGTCGCGGCGCTCGCCACGCTCCCCGCGGACCAACGGGCCGCTCTCGTCCTCGTGGACATGCAGGGCTACCCGGTGGCGGAAGCCGCCCGCATCCTGGACGTCCCCACCGGAACGGTGAAGAGCCGCTGTTCGCGCGGGCGGGCCCGACTGCTTCCCATGCTCAGCCATCTGCGCGCCGACACCGTGGGTAACGAAGGTCCTGACCGGGGAAGGAACCGGACGCCGGGGACATCCGTCCCACCGGTGTCGGGGCCATCGGATACCGGACCGAGCGGGCCGGCTGCTGTGAAGGGCGGAGGTGGGCGCGCGTGACTTCCACGACCGGCAGGGCCGACACGGCACAGCACCCGGACGTATCGGAGATCTCCGACCTGACCGAGGGGCTGCTCTCGCCGTCCCGTACGGCAGATGTCCGTCGGCATATCGAGGGCTGCTCCCTCTGTGCGGACGTACAGACCTCCCTGGAGGAGATCCGCGGTCTGCTCGGCACCCTGCCCGGCCCGCCCCGGATGCCCGCCGACATCGCCGGCCGTATCGACGCCGCCCTGGCCGCCGAAGCACTGCTCGACGCCACCACGTCCGACATCGGCGCGCATGTTTCACGTGAAACAGCGAGCGATCACGCCGACGCGCGGCCCTCCACGGCGCCTGCCCCCGCCCCGGATCGGCCGGCCGGCCACCCTCGCGCCACCACAGGCCGCGCCACCACAGGCCCGGGCCGCTCCAAGACCCGTCGCCGCCGCGTCGCCGCCCTGGGCGCGGTCTTCGGCGCAGCGGCGCTCGGCATGACGCTCTTCCTCACCCAGGGAGGCATGCAGTCACTGACCGGCGGTGAATCGGCCGACACGAAGACTTCCTCCGCCGCGAGCGGTGTCGGAGACGACCGGTTCAACGACCGGCCGGTGGAGGCCCAGGTCCAGGAGCTGCTGCAGGACGAGAGCCTCAGGGTCCCCAAGACCAGCCCGGAATCACTCAGCGCCGAGGGCGGGAACACCCCCAAGCGGGGGACGGACGAGACCCTGCCCGAGTGCGTCAAGGCCGGCACCGGACGTAACGACACCGTGCTCGCCTTCCAGAGGGGCGACTACCAGGGCACGCCCGCCTATCTCCTCGTCCTGCCCGAGGGCGCCGAGGGCACTCATGTGCAGGCGTACGTCCTGGATGCCTCCTGCGCCGAGAACGCGGGACAGACCAAGGCCGAGATTCTGCTGACGCAGACCTACCCTCGCTCCTGACGCCTCAGCCGTGCCGTGCGGCATTCTCGGGAATGCTTGCCCCGTAGGATCCGTTGGGTGGGGTGAGAGTCACCGACACGACCGCCCCGTAGGCAGTAGGCAGTCTGCAGAGACGAGGAAGAAACCCGTGAGCGACGTCCGTAACGTGATCATCATCGGCTCCGGGCCCGCGGGTTACACCGCTGCGCTCTACACGGCGCGTGCGTCGCTGAAGCCGCTGGTCTTCGAGGGTGCTGTCACCGCTGGTGGCGCGCTGATGAACACGACCGACGTGGAGAACTTCCCCGGCTTCCGTGACGGCATCATGGGCCCGGACCTGATGGACAACATGCGCGCCCAGGCCGAGCGCTTCGGCGCCGAGCTGGTGCCCGACGACATCGTGGCCGTGGACCTGACGGGCGAGATCAAGACCGTCACGGACACCGCCGGCACCGTGCACCGCGCCAAGGCCGTCATCGTCACCACGGGCTCCCAGCACCGCAAGCTCGGTCTCCCCAAGGAGGACGAGCTCTCCGGCCGCGGAGTCTCCTGGTGCGCCACCTGCGACGGGTTCTTCTTCAGGGACCAGGACATCGCCGTCGTCGGCGGTGGTGACACCGCGATGGAGGAGGCCACCTTCCTCTCGCGCTTCGCCAAGTCCGTGACGATCGTCCACCGCCGTGACTCCCTGCGCGCCTCCAAGGCCATGCAGGAGCGTGCCTTCGCCGACCCGAAGATCAAGTTCGCCTGGGACAGTGAGGTCGCCGAGATCCACGGAGACCAGAAGCTCTCCGGCCTGACGCTCCGCAACACCAAGACGGGCGAGACCACCGAGCTGGCGGCGACCGGTCTGTTCATCGCCGTGGGCCACGACCCGCGCACCGAGCTCTTCAAGGGCCAGCTGGAGCTGGACGAGGAGGGCTACCTCAAGGTCGACGCCCCCTCCACCCGGACCAACCTCGCCGGTGTCTTCGGAGCCGGTGACGTCGTCGACCACACCTACCGCCAGGCGATCACCGCTGCGGGCACCGGCTGCTCCGCCGCACTCGACGCCGAGCGCTTCCTCGCCGCCCTCGCCGACAGCGAGAAGAGCGAGAAGCTCGCCGAGACCCCCGCGGTCTGACCCTCATCCTCACCACTCACACCCCGCAAAGTTAAAGGGAGGTTGCCGTGGCCGGCACCCTGAAGAACGTGACCGACGCCGACTTCGACGAGGTCGTCCTCAAGAGCGACAAGCCCGTCCTGGTGGACTTCTGGGCCGAGTGGTGCGGCCCGTGCCGCCAGATCGCCCCGTCGCTGGAGGCCATCGCCGCTGAGCACGGCGAGATCGAGATCGTGAAGCTCAACATCGACCAGAACCCGGCCACGGCCGCCAAGTACGGCGTCATGTCCATCCCGACGCTCAACGTGTACCAGGGCGGCGAGGTCGTGAAGACGATCGTCGGCGCCAAGCCGAAGGCCGCGCTCCTCCGCGACCTCGAGGGCTTCGTCGAGGCCACCGCCTGACACCCCTGTTTCACGTGAAACACACCGACGGCCCGCCTCCTCAGGGAGGCGGGCCGTCGTCGTGAGGGTCGCAGGGGCGCGATCGGAGCGGCCGTACTCGGTCAGAGCGGCCGCAGCGCCGGTTCCTTCTGTACGGCACCCAGGAGCCGGTCCAGGGCCAGCTCCACGTCTTCCTTCCACGACAGCGTGGTCCTCAGCTCCAACCGCAGGCGCGGATACGTCGGGTGGGGCCGTACGGTCTTGAAGCCCACCGCCGTGAGGTGGTCGGTCGGGAGCACACAGGCCGGCTCCTTCCACCGCGCATCGCCGAAAGCCTCGATCGCCTTGAAGCCCCGTCGCAACAGATCCTTGGCGACGGTCTGCACCATCATCCGGCCGAGCCCCTGCCCCTGATACCCCGGCATGATCCAGGCAGTCATCAACTGGACGGAATCCGCGGAGACCGGGCTCGTGGGGAAGGCCATGGAACGCGGGACGTATGCAGGCGGCGCGTACAGAACGAAGCCCACGGGGACCTCGTCGACGTAGACCACGCGACCGCAGGAACCCCACTCCAGGAGTACCGCCGAGATCCAGGCTTCCTTCTCCAGCTCCGGTCGGCCCGCCTTCACCGCCGCTTCCCCGCTCACCGGGTCCAGCTCCCAGAAGACACAGGAGCGACATCGCTTGGGGAGATCAGGAAGGTTGTCCAGAGTGAGCGGTACGAGCCGACGCCCCACGGCTGTTCCCTCGCTTCCCACGGCCTTCGCAGTACGGATACGCCCTCCCAGAATCGTATCGATGGGGCGATCAGGGCGATACCGCTCGCAGGCAAAGGGCGGACCGTGTTCCGGCTCTCACCGGATCACGGCCCGCCCTGGGTCGCGGAGCAGTCGCTGCGGTCAGTCCTCGACGTCCTCGTCGCTCTGCTCGGAGCCCCCTTGGTCCATGACACGCCCCTCGCCGGGCGCCAGGGTCGAGAGGATCCGATCCAGATCCTCTATCGAGGCGAACTCGACGACGATCTTGCCCTTCTTCTGGCCGAGATCGACCTTCACCCGGGTCTCGAAACGATCCGAGAGTCGCGAGGCCAGATCCGTCAGCGCCGGGGAGACGCGTGCGCCGGCCCGGGGACCCTTGGGCTTGGTCGTGGACGTGGGCTCGGAACCCATCAGCGTCACGATCTCCTCGACCGCACGCACCGAGAGCCCCTCGGCCACGATCCGGTACGCCAGCTTGTCCTGCGTCTCGGGGTCCTCCACGGAGAGCAGAGCGCGTGCGTGTCCGGCAGAGAGCACACCCGCGGCGACGCGACGCTGGACCGGAGGGGAGAGCCGCAGCAGACGCAGCGTGTTGGAGACCTGCGGACGCGAACGCCCGATCCGGTCGGCCAGCTGGTCATGGGTGCAGTTGAAGTCCTTCAGCAGCTGGTCGTAGGCAGCGGCCTCTTCCAGCGGGTTCAACTGTGCCCGGTGAAGGTTCTCCAGGAGCGCGTCCAGGAGCAGCTTCTCGTCCTCCGTCGCCCGGACGATCGCGGGGATGCGCTCCAGGCCTGCCTCACGGCACGCCCTCCAACGGCGCTCACCCATGATCAGTTCGTAGCGCTCGGCACCCAGCTGCCGTACGACGACGGGCTGCAGGAGGCCGACCTCCTTGATGGAGGTGACCAGCTCCGCGAGAGCGTCCTCGTCGAACACCTCACGCGGCTGCTTCGGGTTGGGCGTGATGAAGTCCAACGGCAGCTCGGCGAAGTGCGCACCGGCGGGTGCCTCGGGCTCCACCACCACGGGCGCCTCGACGACCGGGACCACGCTGTCCGGGGACTGCGGGCTCTGCGGCAGGGTCGCCACCTTCGCGGCCGCGACCCCACGGTCCGAGGAGAGCGCCGGAGCGGCCGCAGGAGAAGCAGAACCCGCCGCCCCACCGACTGCTGGCACCTGCCGCTCCTGGGGAGCAGCAGGGATCAGCGCACCGAGCCCACGTCCCAGCCCTCTACGTCGATCACTCACTGGATCCCCTCCGACATGCTGTGCTGGCTGTTCTGGTGGCCCATGTGGCCGTGCTGCGGGTCGTAGTGAACACCGACGCCCCGCAGCGCGATCTCACGAGCCGCCTCGAGATACGACAGCGAGCCGCTGGAGCCCGGGTCGTAGGTGAGGACGGTCTGTCCGTAGCTCGGCGCCTCCGAGATGCGGACGGACCTCGGGATGCTGGTCCGCAGCACCTCCTCGCCGAAGTGGCTGCGCACCTCGTCGGCGACCTGTGAGGCGAGCCTCGTCCGGCCGTCGTACATGGTGAGCAGGATCGTCGAGACATGCAGCGTGGGGTTGAGGTGCCCACGCACCAGGTCCACGTTCCGCAGGAGCTGGCCCAGGCCCTCCAGTGCGTAGTACTCGCACTGGATCGGGATCAGCACTTCGGCGCCGGCCACCAGGGCGTTGACCGTCAGCAGACCGAGCGAGGGCGGGCAGTCGATGAGGATGTAGTCCAGCGGCTGCTCGTATGCCTGGATGGCCCGCTGCAGCCGGCTCTCCCGTGCCACCAGCGACACGAGCTCGATCTCCGCACCGGCGAGATCGATGGTGGCGGGGGCACAGAAGAGGCCCTCGACATCCCGCACCGGCTGCACCACGTCGGAGAGCGGCTTGCTCTCCACGAGGACGTCGTAGATCGAGGGCACCTCGGCATGGTGGTCGATACCGAGGGCCGTCGAGGCATTGCCCTGGGGGTCGAGGTCGATGACCAGCACACGGGCGCCGTGCAGCGCCAGGGAAGCAGCAAGATTGACCGTCGTGGTCGTCTTGCCCACTCCGCCCTTCTGGTTGGCCACCACCATCACGCGGGTCTGGGCAGGCCGGGGAAGCCCCTCGCCGGCACGACCCAGTGCCTCTACTGCCAGCTGGGCAGCACGACCGATGGGGGTGTCGTCCATCGGGGGCGGTGTTTCACGTGAAACATCCTCCCCCGCCGATTCGGTTCGGGGACCGGGGACCGGATCGGTCATCGGTCCCGCGATGTTGGCGTCGGACCGCAAGGATTCACTCTCCTCGGCTTCAGGCTCGCGATGGACAGAGCCTGCCATGCTTTCGGGGTCGTGAACCAGCGAGGCCCGTGGTTCTGTGGGTGAATCCACCTCTGTGGACAATCCCGTCCCCCTCGCGAGTGGTTTCGCGAGGGGTTTGCGGTCCCGGGGCGTGGCAGCCGCGCGGCCGCGGCTGATGATCCCCTGCAGCAGTGAGCGACGTTTCACGTGAAACACGATGCACGCGCAGCCGACCCAGGACCGTTCGACACTCCGAAATACGTACGTATGGCAGCTTGTACGGATCAGTTGCGCAGTGTTGACGGCTCATATGTGCCGCGTTGACGGCTCAGCGGCGGCGCCGGGTCCTGCTCGGGCGCGCGGCCTTGGCCCGCTTCGCGGCGAATCTCACACCGCCCGGGCTCTCACCGACCTCCACCCGTACGACGGTCGACAGCGGGTCCACGATCCCCTCACCGACCTGAAGCACGGACGTACCCACCACACCCAGCCGGGAGAGCGCGGCACGGGCGCCGTCGATCTCCTCCTCCGCGGTGTCGCCCTTGAGGGCCAGCATCTCGCCGTACGGGCGCAGCAGCGGGACACCCCAGCCGGCGAGCCGGTCCAGCGGCGCCACGGCACGCGCTGTCACGACATGCACCGGAGAGAAGTTGCCGAGCACCTCCTCGGCGCGGCCCCGCATCACCGTCACATGGTCCAGCCCCAGCAGCTCGACGACCTCCTGGAGGAAGTTCGTCCGACGGAGCAGCGGTTCCAGGAGCGTGATCTTCAGGTCCGGGCGCACCAGCGCCAGCGGGATGCCCGGCAACCCGGCCCCCGAGCCGACATCGCACACGGTGACGCCCTCGGGCACCACCTCGGAGAGCACGGCGCAGTTCAGCAGGTGCCGCTCCCAGAGACGGGGAACCTCACGCGGGCCGATCAGCCCCCGCTTGACGCCCGCATCCGCGAGGAGCTCCGCGTACCGGACGGCCTCCGGGAAGTACTCACCGAATACCGTCCGCGCCTGTTCGGGCGCAGGGGGGAGCTCCGCTGCCTCCGTCACGGGAACCGTCCTTCCGCACCGCACCCATGGGTGCGAGCGCACTGTGGTGGCTGACTATCAGGCTGACAAGATCGGCCCCGCCTGCGAGCAGACGGGGCCGACACTGCGAGGGGGGTCAGGCAGGGAGTACGACGACGAAGCGCTGCGGCTCCTCGCCCTCGGACTCGCTGCGCAGACCGGCGGCGGCAACCGCGTCGTGCACGACCTTGCGCTCGAACGGGGTCATCGGGTCCAGCTTGACCGGCGCACCGGTCGACTTCACCTCGGACGCGGCCTTGGCACCGATCTCGGCGAGCTCAGCACGCTTCTTGGCGCGGAACCCGGCGATGTCGAGCATCAGCCGGCTCCGGTCACCGGTCTCCCGGTGCACGGCCAGGCGGGTCAGCTCCTGGAGTGCCTCCAGCACCTCGCCGTCACGGCCCACGAGCTTCTGCAGGTCACGGCCGCTCGAGTCACTGATGATCGAGACCGCGGCCCGGTCCGCCTCGACGTCCATGTCGATGTCGCCGTCCAGGTCGGCGATGTCGAGCAGACCTTCGAGGTAGTCGGCCGCGATCTCACCCTCCTGCTCCAGGCGGGTCAGGGTGTCGCCACCCTCGGCGGCGGCGGAGGTGGTGCCTTCCGTCACGGATGGTCTCCTTCTACTTCTTGGACGACGGGTGCTTCGGGCGCTGCTGGCCCTTGCGCTGACCGGACTTGCCCTGGCGAGAGCCACCGGAGTTGGCCCGGCTCGGCCGCGCGGGCTTGTCGCCCTGCGCCGAGTCCTCGGCCGTGCCCTGCGGCTTCTTCTCCAGCGAGGTGGTGGGCTCCTCGGCGACATCGCCGGAGTCGGCGGTCTCCTCGGCACCCTTGGCCGGGGCGTGCTGCGCCGCGGCCTGACGCTGTGCCTTGGTCTGGCGCTTGGGCTGCTGACGCTTGGCCGCGGCACCGCCCTCGGCCTCGGCGGCGACGGCGTCGCCCTTGATCACGGTGCCGTCGGCCTGCGCGGCGAAGCCGGACTTGGCCAGACCCGCGAAGAAGCGGCGCTCGTTCTCGTTGCGGTCGCTGCCCTTGGCCACGATCGCCTTGACCACGTTCTTCCGGCGACGGCCGCGGACCTCACCATGCGCCCCGACGCTCTTCAGCAGTCGCTGGAGGTAGGCGTCCTGGGCCTTGCTGCCCGGGGTGGGGTTCTGGCTGATCACGTACATCTGCTGGCCCATGGTCCACACGTTGGTGGTCAGCCAGTAGACGAGGACACCGACGGGGAAGTTGATGCCCATGACGGCGAAGATCAGCGGGAAGATGTACATGAGCATCTTCTGCTGCTGCATGTACGGGGTCTTCACCGAGAGGTCGACGTTCTTCATCATCAGCTGGCGCTGCGTGTAGAACTGCGAGGCCGACATCAGGACGATCATGACCGCCGTGACGATGCGGACCGAGGTCAGCGACGCGTCGAGAGCGGCGACCTCGGCGGCGCTGTCCGTGAAGGTGGACGCCAGCGGAGCGCCGAAGATGTGCGCCTGCCGGGCGCTGTCCAGCAGCGACTGGTTGATGACACCGATCGTCTTGCCCTCGGCGATGTGCGAGAGCACGGCGTACAGGGCGAAGAAGAACGGCGACTGCGCCAGGATGGGCAGGCACGAGGAGAGCGGGTTGGTGCCCGTCTCCTTGTACAGCTTCATCATCTCTTCGGACTGACGCTGCTTGTCGCTCTTGTAGCGCTCCTGGATCGCCTTCATCTTCGGCTGGAGCGCCTGCATGTTCCGCGTCGACTTGATCTGCTTCACGAAGAGCGGGATCAGGCAGATACGGATCAGCACCACGAGGGACACGATCGACAGGCCCCAGGCCCAGCCCGTGTCAGGGCCGAAGATCGCCCCGTACAGCTTGTGGAACTGGACGATCACCCATGAGACAGGTGTGGTGATGAAGCTGAAAAAATTGGCAATCGTGTCCACTAATCAGGCTCCTTGAGCATTGGGCGAAGTCTCTGCGGCCGGGCTCGTCTCGGCGGGGGACCCGCCCTTGTCGCCACGCAGTGCGTTCCGCAGCAGTTCATGCCAGCGAGGACGCTTGCGCGGGGGTACGTGGTCCACGCCGCCGGGCGACCACGGATTGCACCGCAGAATGCGCCAGGCGGTCAGGGCAGTGCCCTTGATCGCGCCATGCCGGTCGATGGCCGTGAATCCATAGTGGGAACACGACGGGTAGTACCGGCAGACGGGCCCCAGAAGGGGGCTGATCGTCCACTGGTACAGCTTGATGAGAGCCAGCAGCGGGTACTTCATCGCGCGCCCCCTCCCAGGAGCCGCTGAAGCGCGGCGTCGAGGTCTCGGGCCAGCTGTGCGTGATCGGCGTCACCGGCTCCGGGCAACGCCCGTACGACCACCAGGCTACCGGGGGGCAGCTCGGACAGTCGTTCGCGGACGAGATGGCGCAGGCGTCGCTTCACGTGGTTGCGTACGACGGCACCGCCCACGGCCTTGCTCACGACGAAACCCGCACGCGTCGGGGGAGCGCTCTCCCCAGGCGCGTGCGGGTCCGTTGCACCGCTGCGTAGGTGGACGACGAGGAGCGGGCGACCGGCCCGGCGCCCTCGGCGTACCGCGGTTGCGAAGTCCTCGCGCCGCCTCAGCCGATTCTCGGTAGGCAGCACGTCATGACCTGTTTAAGCGGATCAGGCGGACAGGCTCGCGCGACCCTTGGAACGGCGGTTCGCCAGGATGGCGCGGCCGGCACGCGTACGCATGCGCAGGCGGAAGCCGTGGGTCTTCGCGCGACGACGGTTGTTCGGCTGGAAGGTGCGCTTGCTCACTCGGGGGCTCCAGAAATGATTCGTAGATGGCGGGACATCGCCTGGCTGTCACCGTGCGCCCACGAGTAGCTCGCAATACGCCCGAGTGCACCGCTTCACGATCACAGACCGTGATCTTTGCCCATCGGAGGCAGGCGGCAGCAGCCATCGACAACTCGACCTGGTTACGGTACGCGCGGCTACGCCATCCGGTCAAACCGACCGATCACCAGGGTCCATTGTGCACAGGCTGTGGACAACAACTTGAACCAGGTCATCCGCCGCGACTACCGTGGCTGGACTCTTCTCAATCTTTTTTCCGTTCTGTCCTTACCTGTCCTGACGGACATCGACCCACCGTCCCGAGAACCACACGTTCGTGGGACCAACGAGGAAGCGTGCCCTGTGGCTGACGTACCTGCCGATCTTGCCGCAGTGTGGCCACGCGTGCTCGAGCAGCTCCTCGGAGAAGGCCAGCAGGGCATCGAGCCCAAGGACAAGCAGTGGATCGAGCGCTGCCAGCCTCTCGCACTCGTGGCCGACACCGCACTCCTCGCCGTACCGAACGAATGGGGCAAGCGCGTCCTCGAGGGACGCCTCGCCCCGCTCATCAGCGAGACCCTCAGCCATGAGTGCGGCCGCCCGATCCGGATCGCGATCACCGTCGACGACTCCGTCGGCGAGCCGACCCCGCTCGCGCCCCCGGTCCAGCAGCAGCCGCCCCGCTACGACGAGCGGCCGCCGGCGGACACGTACGAGAAGTACGACGGCTACGGTCACCGGCCCCTGCCGGACGACGGCCTGCCCACCGCGCGCCCCGCCTACCCGGACTACCAGCAGCAGCGCCCCGAGCCGGGCTCCTGGCCGCGCAGCCAGGAGGACCTCGGCTGGCAGCAGCCGCGCCTCGGGTCCTTCCAGGAACGCGACCCGTACACCGGTCCGCGCCCCCAGCAGCCCCAGCAGCCCCGCTACGACGAGCGGCCGTCCGCCTACGACCAGCCCCAGCGGCCGGAGCGGGCCGAGCTGCCCGACCCGCCGCGCCCCGGTGCCGGTCCGCGCCCCGGCGGCCCGGGAGGTCACGGCGGACACGGCGGCCCGGGAGGCCACGGTGGCCCCGTGCCGGGTCATGGCGGAGGAAACACCGGCGCGGCCTCCGGGCAGGGTTCCGGATCCGGCGCACCGGGCGAGCAGCACGCGCGCCTGAACCCCAAGTACCTCTTCGACACCTTCGTCATCGGTTCCTCGAACCGGTTCGCGCACGCCGCCGCCGTCGCGGTGGCCGAAGCGCCGGCGAAGGCGTACAACCCGCTCTTCATCTACGGGGAGTCGGGCCTCGGCAAGACCCACCTGCTCCACGCGATCGGGCACTACGCGCGCAGCCTGTACCCCGGCACGCGTGTGCGGTACGTGAGCTCCGAGGAGTTCACCAACGAGTTCATCAACTCGATCCGCGACGGCAAGGGCGACACCTTCCGCAAGCGCTACCGCGATGTGGACATCCTGCTGGTCGACGACATCCAGTTCCTCGCGAGCAAGGAGTCGACGCAGGAGGAGTTCTTCCACACCTTCAACACGCTCCACAACGCGAACAAGCAGATCGTTCTCTCCTCGGACCGGCCGCCCAAGCAGCTGATGACCCTGGAGGACCGGCTCCGCAACCGCTTCGAGTGGGGCCTGACCACCGATGTGCAGCCGCCCGAGCTGGAGACGCGCATCGCGATCCTCCGCAAGAAGGCGGTGCAGGAGCAGCTCAACGCCCCGCCGGAGGTACTGGAGTTCATCGCCTCCCGCATCTCGCGGAACATCCGTGAGCTGGAGGGCGCGCTGATCCGTGTGACGGCCTTCGCGAGCCTCAACCGGCAGCCGGTGGACCTGGGGCTGACGGAGATCGTCCTCAAGGACCTGATCCCCGGCGGCGAGGACTCCTCGCCGGAGATCACCGCGCCGGCCATCATGGCGGCCACGGCGGACTACTTCGGTCTGACGGTGGAGGACCTCTGCGGATCCTCCCGCAGCCGCGTCCTGGTGACGGCCCGGCAGATCGCCATGTACCTGTGCCGTGAGCTCACCGATCTGTCGCTGCCGAAGATCGGCGCGCAGTTCGGCGGCCGCGACCATACGACCGTGATGCACGCGGACCGCAAGATCCGGGCGCTGATGGCGGAGCGACGCTCCATCTACAACCAGGTCACCGAGCTCACCAACCGCATCAAGAACGGCTGAGAGAGCCGCTCCGCACCTTCCAGGGGCGCTCCGGGACACCTCCCGGAGCGCCCTTCTGCGTGCCCGGAGGGGGTCTCCGGCGTGGTCCACACGTCTGTGCACGGCCCGGGCTGTTCGATTTCTCCGCGGTGGTGGCGCGTTCTCCACAGATTGCGGGATGATCTTCCGTCCACAGGGTGGGGACTGCGGAGTTATCCGGATCCTCTCCACAGGCTGGGTGGACGGGGGATCAAGATCCCAGGTCAGAAGGGTGTGGATTTGTTGGCAACCTTGATCCACAGGTTGTGGACGAATCTTTCGTCCACAGGGGGTCCGGTTGGTTGTCCACTGGCAACCCACAGGGATGGCTCCGTTGCCCACACGTTCTCCACACCCCTGTCCACTGTTCGGCAACGAAACGCCCAGGGTCACCGCGTCGAGTGAAAGCCGTCACACCAAGGAGGACGGTTGGGCTGTGGGGAACGCGGGTAAAGCTGGGGACAGCGTTGGGGAGAAGTCCCCGTGGCCTGTGTACCGGGTGTGCAGAACTTTTGGGTGTCCACAGAGAACCCCTGTTGTCCACCGGTTCCACCCACAGGGGCAGTGGACAAAAAACCGGGGTTGACCTGCGCATACGGCGTTATCCACGGTTTCCACAGGCCCTACTACTACTCCCACCTAGAGTTAGCCCGGAATCCGCTTCGAAGTGGGACCTGTGCACAACTCGACGCCGGAGCCTCCCCGACCTCTTGTCGCGACTTGACCCCGAGCCGCACCGAGTGTCGGCGGCGTACGTCAGACTGGTTCCCGCAGTCGACGAAGAGCCAGCAACAAGCAGGAGGCGGTTCCGGTGAAGATCCGGGTGGAGCGCGACGTACTTGCCGAGGCGGTGGCCTGGGTGGCCCGCAGCCTCCCGGCCCGTCCGCCGGCCCCCGTGCTCGCGGGCCTTCTGCTGAAGGCCGAAGACGGCGCGCTGAGCTTCTCGAGCTTCGACTACGAGGTCTCGGCCCGTGTCTCCGTCGAGGCGGAGATCGAGGAGGACGGCACCGTCCTGGTCTCCGGCCGACTGCTCGCCGACATCTGCCGTGCTCTCCCCAACCGCCCCGTGGAGATTTCCACAGACGGTGTACGGGCGACCGTGGTCTGCGGCTCCTCCCGCTTCACCCTCCACACCCTGCCTGTGGAGGAGTACCCGGCGCTCCCGGAGATGCCCACCGCGACCGGCACCGTGCCCGGTGAGGTCTTCGCCTCCGCCGCCGCCCAGGTCGCCATCGCCGCCGGCCGTGACGACACGCTGCCGGTGCTCACCGGTGTGCGCATCGAGATCGAGGGCGACACGGTCACCCTGGCCTCCACCGACCGCTACCGCTTCGCGGTCCGCGAGTTCCTGTGGAAGCCCGAGGCCCCCGACGCCTCCGCGGTCGCCCTGGTGCCCGCGAAGACCCTCCTGGACACCGCCAAGGCGCTCACCAGCGGTGACACCGTCACCCTCGCGCTCTCGGGCTCCGGCAAGGGCGAGGGCCTGATCGGCTTCGAGGGCGCCGGCCGCCGCACCACCACCCGGCTGCTCGAAGGCGACCTGCCGAAGTACCGGACGCTCTTCCCCACCGAGTTCAACTCGATCGCGGTGATCGAGACCGCGCCGTTCGTCGAGGCCGTCAAGCGTGTGGCCCTGGTGGCCGAGCGCAACACCCCGGTCCGGCTCAGCTTCGAGCAGGGCGTGCTGATCCTGGAGGCCGGCTCCAGCGACGACGCACAGGCTGTGGAGCGTGTGGACGCGCAGCTGGACGGCGACGACATCTCGATCGCCTTCAACCCGACCTTCCTGCTGGACGGCCTGAGCGCGATCGACTCCCCGGTCGCCCAGCTCTCCTTCACGACGTCGACCAAGCCCGCGCTCCTGAGCGGCAAGCCGGCCGTCGACGCGGAGGCCGACGAGGCCTACAAGTACCTGATCATGCCGGTGCGTCTCAGCGGCTGAGTGTGCTCGGGTGGCCGTCGACTGAGCGGCTGACCCCACAGGTGTGCACAGGGGTCCGGGCGTAGGCTCGGACCCGGGTACACCGCACACGACGCTTAAGGAATCTCTGATGGAGCTCGGTCTCGTCGGTCTCGGCAAGATGGGCGGCAACATGCGTGAGCGCATCCGCCGCGCAGGCCACACCGTCATCGGATACGACCGCAATCCGGACCTCGCAGATGTCCACAGCCTGGAAGAGCTTGTGGGCAAGTTGAAGGGTCCGCGGGTCGTGTGGGTCATGGTCCCGGCCGGTGCCGCGACCCAGTCCACCATCGACGAGCTGGCGAACCTGCTCTCCCCCGGCGACATCGTGGTGGACGGTGGGAACTCCCGCTGGACCGACGACGAGAAGCACGCCGAGGAGCTCGCCGCCAAGGGCATCGGGTTCGTCGACTGCGGTGTCTCCGGCGGTGTGTGGGGCCTGGAGAACGGCTACGCGCTGATGTACGGCGGCGACGCCGAGCACGTGGCGCGGGTCCAGCCGGTCTTCGACGCGCTCAAGCCCGAGGGCGAGTTCGGCTCGGTCCACGCGGGCAAGGTCGGCGCGGGCCACTTCGCGAAGATGGTCCACAACGGCATCGAGTACGCGATGATGCAGGCGTACGCCGAGGGCTGGGAGCTCCTGGAGAAGGTCGACTCCGTCACCGACGTGCGCGAGGTCTTCCGCTCCTGGCAGGAGGGCACGGTCATCCGTTCCTGGCTGCTCGACCTCGCGGTCAACGCGCTGGACGAGGACGAGCACCTGGACCAGCTCCGCGGTTACGCACAGGACTCCGGCGAGGGCCGCTGGACCGTGGAGGCCGCCATCGACAACGCGGTGCCGCTGCCGGCGATCACCGCGTCGCTGTTCGCGCGGTTCGCCTCGCGTCAGGACGACTCCCCGCAGATGAAGATGATCGCCGCGCTGCGCAACCAGTTCGGTGGCCACGCGGTCGAGTCCAAGAAGTAGTCCACAGGCTGTGCACCTCCCGGTGCACAGCAGCCGGGGGAAGGTCGGCGCACACCATGCACGTCACGCATCTGTCGCTGGCCGACTTTCGCTCCTACGCCCGGGTCGAGGTCCCGCTCGACCCGGGCGTCACCGCTTTCGTGGGCGCCAACGGCCAGGGCAAGACCAATCTGGTCGAGGCCGTCGGCTATCTCGCCACCCTCGGCAGCCATCGCGTCGCCTCGGACGCCCCGCTCGTACGGATGGGGGCGGAGCGGGCGATCATCCGGGCCGCCGTCACCCAGGGCGAGCGCTCCCAGCTGGTCGAGCTCGAACTGAACCCGGGCCGGGCGAACCGTGCCCGTATCAACAGGTCCTCGCAGGTCAGACCCCGTGACGTGCTGGGGATCGTACGGACCGTGCTGTTCGCTCCGGAGGACCTGGCCCTGGTCAAGGGCGACCCCGGCGAGCGCCGGCGCTTCCTCGACGACCTGATCACGGCGCGCGCGCCGCGCATGGCGGGCGTGCGCTCCGACTACGAGCGGGTCCTCAAGCAGCGCAACACCCTGCTGAAGTCCGCGGCCATGGCACGGCGGCACGGCGGCCGGGGCATGGACCTGTCGACGCTCGACGTCTGGGACCAGCATCTGGCGAGGGCGGGCGCCGAGCTGCTCGCGCAGCGGCTGGATCTGATCGGTGTGCTGCAGCCGCTGGCCGACAAGGCCTACGAGCAGCTGGCGCCCGGCGGCGGACCGATCCTGCTGGAGTACCGGCCGTCCGCGCCGGGCCCCGGGCACACGCGGGAGGAGCTGTACGAGCAGCTGATCGCCGCGCTCGCGGAGGTGCGCAAGCAGGAGATCGAGCGGGGGGTCACGCTCGTCGGCCCGCACCGCGACGAGCTGGTGCTCAAGCTGGGCGACCTGCCGGCCAAGGGGTACGCGAGCCACGGGGAGTCCTGGTCGTACGCGCTGGCGCTGCGGCTCGCCTCGTACGACCTGCTGCGGGCGGAGGGCAACGAGCCGGTGCTCGTCCTCGACGACGTCTTCGCCGAGCTGGACGCCCGGCGCCGGGAGCGGCTCGCGGAGCTGGTGGCGCCGGGCGAGCAGGTGCTGGTGACGGCGGCGGTGGACGACGACGTGCCGGGGGTCCTCGCGGGGGTCCGGTACGGGGTCGCCGGGGGTTCGGTGGAGAGGCTGTGAGGGCGTGAGCGAGAACGAGACCGCCGCCGGCCAGGGAGGTCCCGCCCCCAAGACGCCCGAGCCCTCCGGCGTGGACCTCGCCCGGGTGGCGCTGCGCGCCGCCAAGGAGCAGGCGAAGGCGCGGGGCGCGGCGGCCCAGCAGAAGAAGCAGGCGCGCCGGGGCGGCGGGCTGCGCTCGGGCGCGCACGCCGACGGGCGGGACCCGATCGGCCTGGGCGCCGCGATCAACCGGCTCATCACCGAGCGCGGCTGGGAGACACCCGCGGCGGTGGGCGGGGTCATGGGCCGCTGGCCGCAGATCGTGGGCGAGGACCTGGCGAAGCACTGTGTTCCGCTGAAGTACGACGAAGACCCCGGGGAGCGGGTGCTCACCGTGCAGTGCGACTCGACGGCGTGGGCGACGCAGCTGCGGCTGCTGGCCCCGCGGCTGGTGGCGCGGCTGAACGAGGACCTGGGGCACGGGACGGTGCGGGTGATCAAGGTCCTGGGGCCGGGGGCGCCGCGCAAGGGGTACGGGCCGTTGCGGGCGCCGGGGTCGGTGGGGCCGGGAGACACGTACGGCTAGGGCGCCGGGCGGCGGGGTGCGCACGGGGTCCCTGGGGTGCGGGCCTGCCGGAGGGCGCCGGTCCTGTGCGTCGGGCGCCGGTCCCGACCCGTTGTGCCCACCCTCCCCCCGGACTCCGTCCGGGGGGACCCCCAGCCCGGCGGAACGATTGCCCACAGCGTGATGCGCCGTCGGCGGACGCATGCCCACGCCCCGCTACGACTCGAAGCGCTGGGTGGCCGTCAGGGGCTTCTGGAGCCCCTCCCCGGATATGGGGAGTCGTCTCGCTCCCGCCCAGGGCGGCACATGCGGACTCAGGTACCGGCAAACCCCCATTCGTGTCAGCGCTACCGGTAGACTGGTAGACAATCCCGCCACCCCGCGGAACAAGTCGAACGACGCAGCCGCTCCCGTATGCCCGGAGAACGGCCTGTGCTGTGCCAGAAAGGGCGCTTCGTGGCCGATTCCGGCAACCCCAACGAGAACATTCCGTCCGCCAACGCTGCGTCGTACGACGCCAGCGCGATCACCGTCCTCGAGGGTCTGGACGCGGTCCGCAAGCGACCCGGCATGTACATCGGCTCGACCGGTGAGCGCGGCCTGCACCACATGGTGCAGGAGGTCGTGGACAACTCCGTCGACGAGGCCCTGGCCGGGCACGCGGACACCATCGACGTGACGATCCTGGCCGACGGCGGCGTCCGCGTCGTCGACAACGGCCGCGGTATCCCCGTCGGCATCGTCCCCTCCGAGGGCAAGCCGGCCGTCGAGGTCGTGCTGACGGTCCTGCACGCGGGCGGCAAGTTCGGCGGCGGCGGCTACGCGGTCTCCGGTGGTCTGCACGGCGTCGGCGTCTCCGTCGTCAACGCCCTCTCCACCAAGGTCTCGGTGGAGATCAAGACCGACGGCCACCGCTGGACGCAGGACTACAAGATGGGCGTCCCGACCGCGCCCCTCGCGCAGCACGAGGAGACCGACGAGACCGGCACCTCGGTCACGTTCTGGTCCGACCCGGACATCTTCGAGACGGTCGAGTACTCCTTCGAGACGCTCTCGCGCCGCTTCCAGGAGATGGCCTTCCTCAACAAGGGCCTCACCATCGCCCTCACCGACGAGCGCGAGTCCGCGAAGGCGACCGTCGGCGCCGACGACCCGGACGCCGAGGCGGCCGCCGAGCCCACCGCGCGCACGGTGAAGTACCACTACGAGGGCGGCATCGTCGACTTCGTGAAATACCTCAACTCGCGCAAGGGCGAGCTGATCCACCCGACCGTCATCGACGTCGAGGCCGAGGACAAGGAGCGCACGCTCTCGGTCGAGATCGCGATGCAGTGGAACTCGCAGTACAGCGAGGGTGTGTACTCCTTCGCGAACACGATCCACACGCACGAGGGCGGTACGCACGAGGAGGGCTTCCGGGCCGCGCTGACGGGTCTGGTGAACCGCTACGCGCGGGACAAGAAGCTGCTGCGCGAGAAGGACGACAACCTCACGGGTGAGGACATCCGCGAGGGTCTGACGGCGATCATCTCGGTCAAGCTGGGCGAGCCGCAGTTCGAGGGCCAGACGAAGACGAAGCTGGGCAACACGGAGGCCAAGACCTTCGTCCAGAAGATCGTCCACGAGCACCTCAACGACTGGTTCGACCGCAACCCGGTCGAGGCCGCGGACATCATCCGCAAGTCGATCCAGGCGGCCACCGCGCGCGTGGCGGCCCGCAAGGCGCGCGACCTGACCCGCCGCAAGGGCCTGCTGGAGTCGGCCTCCCTCCCGGGCAAGCTGAGCGACTGCCAGTCGAACGACCCCACCAAGTGCGAGATCTTCATCGTCGAGGGTGACTCCGCCGGCGGCTCGGCCAAGTCCGGCCGTAACCCGATGTACCAGGCCATCCTGCCGATCCGCGGCAAGATCCTGAACGTCGAGAAGGCGCGGATCGACAAGATCCTGCAGAACACCGAGGTCCAGGCGCTGATCTCGGCCTTCGGCACCGGAGTCCACGAGGACTTCGACATCGAGAAGCTCCGCTATCACAAGATCATTCTGATGGCGGACGCCGACGTCGACGGTCAGCACATCAACACCCTGCTGCTGACCTTCCTCTTCCGCTTCATGCGTCCGCTGGTCGAGGCCGGGCACGTCTACCTCTCCCGTCCCCCGCTCTACAAGATCAAGTGGGGCCGGGACGACTTCGAGTACGCGTACTCGGACCGTGAGCGCGACGCGCTGGTCGAGCTGGGCAAGCGGAACGGCAAGCGGATCAGGGAAGACTCGATCCAGCGCTTCAAGGGTCTGGGCGAGATGAACGCCGAGGAGCTGCGTGTCACCACGATGGACGTGGACCACCGTGTCCTCGGCCAGGTGACGCTGGACGACGCGGCCCAGGCGGACGACCTGTTCTCGGTGCTGATGGGTGAGGACGTCGAGGCCCGGCGTTCGTTCATCCAGCGCAACGCCAAGGACGTTCGCTTCCTCGACATCTGAGTCGGTCTCAGCTGACCGTACGAAAGGACTGACGACCAGCAATGGCCGACGAGAACCCCCCTGTGACCACTGAAGAAGAAGAGCCGGTGCTGCGGATCGAGCCCGTCGGGCTCGAGACCGAGATGCAGCGCTCGTACCTCGACTACGCGATGTCCGTCATCGTGTCGCGTGCGCTGCCCGACGTCCGGGACGGCCTCAAGCCCGTCCACCGGCGCGTGCTGTACGCGATGTACGACGGCGGCTACCGGCCCGAGAAGGGCTTCTACAAGTGCGCCCGCGTCGTCGGCGACGTCATGGGTACGTACCACCCGCACGGCGACTCCTCCATCTACGACGCGCTCGTCCGCCTCGCCCAGCCGTGGTCGATGCGGCTGCCGCTGGTGGACTCCAACGGCAACTTCGGTTCCCCGGGCAACGACCCGGCCGCCGCCATGCGGTACACCGAGTGCAAGATGATGCCGCTGGCCATGGAGATGCTCCGGGACATCGACGAGGAGACCGTCGACTTCCAGGACAACTACGACGGCCGTAACCAGGAGCCGACGGTCCTGCCGGCGCGCTTCCCGAACCTGCTGGTCAACGGCTCGGCCGGAATCGCGGTCGGCATGGCGACCAACATCCCGCCGCACAACCTGCGCGAGGTCGCGGCCGGTGCCCAGTGGGCGCTGGAGCACCCGGAGGCCACCCACGAGGAGCTGCTCGACGCGCTCATCGAGCGGATCAAGGGCCCGGACTTCCCGACCGGCGCGCTGGTCGTGGGCCGCAAGGGCATCGAGGAGGCGTACCGCACCGGCCGTGGCTCGATCACGATGCGCGCGGTCGTCGAGGTCGAGGAGATCCAGAACCGCCAGTGCCTGGTCGTCACGGAGCTGCCGTACCAGACCAACCCGGACAACCTCGCGCAGAAGATCGCCGACCTGGTGAAGGACGGCAAGATCGGCGGCATCGCCGACGTCCGCGACGAGACCTCGTCCCGCACCGGCCAGCGCCTCGTCATCGTGCTCAAGCGCGACGCCGTCGCCAAGGTCGTCCTCAACAACCTGTACAAGCACACCGACCTGCAGACGAACTTCGGCGCGAACATGCTGGCGCTCGTCGACGGCGTGCCGCGCACGCTCTCCCTGGACGCGTTCATCCGCCACTGGGTGACGCACCAGATCGAGGTCATCGTGCGCCGGACCCGCTTCCGGCTGCGCAAGGCCGAGGAGCGCGCCCACATCCTGCGCGGTCTGCTCAAGGCGCTGGACGCGATCGACGAGGTCATCGCGCTCATCCGGCGCAGCGACACGGTCGAGGTCGCGCGCGAGGGCCTGATGGGCCTGCTGCAGATCGACGAGATCCAGGCCAACGCCATCCTCGAGATGCAGCTGCGCCGGCTTGCCGCCCTGGAGCGCCAGAAGATCGTCGCCGAGCACGACGAGCTCCAGGCGAAGATCAACGAGTACAACGCGATCCTCGCCTCCGAGGAGCGTCAGCGGCAGATCGTCAGCGAGGAACTGGCGCTGCTTGTCGAGAAGTTCGGCGACGACCGCCGCTCCAAGCTGGTGCCCTTCGACGGTGACATGTCCATCGAGGACCTGATCGCCGAGGAGGACATCGTCGTCACCATCACGCGTGGCGGCTATGTGAAGCGGACGAAGACCGAGGACTACCGCTCGCAGAAGCGCGGTGGCAAGGGCGTGCGCGGGACGAAGCTGAAGCAGGACGACATCGTCGACCACTTCTTCGTCTCCACGACCCACCACTGGCTGCTGTTCTTCACCAACAAGGGCCGGGTCTACCGCGCGAAGGCGTACGAGCTTCCGGACGCCGGCCGGGACGCCCGCGGCCAGCACGTCGCCAACCTGCTGGCCTTCCAGCCGGACGAGCAGATCGCCGAGATCCTGGCGATCCGCGACTACGAGGCAGCGCCGTACCTGGTGCTCGCCACGAAGGCCGGTCTGGTGAAGAAGACCGCGCTGAAGGACTACGACTCGCCGCGTTCGGGCGGTGTCATCGCGATCAACCTCCGCGAGGCGGAGGACGGCAGCGACGACGAGCTGATCGGCGCCGAGCTGGTCTCCGCGGAGGACGACCTGCTGCTCATCAGCAAGAAGGCGCAGTCGATCCGGTTCACCGCGACGGACGACGCGCTGCGTCCGATGGGACGGGCCACGTCGGGTGTGAAGGGCATGAGTTTCCGCGAGGGCGACGAACTGCTCTCGATGAATGTCGTCCGGCCCGGTACGTTCGTCTTCACCGCCACCGACGGTGGGTACGCGAAGCGGACCAACGTCGACGAGTACCGCGTCCAGGGTCGCGGTGGCCTCGGTATCAAGGCCGCCAAGATCGTGGAGGACCGTGGTTCGCTCGTGGGCGCGCTGGTGGTCGAGGAGACGGATGAGATCCTCGCCATCACGCTGTCCGGCGGTGTGATTCGCACGCGAGTCAACGAAGTCAGGGAGACCGGCCGTGACACCATGGGCGTCCAGCTGATCAACCTGGGGAAGCGGGATGCCGTCGTGGGTATCGCGCGGAACGCCGAGGCGGGCAGCGAGGCCGAAGAGGTCGACGCGGCCGGCGCCGAGATCGGCGAAGGCGTCGAGGCCGCGACCGCGGTCGAGGCAGCCGAGGGCACCGAGCCCTCGGCCGGGGAGCACGAGGAGTAGAGCGTGAGTGGAGCCACGGGCGCAGGTTCGGCGGCTGCCGGAGCTTCTGCTGGTGCCGGAGCGAACGGTGCCCGTGGCTCCGCCACGGACTCCCAGGGGGTTGCGGTGACGGACACCCGAGGGCAGGGGCCCTCGTACGAGACGTACAACGGGCCGCTGCCCGGCGAGCGCGCCGGCGCGCAGCAGCAGGGCGGGCCGTACCACCCGCCGCAGGCGTACGGCGCTCAGGCGCCGGACGCCGGCGGTCAGAACACCGGCGCGGTGCGCCGCCCGCGTACGGGGGCCCGCACCACGCCCCGTACGCGCAAGGCGCGGCTGCGGGTGGCCAAGGCCGACCCGTGGTCGGTGATGAAGGTGAGCTTCCTGCTCTCCATCGCGCTGGGCGTCTGCACGGTCGTGGCGGCCTCGGTGCTGTGGATGGTCATGGACGCCATGGGCGTCTTCTCGACCGTCGGCGGCACGATCAGCGAGGCGACGGGCTCGAACGAGTCCAACGGCTTCGATCTGCAGTCGTTCCTGTCGCTGCCGAGGGTGCTGATGTTCACCTCGGTGATCGCCGTGATCGACGTGGTCCTGATGACCGCTCTGGCGACGCTGGGCGCGTTCATCTACAACCTGTCGGCCGGTTTCGTGGGCGGTGTGGAGCTGACGCTCGCCGAGGACGAGTAGCGCCGGGACGGGGGCCGGGGAACCGATTTTGGGACTGGCCCCCACGTGCGCTAATCTTCAGGAGTCAGCGCGCGGGACACACACCGCAGAGCGCGGCGGGGCTATAGCTCAGTTGGTTAGAGCGCATCCCTGATAAGGATGAGGCCACAGGTTCAAATCCTGTTAGCCCCACATTTCGATCGGCCCGGACGGTTCACCCGTTC
The DNA here is from genome assembly GCF_042671585.1 of Streptomyces sp. NPDC127129. NCBI lineage: Bacteria > Bacillati > Actinomycetota > Actinomycetes > Kitasatosporales > Streptomycetaceae > Streptomyces > Streptomyces sp. NPDC127129. Next base: position 160,976 of record NZ_JBHXTV010000006.1, read on the forward strand.
GGGCCGATTGCTTTTCGCGCGACGGGCCCGGCCTAGGTCACCGATCGGTATCGGTCGGTGTGTAGAGTGGGCGTCAGAAGTCTCCTACGTCAACGAAAGACGAGGTCGCGCGGTGAAGAAGCTTCTCCTGGTCGCACTGGCCGCCATCGGCGGGCTCCTCGTGTACCGCCAGATCCAGGCGGATCGCGCCGAGCAGGATCTGTGGACGGAGGCGACCGACTCCGTGCCCGCAGGTTCGGGTGTCTGAGTCGCAGACAGTCTGAGGGCGAAGCCCCGGCCGCGTTCGCGCGGCCGGGGCTTCGCGCTGTTTCAGGACCGTGACGCCTCGCCTCTTGAGTTCACTCCAGCAAACCATTAGGTTGCGAGGGCAAAGTTGAGTGATCGCGGTCAAGCTGCGAGGTCGTGGCACAGGCCGGGGGAACGGCGTCGGACTCGGGACAAGCGGGGCGAAGTCTCGGTGAGCGCAGACAGCGGAGGGACGGGCGGGGCAGGATGGACCGTCACCGGGGCCGCCCTGGCGGGCGGCGGGACCGTCGTACTGATCGCGAGGGCGGTGTTCCTCGTGAGGCGGGTACGGGGCGGGACAGCGACGGACACGAGGAGAGGCGCGTGAGGACGCAGCGCGTGAGGACGCAGCGCGTGGAGACGGCGCGACAGGGGGCGAGGCGGACGGCCGGGGCGCTCGTCGCGACGGCGGTGCTCACGGCGGCGGCGCTGCCGGGGACGGCGTGGGCCGCCGGCGGGGGCTCGTACGGCTTCGACGGCGGGGCCGTACCGATCAAGGGCGCCGCCACCAGCCTGGACGCCCGGCAGCTGAAGGCCGGGCAGAGTTACCGGGACAGCATCAAGAAGGACGGCAAGGTCTACTACCGGGTCGACCTCGACGACAAGCAGAACGCGTACGTGTCGGTGGTCGCCGTGCCGAAGGCCGGCGGCAAGCCGGAGTACGGCGACGGCATCAAGGTCAGCCTCCAGGACGGCTCCGCCGCGCAGTGCGGCTACCAGGACTCCTCCTTCGGATCCGCCGAGTTCACCCGGCCCATCACCGCCTACGCCCACCGCACCATCGAGGCCGACAGCTCCACCTGCCAGCAGGCCGGTGCCTACTACGTGCTGGTCGAGCGGACCTCGAAGGCGGTCTCCACGCCCGACGACTGGGAGCTGGAGATCCGCTACGTCACCGAGCCCGGCGTGAAGCGGACCGGCCCCACCGAACTGCCCGAGAACTGGCCCTCCGCCTCGCCCCCGCCGCCCGCCGGCGGCCCGCAGAAGCGGCAGGGAGGCGCGGGGTTCCACGACGCCGTCTCGCTGAAGCAGGGCGAGTGGCGCGCGGACATCAAGCCCGGGGAGACGCTGTTCTACCGGGTGCCCGTCGACTGGGGGCAGCAGATCTACGCCACCGCCGAGCTGGGCAGCAGCGCCACCGGCGCCACCGAGTACATCGGCAACGCGCTGGCGCTCTCGCTCGACAACCCGGCGCGCGGCCACGTCGACCAGGACACGGTCAGCTACGACGGCAAGCCGGCGACGCTGGCCCTCGACCCGCACCGGCCGGTCGCCTTCGAGAACCGGTACTCGTCCGACAGCTACACCAACGCCCTTCGGTTCGCGGGCTGGTACTACCTGTCGGCGACGCTCAGCCCGGAAGTCGCCAAGGCCTACGGGGACAAGCCGGTGCCGCTGTCCCTGAGGGTGAGCGTCACCGGCACGGCGAAGGCGGGCCCCGCGTACGACGGGGACTCCGGGCCGTTCAAGGTGACCGCCGACGACCGGGAGGCCGCCGCCAGCGGCGCGAGCGGGCCGCAGGCGGAGAAGAGCGACAGCATGGCCCTGGTCGCAGCGGCCGGGATCGGCGCCGGAACCGTGCTGGTCGCCGGGCTCGGTGTGTGGACGCTCGCCGGGCGGCGCAGGGCCGCCCGGGACGCCGCACGGGGCGGTGCGCAGGGCGGTCCGGGCGGTCCGGACGGTTCGCAGGGAGGTCCGCCGCAGTTCGGCCCGCCGACGGCCTGGTAGCGGGCCCGGCAGGGGGCCGGCGGGGGTTCGTCGCCTCTGTGCGACGGCCTCGGGCCTGGGCCGGGCTCAGGTCTGGGTCAGCGCCCAGATGCCGACGGCGAAGCAGACCAGCGCGACGAACAGCACCGGGATCGCCACCTTCGGGGGCGGTCCCGGCCGCTTCGCCGGGGTGGACGGTGTCACCTGGGCGGGAACCTGACCGGCCTGAGCGGTGTATTGACGAGTAGAAGGCTGGTGGAAGACCGCGGCCGTCGAGGCCTGGGCGAAGTCCGGCGCGGTGGCGGGATGGGGGGAGGCCGTGTGCGCGGATACGGGGACCGGGGGCTGCGTGGGGACGGCGACCGGCTGCGGGGGCGGAGGGGGCAGATGGAAGCTGCCCGTCTCGGAGGGGCTCGGCTGCTGCCGGGGTGTTTCCGGCGCCTGCTGACGGGCCTGGTCCTGCGGCTGTACGGGTACGTGTGCGGGGGTGGCCGGGGCCGGGGGCTCGGGGGCCACGGGGCCGTTGGGTCCGAATCCGGCGGGCAGCGGGCCGATCTGGTCGAAGACCTCGACCGATTCCTCGTCCGGGCGGGGCTCGGGCAGCATCTCGACCGCCGAGGTCAGCGCCTTCCGGACGCCGGTGGCCGTCTTGAAGCGGGCCTGCGGATCGGGCTGGAGCAGACCCGCGAGGACCTGCCACAGCGGCTCGGGGATCCCCTCCGGGGCTCCCGGCGTCCCGTGCGTCATGAAGTACTCGATCAGGGCGCGGGAGTCCGGCTTCTGGCCCTGGAGCAGATAGAGCGCGACCAGGCCGACCGCGAAGAGGTCGGCCGGGAAGTCCGGCTCCGCGCCCAGCATCTGCTCGGGCGCGAAGTAACCGGGCGTCCCCACCACGTAGTTGGTCTCCGTGAGGCGGGGCTCGCCCTTGCGCATCGAGATGCCGAAATCGGAGAGCCGCAGATGCGGCCGCCCGGTTCCGGTGACGTCGAGCAGGATGTTCGCCGGCTTGATGTCGCGGTGCACGACCCCCTCAGCGTGCACCGCGGCCAGTCCGGCGAGCAGCTGGTCCAGCAGCGTGCAGACGAAGCGCGGCGGCAGCGGCCCGTAGTCGCCGATGACGTGCGCCAGAGACCCGCCGGCCACCAGATCCATGGTGAACAGCACCTTGTCGTCGTCGGCGGCCCAGCTGGCCGGCGCGAGGACATGGGGATGATCGATCCGGAGGGCCTGCTCCCGGACGAAGCGGAGCAGCGTGTGGGCATCGCTCTGCTGAAGCACCTTGGCCGCCACGTACCGACGGCGCCGGTGGTCCCAGGCGCGCCAGACTGCGCCGACCCCACCGCGTCCGATCGGGTCGATCAGCTCGTACCGACCAGCGAAGACCTCACCCATTGCGCTGCGCCCGCTCCCCGTTCCGGGTCCGTCCAACCGGACCGGCTGCTCTGCCTCAGTTCTGGTGCGACTCGTAGTGCGCGACCGCGTCGGCGGTGCGCCCGGCGCCGTACACCCGGAGGAACTCTGCCAGCTCCGGGTGGGCAGGGGCGAGAGAGTCGGCGGCATCGATGATGTCGCCCGCCGCCGCGACGGAGCGCAGCAGCGACTGGATCTCGCGGACCACGCGGCGCACGGTCGGCGCGCCGGAGCTGGTGGTGGTCTGGCTGGTGCCGGTGAGGACGGAGCCGCCCTGGGACTTCTTGATCTCGTCCATCCGGTCGGTGGCCTCGGCCGCGCTGACGCTGCCGTCGGCGACCAGACCGGCGAGCTCCTGCAGGGCCTGGACACGCTGGACGACGGCCGGGTTGCCGATCTTGGCCCGCTGGCCGCTCATCAGCTGGGAGAGCATGGGTGCGGACAGGCCCAGTACAGCCGCGAGCCGGGCCTGATTGAGGCCGAGATCGTCGATCAGCCGACGGAAGAGCGCCCCCAGCGGCTCTCCGTACCAACTGCGCTGAAGCTCGCGGGCTCTTGCCGTGGCTTCCTGCTGTACTGCGTCCATTGCTTCTCCCCATCCCTTGGGTTCGCCACTGCGAACCCCGGTCAGCATCTTACGGAGCGTGGTCGTCCACCGGGAGTCCCAATCCTTTTGCGGGAAAGAGGGGGTGACCCGGTACTCTGTTCTCGTTCCGGGGCCTTAGCTCAGTTGGTAGAGCGCTGTCTTTGCATGGCAGATGTCAGGGGTTCGACTCCCCTAGGCTCCACCGGACAAGCCCCTTCGAACCGCGTCAGCGCGGTCCGGAGGGGCTTTCGTCGATTGGCCCACTCCCAGGGGCCGGTAATGGACCTGTCAGGCGGGGCCACCGGCTCATAGCGTCGTGTCCATGACGAACGCCCCCTCCCCGGCGCCGCAGGCCTCCCGTGCACCCCGCGCGCTCCTCCTCGCCCAGCTGAGCAACGCGATCGGCGACGGCGCCTTCTACGTCACCTCGGCCCTGTACTTCAGCCAGATCGTCGGTCTGTCCGCCGCGCGCATCGGGACCGGGCTCACGCTCGCCTGGGCCGTCGGCTCGGTCGCCGGGGTCTGGCTGGGGCACCTCGCCGACCGCCGCGGCCCGCGCTCCACCGCCGTCCTGCTCGCCCTGGCCACGGCGGGGGCCGTCGCCTCGTTCCTCTTCATCCGGGCCTTCGTGCCGTTCCTGATCGCGGCCGCCGTGTACGCCACCGCCCAGAGCGGACTCGCCGCCGCCCGCCAGGCGCTGCTCGCCGGACTGGTCGAGCCCTCGGCCCGTACGGAGGTACTGGCCAGGCTGCAGTCCACCCTCAACGCCGGGCTCGCCGTCGGCGCCGGGCTCGGCGGACTCGCCCTCCACGCCGGCACCCGTACCGCCTACCTGTCCGTCTTCGCGCTGGACGCGGCCGGGTTCCTCGTCTGCGCGCTCGTGCTGCGCGGGCTGCCGCCCGTGGCGCCCGCCCCCGTCGTCTCCGCCGGCGAGCCGCGTCTGGCGGTGCTCCGCGACCGCCCGTACGCGCTGCTCACCCTCCTCAACGCGCTCATGCTGCTGCGGCTCCCGCTGCTCAGCCTCGCCCTGCCGCTGTGGATCGTGCAGCGCACCTCGGCGCCCGGCTGGATCGTCTCGGCGCTCTTCGTCCTCAACACCGGGGCCGTGATGCTCTTCCAGGTGCGGGTGGCCCGCAAGGTCACCGGTCTGTCCGAGGCCACGCGCGCGGTGCGCCTCGCGGGCGCCGTCATGCTCGCCTCGTGCGCCGTGTTCGCGGTGACGGCCGTGGGTCTCGGCCTCTGGGCGACCGTCGCCGTCCTCGCCCTCGGCGCCGCGCTCCAGGTCGTCGCCGAGATGCGCCACTCGGCGGGGTCCTGGCAGATCGGCTTCGCCCTCGCGCCCGCCGGCCGGATCGGCCAGTACCAGGGCTTCTACGGGACCGGCGTCCCCGTCGCCCGGACCCTCGGCCCGCTGCTGGTCACCGCGCTCCTCGTCACCTGGGGCGTGCCCGGCTGGCTGCTGCTCGGCGGGATCTTCCTGCTGACCGGGGTGGTCACCGGGCCCGCCGTCCGCTGGGCCGAGCGCGCCCGTGCCCGGGCAGCCGTCACCCACGGCGCCACGGAACTCGTCGCGGCCCACTGAGCCGGACGAGTGGTGTTCATCGGAAGAACTGCGCGGTGGCGGCGTAGCTCCGGGAAATCCGGATCCGCGTCCCCATCATGAGGAAGGTACGAAAAGCGCGCAATCCGAAATGAACCATCCGAGAACATCACGAACGTAGCGTCACGAAAGTGAGGGGCCATGGCCACCGCCAAGGTCAAGCAGTTCTGGACCGCCTTCATCTCCGTACTCTTCGCCCTGCTCGCCTCCGTCGGCCTGGCGTCCACCGCCGCCGCCGCGCAGGCTCCCGCCGTCCAGCAGCCCGAGGAGCCCGGCACCGCGGGTTCCGCCACCGGGGTCCGCACGACCGCGGCCGTACCGGCACAGAGGTCGGCGTATCAGTGGCCCACGGTCCGCGAGCGCTCGCTGCCGCCCACGATCAAGCAGCGCATCCGGGCAGAGGCCCACAACTCCTCGCCCTCGGTACGCCACCTGCGCGCCGACGCCCCGGCCGAGACCGCTCTCGCGGACCAGACGGAGCTGTCGGACCGGGCGCTCGCCGCTGCGGCGTAGGGCGTGAGGAGTCGGTTCGCTGCTCCCCACGCACACCCGCCGAACGGACCCCGCGGTCAGCGACGATCGTCGCGATCCGTATCCGTCTCGATGTCGGCTTCTGCCTCCTTGGCCTCCACCTCGGGATCGAGAGCCCCACTGCCGTCGACGGACGACAGCGGCGACGTACGGGACGACGGTTCCGGAACGGACTCATCGACCTCGGTAGGAGCGGGCGGTTCGACCAGCCAGTCGGGGTTGGCCTGCTTGTCCCACCACCTCCATGCGACGAAGAGACCCGTGGCCACCACGCCGAGGACGACGAGTCCCTTGGCGAGACGACCGGCCCGGGCCCGACGCTCGTGCTTGCGCACGAGCTTCTCGATCTCCCTCGGCGTCACCTGACCGCGCAGCGCGGCCCAGGCGGCCACCGAACGTGAACCGGCCTCGTCCAGAACGGGTCCGGTGGCGGCGACCGCTTGTTCCACACGCGGAACCGTGTAGTCCGCCGCCTGACGGGCGGCCTTGCGGGTCACGACCGCGGCACGATGCGCGGCCTCGTCGACCCGAGGCGGTACATGCGGTGCGACATGGCAGTCGTACTGCACACGAGCTTGCTTGCGGGCCTGCTGAGCGGCCTGTGAGACCTTCGGCGCGAGCCGGACGCGTGCCTCGTGCGCATAGCGCGCGGCCTGGTCCTTGGCCGTGCCGGCGTACTGAGCGGCCTGCTCCTTGGCCGTGTCGGCATAAGGCGCCACCACTTCCGCGGCGTGCAGCACGCTGTCCTTGGCCGAATCGGTCGCGGCGCGCACGCTGTCCATCCGGGTCACGGCATCCTCCTACTCGGTGGCGGTGTCGGTATTTCGCCTTTCCACCCTTTTCGAAATCATGCCTGCCGGAACGCGGTACGGCATGCGGGGCTGGCATCCGGGGCATAGCCACGACGCTTCCGTGCGAGGATGCGATGCGCGTCAGTGGAGACTTACGGAAGGCGGACCGTGGCCGAGCAGCTCTACGCCACTCTCAGGACCAGCCAGGGCGACATCGAGATTCGGCTGCTGTCGAACCACGCCCCGAAGACGGTCAGGAACTTCACCGAACTCGCCCAGGGCGAGCGGGAGTGGACGCATCCGGCCACCGGCAACGTCGCCGCGGACCGCCTGTACGACGGCACCGTCTTCCACCGGGTCATCGAGGGCTTCATGATCCAGGGCGGCGACCCGCTGGGGAACGGCACCGGCGGACCGGGGTACGAGTTCGCCGACGAGTTCCACCCCGAGCTCTTCTTCGACCGCCCCTACCTGCTGGCCATGGCCAACGCCGGGCCGGGTACGAACGGCTCGCAGTTCTTCATCACGGTCGGCGCCGCGACGTGGCTGAACCGCAAGCACACGATCTTCGGTGAGGTCGTCGGCGCGGCGAGCAAGAAGGTCGTCGACGCGATCGCCGCCACGCCGGTCAACCCGAACACCAAGCGGCCGCTCGACGACGTGGTCCTGGAGTCGGTCGTCGTCGAGACCCGCTGAGCGGTCGTCGCCCGCGGACCCCGCCCACGCAGGGAACCTTTCCGCCCCGCCCGTCCGTACAGGAAAGGCGGGGCGCCGCCTCGCCGCCCCCATCTCCTCGGGAGGGACCTCCATGGAGCCGCAGTCCGGCCTGCCGCGCTGTTACCGCCACCCGGACGTCGAGACAGGCATCCGCTGCACCCGGTGCGACAAGCCGATCTGCCCGCAGTGCATGGTCTCCGCGTCCGTCGGCTTCCAGTGCCCGGACTGCGTGCGCAACGGCTCCGGCACGGGCCACGCACCCGACGCCAACCGGCCCCGTACGCTCGCCGGCGGCCGCGTGGCATCGGACGGCCGTCTGGTCACCAAGATCCTCATCGCGATCAACCTCGCCCTCTTCATCGCCGTCCAGGTCGCCGGCGACCGGCTCGTGGACGAGCTGTCGCTGATCGGGTACGCCTTCAGCCCCCCGCTCGGCGAGATCGTGGGTGTCGCGGACGGCGAGTGGTACAGGCTGCTGACCTCGGCCTTCCTCCACCAGGAGATCCCGCACTTCCTCTTCAACATGCTGGGGCTGTGGGTCATCGGCGGCATCGTCGAACCCGAGCTCGGCAGGATCCGCTACGCCACGCTCTGCCTGCTCTCCGGACTCTCCGGTTCCGCACTCGCCTATCTGCTGGCCGCACCGAACCAGCCCTCTCTCGGCGCCTCGGGTGTCGTCTTCGGACTGATCGGCGCCTGGGCCGTGCTCACCCGGCGCCGGCGCTACGACATGCGGCCGGTGATCCTCTTCGTCGCCCTGTCGCTGCTGCTGACCTTCACCCGGCCCGGGATCTCCTGGGAGGCCCACATCGGCGGCCTCGTCGGCGGCGCCCTGGTGGCCTACGGCCTGCTGCACGCGCCGCGCGCGCAGCGGAACCTCGTGCAGTACGGAGCCTGTGGACTGGTGCTCCTGATCGACCTGGGGATGATCCTCGCCCGCTCGGCATCGCTCACCTGAGCGCAGAGGGCTGTGGACGAGCTTCTCCGCAAAGCTTTCCCCAGAGTTATCCACAGCGCGTGGCGGGCTGTGTGCATGTCGTGGAGAACGACCGCGCCCCCCGCTCCTGAGCTGGGATTTTCCAGCAGGAGCAGGGGGCGCGGGTGAATCTGTGCCAGGGTGCCGCAGTCACACCGGCGTCAACCGGGGCGATGGTTATCCACAGATCTTCGTAAGTTATCCAGTGCTGTGCACAACGCTGTGGATAAGTTCAGGGCAAGGCTTGACGGGCCCGCCGGGAGCCCGCCGCGTCCACCGCGAGGGCGGCTACTTCCACTGTGTGGAGACGCCGAACCCGGCCGCGATGAAGCCGAAGCCCACCACGATGTTCCAGTTGTTGATGGACTTCACCGGCAGCGTGCCGTCGGTGACGTAGAAGACGACGATCCACACGAGCCCGATCAGGAACAGCGCCAGCATCACCGGTGCCACCCAGCTGCGATTGGTCAGCTTGATGTTGGTGGCCTGCTTGGCGGGCGGGGGCGTGAAGTCGGCCTTCTTGCGGATACGTGACTTCGGCACGAGGGACTCTCCTGTCGATGCGCTGCGTGACCGCGCAGGGAACTGTGGCTGGCGCCGGGGCGGGACGGCTGGGTGACGTAGGAGGACCACTGCGTCCCCCGGGCGTCCGTTAGCGTAGTGGTTCCACGGCACCGAAGGGGATCAGGGTACGTTGAGCAATTCTGCCGACTCTTCCCCCGGGCCGGGCCGACCCACCAGGTGGCGCCCCGTCCGGGTGCTGACCGCTGCCGTCTTCGCCCTGGCCGGGCTGATCTTCGTGACCAGTTTCAACACTGCCAAGGGTACGAACATCCGGACCGACGCCTCGCTGCTGCGGCTCTCCGACCTCATCGAGGAGCGCAGCCACAAGAACGCCGGCCTGGACGAGTCCACCGCCGCGCTGCGCGGCCAGGTCGACGCCCTCGCCGCCCGGGACGACGGCTCCACGCGCGCCGAGGACGCCAAGCTGCGCGCCCTGGAGACGGCCGCCGGCACCACCGCGATCTCCGGACAGGGTCTGACGGTCACCCTGAACGACGCCCCGCCGAACGCCCAGGCGGCCCCCGGCTACCCCGAGCCGCAGGCCAACGACCTCGTCATCCACCAGCAGGACCTCCAGGCCGTCGTCAACGCGCTCTGGCAGGGCGGCGCCCGGGGCATCCAGGTCATGGACCAGCGGCTCATCTCGACCAGCGCCGTGCGCTGCGTGGGCAACACCCTGATCCTCCAGGGCCGGGTCTACTCACCCCCGTACAAGATCACCGCCGTGGGTGACCGGGAGAAGCTGACCAAGGCGCTCGCCGACGCGCCGGCCGTGCAGAACTACCAGCTGTACGTGAAGGCCTACGGACTCGGCTGGAAAGTCGACGAGCACAAGGCGATGACTCTGCCCGGCTACTCCGGCACAGTGGATCTCCACTACGCGAAGCCTGTGAGCTGACTGCGGGGAGGCCCGGCCGGTGGCGGTGCGACTGATCGTCAGGACGTTCAGCGAGCTGTGCATCACCGCCGGGACCGTGATCGTCCTCTTCGTCGTGTACCTGCTGCACTGGACCGGCGTCCAGGCGGAGAGCGCGACCGCCGGTCAGATCGACACCCTGGAGCGGGAGTGGGTGGAGCGGCCCGTCCCCGGCGCCGCCCCGGCCGCGCCGCCCCCGAAGCCGTACGCGAGCGGCCGGGGCATCGCCGTCATGTACATCCCCCGGCTCGGCGGGGACTGGGAGTGGCCCGTCCTGGAGGGCACCTCGGCCGCCGTCCTGAAGCAGGGCCTCGGCCACTACGCCGCCACCGCCCGGCTCGGCGAGACTGGCAACTTCTCCGTGGCCGGCCACCGGCGCACGTACGGAGATCCGTTCAAGGACTTCCCCCGGCTGCGGCCGGGTGACGCGGTCGTCCTGACCGACGGCACCACCTGGTTCACGTACCGGATCGCCCGCGCGCCGTACCGGACCGTCCCCACCGACGTCGGTGTGATCGACCCCGTGCCCCGCCCACTGCGGAAGGACGCGGCCGCCTTCGACGGTCCGGGCCGCTATCTGACACTCACCACCTGCGAGCCGGAGTGGGGCAGCAGCCACCGGCTGATCGCCTGGGCCCACCTCGACGCGACCCAGCCTGTGACGCAGGGCAAGCCACGGGCTTTGACGGGCTGACCCCTCACGCCTCCTTCGCCCCGTACTCTGGTGCCCGTAACGAACGGAAGGGGCAGTGGACGTCATGTACGGCTGGATCTGGCGGCATCTGCCGGGCAACGCGTGGGTCCGGGGCATCATCTCGCTCGTCCTCGTCCTGGGGGTCGTCTACACCCTCTTCCAGTACGTGTTCCCCTGGGCGGAGCCGCTGCTTCCGTTCAACGATGTGACGGTGGACGGCCAGTGAGCGCGCGGATTCTCGTCGTCGACAACTACGACAGCTTCGTCTTCAACCTCGTCCAGTACCTCTACCAGCTCGGCGCCGAGTGCGAGGTGCTGCGCAACGACGAGGTCGAACTGAGCCACGCCCAGGACGGCTTCGACGGCGTCCTGCTCTCGCCCGGGCCCGGCGCGCCCGAACAGGCCGGTGTCTGCATCGACATGGTGCGCCACTGCGCCCGGACCGGGGTGCCGGTCTTCGGGGTCTGCCTCGGCATGCAGTCGATGGCCGTCGCGTACGGCGGCGTCGTCGACCGCGCCCCCGAGCTGCTGCACGGCAAGACCTCCCTCGTCACGCACGAGGGCAAGGGCGTCTTCGCGGGCCTTCCGTCGCCGTTCACGGCGACGCGCTACCACTCGCTGGCCGCCGAGCCCACGACCGTGCCCCCGGAGCTGGAGGTCACCGCCCGGACGGAGGACGGCATCATCATGGGGCTCCGCCACCGTGATCTGGCCGTCGAGGGCGTGCAGTTCCACCCCGAGTCGGTGCTCACCGAGCACGGCCACCTGATGCTCGCCAACTGGCTGGAGCAGTGCGGCGACAGGGGGGCGATCGGCAGGTCGGCGGGGCTCGCGCCGGTGGTGGGCAAGGCCGTCGCGTGACGGCGGGGTCGCCGTGGTTCCGGGCGACGAACGAGCCGGGACCGGAACCGGGATCGACACCGGAGGAGACGCCGTACGCGACGGCGCACTCCGCTCCGTACGCCGAGTACGCGCATCCGTACGAGGCGATACCGGACGGCGCCGCCGAGGCGCGGCAGCCTGCGCCGGAGCACCGGGACGCGCCGTACGAGACGCGCGATGTGCCGTACGAGACACAGGATGTGCCGTACGAGCCCCCGCAGGAGCCCCTGGAGGCCTCGTACGAGCCTTCGGACGCGCCCTACGGGTCTCATGAGCCCCACGGGGAAACGATGGCTCTGAGGGCCGTGGAGCCGGCTGTGACGCCACCTCCGGGCCCCGGCAGGGCCGAGCGCCGGCGCGCAGCCCGGGGCAAGGGAGCCAAGGGCAAGGGGCGCCGGGGCGCACCGCCCGCCGCATCCGCCGCCGGGACCACCCCTGCCGCCCCGCTGTCCCGCGTCGAGGCCCGACGGGCGGCCAGGGCGGCGAAGGACAGCGTCGGTGTCGTCGCGAGCCGGCTGGTGGGCGAACTGTTCATCACCTTCGGCGTGGTCATGCTGCTCTTCGTCACGTACCAGCTGTGGTGGACGAACGTACGGGCCGGGCAGCAGGCGAACCAGGCCAAGGGGCAGATAGAGGACTCCTGGTCCAGGGGAGGGGAACGGACGCCGGGCGCGTTCGAGCCGGGACAGGGCTTCGCGATCATGTACATCCCCAAGCTGGACGTGGTCGTCCCCGTCGCCGAGGGCATCAGCAAGCCCAAGGTCCTGGACCGCGGCATGGTCGGCCACTACGGCGAGGGCAAGCTGAAGACGGCGATGCCCGGCGACAAGGAGGGCAACTTCGCGGTCGCGGGGCACCGCAACACGCACGGCGAACCGTTCCGGTACATCAACCAGTTGCAGCCCGGCGACCCGATCGTCGTCGAGACCCAGGACGCCTACTACACGTACGAGATGGCGAGCATCCTGCCGCAGACCGCGCCGTCGAACGTGTCGGTCATCGAACCGGTGCCGAAGCAGTCGGGCTTCAAGGAGCCCGGGCGGTACATCACGCTGACGACCTGTACGCCCGAATTCACCAGTACGTACCGCATGATCGTGTGGGGCAAGATGGTCGAGGAACGCCCGCGCAGCAAGGGGAAGCCGGACGCGCTCGTAGGCTGAGACCCTACGGATCCACGACCACACACTTCAGAACGGGACGACGCAGTGGCACGTGTGCGCAACTGGATCGCCGGAGTCGTCAGTGTCTTCGGCGAACTCCTCATCACCGCGGGCCTGGTGCTCGGTCTCTTCGTCGTCTACTCGCTCTGGTGGACCAACGTCCTCGCCGACCGCGCCGCCGACAAGGACGGCGACCAGGTCCGCGACAACTGGGCGTCGGCGCCCGGCGCCCTGGACACCAAGGACGGCATCGGCTTCCTGCACGTCCCGGCGATGGGCGGGGACGAGATACTCGTCAAGAAGGGCACCGACAGCAAGACGCTGAACAACGGCGTCGCCGGCTACTACACGGACCCGATCAAGTCGGCCCTCCCGCAGGACAAGCAGGGCAACTTCACGCTGGCGGCGCACCGGGACGGGCACGGGGCGAAGTTCCACAACATCCACAAGCTGAAGAACGGCGACCCGATCGTCTTCGAGTCCAAGGACACGTGGTTCGTCTACAAGGTCTACAAGACCCTGCCGGAGACGACGAAGTACAACGTGGACGTCCTCCAGCAGGTCCCGAAGGAATCGGGCAAGTCGAAGCCGGGCCGCTACATCACGCTGACGACGTGCACGCCGATGTACACCTCGGACTTCCGCTTCATCGTGTGGGGCGAACTGGTCCGCACGGAGAAGGTCGACGCGGAGCGGACACCCCCCGCGGAGCTGAGCTGAGCTGAGGTGAGCTGACCGGCGCCGGTGCGACTGCGCGACTCACCGGCGGGCGGACGGGAAGGGCCCCGGCATCCACGAGGATGCCGGGGCCCTTCCCGTCTCGGTGCGTACGGTTCGCGCGGCCGCTAGTCGAAGAAGCCGCCGCCGTTGTTGCCACCGCCGCCGCCGCCCGCCGTGAAGACGGTGATCGTCGTGCCGGGGTTCACCGGGCTGCCCTCGGGCGGGTTGGTGCCCATGACGATGGCGTCGTTCTTGTCCGAGCCCGTCTGCTGCACCGGCAGGCCCAGGGCCTCCAGCTGCTGCTTCACTTCCTCGAACTTCTTGCCCGTCAGGCCCGTCGGGATGGTCGTCTGCGTCTGCTGCGGGCCCTTGGAGACCTTCAGCGTGATCTGGACGTCCTTGGCCTGGTTCGAGGGGCCCTGCGGGTTCATCCCGATGACGGTGTTGACCGGCTGGTCCGAGTCGACGTCCTGACGGGCGACGTTCTCGAAGCCGAGCGTCTTGAGGTCCTGGACGGCCTGGTCGAAGAGCCGGCCCGTGACGTCCGGGAGCTGCGACTTCTTCTGCTTCGCCACCGTGATCGTGACCTCGGAGTTCTGCTCCGCCTTCGAGCCGCCGTCGGGGTTCTGGCGCAGGACCGTGCCCAGGTCCTCCTCCGACTCCTCCTGCTTGACGACGACCTTGAAGCCCTTGTCCTTCAGGAGCTGCTCGGCGCTCTCCTGGGACTTCTCCAGCACGTCCGGGACCTCGATCTGCGGGGCGCCCTCGGAGATGACGACGGAGATCGTCTCGTCGAGGTTCATCTTCGCCGTGCCGTCGGCCACCGGCGTCTGGCTGCAGATCTTGCCCTTGGGCTGGTCGCATCGCTCGGATCCCGACTGCGCGACCTTCACCTGGGCGTTCTTCGCCCGGATCTCGGCCTCCTGGAGGGTCTGGCCGACCAGGGAGGGGACGACGACCTGGGCCGTACCGTCCTTGCCGTCGAAGATCGAGCGGCCGATGAGGATCGCGCCGACCAGGACCAGGATGCCCGCGAGGACCAGCAGGATCGTCGAGGTGTTCGACTTCTTCTGGCGCCGGCGGTCCGGGCGGTCGTCGTAGCCGTAGCCGCCGTCGTCCGGGTTCACCGGAGGCAGCATGGACGTCTGGCCGGCCGGGTCGGTCTGGCGCAGCGCGGTCGTCGGCTGGTCGTCCGGGGCGTAGCCGCCGTAACCGTTGCCGTACCCGCCGCCGTACGCCGCCGCGCCCATCGCCGCGGCAGCCGCGACGGGCTGGCCGTCGAGGCAGGCCTCGATGTCGGCGCGCATCTCGTCGGCGGACTGGTAGCGGTAGTCGGGGTCCTTGACCAGCGCCTTGAGGACGATGGCGTCCATCGAGGGCGTGATCTCGGCGTCGAAGTTGCTCGGCGGCTGCGGCTCCTCGCGTACGTGCTGGTACGCGACCGCGACCGGGGAGTCGCCCACGAACGGCGGGCGGACGGTCAGCAGCTCGTACAGCAGGCAGCCGGTGGAGTACAGGTCGGAGCGGGCGTCGACCTGCTCGCCCTTGGCCTGCTCCGGGGAGAGGTACTGGGCCGTGCCGATGACCGCGGCGGTCTGCGTCATGGTCATGCCCGCGTCGCCCATGGCGCGCGCGATGCCGAAGTCCATGACCTTGACCTGACCGGTCCGCGTCAGCATGACGTTCGCCGGCTTGATGTCGCGGTGCACGATCTGGGCGCGGTGCGAGTACTCCAGCGCCTGGAGGATGCCGACCGTCATCTCGAGCGTGCGCTCGGGCAGCAGCTTGCGCCCGGAGTGAAGCAGCTCACGCAGGGTCGAACCGTCGACGTACTCCATCACGATGTACGGGATGGAGACCCCGTCGACGTAGTCCTCGCCGGTGTCGTAGACCGCGACGATCGCCGGGTGGTTGAGCGAGGCGGCCGACTGGGCCTCACGGCGGAACCGGGCCTGGAAGGACGGGTCGCGGGCGAGGTCGGCCCGCAGCGTCTTCACGGCGACGGTGCGGCCGAGCCGGGTGTCGTGGGCGAGGTAGACCTCTGCCATGCCACCACGGCCGAGCACCGAGCCCAGCTCGTACCGGCCGCCGAGGCGACGCGGCTCTTCCATAACTGATCCAGCCCTCTCCGTCTGTCCCGACCGCACCCGTGTGTGGTCCGGCGGTGTGCTGTTCGCGCAAAGGCTACCGGCCACGGGAGGGCGATCCGCCCGCGACCGGCACCTGATACCTGACCGGTACCTGGCCGGTTCCCGGCCGCAAGCTCAGCTCCTGGTCTTCAGTACCGCCTTCATCACGGCCTTCGCGATCGGGGCGGCGAGGCCGCCACCGGAGATGTCCTCACGGTTCGTGCCCTCGGAGTCCTCGACGATGACGGCGACGGCGACCGGGGAGCCCTGGTCGGTCTTGGCGTAGGAGATGAACCAGGCGTAGGGGCGCTTGGAGTTCTTCTCACCGTGCTGGGCGGTGCCCGTCTTGCCGCCGACCTTGACGCCGTCCATCTTGACGTCGGCCTTGGCGCCGGTGCCCTTGGAGACGACGTTCTCCATCATCTGCTGGAGCTTCTGCGCCGTCTCCGCGGAGACCGGGCGGCTCATCTCCTCCGGCTCGTTCTGCTTGATCACGTCGACGTTCGGGGACTCCAGCTTGTCGATCATGTACGGCTTCATCAGCTTGCCGTCGTTCGCGACCGCGGACGCCACCATGGCCATCTGGAGCGGCGTGGTCGCGGTGTTGAACTGACCGATGGAGGAGAGCGCGTTCCCGCCGCGGTCCATCTGCTTGTCGTAGACGGAGGCGGCGGAGCGGACCGGGGTGAACTGCTCGGCGTTGAAACCGAACTTCTCGGCCATTTCGACCATCTTGTCGCGGCCGACGTCGTCGCCGAGCTTGGCGAAGACCGAGTTGCACGAGACCCGGAGCGCCTCGTTCAGGCTGGCGTTCTCACACCCGCCGGCGTGGTTGACCATGTTCCGCGTGGAGAGCGGGATCTTGTACGGCTCGGGGGTGTCCGTCGGCGCGTCGATGTCGGTGACCTTGCCGTTCTCCAGCGCCGCGGCCGCCGTGACGACCTTGAAGACGGAGCCGGGCGGGTAGATCTCGCGGAGCGCGCGGTTGAGCTTCGGCTTGTTCTTGTCCTTCTCCAGCGCCAGCCAGGCCTTCTCGTCCTTGCCGGAGTAGCCGGCGAAGGTCGAGGGGTCGTACGAGGGCGTGGAGGCGAGCGCGAGGATCTTGCCGGTCTTGGGCTCGATGGCGACGACCGCGCCGGTCTTGTCGCCGAGGCCCTCGAAGGCGGCCTTCTGGGCGGCGCCGCTCAGCGTCGTGACGACGTTGCCGCCCTTCTTCTTGTCGCCCGTGAACATCGACAGGGTGCGGTCGAAGAAGAGCCGGTCGTCGTTGCCGGTGAGGATGCCGTCCTCGATCTTCTCGATCTGGTTGGCGTCGTAGGCCTGCGAGGCGTAACCGGTGACCGGGGCCCACATGGGACCGTCGGTGTAGGTCCGCTTGAACCGGTAGTACGGGTCCTGGGAGTCGACCGAGCCGGTGATCGGCTTGCCGTCCACGATGATGTTGCCGCGCTCGTTCGCGTACCGCTCGATCGTGACGCGCCTGTTCTTCGGGTGGGCGTTCAGCTCGTCGGCACGGACGTACTGGATCCAGTTGTCCCGGATCAGCAGGGCGAGGACCAGCAGGCCGCAGAAGATCGCGACCCGGCGCAGGGGCTTGTTCACGGACGGACCACCTGGGTCATCTCGGCGTCGGGGGACGGGGCGGGGGCGGGCGCCGGGCGGCGCGCGGTGTCGCTGATCCGGATCAGGATTCCGATCAGAGCCCAGTTGGCGATCACGGAGGAACCGCCGTACGCGAGGAACGGCATGGTCATACCGGTCAGCGGGATGAGGCCCATCACACCGCCCGCGACGACGAAGATCTGCAGCGCGAAGGCGCCGGACAGGCCCATGGCGAGCAGCTTGCCGAACGGGTCGCGGGCCGCGAGGGCGGTACGGACACCGCGCTCGATGATCAGGCCGTACAGGAGCAGGAAGACCATGACGCCGGTCAGGCCGAGCTCCTCGCCGACGGTGGCGAAGATGAAGTCGGAGTTGGCGGCGAAGCCGATCAGGTCGGAGTTGCCCTGCCCGAGACCGGTGCCGAGGATGCCGCCGGAGCCGAAGGACATCAGTACCTGGCTCATCTGGTCGCAGGCCGCCGCCATGTTGGAGCCCTCGGGAGCCGTCTTCAGGCACTCGAAGGGGTCGAGCCAGGCAGCGACACGGGACTGCACGTGGCTGGCGGTCGAGCCGACCACGACGGCACCGGCGGTGGACATCAGCAGACCCATGACGACCCAGCTGGTCCGCTCCGTCGCCACGTACAGCATGATCACGAACATGCCGAAGAACAGCAGCGAGGTGCCGAGGTCGTTCTCGAAGACCAGGATCAGAAGGCTGACGGCCCAGATGGTGAGGATCGGGCCGAGGTCACGGCCACGGGGCAGGTAGAGGCCCATGAACCGGCGGCTGGCCAACGCCAGCGCGTCCCGTTTCACCATCAGATAGCCGGAGAAGAAGACGGCGAGGACGAGCTTGGCGAACTCACCGGGCTGGATGGAGAAGCCGGCGACGCTGATCCAGATCTTGGCGCCGAACACGTCGGCGCCGAGGCCCGGCACCAGCGGCAGCAGCAGCAGGACGAGGGCCGCCACCATGGAGATGTACGTGTAGCGCTGGAGGACCCGGTGGTCCTTCAGGATCAGCAGCACGCCCACGAACATCGCGACGGCGATCGCCGAGTACAGCATCTGGCTCGGAGCGTCCGGGGTGAACGTCTTGTACCGGTTGATGATGCGCGGCGACTGGTCCAGGCGCCAGATCAGCACCAGGCCCATCCCGTTCAGCAGGGTCGCCAGGGGCAGCAGCAGCGGGTCCGCGTACGGGGCGAACTTACGCACCACGAGGTGCGCGACGCCGGCGAGCAGGCCGAGGCCGAGGCCGTAGCCGGCCATCCCCGCCGGCACCTTCCCGTCGATCGCGAGACCGACGTTCAGGTACGCGAAGACCGGGATGGCGACGGCGAACGCGAGCAACGCCAGCTCGGTGTTCCGGCGGCTCGGCGCCTCGATCGCGCCGATGGTGGTCGTGTTGGTGACAACGCTCATGGTGGTGAAAGGCCCCCTACGGGTGCTTACTGCTTGCCGCAGTTCGAGGCCAGCTTCTGCTCGTCCTCCGTGAGGGTGGGGCCCGGGGAGGGAGCGGCTGTGGCGGGCTTGTCTTCGGGCGTGGTCGCGCCGTCGGCGGGCGGCTTGCTCGCCTGGTCCGCGGACTTCTCCGCGGCCTCGCGGCGCTGCTCGGTCTTCTTGCAGGCCGAGGCCTGCACGGACAGCTCAGCGATCTTCGTCTGGGCCTTGCCGAGGCTGCCGCCCGCGATGGTCTCCTCGACCTGCTTGCGCTGGTACGGCGGGAGGTACTTGAGTTCGATCTCGGGGTGGTCCTTCTCCACGTCCGAGAGCGACACCCACGCCAGGTCCTGGCTGATACCCCGGTAGAGCGCGACGTGCTCCTCGTTGGAGCCGACGTAGTACTGCGTCTGCGTCCAGCGGTAGCCGCCGTACACGCCCCCGCCGACCACGGCGAGCGCGAGGATCAGGAAGAAGCTGCGCTTCAGCCACTTGCGGCCGGTGCGCGGCTTCTCGAACTTCTCGTACTTGTCGAAGCTCTCGTCCGTGTAGGCGCCGAAGGAGCCCTGCGGCGGCATCCCGCCGTAGCCGTGGTCGTCACCGCTGCCGGGCGGGCCGAAGCCCTGCGGCGCGTGCCCACCGGGCGGCTGCTGGTGCGGCGCCGGGCGGCCGAGACCGGAGGCCCGGCCGGCCGGGGTCTGCATCGCCCCGCCGTCGGACTGCTGCACCTGGTTCTCGGCGACCGCGCCGACGATCACCGGGGTGTCGCTGAGCCGCCCTGCGAGGGTGTCGCCGCCGTCGACGTCGAGGACATCGGCGACGATCACCGTGATGTTGTCGGGGCCGCCGCCGCGCAGCGCGAGCTGGATCAGCTCCTGCACGGTCTCCTGCGGGCCCTGGTAGCTGGCGAGCGTGTCCTCCATCGTCTGGTGGGAGACGACTCCGGACAGCCCGTCGGAACAGATCAGATAGCGGTCGCCGGCCCGGACCTCGCGGATCGACAGATCCGGTTCGACGTGGTCACCACTGCCCAGAGCGCGCATCAGGAGCGAACGCTGCGGGTGGGTGGTGGCCTCCTCCTCGGTGATCCGGCCCTCGTCGACCAGCCGCTGGACCCATGTGTGGTCCTGCGTGATCTGCGTGAGGACACCGTCGCGCAGCAGGTACGCGCGCGAGTCGCCGACGTGCACGAGACCGAGGCGCTGACCCGTCCACAGCAGGGCGGTGAGCGTGGTGCCCATGCCCTCCAGCTGGGGGTCCTCCTCGACCATCAGCCGCAGCTGGTCGTTGGCCCGCTGCACCGCGGCACCGAGCGAGGTGAGGATGTCGGAGCTGGGCACGTCGTCGTCGAGGGTGACGAGCGTGGAGATCACCTCGGAGGAGGCGACCTCACCGGCGGCCTGGCCGCCCATGCCGTCGGCGATGGCGAGCAGCCGGGGCCCGGCGTAACCGGAATCCTCGTTGCCCTCGCGGATCATGCCCTTGTGCGACCCGGCGGCGAAGCGCAGTGACAGGCTCATGCGCACCTGCCCTGTCGGCGTCGCCTCGGGGTACAGCCGGTCTCGAGCCACACTGCCCACCCTCCGGTCGGGAGCCCGTGCCGGTACGCGGCCCGGACCTGACGGTCCGCCGCGCGGTCCGTCGTGGGGACCGCGTCGGCCCGCTCGCTCCGCTCGCTCATTGTCGTACTACTTCCGCAGCTCGATGACGGTCTTGCCGATGCGGATCGGCGCGCCCAGCGGAATCGGCGTGGCGGTGGTGAGTCGGGTCCGGTCGAGATACGTACCGTTGGTGGACCCGAGATCCTCGACGATCCACTGGCCGTCCCGGTCCGGGTAGATCCTCGCGTGCCTGCTGGAGGCGTAGTCGTCGTCCAGCACGATCGTCGAGTCGTGGGCGCGGCCCAGCGTGATGGTCTGCCCCTGCAGGGCGACCGTCGTGCCGGTCAGCGTCCCCTCGGAGACGACGAGTTTGGTCGGCGCGCCGCGGCGCTGGCGCCCGCCGCCCGTGTTCTGCTGTCCGCGCTGGGCAGGCGGCGTCGCCGCCTGGCGCGGATTCTGCTGCGGCCGGGCGTCCTGGCGGCGCGAACCGCGCTGCGTGACACGTGTGCCGAACAGGTCGCTCCGAATGACCTGGACGGCCACGATCACGAACAGCCACAGAACGGCCAGGAAACCCAGCCGCATGACCGTCAGGGTCAGCTCTGACATTGCCCCCGCTTCACCCTTCGGCTTGCCGGTAAACGATGGTGGTGCTGCCCACGACGATCCGCGAGCCGTCGCGGAGCGTAGCGCGGGTGGTGTGCTGCCCGTCCACCACGATGCCGTTGGTGGATCCGAGATCCTGGATCGTCGAGGGCGTTCCGGTCCGGATCTCGCAGTGCCGGCGGGAGACGCCGGGATCGTCGATCCTCACGTCCGCGTCGGTGCTGCGGCCAAGGACCAGAGTCGGGCGGGAGATCTGATGGCGGGTGCCGTTGATCTCGATCCACCGGCGCACCTGGGCGCCGGAGGCGGGCATGGGGCCGGGGCCACCGGCCGTGGGGCGGCCGGCGGCGGGCGCCTGCCCGGGCCGCTGCATGCCGCCCGCGCCCGGCGGCGGGGCCGCGGGCATCGGCGGAGCACCGACCGGAGGATAGCCGTAGCCGCCCGGCGCTCCACCCGGCGCGCGGCCCGGCTGAGGGGCGGCGGCGGGTGCCTGCTGCTGTGACGAACTCGACGCGAGAGTGCGGCTGCGCACCCGGTACAGACCGGTGTCGAGGTCGTCGGCCTTCTCCAGGTGGACCTTGATCGGGCCCATGAAGGTGTACCGCTGCTGCTTGGCGTAGTCGCGGACCAGGCCGGCCAGCTCGTCGCCGAGCTGACCCGAGTACGGGCTGAGGCGCTCGAAGTCGGGCGTGCTCAGCTCGACGATGAAGTCGTTGGGGACGACGGTCCGCTCGCGGTTCCAGATCGTCGCGTTGTTGTCGCACTCGCGCTGGAGAGCGCCCGCGATCTCGACGGGCTGGACCTCGGACTTGAAGACCTTGGCGAAGGTGCCGTTGACCAGGCCTTCGAGCCGCTGTTCGAAACGCTTCAGGACTCCCATGGGGCACCTCCTCCGTCGTTGTCGTCCTGGTACTGCTTACTGATCGTATCCACGCGTCGGGAAATCGGCTGGTTCCCCTTCTCTGCCCTGTGGACGAGTGTCACCTCTCACAGGCTTTCCCCACGGATCGTAGAGGCGGCCCCTGGACAGTGTCCCGCACCCGGGGAGCGAGCTGGAGGAGTGGGGCGGGGCGGCGGGGGCGGTCCGCCCCGTTCCTCCCGTTACCCGTGCTCTTCCGTTCCAGCCCCGTCCGCGTACCGCGTGCGGGGCTCCGTCCCATGGTGCCTGGTGCCCGACCTCTTTCTCCTCCGGCTGTGTACCGCTTGTGCTCCAGTTCCGTCCCTCTTGCGTCTGTCTCGGGCCCGTCGCGGCTGTCGCGCCCGTCGCGCCTGTCGCGGTTCCGTCCTCCGACGGTCCGGTGTCCCTGTGTCCCTGTTCGCTCCGGGCGGGGGTCAAACAACGGATGTGAATCCACGGTCTGCGACGTGCTAATCTTCAGATGTCGCCAGGCGATCGCACCGAAAAAACGGTGAGGGAGCCCGGAGCACACCCAATGCGCGGGTGGCGGAATAGGCAGACGCGCTGGATTCAGGTTCCAGTGCCCGCAAGGGCGTGGGGGTTCAACTCCCCCCTCGCGCACCAGACGGAAGCCCCGTAGGTCATCGACCTACGGGGCTTTCGCGTTGTCGTTCTCCGCGTTGTCGTTCTCCGGTCGGCGGGTGATGTGAGCGATACGACCTTCGTCGTCGTGGGTCGAGACGAAAGAGAGCCGCGGGCGGGGCGGGCCGCTGCCTAGGGTGCGAGCGTGGACGCGACTTCGAAGATCAGGGCCGGGATCGGCGCCGGATGGGCATGGTTCGCCGCGCCCGAGTTCTGGTCGCGGCGCAGAACGGCGGGCGAGCTGGTGCTCGCCGTCGTGATCGGGCTGCTCGCCGCCGGCAGCGAGGAGCTGCTCGGCGGAGAGGGGTGGCGGCTCGCCGCGGTCGGCCTGGCCGCCGCCGTCCTGTCGCTGCTGCGCCGACGGCTGCCCGTCACCATGCTCGTCGTCACGGGTGGCCTCGCGCCGCTCGTGCCGGGCTTCCTGATGCTCCTGATCCTCATCGGCTGGTCGTCGGGCCGGTACATCGCGGGCGCCGGACGGGCCCTGATCGCGTACACCGTCGCGTACGTGCTGAACATCGCTGCCAGCGTGGTCGACGTCTGGGACCTGCACCGGACGCTCACCGTCGTCTTCATGTCGACGCTCTACTACCTGGCGACGACCCTCGCGCCCGGTCTCGCCAACCGGTACTGGACCCAGCGCAGGACCCTGCTGCACACCCTGCAGGAGCACAACGCCCAGCTGCTGCGGGAACGCGCGATGGTGGTCGGGCAGGCCCGGCTGATGGAGCGGCAGCGGATCGCCCAGGACATGCACGACAGCCTCGGGCACCAGCTCGCGCTGATCGCCGTCCACACCGGCGCCCTGGAGGTCGACCGGGAGCTGACCGACCGGCAGCGGGAGGCGGTGGGCGTGCTGCGCAACGCGTCGGTGACCGCCATGCACGAACTGCGCGAGGTCGTCGGCATCCTGCGCGACGGCGTCGCGGCGCCGTCCGGCACCGCGGTCCCGCCCGCACGCTCCGGAGACTCCTCGGGACGGGCCGCGCGGGGGACCGCCGGTATCCAGGAGCTCGTGGAGACCGCGCAGGGCGCCGGGAACCGCGTGGAGCTGCGGCGGCGCGGGGAGGTCCGGGCGCTGCCGCCCGCCGCCGACCACGCCGCGTACCGGATCGTGCAGGAGGCGCTCACCAACGCCTACAAGCACGCGCCGGGCGCGCTCATCGACGTGGAGGTGCGGTACGAGCCGGACTCCCTCGTCGTGGAGATCGTCAACGAGGCCGCCGTGCACTCCCCGGGGGACGTGGTCAGCGGCGGGCAGGGGCTGACCGGGCTCCACGAGCGGGCACGGCTCGTCGGCGGCATCGTGCACGCCGGGCCGGTCGACGGCGGCGGGTTCCGGGTCGCCGGGATGCTGCCGTACGGGACGGTGGAAGCAGCGCCTTTGGTCGATGCGGAGGACGACTTCCGGCAGCAGTCAGGGGGGCCTCTCGTGGGCGACCGTGGTCGCGTCCCGGTCGGGCAGGCCGACTGGACGCTGACGGAACGGGAGCTGGCGATGGCGTTGCGCGGGGGCAGGAGCACGGGCCGAGGGGTCGCGATGGGATGCGGGATAGCGCTCGCGGCCCTCGTGCTGCTGTTGGTGGCGGGGGGCTTCGGCGTCTACTTCATGGTGTCGTCGCTGGAGAAGGGCATGATCGACCCGGGCGAGTACGACGCCGTCAAGGTTGGAGCCGCCGAGCAGGACGTACGCGACCGGCTCCCGTCGGGCGACACCATCGCCACCACCGGTCTGCACGGCAAGGGGCCCGCGGAGCCCGAGGGATCGAAGTGCCTGGTGCTGATGTCCTCCGAGGTCGTGGAGAGCGAGGCCGAGCCGGTTTTCCGGTTCTGCTTCAAGGACGGCAAGCTGATCGAGAAGAAGTCGTACGAGGTCACGCGCTAGCGCTGACCCGCCCGAACCGGTAGCCGTTGGGGAGTAGCTGTGGCAGGGCAGCGCATCAGGGTCGTGATCGCCGATGACGAGCCGCTGATCAGGGCCGGGATCCGGATGATCCTCACCTCGGACGCGGACATCGAGGTGGTCGCGGAGGCGGCCGACGGCCGGCAGGCCGTCGAGGAGGCGCGGGCACACGCGGCCGACGTGGTGCTGCTCGACATCCAGATGCCGGTGCTCGACGGTCTCTCCGCCCTGCCGGAGCTGCGCCGGGCGGCGCCGTCGGCTCGGGTGATCGTGCTGACGACGTTCGGCGAGCGGGAGAACGTGCTGCGGGCCCTGGAGCACGGGGGCGCCGGGTTCCTGCTCAAGGACACCGCGCCGGCCGAGCTGATCCGCGCGGTACGGGCCGCGGCGGCGGGGGACGCGTACCTCTCGCCGGCAGCCACCCGGCACGTGGTCGAACAGCTGGCCTCGGGGCGGGAGGCCACCCGCGCCGAGCAGGCCAGGGGTCGGGTGGCGGCCTTGAGCGAGAAGGAGCGCGAGGTCCTCGCGCTGCTCGGCGAGGGGCTGTCCAACGCGGACGCGGGGCGCCGACTGCACATGAGCGAGGCCACGGTGAAGACCTACGTCAGCCGGATCCTGGCGAAGCTGGGCTGCGACAACCGGGTGCAGGCGGCCCTGCTGGCGCGCGACGCGGGGCTCTAGGGCCGCCGGGAGGCAACTCCGGGAGGTGAGGGGAGGGGGCGGGGAGGGGGCGGGGGGCCCAAGGCGCCGAACGGCCTCGGGATCTGCCGGGGAGCGAACTCCGGCCCTTCGGCCGGTCGTTGCCCCGCCTAATCAGGTTGCCGCAGGTCCGCCCGGTCGGATAGGAAAGCTCGCATGCTGAGGGGTAACAAGGTCGGGCTCAGGGCCCGGCACGAGGACGACATCCCGATCCTGAGGACCGAGCTCTACGACGACGTGGAGGGCTCCTCGCGGGCCGATGCCACGCCGTGGCGGCCGATCTCGCCCGGCTCCAAGGACAAGCGGCTCGCCGTGGACGACACGGATCAGGGACACGTCCGGTTCTCCGTGGTGGAGCTGGACGGCGGCACCTTGGTCGGCACCGCGAATCTGTGGGGCATCGACACCCACCACCGCTCCGCGCACGTCGGCCTCGGACTGCTGCCGGCCGCCCGCGGCAAGGGCTACGGCATCGACGTGGTCTCCGTGCTGTGTCACTACGGCTTCGTCGTGCGCGGTCTGCATCGGCTGCAGATCGAGACGCTGGCGGACAACACCGCGATGCTGCGCTCCGCCGAGCGCAACGGCTTCGTCCGCGAGGGGGTGCTGCGCTCTTCGGCCTGGGTCATGGGCGAGTTCCTCGACGAGGTGCTGCTCGGGCTCCTCGCCGCCGACTGGAAGCCCACCTCCGCGGTCTAGGCCGTGTTGTAGCGGAGCAGGTACGCCGCGAACTGTGCGAGGTCCTCGGCGGACCAGTCCTTGAGGCGCTCCTGATAGGCGGCGCGACGGCTCGCCTGGGTGGCGGCGAGCACGCGGGTACCGGCTTCGGTGGGGTGCAGGACGTGGACCCTGTGGTCCTCCGGGTCGGGGCGGCGCTCGACCAGGCCGAGCTTCTCCAGACCCGCGACCTGACGGCTGACCGTCGACTTGTCCAGCAGGTAGTGGGCGGCGAGGTCGGTGGCACGACAACCCTGCTGGTCGTCGATGTGGGCGAGCAGGGTGTACGAGACGAGCGGCAGATCCGGGTGGAGCCGGGCTGCCGCGGCGCGGGCGCGGCGGGAGAACGCCGTCAGCTCCCGCTGGATGATGTCGACGGATGCGTCGCGCGGGCCGTCGGTCATGTTGCGCTCCCTGGTTCACCGTTCACCTGACCGGTTTGCTCACCACCGGTTCAGTTGTATAGTACAACGGTTGTTTAGTTGTAAAAGCCAACCATGGAGGTGTGTGGTGTCCGCAGGACCTCACCCCGCGGGACCGGCGTCGACGAGCGCGCTCCGGCACGTGCTCGGGCACCTACTCACCCCGCTGCTCATGTGCGTCGGCATGGGCCTCGCCTACCTCGGCGCGTTCCACGCCCCCCAACCCCACGACCTGCGCGTCGACGTCGTCGGCTCGGGCCCCACCGCCCAGGTCCTCGCCCAGACACTCCACGACAAGGGCGCCGGCGCGCTCGACGTCCGCACCGTCCCCGACCGTGAGACAGCGGTCTTGGCACTCCGCGACCAGTCGACCTTCGGTGCCTACCTGCCCGGCACCCACCCCGAACTGCTCGTCGCCTCCGCCTCCTCCGACACCAGCGCCATCGCCGTCGAGAAGGTCTTCACCAAGGTCGCCGCCGCACAGGACGCACCCCTCGAGGTCACCGATGTCGCGCCCGTCTCCGGCGGAGACCCCACAGGCCAGGGCGTCTTCTTCCTCCTGGTCGCGCTCAGCATCGGCTCGTACGCCTCAGTGGCCGTCATCGGCGGGGCGGGAGCCGTCCTGCCCCTGCGCGTCCGCACCCTGCTCGCCGCCGGAACGTCCCTCGTCGTGAGCCTCGTCGGCACCGTCTTCGCCGGACCGATGTTCCACCTCGTCGACCAGGGACTCGGCGGAGTCTGGGCCATGTCCTGGCTGTACTCGGCCGGCATCCTGCTGACCGGCGTCGGCCTCCACACCTTCCTCCGGCGCTGGACCACCCTCGGCGTGATGGTCCTGTTCGTCATGCTCAACTTCACCAGCTCCGGCGGGATCTACCGCCCCGAGCTGCAACCCGGCTTCTTCGGCGCGCTCCACGCCTTCTGGAACGGCGCCGGATTCGTCGAGGGCGTGCGCAGCCACGTCTACTTCGACGGCCACGCACTCGGCGGACACCTGCTGGTCCTCGCCCTCTGGCTCCTCACCGGAGTCGCCGTGACGCTGTGCGCGGGCCTGGCCGAAGCGCGCCGCCGCCCGCCGGCGCCGGCCATGGGGAGAGCGTCGGGGGCGGAGACCGCGACCGAGGACGAGATGGCGGAGGCCGTCGGCGTCTGAAGGGCCGACGGCCTGGTGGACAACCGCCGGAGGCAGTTGTCCACAGGTCGTTGTCCACAGGGGAAGACGGGCCACCGAACCCGGCGGTACCGTCGTGTCCAGTTGATGTTGCACAGCACAGCACGAAGGCGGGGGAGGCGTCCCATGGGCGAGATCGAGACAGCGGTACAGGGACAACGAGGCACCGAGAGCGGGCGCGTACCGCACGTGCCCGGGTTCGCCCGGCGGGCGGCGGCGGGAGCCACCAACTCCCCCAAGGAACAGGGCAAGGCCCTGCGCGCCCGCGTCCCGCGCGCCTCCCACAGCACTCTCGTCCTCGCCGACGACCGGCCCGACGCCGTCCGGGCCGTCGAGGAGTCCAGCCGCGACCGCGTGCCCGACCTCGCACCCATCCGCGTCGGACGCATGGCCGCGAGCCCCTTCGCCTTCCTGCGCGGCTCCGCCGGGCTCATGGCCCACGACCTCGCCGGCTCGCCCGTCACCGGCGTCGCCGCCCAGATATGCGGCGACGCCCACGCGGCGAACTTCGGCCTCTACGGCGACGCCCGCGGCGGGCTCGTCATCGACCTCAACGACTTCGACGAGACCGTCGTCGGCCCCTGGGAATGGGACCTCAAGCGACTGGCCACCTCGCTCGTCCTCGCCGGACGAGAGGTCGGCGCGAGCGAGGACACCTGCCGGGCCGCCGCATTCGACACCGTCGGCGCCTACCGGCGGACCATGCGGCTGCTCGCCAAGCTCCCCGCACTCGACGCCTGGAACGCGATAGCCGACGAGGAGCTCGTCTCCCACACCGACGCCCGCGACCTGCTCGGCACCCTCGAAAGGGTCTCGGAGAAGGCCCGGAACAACACCAGTGCCCGGTTCGCCGCCAAGTCGACCGAGTCCGTCACCGACGCCGACGGCGGCGGCCGCCGCTTCGTCGACGCACCGCCAGTTCTGCGCCGCGTACCGGACGCGGAAGCGGCCGCCGTCGCCGCCGCGCTCGGCCCCTACCTGGACACCGTCTCCCACGACCGGCTGCCGCTCCTCGCGCGGTACGCCGTCCACGACGTCGCCTTCCGCGTCGTCGGCACCGGCAGCGTCGGCACCCGCTCGTACGTGGTGCTGCTCCTCGACCACCGGGGCGAGGCGCTCGTCCTCCAGGTGAAGGAGGCACGCCCCTCGGCGCTCCTCCCCCACCTGCCGACGGCCGGCTTCACCGTCCCGGACGCGGGGCACGAGGGACGGCGCGTGGTCCTCGGGCAGAAGCGGATGCAGGTCGTGAGCGACATCCTGCTCGGTTGGACCACGGTCCAGGGGCGCCCGTTCCAGGTGCGCCAGTTCCGCAACCGCAAGGGCAGCGTCGACCCGGCCGCGCTCACACCCGACCAGGTCGACGACTACGGCCGCATGACCGGCGCCCTGCTGGCGCGCGCCCACGCCCACAGCGCGGACCCGCGCCTGATAGCGGGCTACTGCGGCAAGAACGAGGAGTTCGACGAGGCCGTCGCGGCCTTCGCCGTCGCCTACGCCGACCGCACCACGGCGGACCACACCGACCTGGTGACGGCGATACGCGACGGCCGGACAGAGGCCGAACTCGGCGTCTGACGACACAGGCCCGCCCGCACCCAAGCCGGGCGAAGCCGACCACGGGGGGACGGGGGCGGGGGAGGGAGGGGGGAGGGGCCCCCGGAGGATCGTAGGCTGGTGTGGTGACTGACCGGAGCGAGGACGTGGGCGTGGACCAGGACCAGAACGTGGACCCGGGCGCGGGCTCGGATTCGGGTGCCGACCCGGCGGGCGCGGAGCAGGGCGCCGGCGCGGATTCGGGGAGTGCCGAGCGGCCTGAGGCGCGGCTGGGAAAGGCCGTGCGGGTGGCCGAGCAGGCCTTGATCGAGTTCGAGATCGCCGTGGAGACGTTCCGCGTCGAGGTCGACAACTTCTCCCGGCTTCACCACCAGAAGCTCGGCCCCATGTACACGCGGCTCGACGAGCTGGACGCGCAGATCGCCGAGGCGCGGGCGGCTCGGAGCGGGGATCCGGAGGATCTGCGGCGGGCGCAGGAGGCGCGGGCCGTCGTGATGCCGATGCCGGCTGTCGACGAGCTCTTCCACGACTGGATGGACTCCGACGGGCTCTCCCCCGAGGCCGCCGCCATGCTGACCGGGCAGCCGGTGCAGCCGCCCAAGCGGGTCCGGCCCGGTGAGGAGGCCCGGAAGCTGTACCGCGAGCTGGCCCGTCAGGCCCACCCGGACCTGGCGCGCGAGGAGGCCGAGCGCAAGCGGCGCGAGGAGTTCATCACCCGGGTGAACGCGGCCTACGCCCGTGGTGACGTGGCGCTGCTGCGTGAGCTGTCCGAGGAGTGGGCTGCCGGTCCCGTGCCCGAGCCGGAGCCGCTCAGCGAGAGCGAGGAGCTGTACGCGCGCCTCGACTGGCTGACGCAGCGCAAGGAGCTGCTGACGCTGGTTGCGCGGGAGCTGGAGGAGAGCGCGATCGGCGCGATGCTGCGGATGGCGCCCGACGATCCCGACCGTCTCCTCGAGGAGATCGCCGAGCAGCTGCTGGTGCAGGTCTCCGAGCGTGAGGCGGAGCTCGCCGCGCTCGTGGGGTAGGTGCGTTAGGTTTCACAGAGCTCGACTTCCGTCGAGTCCGTCCGTACGAGAGAAGGCCTGTCCCATGAATTTCGCCCCGCTCCCCTCGGTGGACGTGGCTTCCGTGCCTGCCGATGCCCTGGTGGTGGACGTCCGCGAGGACGACGAGTGGGTGGCCGGTCACGCCGAGGGTGCGCTGCATGTGCCGATGAGCGACTTCGTGGCGCGTTTCGGTGAGGTGACCGAGGCGGTGGCCGACGGGCGTCGCGCGTATGTGATGTGCCGGGTCGGTGGCCGGTCGGCGCAGGTCACGCAGTATCTGGTGCAGCAGGGGATCGACGCGGTGAACGTCGACGGCGGCATGATCGCCTGGGATGCGGCCGGGCGGCCGGTGGTGACGGCGGCGGGCGCCCAGGGCTTCGTGGCCTAGGCGCGGACGCCCGGGCCGTTCTGCCCGGGCGGGATCGGACGTCCGGGGTGGTTGTGCCCCGGGCGGGATCGGACGTCCGGGCGCTCTGCCTCGGGCGGGGATCAGCCGAGGGGGTGGGCGGCGAGGAGGTCGCCCAGAGCTTCCTCGTGGGCCGCGGCCGGGCCGAGGGCGAGTTCGAGTTGCTTGGCCCAGGCGTGGTAGCGGTGCAGGGGGTAGTCGGTGTCGGCGCCGAAGCCGCCGTGGAGGTGCTGGGCGGTCTGCACCACGCGGCGTACGCCTTCCGAGGCCCAGATCTTGGCGACGGCGATGTCCGCGGCGGGCGGCAGTGGTCCGCCGGCTTCGCTGCTGATGCGCCAGGCGGCCTGCCAGAGGGTGACCTCCATGGCCCGCAGGTCGATGTAGCGGTCTGCCGCCTGGACGGCGACGGCCTGGAAGGTGGCCACGGGGTGGCCGAACTGTTCGCGCTTGCCGGTGTACTGGCTGGTCATGGTGAGGACGTTCTCGCCGAGTCCGAGGGCGAGGGCGCAGGTGCCGGTGGCGAGGACGCCGTGGAGCCAGTCCCAGGCGCCGTCGGTGTCGATGACGTCGGCCGCGTCGAGGTGCACGGAGTCGAGGTGGAGTTCGGCGAGGAGCTCACCGCTGGTGGAGTACTGCTCGGCCAGGGTGAGGCCGGGGTGGGTGCGGGGGAGCAGCGCGAGGACGGTCTGTCCTTCGGTGGTGTGGGCGGGGACGGCGATCCGGTCGGCGCCGTGGGCCCAGGGGACGGCGGTCTGGAGGCCGTCGAGGATCCAGCCGGTGCCGTCGCGGTGGGCGGTGACGGCGAGTTCGGCGGGGTCGTGGCCCGTGCGGCCGTTGGATGCGGCGGTGAGGACGAGTTCGCCGCGTGCGACGCGGGGGAGGAGTTCGGCCGCGGTGCGGGCGTCGGCGTAGCGCTGGATGGTCATGGCGACCGCGCTGGTCTCCAGGAGGGGGACGCGGGCGAGGACGCGGGCGGATTCGCGCAGGACGAGGCAGAGGGCGATGGTGTCGAGGCCCGCGCCGCCGTGTTCGGGGTCGAGGACGAGTCCGAGGAGGTCGGCGGTGGCGAGGCGGGACCAGAGCGGTCGGTCGAAGTCGTCGGCGACGGCTCCGGGGGTGAGCGCGGGGCTCGGTACGGCGTCGGGTGTGACGCCGGAGAAGACCGCTTGGGCCGCCTCGACGGCCGCCTGCTGTTCTTCGGTGAAGGTGAAGTCCACGGCCATGCCCTCCCGTTGCCTGTCTGACGGATCGTCAAGATAGAACAGGTTCTAGGGGAAGGGAATGGGTGCGCGGGGACGGTCAGCGGTCGAAGTCCAGCTCCACTTCCGCGGTGGCGGGGTGGGACTGGCAGGCCAGGACGTATCCGGCCTCGGTCTCCTCCGGCTCCAGCGCGAAGTTGCGGTCCATGCGGACCTCGCCTTCGACGAGGAACGCGCGGCATGTGCCGCAGACCCCGCCCTTGCAGGCGTAGGGGGCGTCGGCGCGGGCGCGCAGGACCGTTTCGAGCAGCGTCTCGCCCTTCTGCACGGGCCAGTTGCCGGAGCGGCCGTGCAGGGTGGCCGTGAGTGTGGCGTGGGCCGGGGCGGAAGCGGCGGGTGCGGACGCGGGCGCCGAGCCGTCGTCGACGTGGAAGATCTCCTGGTGGATCCGGGAGCGGGCGACTCCGAGGCCGCGCAGGGCGCCTTCGGCGGCCTGGACGAGGCCGAACGGGCCGCACAGGAACCAGCCGTCGATGTCGTCGACGGGCAGGAGCGCGGGGAGCAGGCCGGTGAGCCGCTCCTGGTCGAGCCGCCCGGAGGGGAGTCCGGCCTGCTGCTCCTCGCGGGAGAGCACGGTGATGAGCTGGAAGCGGTCGGGGAAGCGGTCCTTGAGGTCGGCGACCTCGTCCAGGAACATCGTGGAGGACGCGGTGCGGTCGCTCCGTACGAGGCAGAACCGGGCGTCCGGCTCCTGGGTGAGCAGGGTGGCGGCCATCGAGAGGACCGGGGTGATGCCGCTGCCGCCGACGACGGCGGCGAAGCGTCCGGGGCGGGGCGTGAGGGTGAAGCGGCCCATGGGCTCCATGACGTCGACGGTGTCGCCGACGGCCAGTTCCTTGAGGGCGTAGGTGGAGAACTCGCCGCCGTCGACCAGCCTGATGCCGACGCGCAGGACGGGATCCTGG
Source organism: Streptomyces sp. NPDC127129 (assembly GCF_042671585.1). Classification (NCBI taxonomy): domain Bacteria; kingdom Bacillati; phylum Actinomycetota; class Actinomycetes; order Kitasatosporales; family Streptomycetaceae; genus Streptomyces; species Streptomyces sp. NPDC127129. The sequence goes on from NZ_JBHXTV010000006.1 coordinate 193,523, forward strand.
CCGGTGGGGGCCGCGGGCGCGCAGATCGAGTACGTGCGGCGGATCTCCTCGCCGTCGCGTGCGGTGCGGCGCAGGGCGAGGTGCTGGCCGGGGGTGTGGCGGTAGGCGTCGCGGAGCTCGGGCGGGACGGCGAAGGTGACGGCCACCGAGTCGTCCGTGAGCTGCTCGACCTCGCTCACCCGGAGGGGATGGAACTCGGCCCGTCCGGAGCGTGAGGACTGCATCTACAACTCCTTGAAGTGGTCGAACGGTTCGCGGCAGGCCGTGCAGCGGCGCAGCGCCTTGCAGGCCGTGGAGGAGAACCGGCTGAGCAGCTCGGTCTCGGTGGAGCCGCAGTGCGGGCAGCGGATCGCCAGGGTGAGGGGGACGGGGCCGCCGGCCGGGCCTTGCGGGCGGGGCGGGGCGATGCCGAACTCGGCGAGCTTGCGCCGGCCTTCGTCGCTGATGTCGTCCGTCGACCAGGCGGGGGCGAGGACGGTGACGACGGAGACGTCGGGGACGCCGTGCTGGTGCAGGGCGTGCTCGATGTCGGAGGACATCGCCTCGATCGCGGGGCAGCCGGTGTACGTCGGGGTCAGTTCGACTTCGACGCGGCCGGGTCCGAGGACCTGGACGCCGCGCAGGACGCCGAGCTCTTCGAGGGTGAGGACGGGCAGTTCGGGGTCGGGGACGGCGCCGGCGATCCGGGCCAGTTCCCGCTCCAGGTCCGTCATGGTCGTGGTCACCATGTCGCTCCCGGGTGGCTGCGGTGCAGGTGCTGCATCTCGGCGATCATGCGGCCGAAGGACTCGGTGTGGAGGCCCTGCCGGCCGGCTCCGGCGCGCCAGGCGCCGGTGTCGGGCCCGCCGGGGACGGTAAGGGTGGCCCGTTCGAGGACGGCCGTGACCGAGTCGAGCCAGGCGCCGCGGAGTGCTTCGAGGTCCACGCCGAGGCCTTCGAGGGGCTGGAACAGTTCGCCGGTGTAGCGCCAGAGGGCGTCGCAGGCGCGCTGCATGCGGGCGTGGCTCTCGTCGGTGCCGTCGCCGAGGCGGAGGGTCCAGTGTTCGGCGTGGTCCTGGTGGTAGGCGACTTCCTTGACGGCCTTCGCCGCGAGGCCGCTGAGGGGGCCGTCGCCGGCGGCCAGCTGTCCGTACAGGAGGCGCTGGTAGGTGGAGAAGTAGAGCTGGCGGGCGATGGTGTGGGCGAAGTCGCCGTTGGGCTGTTCGACGAGCTGGGTGTTGCGGAAGGCCCGTTCTTCGCGGAGGTAGGCCAGTTCGTCCTCGTCGCCGACGAGGGAGAGCAGGATGCGCGCCTGGCCGAGGAGGTCGAGCGCGATGTTGGCGAGGGCGACCTCTTCCTCCAGGACGGGGGCGTTGCCCGCCCACTCCCCCAGTCGGTGGGAGAGCACGAGGGCGTCGTCGCCGAGGGCGAGGGCGGCTTCGGTGATCGCGGCGGTGTCGGTGGTGCCGGCGGTCGCGCTCACGGGTGCTTCGCTCACAGGTGCTTCACTCCCTCGGGGATCTCGTAGAAGGTCGGGTGGCGGTAGGGCTTGTCCGCCGACGGTTCGAAGAACGGGTCCTTCTCGTCGGGCGAGGAGGCGGTGATCGCGGTGGAGGGGACCACCCAGATCGAGACGCCTTCGTTGCGGCGGGTGTAGAGGTCCCGGGCGTTGCGCAGGGCCATCTCGGCGTCGGGCGCGTGCAGGCTGCCGGCGTGCGTGTGGGACAGCCCGCGGCGCGAGCGCACGAACACCTCCCACAGCGGCCATCCGTCGGTGGTCATGCCCGTGCCTCCCCGTTGGTGTGCGTGTCCGTGTTCGTGTGCGTGTTCGTGTGCTGGTGGGCGGCCGTGTGCTTGCCGGCATAAGCCGCGGCGGCCTCTCTGACCCAGGCGCCCTCTTCGTGGGCGCGGCGGCGCGTGTCGAGGCGCTGTTCGTTGCAGGGGCCGTTGCCCTTGAGGACGTCCCAGAACTCGGCCCAGTCGATGGGTCCGAAGTCGTAGTGCCCGCGCTCCTCGTTCCAGCGCAGGTCCGGGTCGGGGAGGGTGAGTCCGAGGGCTTCGGCCTGCGGGACGGCGATGTCGACGAAGCGCTGGCGCAGCTCGTCGTTGGAGTGCCGCTTGATCTTCCAGGCCATGGACTGGGCGGAGTGCGCCGATTCGTCGTCCGGGGGGCCGAACATCATCAGCGAGGGCCACCACCAGCGGTCCACCGCGTCCTGCGCCATGGCGTGCTGGGCCTCGGTGCCCTGGGAGAGGGCGAGGAGCGCTTCGTACCCCTGGCGCTGGTGGAAGGACTCCTCCTTGCAGATCCGGACCATCGCGCGGGCGTACGGGCCGTAGGAGCAGCGGCAGAGCGGGACCTGGTTGGTGATCGCGGCGCCGTCCACGAGCCAGCCGATGGCGCCGACGTCGGCCCAGGTCAGCGTCGGGTAGTTGAAGATCGAGGAGTACTTCTGGCGGCCGGCGTGGAGCTTGTCGAGGAGCTCGTCGCGGCCGGTGCCGAGGGTCTCCGCCGCGCTGTACAGGTACAGGCCGTGGCCGGCCTCGTCCTGGACCTTGGCCATCAGGATCGCCTTGCGGCGCAGTGAGGGCGCGCGGGTGATCCAGTTGGCCTCGGGCTGCATTCCGATGATCTCGGAGTGGGCGTGCTGCGCTATCTGGCGGACGAGGGAGGCCCGGTAGGCGTCGGGCATCCAGTCGCGCGGCTCGATGCGCTCGTCGGCGGCGACGGCGGCGTCGAACACCGCCTCGTAGGCGGCGTGCGCCGCTTCCGCCGCCGTGTCCTGCTCGCCGTGCGCGGCCGCCCGCGCGCTCTGCGCGTTGGCGGTCACTGCGGTCGCTGCCGTCCCTGCGGTCATCGCACTCCCTACCGACCGATCGTTCGGTTGAATGACTTCAATGGTCGGTCGACGGCCCGTATGGTGTCAACCCTGTGGATAACCGAGGGTGGACCGATCGGGATCGGGGCGGGATGGAAGCGCACGACGACGCGGACACGCGCGAGGAGCACCCGTTGCCGGAACCGGGTCCACGAGGGGGCGCCGGGATCGCCTCCCTCTCCCTTCCGTACCAGGTCGTCGCGGCCGTCTCGCTCGCCGTCGTCGGCGTCCTCGCCTGCGTCCACCTCGCGATGGTGTTTCTGCACGTCGCGCCGTCGAACACGCTGACCAAGCAGCACGGCGCCGCCGTCGACGACTGGGTGTATCCCGAGTTCGAGCAGAACTGGAAGCTCTTCGCCCCCAACCCGCTGCAGCAGAACGTCGCCGTCCAGGTCCGCGCCCGGGTCGCGGACGGCGACGGCACCCCGCGCACGACCGGCTGGATCGATCTGACCGCCCGGGACGCCGAGGCGATACGGGGCAGCCTCGTGCCCAGCCACACCCAGCAGAACGAACTCCGCCGGGCGTGGGACTTCTACCTGAACTCGCACACCGAGGACCATCTGCCCAACGGTCTGAGGGGCCGGCTCTCCGAGGGCTACATCCGCCGGATCGTCATGCTCCGTCTCGACGAGCAGCGGCTCGGCGGCGCCGTGGAGCAGATACAGCTCCGCTCCACCACGCGCGGCGTCCCCGCCCCGTCGTGGAGCACCGAGAAGATCAGCACGGAACCCGTCCACCGGGAGCTCCCGTGGTGGAAGGTGACCGCCGCCGATCTGCCGGGCGGGGCGCGTGACGACCGTACGGAGGCGGCCAGGTGAACCGCTCGTTCACGCACCCGGACGCCGGAGGGCAGAAGAGCGCCGGAGGTGCCGCGAACGCCGTGGAGACCGGAGGATCCGCCGCGCAGGCCCCCGCTCCCGGGCGGGAGCCGTTCGACCGGCGGCTCGCCCGGGGTGTCCAGCGGGTGACGGCCTCGGCGCTCGGCCCGTACCAGACGGCGATCGTCCGGATCGGCTTCTCCCTCACCTGGCTGCTCTTCCTGCTGCGCGAGCTGCCCCACCGGCACGAGCTCTACGGCCCCGACGGCCCCTGGGCGTGGGAGATGGGCCGGCAGCTGATCGCCCAGAACGACGCCTTCACGGCCCTGATGTGGTCCGACAGCGCCCTCTGGTTCGAGGTCGTCTACGGCCTCGCCGTGCTCTCCGCGCTCCTGCTGCTGCTCGGCTGGCGTACCCGCGCCATGTCGGTGGTCTTCATGGCCGGCGTGCTGTCTCTGCAGAATCGCTCCGTCTTCATGGGTGACGGCGGGGACAACGTCGTCCACCTCGCGGCGATCTACCTCTTCCTCACCCGCTGCGGCCAGGTCTGGTCCCTCGACGCCCGCCGGGCGGCCCGTGAGGCCCGTGCGGCGGACGAGGGGCGGGAGGCGCGCCGCGATGTCGTCGGGCCACTGCTGTGGACGGCGCTGGGCGGCTTCCTGCTCGCCGCCACGTACTTCGCCGACATCACCGGATCGCTGTGGCTCCTGGTGATGCTGTGGGTGCTGTGGCTGGCGCAGGCTCTGTGGTGGTGGGTGTGCCGCAACGCCCCGGGCGAGCCCCGCACGCTCCTCGACGTCCTCGCCAACCTCGCCCACAACGCGACCCTCGTCGTGATCATGGCCGAGGTCTGTCTGATCTATGCGACGGCCGGCTGGTACAAGATCCAGGGCTCGCGCTGGCAGGACGGCACCGCGCTCTACTACCCGCTCCAGCTGGACTACTTCACACCCTGGCCGGCCCTGTCCGATCTGCTCGGCTCCAGCGGTGTGCTGGTGCTGGTGCTGACCTACGGCACCGTGCTGATCCAGGTCGCGTTCCCCTTCGCCCTGTTCAACCGGAAGGTCAAGAACGTCCTGCTGGTCGCGATGATGCTGGAGCACGCCGGCATCGCCGTGCTCCTCGGACTGCCCCTGTTCTCGCTCGCGATGATCTCCGCGGACGCGGTGTTCCTGCCGACGGCGTTCCTGGTGTGGCTGGGCGCGCGGGCGGGGCGCGGCCGGGACCGTCTGCTGTCCCGCCGGGGAGGAGAGGTGCCCGGGCAGCGCCGTTCGGGTGAGGAACCCGCCCCCCGTACCCTCGTGGGGTGAGCACCGCTGAACAGTCCGAGCCGATCCAGTACGACGACGGGTACGCCCCCGAGGTCGGCGTGGGGCCGCATCCGCAGCCCTGGCCGGACGGCGAGCGCTACGACCCGGAGCTGCTGGCGGACGGCGACCGGCGCAATGTCGTCGACCGGTACCGGTACTGGACGCGAGAGGCGATCGTCTCCGACCTGGACACCCGGCGCCACGACTTCCACGTCGCGGTCGAGAACTGGGGCCACGACTTCAACATCGGCTCGGTGGTGCGGACCGCCAACGCCTTCCTGGCGAAGGAGATCCACATCGTCGGCCGGCGGCGCTGGAACCGTCGCGGCGCGATGGTCACCGACCGCTACCAGCATGTGCGCCACCACCCGGACACCGAGTCGCTGACCGCGTGGGCGGCGGCCGAGGGTCTGGCGATCATCGGTATCGACAATCTGCCGGGCGCGGTGCCGCTGGAGCGGACCGTGCTGCCGCGCCGCTGTGTGCTGCTCTTCGGCCAGGAGGGGCCGGGCCTCACCGAGGAGGCCCGCGAGCACGCGGAGATGGTCTGCTCGATCGCCCAGTTCGGTTCGACCCGGTCGATCAACGCGGGCGCCGCGGCGGCGATCGCGATGCACGCCTGGGTGCAGCGGTACGCCGAGATCACCCCCGGCGCGTGACCGCCGGGCCCGCGGAGACCCTGTAGGGCCCCTCGTCACCGACGGGACCTCGTTACCGACAGACCCGCGGAGACCCCGTAGGGCCCCCGCGAGTCCGGGAGGATCACGCCTGGCGGCGGACCTCCACCACCCGGAAGCGGTTGGCGACGAACGCTCCGTCGCACAGGGCCGCGTTCGCGGCCGGGTTTCCGCCGGAGCCGTGGAAGTCGGAGAACGCCGCCGTCTGGTTGACGTAGACGCCGCCCGTCAGGTTCAGCGAGAGCTGGGCCGACTCCTCGAGGCAGACCTCCTCGACGGCGCGCTCGGTCTCGGGCGAGGTGGTGTACGCCCCGACCGTCATCGCACCCTTCTCGCGGACCGTGCGCCGCAGCAGCTCCAGCGCGTCGGCGGTCGAGTCGACGGAGACGGCGAAGGAGACCGGTCCGAAGCACTCGGAGAAGTAGGCCGCCTCCGGGTCCTGCTTCGAGCCGTCCAGCTTGACGATCACCGGCGTACGGACGACGGCGTCCGGGAAGTCCGGGTTCGCCACCTCGCGGGAGGCCAGGGCCACCTCGCCGAGACCGGCGGCCGCCTCCAGGCGCGCCTTCACGTCCGGGTTGACCAGGGCGCCGAGCAGCGCGTTCGCCCGGGCGTCGTCGCCGAGCAGCCCGCCGACCGCCGCCGAGAGGTCGGCGACGACCTCGTCGTACGACTTCGGGCCCGCGTCCGTGGTGATGCCGTCGCGGGGGATCAGCAGGTTCTGCGGGGTGGTGCACATCTGGCCGCTGTACAGCGACAGGGAGAACGCCAGGTTGGACAGCATGCCCTTGTAGTCGTCGGTGGAGTCGACGACGACCGTGTTGACGCCGGCCTTCTCCGTGTAGACCTGCGCCTGGCGGGCGTTGGCCTCCAGCCAGTCGCCGAAGGCGGTGGAGCCGGTGTAGTCGATGATCCGGACCTCGGGGCGGACGGCCAGGGTCTTGGCGATGCCCTCGCCGGGCCGCTCGACGGCCAGCGCGACCAGGTTCGGGTCGAATCCCGCCTCGGCGAGGACCTCGCGGGCGACGCGGACGGTGAGCGCCAGCGGGAGGACGGCGCGCGGGTGGGGCTTGACCAGGACGGGGTTGCCCGTGGCGAGGGAGGCGAAGAGGCCCGGGTAGCCGTTCCAGGTCGGGAAGGTGTTGCAGCCGATGACGAGCGCGATGCCGCGCGCGACCGGCGTGAAGGCCTTGGAGAGCTCCAGCGGGTCCCGCTTGCCCTGGGGCTTGGACCAGCCGGCGTTGCCGGGGGTGCGGGTCTGCTCCGCGTACGCGTACGCCACGGCCTCCAGGCCGCGGTCCTGGGCGTGGGGGCCGCCGGCCTGGAACGCCATCATGAAGGCCTGGCCGCTGGTGTGCATGACGGCGTGCGCGAACTCGTGCGTACGGGCGGAGATCCGGGCGAGGATCTCCAGACAGACCAGGGCGCGGACCTCGGCGCCGGCCTCGCGCCAGCCGGCCATCCCGGCGCGCATCGCGGGCAGCAGGACGTCGATGTCGGCGTGCGGGTACTCGATGCCGAGGGCCGGGCCGTACGGCGAGGTCTCGTCACCGGTCCAGGCGTCCGTGCCGGGCTGGTCCAGCTCGAAACGGGTGTTCAGCAGTGCCTTGTACGCCTCGAGGCCGGCGGCGGCGTCCAGCGAGCCGTTCTCGCCGTAGGCCTTGGGGTGCTCGGGGTGGGGCGACCAGTAGGCGCGGGTGCGGATGGTGTCGAGAGCCTGGTCGAGCGTGGACCGGTGCTTCTCGGCCAGGGCGTCGGTGGTCAGCTGAGCGGCGGCCATGACAGGACCAACTCCTCGTCGAGCTAGATCGATTCGGCGCGCGGAGCGCTCCACGACGGGTGGTCGTGGAAGACGGGTGGGCAGCGAAGGACGGACAGAGTTAGAGTAACCGAACGATCGGTCGGGACAAGGGGGTCTGCCGAAGCTGTGGACAACCCATCGGGGAGGATCAGTCGTATGACCGCCAATGTGAGCGACTCGGCGCCGGACGCCGGGGCGGGCGCCGCACCGGGCTCCGGTGCCGACGCCCTCGACCGCAGCCGTACCGTCGCCGTCGTCGGCACGGGGACCATGGGCCAGGGGATCGCGCAGGTCGCGCTGGTCGCCGGGCATCCCGTACGGCTCTACGACAGCGCCCCCGGCCGGGCCGAGGAGGCCGTGGCCGCTCTCGCCGCCCGCCTGGACCGCCTGGTCGAGAAGGGGCGGATGGACCGCGCCGCACGCGACGCGGCCGTGGGCCGGCTGCACGCCGCCGCCGCGCTGACCGACCTGGCCGACGCCGCGCTCGTCGTCGAGGCGATCGTCGAGCTGCTCCCGGTCAAGCGGGAGCTCTTCGCCGAGCTGGAGAAGATCGTCGGCGACGACACGCTGCTCGCCACCAACACCTCCTCCCTCTCCGTCACGGCGATCGCGGGAGGGCTGCGGCTGCCCGGACGGTTCGTCGGACTGCACTTCTTCAACCCGGCGCCGCTGCTGCCGCTCGTCGAGGTCGTCAGCGGCTTCGCCACCGACGCCTCGGCCGCCACGCGCGCGTACGAGACCGCGAAGGCCTGGGGCAAGACGCCGGTGCGCTGCGCCGACACCCCGGGCTTCATCGTCAACCGGATAGCCCGGCCCTTCTACGCGGAGGCGCTGCGCGCCTACGAGGAGGGCGTGGCCGACCCCGCCACCATCGACGCGGCCCTGCGCGAGTGCGGAGGGTTCCGCATGGGCCCCTTCGAGCTGACGGACCTCATCGGCCAGGACGTGAACGAGGCCGTCACCCGGTCCGTCTGGGACTCCTTCTACCAGGACCCCAAGTTCACGCCCTCCCTCGCCCAGCGGCGCCTGGTGGAGTCGGAGCGCCTCGGCCGCAAGTCGGGGCACGGATGGTTCCCGTACGGGGACGGCGCGGCGGCCCCCGAGCCGCACACCGCGCCGCCCGCCGGGGCACCGGCCTCGGTGACGGTCCAGGGCGACCTGTACCAGGCGCGCGCCCTGGTGGCGTTGATCGAGGAGACCGCGATCGTGGTCGAGCGCGGGGACGACGCCGTGGCCGGCTACCCGGGCTGGATCGAGCTGCCGAGCGGGACCCGGCTCTTCCTCGCCGACGGGACGGCGGCCGAGGACGCCGAGATGCCGGTCGTCCACATCGACCTGGCACTGGACTTCTCCGCCTGCGAGCGGATCGTGCTCGCGCCGTCCGCCACCGTGGAGGACGACGCCCTCCAGGAGGCGATCGGCCTCTTCCAGGCGGTCGGCAAGAAGGTCAGCGTCATCCGCGACGTCCCCGGCATGATCGTCGCCCGTACGGTCGCGATGCTCGCCGACTTCGCCTTCGACGCCGCCGCGCGCGGGGTGGCCGAGGCCGACGACATCGACACGGCGATGCGGCTCGGCGTGAACTACCCGCGCGGGCCCCTCGCGTGGGGCGAGGAGCTGGGCGTCGACTGGGTCCTGGAGACGCTCTCGAACCTCCACGAGGAGTACCCGACGGGCCGCTACGCCCCCTCCCAGGCGCTGCGCCGCCGCGCCGCCGCCGAGCGGGCCGCCGCCGAGGCGGCCGTCATCGGTTCCGCCGTGGTGGAGTCGGCCGCGGCCGAGGCGGAGGCGACGGCATGACGACCGCGAAGCGTGACACGTACACGCCCGAGACGCTGCTCTCCGTCGCCGTGCAGGTCTTCAACGAGCGCGGCTACGACGGCACGTCCATGGAGCACCTGTCCAAGGCGGCCGGGATCTCCAAGTCCTCGATCTACCACCATGTCGCGGGCAAGGAGGAGCTGCTGCGGCGGGCCGTCAGCCGGGCCATAGACGGGCTCTTCGGGATCCTCGACGAGCCGGGCGCGGGGCGCGGGCGGGCCATCGAGCGGGTCGAGTACGTCACCCGGCGCACGGTCGAGGTACTGATCGCCGAGCTGCCGTACGTGACGCTGCTGCTGCGGGTCCGGGGCAACACCGACACCGAGCGCTGGGCGATGGAGCGACGCCGCGAGTTCGACCACCGGGTGGCCGACCTGCTGAAGGCGGCCGTCGCCGACGGGGACCTGCGGGCCGACGTGGACATCAAGCTCGCCACCCGGCTGCTCTTCGGAATGATCAACTCGCTGGTGGAGTGGTACCGGCCGCTGCCGGGCGCTCACGCGGAGCGCGACCAGCTCGCCGACACCGTCGTCCACCTGGCCTTCGACGGGCTGCGTACGGCCCGCTGAGGGCCGCCGGCGGCGCCCTGCAGGGACTGCGGGCCCTGTCAGGCCCGACAGGGCCCTGTTTGCCTGTTCGCCTGTTCGCGGCCTCCAGCCTGCCGGCTGGAGGCCTGCCCGCGCTCGCCGGGCCCCGGCCGGCCCGCTCGGCCTCGCGCGTTCGCTCAGTGGTCCGGGTCGAGGTCCGTCTCCTCGAAGACCAGCAGCGTGCGGGTGGAGAGCACCTCGGGGATCGACTGGAGCTTGGTGAGCACCAGCTCCCGCAGCGTCCTGTTGTCCGGCGTGTGGACCAGCAGGAGGACGTCGAAGTCCCCGCTGACCAGCGCGATGTGCGCGGCGCCCGGCAGGGCCTGGAGCTGCTCGCGCACGGTGCGCCAGGAGTTCTGGACGATCTTGAGCGTGATGTAGGCCGAGGCGCCGTGCCCCGCGCGCTCGTGGTTCACGCGGGCGCTGAAGCCGCGGATCACCCCGTCGTCGATCAGCCGGTTGATCCGCGCATAGGCGTTGGCCCGGGAGACGTGCACCCGTTCGGCCACGGAGCGTATCGAGGCGCGGCCGTCCGTCTGCAGGATGCGCAGGATGTCGCGGTCGATCGCGTCGAGCGGCCGGGCCGGCGGGCCCTGCGGCACTCCGACCGGACCCTGGGCCAGGGCCTGCTCCCAGCCGTCGGCCATTTGTTCATCCGTCATGTCCCCCCGCCTCTCATCCATGGACGACATGTCTCCATCCCAGGCTGTGGAGAACCGATTGTCCACAGGCTGAGGTCGCCTGTAGCCAAAATGCCTCCACGACCGAACAATCGGTAGGTGAGGCGCGCCACACCCGCGCCACCCGCCTTCGGGTCTTATGCCCGCTCCCACGAGGAGGTGGACTCGTTGCAACAGCGCAGTTCGACAGTCCAAGAGCCGCCAGCTGCCGCCCCCGCCTACCGGCCCACCCCGCCCCCGGCGTGGAAGCCGCGCACGGACCCCGCCCCGCTGCTGCCCGACGCCGAGCCCTTCCGGGTCATCGGCACGGACGCGGTGGCCGACGCCGACCCCGAGCTGCTGCGGCGGCTCTACGCGGAGCTGGTGCGCGGCCGTCGGTACAACGCGCAGGCCACGGCGCTGACCAAGCAGGGCCGACTGGCCGTGTACCCGTCGACCACCGGGCAGGAGGCCTGCGAGGTCGCGGCCGCCCTGGCCCTGGAGGACCGGGACTGGCTCTTCCCCTCGTACCGCGACACCCTCGCGGCCGTCGCCCGCGGCCTGGACCCGGTCCAGGCGCTGACGCTGCTGCGCGGTGACTGGCACACCGGGTACGACCCGCGTGAGCACCGCATAGCGCCGCTGAGCACCCCGCTCGCCACCCAGCTGCCGCACGCGGTGGGGCTGGCCCACGCCGCCCGGCTCAAGGGCGACGACGTGGTCGCGCTCGCCATGGTCGGCGACGGCGGCACGAGCGAGGGCGACTTCCACGAGGCGCTGAACTTCGCGGCCGTCTGGCAGGCCCCCGTGGTCTTCCTGGTGCAGAACAACGGCTTCGCGATCTCCGTGCCGCTCGCCAAGCAGACCGCGGCCCCCTCGCTGGCCCACAAGGCCGTCGGGTACGGCATGCCGGGCCGGCTCGTCGACGGCAACGACGCGATCGCCGTCCACCAGGTGCTGACCGAGGCCGTGGCACGCGCGCGGCGGGGCGGCGGACCGACGCTGGTCGAGGCCGTCACGTACCGGATCGACGCCCACACCAACGCCGACGACGCGACCCGCTACCGCGGGGACGGCGAGGTCGAGACCTGGCGTGCCCACGACCCGATCGTGATCCTGGAGCGGGAGCTGACGGAGCGCGGGATCATCGACGAGGAGCGCAAGCAGGCGGCGGCCGAGGCCGCCGAGACGATGGCGGCGGCGCTGCGCGAGCGGATGAACGCCGAACCCGTCCTCGACCCGATGGATCTCTTCGCGCATGTCTACGCCGAGCAGACGGCGCAGCTGCGCGAGCAGGCCGCGCAGCTGCGGGCCGAGCTCGACGCCGAAGGCGAGGCGTGATGACGACCGCACAGAAGACGGCGGCGGACAAGGCCACGGCCAAGCCCGCCACCATGGCGCAGGCCCTCCAGCGGGCCATGCGCGACGCGATGGCCGAGGACCCGACCGTCCATGTGATGGGCGAGGACGTCGGCACGCTCGGCGGTGTCTTCCGGGTCACGGACGGCCTCGCGAAGGAGTTCGGCGAGGAGCGCTGCACGGATACGCCGCTGGCCGAGGCGGGCATCCTCGGCACGGCCGTCGGCATGGCGATGTACGGGCTGCGGCCGGTCGTCGAGATGCAGTTCGACGCCTTCGCCTACCCGGCGTTCGAGCAGCTGATCAGCCATGTGTCCCGGATGCGGAACCGCACGCGGGGCGCGATGCCGATGCCGCTGGTGATCCGTGTGCCGTACGGCGGCGGGATCGGCGGCGTCGAGCACCACAGCGACTCGTCCGAGGCGTACTACATGGCGACGCCGGGTCTGCACGTCGTCACCCCGGCGACGGTCGAGGACGCGTACGGGCTGCTGCGGGCGGCGATCGCCTCCGACGACCCGGTCGTCTTCCTGGAGCCCAAGCGGCTGTACTGGTCGAAGTCCGACTGGCGGCCCGAGGCGCCGGCGCCGGTGGAGCCGATCGGCAAGGCCGTGGTGCGGCGCAGCGGCCGCAGCGCGACGCTGATCACGTACGGGCCGTCCGTGCCGGTCTGTCTGGAGGCGGCGGAGGCCGCGCAGGCGGAGGGCTGGGACCTGGAGGTCGTCGACCTGCGCTCGCTGGTGCCGTTCGACGACGAGACGGTCTGCGCGTCGGTGCGGCGCACCGGGCGCGCGGTCGTCGTGCACGAGTCGACCGGGTTCGGCGGACCGGGCGGGGAGATCGCCGCGCGCGTGAGCGAGCGCTGCTTCCACCACCTGGAGGCGCCGGTGCTGAGGGTGGCCGGATTCGACATCCCGTATCCGCCGCCGATGCTGGAGCGGCACCACCTGCCGGGCGTGGACCGGGTGCTCGACGCGGTGGCGCGGCTGCAGTGGGAGGCGGGTAACTGATGGCGCAGGTGCTCGAGTTCAAGCTGCCCGACCTCGGTGAGGGGCTGACCGAGGCGGAGATCGTGCGCTGGCTGGTGAACGTGGGCGACGTCGTCGCCATCGACCAGCCGGTCGTCGAGGTGGAGACCGCCAAGGCGATGGTGGAGGTGCCGTGCCCGTACGGCGGTGTCGTCACCGCCCGCTTCGGCGAGGAGGGCACGGAACTGCCGGTCGGCGCACCGCTGCTGACGGTCGCGGTCGGCGGTACGGCGGGGTCGGGTGCGTCCGGTGAGGCGGGGGCTTCGGCGGCCCCGGCGGTCGCCGCGGCGGACGCCGAGTCGTCGGAGTACTCGGGCAACGTGCTCGTCGGGTACGGCACGGCAGGGCCGGCGGCGAGGCGTCGCCGGGTGCGGCACGAGAGCGCTGCGGTGGCGAAGGCCGTGGCTCCGGCTCCGGTCCCGGCCGCGGCTTCCGCCCCGGCGCCGGCTTCCACCCCGGCTGCGGCTTCCACTCCGGCTGCGGCTTCCGCCCCGGTGGCGGGGCCCGTTCCGGTGATCTCGCCTCTCGTGCGGAAGCTGGCCCGGGAAAAGGGGCTCGATCTGCGCGAGGTGCGTGGGTCCGGTCCGGCCGGGCTGATCCTTCGGGCCGACGTCGAGTCGGCCCTGGCGGCAGCCGAGGCGGCCGCGGCGCGTCCGGCGCCGGTGCCTGCGGCGGCCGTCGCCGCGGCGGGTGAGCGGGTTCCGCTGCGCGGGGTCCGTGGGGCCGTCGCCGACAAGCTCTCGCGCAGCCGTACCGAGATCCCGGACGCGACCTGCTGGGTCGACGCCGACGCGACCGAGCTCATGGCGGCGCGGGCCGCGATGAACGCGGCGGGCGGGCCCAAGATCTCGCTGCTCGCGCTGCTGGCCCGGATCTGCACCCATGCGCTCGCGCGCTACCCGGAGCTCAACTCCACGGTGGACACGGCGGCCCGGGAGATCGTCCGGCTGCCGTCCGTGCACCTCGGGTTCGCGGCGCAGACCCAGCGCGGTCTGGTCGTCCCGGTGGTCCGGGACGCGGGCACGCGGACGGCGGAGTCGCTGACGGAGGAGTTCGCGCGGCTGACGGAGTCCGCCCGGCAGGGGACGCTGACGCCGGGTGACCTGACCGGCGGGACGTTCACACTGAACAACTACGGGGTGTTCGGGGTGGACGGCTCCACGCCGATCATCAACCACCCGGAGGCGGCGATGCTCGGGGTGGGCCGGATCATCCCCAAGCCGTGGGTCCACGAGGGCGAACTGGCGGTCCGCAAGGTCGTCCAGCTCTCGCTGACCTTCGACCACCGGGTCTGCGACGGAGGCACGGCGGGCGGCTTCCTCCGCTACGTCGCCGACTGCGTCGAACACCCGGCGGTCCTGCTCCGCACGCTCTGACCCCGCCGGGCGGGGGCTCGCCGGGCGAACGCCGCCCCGTGAGCCCCCGCCCGTCGTCGTACCGGCGCGCACCGCTGGACCCCGGCCCCGGCCCCGTCTCCCTGCCCCCGGCTCCCCCGTCTCCCTGGTTGAGACGGAGGGGCGCTTCCGGGAGGGGGGCGGATCATACTGCTGGGATGACGATCGGGTATGACGCCATCGTGCTCGCCGGCGGAGGCGCGAAGCGGCTCGGCGGGGCGGACAAGCCGGGGGTACGGGTCGGGGGGCGGGCGCTGCTCGATCGGGTACTCGCGGGGTGCCGCGGCGCCGGGCGCACCGTGGTCGTCGGCGGGCGGCGGGAGACCGTGCGGCCCGTCGTGTGGGCCAGGGAGGACCCGCCCGGCGGCGGGCCGCTGGCCGGGCTCGGCGCCGGCGTGCGCGAGGTCGGGGCCGACCTGGTGCTCGTGCTCTCCGCCGACCTGCCGTTCCTCGACGAGGACACCGGCCGGCGGCTCCTGGACGCCCTCACCGACGCACCCGACGCCGACGCGGCCCTCCTCGTCGACGCCGACGGCCGCGACCAGCCGCTCGTCGCCGCCTACCGTGCCGCCGCCCTCCGGCGTGAAGTGGATCTCCTCACCACCGCGCACGGCACCCTCTCCGGGCTTCCGCTGCGTCTCCTCACCCAGGGGCTGCGGCTCGTCCGGGTCACCGCAGGCCCCCTCGCCTCCTTCGACTGCGACACCTGGGAGGACATCGCCACGGCCCGGGCCCGGATCAGGGAGCATGGGAACGTGCTGGACGAATGGATCACCGCAGTCAAGGACGAACTGGGCATCGAGATCGACGTCGACACCGGCGTGCTGCTCGATCTGGCCCGCGACGCCGCCCACGGGGTCGCCCGCCCTGCCGCCCCGCTGACCACGTTCCTGGTCGGGTACGCGGCCGGCCGGGTGGCCGATTCCGGCGGTGGACCCGAGGCGGTCGCCGAGGCCGCCCGTAAAGCCGCGGCCCTCGCCAACCGCTGGGCGGCCGAAGCGGAGCGGGACGCGGCCGGATGACCCCTCAGGAGCACGCGGCACAAGCTCAGCCCCAGCCCCAGCAGCGGACCCAGCCCCAGCCCCGGTCCGGATCCGAGCCCGGGTCCGAGCACGAATCCGCCTCCGGGTCCCGGTCCGGATCCGAGCCCGGGTCCGAGCCGGGATCCGCGGCCGGGGCCGACGACGACGGCGTGGACGAGGTCCTCGCCCTCGTCGCCCCGCCGCGCGGCGAGAAGCACGGGTCCGCCGAAGAGCACCGCGCCACCGCCTGGCCGGCCGCGCGGTCCGTCGCCGCCCGCGCCGGGGCGGCCGTCGGGGCCACCCGCACCCCGTTGCGTACACCGCTCGGGCAGGCGATGGGCCAGGTGCTCGCCGAACCGCTCCGCGCGCTCACCGATCTGCCGTCCTTCGACACCTCGGCCATGGACGGCTGGGCCGTCGCCGGGCCCGGCCCCTGGGAGATCCACGCGGAAGGGGCCGTTCTCGCCGGTCACGCCCCCGCCGCCCCGCTGGCCGACGGCACGGCGGTACGGATCGCCACCGGCGCCCGTGTCCCGCACGAGACCACGGCGGTCATCCGCAGCGAGCACGCCCGCACCGACGCGAGCGGCCATCTGCACGCGCGGCGCGAGGTCGTCCCCGGCCAGGACATCCGGCCCCGGGGCCAGGAATGCCGCGCCGGTGACCGGCTGCTGCCCGCCGGGACCCGGGTGACGCCCGCCGTCCTCGGTCTCGCCGCCGCCGCCGGATACGACGTGCTGCCGACGTTGGCCCGCCCCCGGGTGGAGGTCCTCGTCCTCGGTGACGAGCTGCTGACCACCGGACTCCCCCACGACGGGCTGATCCGTGACGCTCTCGGGCCGATGCTCGGCCCCTGGCTCGACGCGCTCGGCGCCGAGGTGCTGGCCACCCGCCGGATCGGCGACGACGCCGAGGACCTGGCGGCGGCCGTCGCCGGCTCCCCCGCCGATCTCGTGATCACCACCGGAGGCACGGCTGCCGGCCCCGTCGACCACGTCCACCCCGTGCTCGCCAAGGCGGGCGCCGTCCTGCTCGTCGACGGGGTGAAGGTCCGTCCCGGACATCCCATGCTGCTCGCGCGCCTCGACGCCGGCCGCCATCTGGTCGGACTCCCCGGCAACCCGCTCGCCGCCGTCTCCGGCCTGCTCACGCTGGCCGAACCGCTGCTCCGGGCCCTGGCCGGGGCCCCGGCGCCCGAGCCGTACCGTGTGCCCGTACGGGACGAGATCCACGGTCATCCGCACGACACCCGGCTGGTCCCCGTCGTCCACGAGGGCGAGGAAGCGGTACCCCTGCACTACAACGGCCCTGCGATGCTCCGGGGCATCGCCGCCGCGGACGGGATGGCCGTCGTGCCGCCCGGGGGAGCACGGCGTGGAGAGGCCCTGGAGATTCTCGATCTTCCCTGGCCGATGGCTCCGACGCACGGCGCTTTCCAGGGAGGATGTTTCACGTGAAACTTCCCAGCCGTGACGTCATGGCCCGCCAAGCGGACGAGAAGACGTCCCCCTCCCGTATCAGGATGCCCCGGCGAGTCGTCGAGAAGCCCCTACGGCAGGTGACCAAGCGGCTGCTGATGGCCCTCGGAGTGCTGGCCCTCACGACCCTGATCGTCTACGCCGACCGCGACGGCTACCACGACAACGCCAACGAGACGCTCGACTTCCTCGACTGCGCCTACTACGCGACCGTCACCCTCTCCACCACGGGCTACGGCGACATCGTCCCGTACAGCGACTCGGCCCGGCTCATCAACATCCTGGTGATCACGCCGCTGCGCGTACTGTTTCTGATCATCCTGGTCGGCACCACTCTCGAGGTCCTCACCGAACGGACCCGGGAGGAGTGGCGGCTGAACCGCTGGAGGTCCACCTTGCGTGACCACACCGTCGTCGTCGGCTTCGGCACCAAGGGCCGTTCGGCGATCCAGACGCTCTGCGCCACGGGGCTGCGGAAGGACCAGATCGTCATCGTCGACCCCTCCACCAAGGTGATCGAGACGGCGAACGCGGACGGCTTTGTCGGTGTGGTCGGCGATGCGACCCGTAGCGACGTTCTGCTCCGTGCCGAGGTCCAGAAGGCCCGGCAGATCGTCATCGCCACCCAGCGCGACGACACGGCCGTCCTGGTGGCGCTCACCGCGCGGCAGCTCAACCGGGGCGCGAAGATCGTCGCCGCCGTACGCGAGGAGGAGAACGCGCCTCTGCTGCGCCAGTCCGGCGCGGATGCCGTGATCACCAGTGCCAGCGCCGCCGGACGGCTGCTGGGGCTCTCGGTGCTCAGCCCCAGCGCCGGTACGGTGATGGAGGACCTGATCCAGCAGGGTTCGGGCCTCGATCTCGTGGAGCGGCCGGTCATAAAGTCCGAGGTCGGCAAGAACGTGCGGGAGACCGAGGACCTGGTGGTCAGCGTGTTGCGCGGGCACCGGCTGCTCGGCTACGACGATCCGGCGGCCAGCCCCCTGCAGTTGACGGACCGTGTGATCACGATCGTGCGGGCGGCGCCCGTCACCCCGCTGTCGCCGCCGCCCGAGTAGCCTCGCCGCCATGCATGCGATCACGATTCCGGAACCCGGTGGACCCGAGGCCCTCGTCTGGGCCGAGGTGCCCGATCCCGTGCCCGCCGAGGGCGAGGTGCTCGTCGAGGTGGTGGCGAGCGCCGTCAACCGCGCCGATCTGCTCCAGCGGCAGGGTTTCTACGATCCGCCGCCCGGCTCGCCCCCGTACCCGGGTCTCGAATGCTCGGGCCGGATCGCCGCGTTGGGGCCGGGCGTCTCCGGCTGGTCGGTGGGGGACGAGGTGTGCGCGCTGCTCGTCGGCGGCGGGTACGCGCAGAAGGTCGTCGTTCCCGTCGGCCAGCTGCTGCCCGTACCGGACGGGGTGGACCTCGTCACGGCCGCGGCGCTCCCCGAGGTGACCTGCACGGTCTGGTCGAACGTCTTCATGATCGCCCATCTGCGGCCCGGCGAGACGCTGTTGGTGCACGGCGGTGCGAGCGGCATCGGCACGATGGCGATCCAGCTCGCCAAGGCCGTCGGCGCGAAGGTCGCGGTCACCGCCGGTGGCCCCGAGAAGCTCGCGCGCTGCGCCGAGCTGGGCGCGGACATCCTGATCGACTACCGCGAGCAGGACTTCGTCGAGGAGCTGCGCAAGGCCACGGACGGGGCCGGGGCGGACGTGATCCTGGACATCGTGGGAGCGAAGTACCTCGAACGCAATGTGAAGGCGCTCGCGGTCAACGGCCGACTGGCGATCATCGGTCTGCAGGGCGGCGTCAAGGGCGAGTTGAACCTCGGCGCGCTGCTCGCCAAGCGGGCGGCGATCACCGCGACCACGCTGCGGTCCCGTCCGATCCACGAGAAGACGGCCATCGTCGCGGCGGTCCGCGAGCACGTGTGGCCGCTGATCGGCTCGGGGACGGTACACGCGGTCGTCGACCGTACGGTGGAGATGCGGGACGCCGCGGAGGCGCACCGGGCCCTGGAATCCGGGACCCACGTCGGCAAGGTCCTGCTCACGGCGGACCAGGCCGGCTGACCGAGAGGCCCGCGCCCGCCGAGCGATGAGCCGCGGGCCGCGGGTCCCGCAGCCGCCGTACGAGAGCGGCCCCGCCGCGCCACACGAAAGGGGCCCGGCAGGCCTCCGAGGCCCGCCGCGCGCCGCATGAAAGGGGCCGGGCAGGCCCCGAGATCTGCCGCCGCCACATGAAAGAGCCTGGCAGGCCCCCGAGATCCGCCGCCACACGAAAGGGCCCGGCACACCCCCGAGGTGTGCCGGGCCCTCGCGTACGCGCTTACAGGTACGGTCCCGAGCGGACCGCGTGCCCGTGGCCCTGGTCGTCGTCGTCCTCGTGCGACGCGCCGGGCGGCAACGCCCGGCGCATCTGCTCCAGTTGGGCGCGGGCCGCCATCTGCTGGGCGAACAGCGCCGTCTGGATGCCGTGGAAGAGGCCTTCCAGCCAGCCCACCAACTGGGCCTGCGCGATCCGCAGTTCCGCCTCGGAGGGGATCGCCTCGTCGGTGAACGGCAGGGAGAGCCGCTCCAGTTCCTCGACCAGCTCGGGCGCGAGCCCGTCCTCCAGCTCCTTGACGGAGCTGGCGTGGATGTCCTTGAGCCTGACCCGGCTGGCCTCGTCGAGAGGTGCCGCGCGTACTTCCTCCAGGAGCTGCTTGATCATGCTGCCGATGCGCATGACCTTCGCGGGCTGCTCGACCATTTCCGTCACCGGGACCTCGCGGGATTCGTCGTCACCCTGAGTGCCGCCGAGCGCCATCCCGTCCTGTCCCACGATGAGGACCTGGGGAGTCTCCTGCGACCGTTCATTCCTCGGCATCTCCATGCCGCCATTCTCTCGCACACATGCCTCACCACACGGTGTGCCCCCGGAGGAGGGTGATCCACCCTTCTCCGGGGGCACAGGACGGCAACGGTCGCCCGTCGGCCCGGTCAGGTCGCCTCGCGGCGGGCCAGGGCCCCGCGGGAGCGGGTCACCAGGGCCGCGAGGAGCGCGGCGCCGAGCGGTACGGCGACCAGGAGCGCCGCGAGCGTCTCCCAGGGGACGACGATCGGGACGTACGGCACGTCGGCCGACGTGCTCCAGCCCTGGTCGAGGCTCTCCTGGTAGAAGCGCAGCTCCTGGCGCTCCTCGGTGAGCCGAAGCCCCATCGCCGGGAGTACACCGGCCGCCGATCCGAGGATCACGCCCATCGCCGCGACCACCCCGCACTGGAAGCCGCTGAGCGTGCGGCGGACCCGCGGGGGCGCGCCGACGGCGGACAGCGTCTTCAGGTCGGCCTCGGCGTCGGCCTGCGCGAGGCCGGTGGCGATGCCCGCGGCGCCGATGGTGACGAGGCCGGCGAAGACGGTCAGCGCCAGGAGCACGATGCTCGTGTCGCTGACGAAGCCCTCCTCCACGTAGAGCCCGGTGTCGCTGCCGATCTTGGCGAGTTCGCCGTCGAGCTTCTGGCGCTGCTCGGCGGTGGGCAGGGAGTCGGTGGAGAAGAACGAGCCGAACGGCACCGTCGGCAGGCCCGCGGCCTTCGCGGCGGCCGGGGTGAGGATCGCCCCCACGCCGTAGGCGTTCTCACCGGTCACCAGGTGGGCGGGGAGGGTCTTGACCTCGCCGGGGACCGGCTTGCCCTCCACCTCGGCCTGCTGGGCCTTCTTGTTGTCGGTCACCAGCTTGATGCCGATCTTTCCGGAGGCGTCGACGGGAGCCTTGACGAAGGAGACGATCTTCCCCTCCGCGAGGGCCTTCTCCGCGTCGGCGTCCTTGATGCCGAGCACCTTGAGCAGGGAGTCGTCACCGACCACGAGGCCGCCTTCGACGAAGACTCCGCCGCCCAGCTCACCGCCGCGGCTGTCCTTGCAGCGCCAGTCCTCGGCGAACGCGCGACGCTGCTCGACGGTGAACTTCGTCGAGGGATCCTCGCCCTCCTCGAAGGTCCCCCACAGCGGGCACTCGTTGGCCTCCGGGATGACGATCTCGAAGCGGCCGCAGCCCGCGCTGTCGCTGTACGGGGCGCAGCTCGGCTTGCCGACGAGGACGCGCTCGACATCCGCGCGGGTGTCGACGGGCACCAGTCGCTGTACGGCGTCACGCACCGCAGGGACGTCCCGGCCGCCCTCCTCCATCACGAACGCGGAGACCGCGCCGTGCGGGAGCTTCGCCGTGTATCCGGCCTCGCCCTGGGCGTCGCGGCTGGCCGCGTAGGTGGAGACGGCGACCGTTCCGGCGACCGCGGCGAGCACGGCGGCGACGGCGGGTGCCGTACGGCCCCGGTTGCGCACGGCGTCCCGCAGGGCGAGGCGCGGCGAGAGCGGGAGCCAGCGGCCGGTGCGGCCGAAGAGGCCGACCAGGGCGGGCGTCATGGCGACCACGCCCAGTTCGGCGAGGGCGCTGCCGCCCGCGACGATCACGAACTGGTCCGAGATCACCGACCCGTAGAGGGCGATCGCACCGCCCAGGAGCAGGGCTCCCAGGCCGACCAGCGGCAGTACGCGGCTGCTGCGGCGGACGCCGCGACGGCCGGTGAGTGAGGCGAGGACGGTCTGGCGGGACGCGGTGACGGCCGGGACGATCGCTGCGAGGAGGCCGGTCAGCACGGCGATCATCGCGATGCCGAACAGCTCCAGCGGGCGGATGTCGAAGGAGCCGAACCGCTGGCCCATGGCGTCCTCGAGGACCGGGCGCAGGGCGAACGTCAGGATCAGGGCGAGGACGGTGCCGACGACGGCCGAGGCGACGCCGATGACGAGGCCGCCGCTCAGCACGATGGCGCGGATGTGGTGGCGGTCCCCGCCGTTGGCGCCGACGAGCCCGAGCTGACGGCGCGAGCGGCGGGCGCCCACGGCGAACGCGGGACCGGCCAGGAGGCAGATCTCCAGCATCGCGAGGCCGACGACCGTGCCGGCGGCGGCGAGCTCGGCGGCCCGGGCGCCGGGGCTGTCCTGGAAGTCGCCCCAGCCCTCCTTCTGGTACAGCGGGATGTCGGCCTTGGCGGGCGGGTCGAGGAGCACGGCCCGCGAGGTGACGGTCACACCCTTGGTGTTGATCTTCTGGACCGCGTCCCAGGCGAAACCGCCGGGGGCCTTCACCAGGTACGTGGTGGAGATGTCGGAGGCGCTCAGCCCGGCCTTCTCGGCCGCCTTGGCGTACGGGGCGAGGAAGGCGCCCGGCAGGGCGTTGACCTGGTCGGTCTTGAGGTCGTTGGGGAGCTCGTACGAGCCGACGATCCGGAACACGCGGTCGTCGCCGCGCGCGGAGAGGGTGGAGCCGACGGTCAGCCCGCTGGTCTCCAGGAAGTGCGAGGTGGCGGCGACCTCGTCGGCCTTCTGCGGGAAGCGGCCCTCCTGGAGGGTCATGATCCCGCGGGCCATCGGGTCGGCTGCCTTCAGCTCACGGATCTCGCTCTGCAGCAGCCCGTGGGCGGTGGTCAGCTTGGCGCTTCCGGTGCTGTCCGTGAGGAACGCGGCGCCGGCCGGGAAGGTCTTGGTGACATCGGTCGGACCGCTCGGCCAGACCGTGTCCTCGTAGTCCTTGACCGTCGTGTTCATCTCGCCGGACGGGTCCTGGAGGATCGGTACGCCGTCCACGGAGGCGTCGAAGAACCGGCCGTCGGCGGCGCCGATCATCCGGGAGAGGCGCTCCTCGGCGGAGAGCTCGGAGCTGCGCAGGGTCAGATCGGCGGCGCTCACGCCCAGGATGGGCAGGGCGATCATCGCGAGGACGAGGAAGCTGCGTCCCTTGGAGCGCCAGGCGTCACGGCGGGCGATACGGATCGCGGCGCGCCAGGAGTGGAGCCAGTTGTTCACCGCTCGGCCGCCTGGCCGGTCAGGAGCGAGTCGGCCTCGCTGCGCACGGTCTGGTCGACGACGGCGCCGTCCCGCAGGAAGACGACGCGGTCGGCCCAGGCGGCGAACCGCGGCTCGTGGGTGACGAGCACGCCGGCGGCCCCGGCGTCGCACCGGGCGCGCAGCAGGGCGAGGACGGACTCACCGGTCTCGGAGTCGAGGGCGCCGGTGGGCTCGTCGGCGAGGACGAGACGCCGGTCGCCGACGAGGGCGCGGGCGATGGCCACGCGCTGCTGCTGACCGCCGGACATCTCGTCCGGGAAGCGGTCGGCGAGGTGCCCGAGGTCCATCTCCTCCAGCGCGGCCAGCGCCTCGACGCGCGCCTTGCGGGCGGAGGTGCCGTCCAGCTCGCGCGGCAGGGCCACGTTCTCGGCGGCGGTGAGGGCCGGGATGAGGTTGTAGTCCTGGAAGACGTAACCGATGCTGCGGCGGCGCAGGGCGGCGAGGGCCTTGCGGCCGGCGGTGGTGATGTCGGTGTTCTCGACGATCACCCGGCCGGAGGTGGGGGTGTCGAGGCCGCCCGCGATGGTGAGCAGGGTCGACTTGCCGGAGCCGGACGGGCCCATGACGGCGACGAGTTCACCGGGGAAGACGTCGAGGTCGATGCCGCGCAGGGCGTGCACCTCGGTGGCGCCGGTGCCATGGACGCGGGTCAGGTTCTGGAGTTGCAGCACGGGCTGCGCTGTGGACATGGAGGGGTCCCCCTTGGACGTACGAACGCGGTCGGGACACACGTACGGAGCGGATGGAGAGGTGGTGCGGGATGCGAAGAGGCGCGGGGCGCCTGGGTGGGAACGGAGGTGCGGGAGGCGCGGGGCGCCTGGGTGGGAACGGAGGTGCGAAGAGGCGCGGGGCGCCTGGGCGGGAACGGAGGTGCGGCGCCGTGCGGGGCCGCGGGGTCGCCGCGCGGACGACTACGTGGACCGGGAGGCCGACCGGGGCGTGGTCGGGGACGCGGATTCGGAGCGGGAGGCCGTCGTGGCCGTGCGGGCGGGCTCGCCGGGCTCGGGGGGCTGTGGGTCCCCCGCGCCGACGGCGGCCGTCGAGAGGCGGATCAGCCGGGCCTCGCAGTGGTCGAGCCAGCGGGCCTCGGCCTCGGTCTGGAAGATGAGCTGCTCCAGGACGAGGAGCCAGGCCACGTCGTCGCGCTCCCGGGTCGCCCCGCTCTCCAGCGCGGCGAGCGCCTGGGCCTTGAGCCGGGTGTAGTCCTGCATCGCCTTCACTGTGTGGCGGCGCTGCGACTGGATGACGGCGCGGATGTCCACGCCGGGTGCCCCGACGGCCATGGCGAGCTTGATGGCGAGCTCGTCACGGGCCGGGCTGGTGCGGTCCACCGGCTTCTCGAACCAGGCCCTCAGCTCCTCGCGACCGCTGTCGGTGATCGCGTAGAGCGCGTGGCCCGCCTCGTCCTCGCCGCCTTGGGCGACCATGCCGTCCCGTTCGAGACGGTTGAGCGTCGTGTAGACCTGGCCGACGTTGAGGGGCCAGGTGGAGCCTGTGCGGGACTCGAACTCCGTACGGAGCTGCGAGCCGTAGCGGGGCCCGCGTTCGAGGAGGGCGAGAAGCCCGTGGCGGATCGACATACTCAGTATGTATACCGAGTATGTCGGCGCGGACAAGCGACCTGAGACGGAACACGGGCGTCCGTCTCAGGGAGGACACGCGGGGTCGCACGAGGGAGCCGAGGCCTCAGCGGCGCCGCATCCGCACGCCGAGAAAGCCGATCCCGAGCCCCATCAGGGCCAGCCCCGCGCCCAGCGTGAGCACGGGAATCTGCCGGTCAGCGGCGTCGGCGGCAGTCCGGGAGCCGAGCCGCGGCGCCGCGGCGGGCACGCTGGCGGGCGCCGGAGCGGAGGTCGTGGCCTCCGTCTCGGGTACCGCTTCGGGGACCTCGCCCGCCTCGTCCGTCTCCTCGTCCACGGTGTCCGGCGGCTCTTCGGCTGTTGCCGTTTTGCTACGTGAGGGGTCGGCCGCCGCGTCCGTGCCGCTCGGTTTCGGAGGGCCGGGGGGCCGGCCGGGCCGTTCGCGGCCTTCCCCGGCGGGTCGGCCGGCGAGCGAGCGGGAGGGGGTGGGGCCGGGGGCCTCGGGGGGCGGTGCCGGTGCGGGGTGCGACTCCGCCGGGGAGGTGGGCGCGGCGGCCGGGGGCCGTCGGCCGGGAGGGCCGGACGTGCCGGGGGTGCCCGGAGGGCCGCTCGTCGGAGCCGAGGCCGAGGGGGACGGGGTGACCCACGGGGACGGCCCGTGCTTCCACTGCTTGGAGGGGGCGTCCTTCGGCGTCGTTGTCGTCGTCGCCGTGGACGCGGGCCCGGGGTGCTCGTGTCCGTACGCCGCCGGTACGACACCCACGGCCAGCCAGCACACCGCCACCGGACCCAGCGCCCGCCACCTAAGTGCCCGCCACCGAAGTACCTGCCACCTAGGTGCCCGCCGCCGAAGTGCCTGCCACCGAAGCGCCCGCCGCCGCGGCGCGCCCCGACGAAATGCCCGCGTCCGCGCGTCGCGGAGTCCTGGAGTCACCGGGTGACCCCCCTCCCGTACCGAACCGCCGAGGTTTCCCACTCAGCGTCACATGGGGGGACATTTCCGGCATCCGGGCACCCGCGCACGGATGAAGAGCGCGACGGGACGCCGCGCTCCTCGGGCCGGGAGAGGGGTGAGCGGGGCTACTGCCCCGGGTTGCCCGTCGAGATCTCCAGGGTGAACTCGGCGTCTTCCTTCGACGCGTCCGCACCGGCCGGCGGGTACTGGCTGAGGACCGTGCCCTCGCCGTACGTCGCCTCGTCCACCGGGGTCTGCTTCGTGATCTTCCAGCCCGCCTGCTGGATGCAGTCCTTCACGGACTGGATGTTCTTGTACGTGAAGTCGGGGATCTCGAACTTGGCCGGGTCGTCGCTCGACTCCCTCGGCTCGGTGCACTTCTTCGTGTCGATGGTCTTGGTGAGGTCAGGACCCTTGTGCCCGGGCGCGGCCGACTGGCTCTGGCTGGGGTCGCCGTCCGCCTTGCCCTCTGGGTCGTCCTTGTTGAGCGAGATCGCGGTGATCACACCGCCGATCGCCAGCAGCGCGACCACGATCGACCCCACGACCACCGGCATGTTCCGCCCGGAGCCGCCCGACCCGCCGGATCCACCGGATCCGTTGTGCATGGGGGTGCTCACCGGGGTCTGCGGCGACATCTGGTACGGCCCGGGAGTGGGCGTCTGGTACATGGGGGACGGCGGCGGCGTCTGCGCCTGCTGCGGGTACCCGTAGGACGGGGCCGGCGTCGGCGGACCGTACGGACCCGGCTGCGGCGTCGGCTGCTGGTACGGCTGCTGGACACCGTGCGTCGAGGGCGGCGGCGTCTGGCCGACCGGCGGGAAGACCGCCGAGCCCACACCGGAACCGCTGCTGACGGGCCCACCCGCCACGATCACCGGCGCGCCGGTCTGACCGGCCGACAGCACCCGCAGGCACTCGTCCTGCATCGCGGCGGCGCTCGGGAACCGCTCGTTCGGGTTCTTCTTCAGCGCGCGTGCGACGAGCGCGTCCATCGCCGGAGTGACCGAACGGTTGATGGACGAAGGCGCGACCGGCTCCTCCTGCACATGCGCGTACGCGATGGCCAGCGGCGAGTCCGCGTCGAACGGCAGGCGCCCCGTGAGGAGTTGGAAGAGCATGATGCCGACCGAGTACAGGTCGGAACGGGCGTCCACCGCACGGCCGAGGGCCTGTTCGGGGGAGAGGTACTGCGGCGTGCCGACGACCATGCCCGTCTGCGTCATCGAGGTGACACCGGACTGCATCGCACGGGCGATTCCGAAGTCCATCACCTTGACGACGCCGCGCTTGGTCATCATCACGTTGCCGGGCTTGATGTCCCGGTGGACCAGGCCCATTTCGTGGCTGGTCTCCAGCGCGGCGAGGACGTCGGCGGTCACCTTCAGCGCCTTGTCCGCCGGCATCGCGCCGAACTGCTGTACGTCGGAGGCCAGGACGGAGCCCAGCGGCTGCCCCTCGACGTACTCCATGACGATGTACGGCATGACGGCGCCGTCGAGGGTGTCCTCACCGGTGTCGAAGACCGACACGATGTTCGTGTGCGAAAGCTTCGCGACGGCCTGCGCCTCACGCCGGAACCGCTCACGGAAAGACTGTTCCCGGCCGAGTTCCGTGTGCAGCGTCTTGATGGCCACCTGACGGTCCAGGGCGCTGTCGTACGCCAGGTAGACGGAGGCCATCCCGCCCTCACCGAGCAGGTCGCGAAGCTGGTACCGGCCGTTCGCGACCGAACCGCCCGCATAGCGGCCCTGTGCGCCGTCCTGGCTCATTCGTGCTCCCCCTACGCGCGCGTGGCGGCGCTGATCCGGAATTTCCTGGCCAAGTCTGCCCCAGGGCACCGACACGTCAAGCCGGGTGCCCGTTCCGTGACCGTCCGCGTAGGAAGCGTCTCGGAAGCGTTACACGAAAGGGCCGGAATTTGCATCGGTACACGCGCAGAGGGTTGGATGGCCGGTCCACTCGGACCGTGGTGTCGGACGAAGCCTGTAGCGTGACGGCGGTACGGCACCACACGACGGACACATGACGGCGAGGACTGATGGCACCCGAATCCGAAGCAGGCGGCGGCGGCCTGTCGGGCGCTGCCGCGGAGTCCTGGGGCATCGGCGGAGTGGTCGGCGACGGCCGGTACCGCCTGACGCACCGTCTCGGACGCGGCGGCATGGCCGAGGTGTTCGCGGCCGAGGACGTCCGTCTGGGACGCACGGTCGCGGTGAAGCTGCTCCGGTCCGACCTCGCCGAGGACCCGGTCTCCAAGGCCCGCTTCACACGCGAGGCCCAGTCGGTCGCCGGCCTCAACCACCACGCGATCGTGGCGGTGTACGACTCCGGCGAGGACGTCGTCGGCAACCAGTCCGTGCCGTACATCGTGATGGAGCTGGTCGAGGGCCGCACCATCCGTGACCTGCTGATCAGCGCCGAGGCGCCCGGTCCCGAGCAGGCCCTGATCATCGTCTCCGGTGTGCTGGAGGCGCTCGCGTACTCGCACCAGCACGGCATCGTGCACCGTGACATCAAGCCGGCGAACGTCATCATCACGCACGCCGGCGCCGTGAAGGTGATGGACTTCGGCATCGCGCGCGCCCTGCACGGCGCGCAGTCGACGATGACCCAGACCGGCATGGTCATGGGCACGCCGCAGTACCTCTCCCCCGAACAGGCTCTCGGCAAGGCCGTCGACCACCGCTCGGACCTGTACGCCACCGGCTGTCTGCTCTACGAACTCCTCGCGCTGCGGCCCCCGTTCACGGGCGAGACCCCGCTCTCGGTGGTCTACCAGCACGTCCAGGACATCCCGGTCCCGCCGTCCGACGTCGCCCAGGACGCGCCGCCGGAGCTGGACGGACTGGTGATGCGCTCGCTGGCGAAGGACCCGGACGACCGGTTCCAGAGCGCCGAGGAGATGCGCGGGCTGATCCAGTACGGCCTGCAGATGCTCCAGCAGGCGGGCGGCCACACCGGCACGTGGAACACCGGCCCGGTGGAGGTGCACGAGGGCGCGCACACACCGGTCGGCGGTGTCGCGGCGACGGCCGCGATGGGCCACCCGATGCACCACGAGACCTCGCAGGGCCCGATCCTGCCGCCGATGAACCCGGAGGACGGCGGATACGACGGCGGGCACGGCGGCTACGGCCAGGACGGCTACGGCTCGCACCACGGCGGCAAGAGCGGCAGGGGCGGCCGCGCCAAGGCGATGCTGTTCGTGGCGCTCGCGCTGATCGCGATCGTCGCGGGTGTCGCGTACGCCCTGGACAAGGCCGCCGACAAGGGCAACGACAAGCCCACGACGCCGGTGGTCACCGACTCCTCGTCGGCGCCGTCGGACGAGCCGAGCCAGGAGAGCCCGCCGCCGAGCGAGGAGAGCCAGGAGCCGGACACGTCGACGGGCGGCAGCCAGCAGCCCTGGACGCCGTCGTACACCCCGTCGACCACGCCGCCCACCACGCCCCAGACGACGCCGCCGACCACCCCGTCGACGGAGCCGACGGACGACGGTTCGGACGACGGCGGCTCCACGGGCGAGCCGACGGACGAGCCGACCGACCCGCCGACCGGCGACCCCACGGACCCGGCGGCCGTGCAGGGCAGCACCGGCCAGCCGACCCGGCCGGGCACCAACCCCTGACCGACCGGCACCAGCCGGCCGGCACCGTCCGGTCGGCCCTCCCCCGGAGGGCCGGTCAGCCCGCGAAGGCGTCGCGTACCGCCTCGTACTCACGGGTCCACCACACCGCCAGGGCCGACGCCGCGGGAAACTGCGGGTCGGCCCTTCGGTCGTGGAGCTGGTAGCGCCAGCGCAGTATCCAGAAGTCGTTGAGCCGCTCCCACCACACCCGGTGCACCGCCGACGCCAGCTCGGCCCCGTCCGCGCCGGCCGCCCGCCGGTAGGCGCGCGCGTACGCGCGCACCTTCTCGAGGGCCAGCTCGCCCGCCGGCCGTACGAAGAAGATGGCGGCGGCCCTGACGGCCTCCTCCGCCCGGGGCTGGACCCCGAGGCGGTCCCAGTCGACGATCGCGGCGGGCTCGGCGCCCCGGTAGAGCAGGTTCAGCGGGTGGAAGTCGCCGTGCACCCAGCCCGCCGCGGTGGCGGGCGGCGGGCGGCGGTGGGCGTGCTCGGCGAGCAGACCGCGGCGTTCGAGCAGCCGGTGCTCGGCGAGTGCGTCGAAGCCGGTGCGCGGCCGGTGGGCGCGGGCCAGGCGGAGCAGCTCGTCGATGACCCGGAGGGTGTCCTCGGGGCGGGCGCTCTCGTGGCCTTCGCCGGGGGGCGGGGACTCCATGACCTGCGCGAGGCAGGTGTGGACGTGCCCGAGGAGCGCGCCCAGGCGCCGGGAACCGCCGGTGGAGAGCTGGGCGCCGTCGCGGTGGCGGCCGTCGACCCAGGGGTGCAGGGCGTAGCAGCGGCCGCCGATGACGGCGACCGTGCGGCCGTCGGAGTCGGCGAGCGGCGGGGCGACGGGCAGGCCGAGGGCGTGCAGGCGCTGGGTGGCGCGGTGCTGCCGGCTGATGGTGTCCCGGTCGGCGGTCGGGGCGTCGAGGTGCTGCTTGAGGAAGTAGGCGCCGCGGGTGGTGCGGAGGCGGTAGCCGCGGTTGAGGAGCCCCTGGGTGACGGGTTCGCAGGAGAGCGGCTCGCCGGCCTCGCGGTAGCGGCGCAGCAGGGCGCCGACGGGCGGAGCAAGCGTTTCAGATGAGCGCGGCACTCGCCAGATGTTAGATCACGCTACGTGCTGGAGATGTCGCGCGGTGGTGTAGTCGAGCTGGTGCACGGTCACGAACTGGGGCTCGATCCGCATGTAGACCGGGTCGAAGGGCTCCCCGTCCACGACCTGCGGGGTGGGGCCGAAGGCGGCCAGCTGTTCCTCGGTGGGTTCGACGACCTCCGCGGTACCGGTGAACTGCACGGACCAGAGGTTCTCGGCGCCGGAGTTGAAGTTGTCCGCGCCGTAGGCGACGACGCTGCCCGCGCAGGCGCGGTGGTAGCCGAGGCCGCGGTGCATCCGCAGCAGGACGCATCCCTCGTCCACGATGTGCCGGGCGGGGGCGACGAACGGCATGGCGCGCATGCTGGTCGCGACCCGTCCGTACGAGACGCGGCCCAGCAGTTCGATGGCGCGGATCTCCTCGGTGGCCATGGCCTCCACTCTCCCGCCACACGGCACTGTGCCGGAAGGGACGCCTGCCCCGGTTCGGCGGGGACGTAGGTCCCGAATCGGGGCCTCAGTGCCGTCCGGGCCTCAGCGCCGTTCGGACCTCAGTGCCGTCCGGGCCTCAGCGCCGTTCGGACCTCAGTGCCGTCCGGGCCTCAGCGCCGTTCGGGCCTCAGCGCCGTTGGAGCCTCGGTGCCGCTCGGGCCTCAGTGCCGTTCGGCCTGCAGCCGGGCGACGTACGCCGCGGCCTGGGAACGGCGCTCCATGCCCAGCTTCGACAGCAGGCTGGAGACGTAATTCTTGATCGTCTTCTCCGCGAGATGGAGCCGCTCGCCGATGGCCCGGTTGGTCAGGCCCTCGCCGATCAGATCGAGGATCTTGCGCTCCTGGTCCGTCAGATGGGCGAGCTTCTCGTCACCCTTCGGGTTGTTTCCGTCGCGTAGCCGTTCCAGAACGCGCGCGGTCGCGACCGGATCGAGCAGCGACTTTCCGGCAGCAACGTCACGAACGGCGGAAAGGAGCTCGTTGCCCCGGATGGCCTTCAGGACATAACCCGAGGCCCCGGCCATGATCGCGTCGAAGAGCGCCTCGTCGTCGGCGTACGAGGTGAGCATGAGGCACTTGATGTCCTCGTTCTGCGAACGCACCTCGCGACAGACCTCGACACCGCTGCCGTCCGGCAGCCGCACGTCGAGCACCGCCACATCGGGGCGCGTGGCGGGGATCCTGACCAGGGCGTCCGCCGCCGTACCCGCCTCCCCGACCACCTCGATGTCGTCCTCCACGGAGAGCAGCTCATGGACGCCGCGCCGCACGACCTCGTGGTCGTCCAACAGAAATACCCGGATTTTTCCATCTTCGCGCACCCACTCAGTCTCACATATTGGCTCTTCCCGTGCCCGGGGTGCGCGGGATAACGTGCCCCGTGTTCCGGCGGCCTGCCAGGCCGTTGCCAGTGCGCTGACCAGCTACTGTTCCCGCTTTTCTCGATTTACTTGGAAATCCAAGCAAAATCGCAGGTCAAATGGGGTTTCGCAGGAATGCGCGGCAGTGGGTAACGTGCCTATGACAGGGCGCTCGCCGGGGCACCTGTCACGCCTGGCCCGGCCGAGTCGCACCCACCCCGTGCGCGAGTA
Organism: Streptomyces sp. NPDC127129; assembly: GCF_042671585.1. Taxonomy (NCBI): domain Bacteria; kingdom Bacillati; phylum Actinomycetota; class Actinomycetes; order Kitasatosporales; family Streptomycetaceae; genus Streptomyces; species Streptomyces sp. NPDC127129. The sequence continues at coordinate 225,036 of NZ_JBHXTV010000006.1, forward strand.
CGGATTCAGGCGAGCCGCACTGGCCTTTCCCGGCAACCCCGGGGGCCGGACCGACGGAGGAGCACGCACGTGACCGTGGAGAGCACTGCCGCGCGCAAGACGACGCGACGCAGCAGCGGCACCAAGCGCACTGCCAGCGCGAGCGCCAAGAAGTCCCAGACTTCCGAGCCCGAGCTCGTTCAGCTGCTGACGCCCGAAGGGGAGCGCGTCCAGCACCCCGAGTACGACATCGACCTGAGCGCCGAGGAGCTGCGCGGCCTCTACCGCGACATGGTCCTCAGCCGTCGCTTCGACGCCGAGGCCACCGCCCTGCAGCGCCAGGGCGAGCTGGGCCTGTGGGCGTCGCTGCTGGGCCAGGAGGCCGCCCAGATCGGCTCCGGCCGCGCCCTCCGCGACGACGACTACGTCTTCCCGACCTACCGCGAGCACGCCGTCGCCTGGTGCCGTGGGGTCGACCCCACCAACCTCCTCGGCATGTTCCGCGGCGTGAACAACGGTGGCTGGGACCCCAACAGCAACAACTTCCACCTGTACACGATCGTCCTCGGCTCGCAGACCCTGCACGCCACCGGCTACGCCATGGGCATCGCCAAGGACGGCGCGGACTCCGCCGTGATCGCGTACTTCGGCGACGGTGCCTCCAGCCAGGGCGACGTCAACGAGTCGTTCGTCTTCTCCGCGGTCTACAACGCCCCGGTCGTGTTCTTCTGCCAGAACAACCAGTGGGCGATCTCCGAGCCCATCGAGAAGCAGACCCGCGTCCCGCTCTACCAGCGCGCCCGCGGCTTCGGCTTCCCCGGCGTCCGCGTCGACGGCAACGACGTCCTCGCGTGCCTGGCCGTGACCCGGTCGGCGCTCGAGCGCGCCCGCCGCGGCGAGGGCCCGACGCTCATCGAGGCGTACACCTACCGCATGGCCGCCCACACCACCTCCGACGACCCGACCCGCTACCGCCGCGACGCGGAGCGCGAGGAGTGGGAGGCCAAGGACCCGATCCTGCGCCTCAAGGCCTACATGGAGCGCGAGGGCCACGCCGACGCCGCCTTCTTCGAGGAGCTGGAGACGGAGAGCGAGGCGCTGGGCAAGCACGTCCGCGAGGTCGTCCGCGCCATGCCCGTCCCGGAGCACATGGCGATGTTCGACAACGTGTACGCGGACGGGCACGCGCTCGTCGACGAGGAGCGCGCGCAGTTCGCCGCCTACCAGGCGTCCTTCGAGGGCGGAGAGGCCGAGTAACCATGGCTGTTCAGAAGCTTCCCCTGGCGAAGGCGCTCAACGAGTCGCTGCGCAAGGCCCTGGAGACCGACCCCAAGGTCCTGGTCATGGGCCTGGACGTCGGCAAGCTCGGCGGTGTCTTCCGGATCACCGACGGCCTGCAGAAGGACTTCGGCGAGGACCGGGTCATCGACACCCCGCTTGCCGAGTCCGGCATCGTCGGCACCGCGATCGGTCTCGCGCTGCGCGGCTACCGGCCGGTCGTGGAGATCCAGTTCGACGGCTTCGTCTTCCCGGCGTACGACCAGATCGTCTCCCAGCTGGCGAAGATGCGGGCCCGTTCGCTCGGCACGGTGAAGATGCCGATCGTCATCCGCATCCCGTACGGCGGTGGCATCGGCGCCGTCGAGCACCACTCCGAGTCCCCCGAGTCGCTCTTCGCGCACGTCGCGGGCCTCAAGGTCGTCACCCCGGCGAACCCCTCGGACGCCTACTGGATGCTCCAGCAGGCGATCCAGAGCGACGACCCGGTGATCTTCTTCGAGCCCAAGCGCCGCTACTGGGACAAGGGCGAGCTCGACACCGAGGCCATCCCCGGCGAGCTGCACAAGGCCCGGGTCGCCCGCGAGGGCACGGACCTCACGCTCGTCGCGTACGGCCCGATGGTGAAGACCTGCCTGGAGGCCGCCGCGGCCGCCGCCGAGGAGGGCAAGTCGGTCGAGGTCGTGGACCTGCGCTCGATCTCCCCGCTGGACTTCGACACCGTCCAGGCCTCGGTCGAGAAGACCCGTCGCCTGGTCGTGGTCCACGAGGCCCCGGTCTTCTTCGGCTCCGGAGCGGAGATCGCCGCCCGTATCACCGAGCGCTGCTTCTACCACCTGGAGGCCCCCGTCCTGCGGGTCGGCGGCTACCACGCGCCGTATCCGCCGGCGCGCCTGGAGGAGGAGTACCTGCCGGGCCTGGACCGCGTGCTCGACGCCGTCGACCGCTCGCTGGCGTACTGAGGAGAGCACCGTGACGATCCGCGAATTCAAGATGCCCGACGTGGGCGAGGGCCTCACCGAGGCCGAAATCCTCAAGTGGTACGTCCAGCCCGGTGACTCGGTCACCGACGGTCAGGTCGTGTGCGAGGTCGAGACGGCGAAGGCGGCCGTCGAGCTGCCGATCCCCTTCGACGGCACGGTCCACGACCTGCTCTTCCCCGAGGGCACGACGGTCGACGTCGGCCAGGTGATCATCTCGGTGAACGTGGGCGGTGGGGCTCCGGCGGCCGAGGCTCCGGTCGCCCAGGCGCCCGTGGAGGCTGCGGCCCCCGCTGCGGCCGCCGCTCCCGCCGCCGAGGCGCCGGCCGAGGAGGGTGAGCCGCAGGGCCGTCAGCCCGTCCTGGTCGGTTACGGCGTGGCCGCGAGCTCGACCAAGCGCCGAGCCCGCAAGGGTGCGGGCGTCCCCTCGCAGGGCGCCTCCGCGCAGGCCGCGCCCGCGCCGGCCGCCTCCGCGATCCAGGGCGAGCTCAACGGCCACGGCGGCTCCACCGCGACCGCCGCCCGCCCGCTGGCCAAGCCTCCCGTGCGGAAGCTGGCCAAGGACCTCGGCGTCGACCTGACGACGGTCGTCCCGACCGGTCCGGACGGGATCATCACCCGCGAGGACGTCCACGCGGCCGCCGCCCCGGCGCCGGCTGCCGTCGAGGCCCCCGCGCCCGTGGCCGTGGCTCCGGCTCAGGTCCAGGCCCCGGCGCCCGCCGCGGCGCCCTCGGCCGTGACGTCCACGGACGCCCGCGAGACGCGTGTCCCGATCAAGGGCGTACGGAAGGCCACGGCGGCCGCGATGGTCGGCTCGGCCTTCACCGCACCGCACGTCACCGAGTTCGTCACCTTCGACATCACGCGCACGATGAAGCTGGTCGAGGAGCTCAAGGCCGACAAGGACATGGCGGGCCTGCGGGTCAACCCGCTGCTCCTCATCGCCAAGGCCGTCCTGGTCGCCGTCCGGCGCAACCCGGAGATCAACGCGGCCTGGGACGAGGCGAACCAGGAGATCGTGCTCAAGCACTACGTCAACCTGGGCATCGCCGCGGCGACCCCGCGCGGTCTGATCGTGCCGAACATCAAGGACGCGCACGCCCAGACCCTGCCGGAGCTGTCGACGTCCCTGAGCGAGCTGGTCGCCACCGCCCGCGAGGGCAAGACGACCCCGGCCGCGATGCAGGGCGGCACGTTCACCATCACCAACGTGGGCGTCTTCGGCGTCGACACCGGTACGCCCATCCTGAACCCCGGCGAGTCCGCGATCCTCGCGGTCGGTGCGATCAAGCTCCAGCCGTGGGTCCACAAGGGCAAGGTGAAGCCGCGTCAGGTCACCACTCTGGCCCTGTCGTTCGACCACCGCCTGGTGGACGGCGAGCTGGGCTCGAAGTTCCTTGCCGACGTGGCGGCGATCCTGGAGCAGCCCAAGCGCCTGATGACCTGGTCCTGAACCAGCGGGCCCGGTTCCGGGTCCATCGCTGACTCGGTGCCCGAGTTGCACTGTTTCACGTGAAACAACACCCGGCCGGAGGCAAACGCCTCCGGCCGGGTGTGTTTTCGGGGTCGCCTTCGGGCCGACTCCGGGCCGGTTTCGGGTCGGCTCCGGAAGCCGTCCGCATCGCGGACAGGGCCGACTGATGCACCCCTGTTGTATCTAAGCTGTGCGCATGGCATCCGCACCCCCAGCAGCCGACCGCGTCTACATGCACGTCAAGCAGGCTGTCCTCGACCGCCGTTACGAGGGCGGCACGCTGCTCACCGAGGGCGAACTCGCCCTGGCCGTCGGGGTGTCCCGGACCCCCGTACGCGAGGCCCTGCTGAAGCTGGAGATGGAAGGGCTGCTCAAGCTCTACCCGAAGAAGGGCGCCCTCGTCCTCGCCGTCTCCGCGCAGGAGATCGCCGATGTCGTCGAGACCCGGCTGCTCGTCGAGGAGTTCGCCGTCCGCCGTGCCGTCCCGGCCTCTCCCGCGCTCGTCGAACGGCTCGAAGAGCTCCTGGAGGAGCAGAAGCGGCACGCCGAGGTCGGGGACCTCGCGGAGGTCGCCGTCACCGACCGCTGCTTCCACGCCGAGATCGTCAAGTACGCCGGGAACCAGATCCTCGCCCGCCTCTACGACCAGCTGCGCGACCGTCAGCTGCGGATGGGCGTCGCCGTCATGCAGTCCCAGCCCGACCGGATCGCCAAGAACATCACCGAGCACGCCGAGATCCTGGAGCGGATCAGGGCCGGTGACGTCGAGGGCGCGGCGGGCTGCGTCCGTCAGCACCTGAGCTGGGTCAAGGTCCTGGTCCGGGGTGAGGACAGGTGAGCCGCGACGGATTCGGATCAGCCGTCACCCTCCCCGGTGACCCGCCCGGAGGCCGGCGCGCCGCCCTCGTCTGGGGCGTCGGCGTCGCCGTCTACTTCGTCGCCGTCATCTTCCGTACGTCCCTGGGAGTCGCCGGACTCGACGCCGCCGACCGCTTCGACGTCAACGCCTCGGCCCTCTCCACCTTCTCCATACTCCAGCTGCTGGTCTACGCCGGGATGCAGATACCGGTCGGCCTCATGGTCGACCGGCTCGGCACCAAGAAGGTGCTGACCATCGGCGTCGTGCTCTTCACGATCGGCCAGCTCGGCTTCGCGCTCGCCCCCTCGTACGGCATGGCGCTCACCGCCCGCGCGCTGCTCGGCTGCGGCGACGCGATGACCTTCATCAGCGTGCTGCGCCTGGGCACCCGCTGGTTCCCCGCCCGGCGCGGACCCCTCATCGGCCAGGTCGCCGCGCTCTTCGGCATGGCCGGCAACCTCGTCTCCACCATCGTCATCGCCCGGGCCCTGCACGGCGTGGGCTGGACGACCACCTTCGTCGGCAGCTCCCTCGCCGGCGTCCTCGTGCTCGTCCTGCTGCTGCTCTTCCTCAAGGACCACCCCGAGGGCCACGAGCCGCCGCCCGCCCCGCACGCGGGCGCCGTGTTCGTCCGCCGGCAGATCGCCGAGTCCTGGCGGGAGCCCGGCACCCGGCTCGGCATGTGGGTGCACTTCACGACCCAGTTCCCCGCGATGGTGTTCCTGCTGCTGTGGGGGCTGCCGTTCCTCGTCGAGGCACAGGGGCTCTCCCGGGGCGTCGCGGGCGAGCTGCTGACCCTGGTCGTGCTCTCCAACATGGTGGTGGGACTCGCGTACGGGCAGATCATCGCCCGGCACCACGCGGCCAGGGCCCCGCTCGCCCTCGGCACGGTCGGGGCGACGGCGCTGCTGTGGGCCGCCACGCTCGCCCACCCCGGCGACCACGCACCGATGTGGCTGCTGATCACCCTCTGCGCGGTCCTCGGGGCGTGCGGCCCCGCCTCGATGATCGGCTTCGACTTCGCCCGCCCCGCCAACCCGCCGGAGCGTCAGGGGACGGCATCGGGAATCGTCAACATGGGTGGTTTCACGGCCTCGATGACGACGCTGCTCGCGGTCGGCATCCTCCTCGACGCCACCGGCGACAACTACCGGATCGCCTTCTCGTCCGTCTTCGTCCTGGAGGCGCTGGGCGTCGTGCAGATCCTGCGCCTGAAGTCCCGCACGGCCCGCCGGGAGAGGGAACGCCTCGTCGCCAGCCGCGTCGAGACGGTCCACGTACCGGCGTGACCCCCGGCGCCGTCAGGGAGTGACGGTACGCGTGATGCCCGGGCCGGGCGCCGTCAGGGAGTGACGGGGCGCGCGTGATGCGGGGCCGGGCGCCGTCAGGGAGTGACGGCGAAGTTGTCCAGGATGGCCTGCGCCAGGTCCGTGTCGCCCTCGATCTTGATCCGGTCGGCGACCGCCGCCGGACGGACCCGGCCGCACGCCAGCCGTACGTACGTCTCCCAGTCCAGCGCCAGCGTCACCGCCGGACCCAGCGACGGGGCCCCGTCGACCGAGCCGCGGCCCTCCGCGTCGACCCGTACCGTCCGCAGGAACTCCACCGGGCCGTGCACGTCCACCACGACCGCCGAGTTCGGGGGCGCGCCCGCGTCCTTCGCGACGACCTTCGGCAGCGCGGCGAGCAGGTTGTCCCGGGTCACCAGCGCGCCGGGGGAGTCCAGGTTGCCCGGCTTCCCGAGGGCGATCCGCAGGTCCTGCTCGTGCACCCAGACGTCGAAGGCCCGCATCCGATACGCCACTTCGAGGGTCTGCTCGGCGCCGAGCGGGGCGCGGATCAGATGGTCCGGCTGCCGGTTCTCGTTGCGCAGCTGACGGGCGCGGCGGATCAGGATGTACTCCAGCTCCGACGTCATCTCGGGGCCCGTGTGGTGCCGCCGTACGTCGACCTGCATCTCCATGTAGCGCGCGAACTCACTGCGCACGTGGTAGAGATCGCGGGGCAGGGAGTGGATGGGGCGCGGATCGCCGAGCATCTCGCACTCCAGGCCGATGACATGGGACACGATGTCGCGCACCGACCAGCCCGGGCACGGTGTCGCGCGGTTCCATTCGCCTTCCACGAGCGGCTGCACCAGCTCGGATATCGCTTCGATGGAGTGGGTCCAGGCGTCGGCGTAGGTCTGAAGGCTGGGATGGACGGTCACGGGACCCCTCGGCGGTTCTGCGGTGCACGGGCTGACGATCGAGCGGACAGGCGGGCTGGAGACAAGACTGCGTGGGAGGCTCGGACGCTAAGTTACGCTGCCCGAAGGCACCCCGGCAGTGCTTTCGTGTGACGATCGTAGGCCCGTGTTGACGGCTCGAATGCCAGGACGGTGGTAGTGTGCGCGCCTCGCTGATCCAGATCGCAGTAGACCCGGACGAACCGGTCGTATCGCGCCGCGCGCGGGTGGCGGAGCTGGTGCGGGCCGAGCGCGGCGCCGCGGATCTCGTCGTCCTGCCGGAGCTGTGGCCGATGGGCGCGTTCGCGTACGAGTCCTTCGCGGCGGAGTCCGAACCGCTGCGCGGCCCCACGTACGAGGCGATGGCGGCGGCCGCCCGGGACGCGGGCGTCTGGCTGCACGCCGGATCGATCGTCGAGGCGGCCGAGGGGGCGCTCTTCAACACCTCGCTCGTCCTCTCCCCGTCGGGAGACCTCGTGGCCTCCTACCGGAAGATCCACCGCTTCGGCTTCGACAAGGGCGAGGCCGTGATGATGGCGGCGGGGGACGAACTGGTGACGGTCGACCTGCCGGAGCTGACGGTGGGTGTCGGCACCTGCTACGACCTGCGCTTCCCCGAGCTCTTCCGGGGCCTGGTGGACGCGGGCGCCCAGGCCTTCGTCGTCCCGGCCGGCTGGCCGGCCCGCCGCCGCGCCCACTGGACGCTGCTCGCGCAGGCGCGGGCGGTGGAGAACCAGGCGTACGTGCTGGCCTGCGGCACGGCCGGCACCCACGCGGGCGTGGAGCAGGCCGGGCACTCGATCGCGGTGGACCCGTGGGGCGAGGTCCTCGCGGAGGCGGGCCCGGACGAGGAGATCCTGCGGGTGGAACTGGACGCGGAACGGGTGACCACGACGAGGGAACAGTTCCCGGCGCTGAAGGACCGGGTGCTGTAAAGGACCGGGTGCGGCAGGAGGGCGTACGGGTGCGGTGCACCGCGTACCCGGAGCATGCGGTGCGCCGCGCACCCGGAGCGCCCGCGCTAGTCCTCCCGCTCCGCCATCCGGATCACGCACACGGCGACCGCGATGAGCAGCGGGGCGTCGGCGTCCTCGCGGACGACGTTCACGGCGTAGGTGTCCCGGACGCGGAACCACTGCCGGGAGATGTGGGCGAGCAGTTCGCCGTCGTACTCGACCGTGAACTCCCGGTCCAGGATCCGCCCGCTGACGTCCAGCTCGGTGCCCTCGATGAGGGTGACCCGGTAGTGGTTGCGCAGCAGGGAGAGCCGCTTCCTGCGGATGGTGGCGAGCGGCCGGTCGTCGCGCTCGATTGTCATCGCGTCCCGCAGGCTGAACATCTTCTGCCGCAGCGTGACCAGGACATGCCCGGTGGGATCCTTCAGCTCCAGCGTGTCGCGCAGCCGCAGCGCCTTGCCGTCGACCAGGAAGGCATGGCGGCCGCGCTCGTCCTCGATCCAGTAGTCGTCACCGACGGCGAAGATTTTGTCCCGTACGAGATATTTCATACCGGATGCGTTCCCCGCCGGGTGGCGCTTCACGCGGTGCGAACGGGGGCGTCAGGGGCACCGCTCGGGGGCACGTTCATGGTCACGCTCATGATCAGAAGAAGGTCTCGGTCGTGCGTGCCGCAGGCGTGTGATCCGCCGTTCACAGCCGGATGGCAAGCTTGAAGCATGAACGATGCCGTCCCGGCGCACACCCCCGCGCCCGCGCCCGTGCCCGCGTCCACCGCCGCGCCCCGCCGCCGTGCCCGTGTCCGTGCCCCCGAGCTGATCGGCAAGGGCGGCTGGATCAACACCGGAGGGAAGGAGCTGACGCTCGCCGACTTCCGGGGACAGATCCTGATCCTGGACTTCTGGACCTTCTGCTGCATCAACTGCCTGCACGTCCTCGACGAGCTCCGTGACCTGGAGGAGAAGCACCGCGACACGCTCGTGATCGTCGGCGTGCACTCCCCGAAGTTCGTCCATGAGGCCGAGCACCAGGCCGTCGTCGATGCCGTCGAGCGGTACGAGGTGCATCACCCCGTTCTCGACGACCCCGAGCTCGCGACCTGGAAGCAGTACGCCGTACGCGCCTGGCCGACGCTCGTCGTCATCGACCCCGAGGGGTACGTCGTCGCCCAGCACGCGGGCGAGGGGCACGCGAACGCGATCCGGACGCTCGTGGAGGAGCTGGAGGCCGAGCACGAGGCCAAGGGCACGCTGCGGCGTGGGGACGGACCGTACGTGCCGCCGGAGCCGGTCGCGACCGACCTGCGCTTCCCCGGCAAGGCCGTCCTCCTCCCCACGGGGAACTTCCTCGTCTCCGACACCACCCGCCACCAGCTCGTCGAGCTGGAGCCGGACGGCGAGACCGTGGTGCGGCGCATCGGGGACGGCGACTTCCGCGAGCCGCAGGGACTCACCGTGCTCCCCGACGGCAAGGTCGTCGTCGCCGACACCGTGAACCACGCGCTGCGCACGTACGACCCCGCCACCGGCGTGATCGAGCGGATCGCCGGCACCGGCACGCAGTGGTGGCAGGGCTCGCCGACCTCCGGTCCGGCCCTGGACGTGGACCTCTCCTCGCCGTGGGACGTGGCCTGGTGGCAGGGCAAGGTCTGGATCGCGATGGCCGGTGTCCACCAGCTGTGGACGTACGACCCGCAGACGCGGACCGTCGCGGTCGCGGCCGGTACGACGAACGAGGGGCTCGTCGACGGGCCGGCCGCCGAGGCCTGGTTCGCGCAGCCCTCCGGGCTCGCCGCCACCGAGGACCGGCTGTGGATCGCCGACTCCGAGACGAGCGCCCTGCGCTGGATCGACACCGAGGGCGTCGTCCACACGGCCGTCGGCACCGGGCTCTTCGACTTCGGCCACCGCGACGGCGACGCCGGCCAGGCGCTGCTCCAGCACCCGCTCGGCGTGACCGCCCTGCCCGACGGCTCGGTCGCGGTCTCCGACACGTACAACCACGCCCTGCGCCGCTTCGACCCGGCGTCCGGCGAGGTGACGACGCTGGCGACCGACCTGCGCGAGCCGAGCGACGCCGTGCTCGTCGGCGACGAGATCGTGGTCGTCGAGTCGGCGCGGCACCGGCTGACCCGGCTGCGGCTGCCCGAGGAGGCGGTCCAGGTCGAGGCGGTCGCGCACCGCACGCAGCGCGAGGCCACCGAGGTCGCGCCGGGCCGCCTCCGGCTCGACGTGGTCTTCCAGGCGCCGACGGGTCAGAAGCTCGACGAGCGCTACGGCCCCTCCACCCGGCTCCTGGTCTCCTCGACGCCGCCGGAGCTGCTGGTCGGCGGCGCGGGCACGGGTACGGACCTCTTCCGGGAGCTCGACCTCGACCCGGAGATCACCGAGGGCGTCCTGCACGTCTCGGCGATGGCCGCGTCCTGCGACGACGACCCGGCCAACGAGTACCCGGCCTGCCATGTGCACCAGCAGGACTGGGGCGTCCCGGTGAAGGTGACGCCCGACGGCGTCACCCGCCTTCCGCTCATCCTGGCGGGCATGGACGCCTAGCGCCCCCGCACCGCCTGGGGGCGCCCGGGCCAGTGCAGGAGTCCCTGGTTCTGTGACGGGCGGCCGGCCGCGCCGTCCAGGCAGCCGGTGACCCAGGCGGCCGGGTCGTGCGCGGCCCGGTCGCCGCCCATGCCCGTGCGCTCCATCTCGGCGCACTCACCCGACAGCAGGGCGCGGGTGCGCTCCCCGGTGACGTCCGCCTTCCGGATCCGGACGGCCTGCAGGTACCCGCCCTCGTAGGCGATGTCGGTGCCCCAGGGCGGGCGTTCGTCGTACCGGGCGATGCCGTAGCCCGCCACGGCCGTGCCGACGAGCACGGCCGTGGTGAGGCAGGCGGCGAACTTCCCCCGGGACGGGCCTTCGTGACGATCCATGAGGCCGACGGTGCCAGGGGCGGCCTTTCCCGGATGTTTCGTCGTCGTGGGCGCCGCTCAGTAGCCGCGGTCGCGCCGTTCCTCCTCCACGACCGTGGGGGCTGCCGAAGGTACGACGACCCGCCGGCGCCGCGCGATGCTGGTGAAGGTCGCGACGCCGATGAGACCGACCGCCATCATGATCAGTCCCACCAGGTCGAGGTTGATGCCGTCGAGCTCCCAGTCCGTGGCGAACGTGAGGATCGCGCCCACGGCGATGAGGATGATGCAGCCTCCCAGGCCCATGAATCCCGCCTCCCTAGTGGGGTAGTTGGGATCGCGTACCCGGGTATCCGCGCGCTACCCCTCCAGGAACGCGACGAGTGCGTTCGCCAGGAGGTACGGGTCCTCCGAGCCGCAGAGTTCACGGGCGCTGTGCATCGACAGGCAGGCCACGCCGATGTCGACCGTGCTGATGCCGTGGCGGGCCGCCGTGATCGGGCCGATCGTCGTGCCGCAGGGCATGTCGTTGTTGGAGACGAAGGACTGCCACGGCACGCCCGCCTTCTCGCAGGCCGCGGCGAACACCGCGCGCCCGCTGCCGTCGGTGGCGTACCGCTGGTTGACGTTCACCTTCAGGATCGGGCCGCCGTTGGGGCGCGGGTGGTGGGTCGGGTCGTGGCGCTCCGCGTAGTTGGGGTGGACCGCGTGGCCGACGTCCGAGGAGAGGCAGATCGATCCGGCGAAGGCGCGGGCGCGGTCCTCGTAGGCGCCGCCGCGCGCGTACACGGAGCGCTCCAGGACGTTGCCGAGGAGCGGGCCCTGGGCGCCGGTGTCGGCCTCGGAGCCGTTCTCCTCGTGGTCGAAGGCGGCGAGGACGGGGATGTACAGGAGGTCGGCGCGGCCCGCGACGGCGGCGAGCGCGGCCACGCCGGCGTGGACGGAGATCAGGTTGTCCATGCGCGGCCCGGCGAGGAGTTCGCGGTCGCGGCCGAGGTAGGCGGGGGCCTCGATGGCGTGGACCATCAGGTCCCAGCCGCCGACGTCCTCCGCGTCGACGCCCGCCTCCTCCGCCACGAAGCGGATCAGGTCGCCCTCGTGCACCTCGCCGAGGCCCCAGATCGGCTGCATGTGGCGCTGCCGTTCGAGCTTGAGGCCCTCGTTGGCCTGCCGGTCGAGGTGGATCGCGAGCTGCGGGACGCGCAGCACCGCGCGGTCCACGTTCACCAGGTGGTGGCTGCCGTCCCGCATGGTCAGACGGCCCGCGAGGCCGAGGTCGCGGTCGAGCCAGGTGTTGAGCAGCGTCCCGCCGTAGATCTCGACGGCGACCTGGCGCCAGCCCCGCGCGCCCATGTCGGGCTGCGGCTTGACGCGCAGGTTGGGGGAGTCGGTGTGCGCGCCGACGATCCGGTACGGGGTGTGGGCGGTGGCGCCCTCCGGGACGAACCAGGCGATGAGCGCGCCGCCGCGGATCACGTACTTCCCGCCGGTCGTCCCGTCCCAGGCGGCGGTCTCCTCGACCTGTCGGAAGCCGGCCTTCTCGAGCCGCTCGGCGGCGTTCGCCACGGCGTGGTACGGCGACGGGGAGGCCGCCAGGAAGGTCATGAGGTCGTCGGTGTGGCCGCGGTCGAAGCGGGCGGTGCTCGTCATGGGTTCACCTTACGCACGCCCCGGAATGCGGCGCCGGGACCCCGAAAGACGGAACGGCCCACTCCCCTCCCCGGGAGTGAGCCGTTCCTCGATGAACGAGATGCGTTACTAGAACGCGGCCTCGTCCAGGTCCATCAGCGAGCCGTCGACGGCCTCGGCCAGCGCACGCTCGGCGCCGACGCCCGGCAGGACGTTGGCGGCGAAGAACTTCGCGGCCGCGATCTTGCCGGCGTAGAACGCCTGGTCCTTGGCGGAGGCACCGGCGGCCAGCTTCTCCGCGGCGACGGCCGCACCCTTCAGCAGCAGGTAGCCGACGACGACGTCGCCGGAGGCCATCAGCAGGCGGGTGGTGTTGAGGCCGACCTTGTAGATGTTCTTGACGTCCTCGCCGGTGGCGGTGAGGTCGGTGAGCATCGTGCCGACGATGCCCTCCAGGTCCACGGCCGCCTTGGCGAGCGCGTCGCGGGCGCCGGACAGCTCCTCGCCGCCGGTGCCGACCGCGAGGAACTTCTTGATCTCCTCGGCCAGCGCGTTCAGGGACGCGCCCTGGTCACGGACGATCTTGCGGAAGAAGAAGTCCTGGCCCTGGATGGCCGTGGTGCCCTCGTAGAGGGTGTCGATCTTGGCGTCCCGGATGTACTGCTCGATCGGGTACTCCTGCAGGAAGCCGGAGCCGCCGAAGGTCTGGAGCGACTGCGCGAGCTGCTCGTAGCCCTTCTCGGAGCCGTAGCCCTTCACGATCGGCAGCAGCAGGTCGTTCAGGCCGATGAGGGCCTTCGCGTCCTCGCCCGCGGCCTCCTTGAGCTGGATCTCGTCCTGCACGGTGGCCGTGTAGAGGACGAGGGAGCGCATGCCCTCCGCGTACGCCTTCTGCGTCATCAGCGAGCGGCGGACGTCGGGGTGGTGCGTGATGGTGACCTTGGGCGCGGCCTTGTCCATGAAGTTCGCCAGGTCGGTGCCCTGGACGCGCTCCTTGGCGTACTCCAGGGCGTTGAGGTAGCCCGTGGAGAGGGTGGAGATCGCCTTCGTGCCGACCATCATGCGGGCGAACTCGATGATGAGGAACATCTGGCGGATGCCGTCGTGCTTGTCGCCGATCAGCCAGCCCTTGGCGGGGTGCTGGTCGCCGAAGGTCATCTCGCACGTGTTGGAGGCCTTGAGGCCCATCTTGTGCTCGACGTTCGTGGCGTACACGCCGTTGCGCTCGCCCAGCTCGCCGGTCTCCCAGTCGAAGTGGTACTTGGGCACGAGGAAGAGGGAGAGGCCCTTGGTGCCGGGGCCGGCACCCTCGGGGCGGGCGAGGACGTAGTGGAGGATGTTCTCCTCCATGTCGTGCTCACCGGAGGTGATGAAGCGCTTCACGCCCTCGATGTGCCAGGAGCCGTCCTCCTGCTGGACCGCCTTCGTGCGGCCGGCGCCGACGTCCGAACCGGCGTCGGGCTCGGTCAGGACCATCGTGGAGCCCCACTGGCGGTCGACGGCGATCTGCGCGACCTTCTTCTGCGCCTCGTTGCCCTCGTTGAAGAGGATGCCGGCGAAGGCCGGGCCGGAGGAGTACATCCACACGGCCGGGTTCGCGCCGAGGATCAGCTCCGCGTAGGCCCAGATCAGGGAGCGCGGGGAGGTGGTGCCGCCGATCTCCTCGGGCAGGCCCAGACGCCAGTACTCGGAGTCCATGAAGGCCTTGTAGGACTTCTTGAAGCTCGCCGGGACCGGGGCGGTGTTCGTCTCGGGGTCGAAGACCGGCGGGTTGCGGTCGGCGTCGGCGAAGGACTCCGCGAGCTCGTTCTCGGAGAGGCGGGTCAGCTCCTCCAGGACGCTCTTGGCGGTCTCGACGTCCATCTCCTCGAACGGACCGGTGCCGTACACCTTGTCGCGACCGAGCACCTCGAAGAGGTTGAACTCGATGTCGCGGAGATTCGACTTGTAGTGCCCCATGGCGACGGCTCCGTAAGGATCGGGGAGGCAGGTTCCTCGTACACGTACCAGCGAGTAGCGCAATGCTCTCTCCGATGATGCTACCCACCGGTAATAAGAAGCAACCCCTATCCGGTCATCTGTGACGACAATCGCGTGAGCGGAACGCGTACTCACCGGGAACCACTAGGCTCGGGACCATGTACGGCTACGAGCAGACCCCGGGTGCCCAGCAGCAGTACGCCCCGCCGCCGCAGCAGCCGATGGCCGGCGGAATGGCGGGCGGGATGCCGGGCATGCAGGGTGCCCCGTACGGCCAGCAGCCGCCCCTGTACCCCGAGCCCTCGCCGCCCTCCCTCGCCGACGCCGTGCGGGCCTTCACGACCGGATCGCTCGCGGCCGAGGACTTCCAGCAGATCTTCGCGACCTCGAAGGTCTACTGCCCGCGCGGCGACAACCCCGGTTTCCTGGCCCTGCACAACACCCAGCAGCCGGTCATCCCGATGTTCACGTCGCTCAAGGAGCTGCGGCGGTACGCGGGCAAGGAGTCGAAGTACTTCGTGATCACCGGCGCCGAGGTGATCGACCTGCTCCCGACCGGCTACGGCTTCGTCCTCGACATGGAGGGCGACCACCGGATGGTCTTCGACGCGAAGGCCGTGGAGCAGATGGTCGACTTCGCGATGCGCCGGATGTACGGCTGACGCAGGCTGGACATGTCGGGAGAGCGCCCGGGAGGAATTCCTCCCGGGCGTTCCGCGTTCCGGGTGGCAGGAAGTTCATTGTTCAACTAAACTGGTCGCACAAGGAGGTCCCGCCATGCCCGCTGTGACTGTCGAGAACCCGCTCACCCTGCCGCGCGTCGCCGCCCCGGCCGACGCCGTCTCCCGCCCCGTGCTCGCCGTGACCACGGCTCCGTCCGGATTCGAGGGCGAGGGCTTCCCGGTGCGCCGCGCGTTCGCCGGGATCAACTACCAGTACCTCGACCCGTTCATCATGATGGACCAGATGGGAGAGGTGGAGTACGCCCCCGGAGAGCCCAAGGGCACCCCGTGGCACCCCCACCGCGGCTTCGAGACCGTCACGTACATCATCGACGGCACCTTCGACCACCAGGACTCCAACGGCGGTGGCGGCACCATCACCAACGGCGACACGCAGTGGATGACCGCCGGCTCCGGGCTGCTCCACATCGAGGCCCCGCCGGAGTCCCTCGTCGTCAGCGGCGGGCTCTTCCACGGGCTCCAGCTGTGGGTGAACCTGCCCGCGTCCGACAAGATGATGGCCCCGCGCTACCAGGACATCCGCGGCGGCCAGGTGCAGCTGCTCACCTCCCCCGACGGCGGCGCGCTGATCCGCGTCATCGCGGGCGAGCTCGACGGCCACGCCGGACCGGGCATCACCCACACCCCGATCTCGATGATCCACGCGACGATCCGGCCGGGCGCCGAGGTGAACCTGCCGTGGCGCGAGGACTTCAACGGTCTCGTCTACGTCCTCGCGGGCCGCGGCTCCGTCGGTACGGAGCGCAGGCCGGTCCACATGGGACAGACCGCGGTCTTCGGCAAGGGCGGTGCGCTCACCGTCCGGGCCGACGAGAAGCAGGACGGGCACACGCCCGACCTGGAGGTCGTCGTCCTCGGCGGGCAGCCGATCCGTGAGCCGATGGCGCACTACGGCCCGTTCGTCATGAACACCCAGGCCGAACTCCGCCAGGCCTTCGAGGACTTCCAGGCGGGCAGGCTCGGCACGATCCCGGCGGTGCACGGGATGGGCGAGTAGGGGACTGGCGCGGTACGGGTACGGGTACGGGCCGGCACCGGTCCGGTACCCGTACCGCACGGGGGTACGGGGTCGGGCTGCTGCCCGGTTCTGCCCCCCTTGTGGCCACCGCCCCCCGTCACCCGTCCTGACGGTGCGTCACTCGTCCGGCCCGTAGCGCAGGACGCCGTGCCGGGCGCCGTGGTCCGGTGGACGGGTGCAGACGCCGAGCCCCCGCCCCCTCCTCCCCGAGCCCGCGCGACGGGTCGCCGCCTGGTGCGTCGTCCTGCTGCTCGTCGCGGGGGTCGCCGCCGTGGGGATCTGGCTCTGCGTCGTGTTCCAGACGGCCGTCACGCCCGTCCTGCTCGCCATCCTCGGCACGGCGCTCCTCGGACCGCTGTACCGGCGCCTGGTGAAGATGAAGGTGCAGAAGTCCCTGGCCGCAGGGCTCACCGTGCTCGCCGTCCTCGCCTTCGTCGGCGGCGCCACCTACATCGTGGTCGTCGCGCTCATCGAGACCGGCGACCAGATCGTCGCCTCGCTGCGGCAGGCCGCCGTCGACATCGCCGACCACCTGGGTGCGGCGGGGACCTCGATCGACGACCTCGCCAAGAACGCGAAGGCGCTGCTGGAGAAGTTCGGCGGGACCGCCGCTTCCGGAGTGATCTCGGGGCTGAGCGTCGTCGGCCAGGTGGCCGCGATGGCCGTCCTCGCCGTGCTGCTGATCTTCTTCTTCCTCCGGGACTCCGACAAGGCCGCCGGCGCCCTGCGGTCCCTCGCACCCCGCTCGACCGGCGACACGATGGAGGCCATGGGCCGCCGTGCCTTCGAGGCCGTCGAGGGCTTCATGCGCGGGACGACCGTCGTCGCCCTCGTCGACGCGGTCCTCATCACCGTCGGGCTGCTGATCCTGCGGGTGCCCGGTGCCGTCGGGCTCGGCGCGCTGGTCTTCGTCACCGCCTACATCCCGTACCTCGGCGCCTTCCTCTCCGGGGCGGTCGCCGTCCTCGTCGCCCTCGCCGACCGGGGTTTCGTCATCGCGCTCTGGGTCCTCGGCGTCGTCCTGGCCGTGCAGGTCATCGAGGGGAACGTCCTCCAGCCCATGATCCAGAGCAGGACCGTCCAGATGCACCCGGCCCTCGTCATGCTCGCCATCACGGCCGGCGCGTCCGTCGCCGGCGTCCTGGGCATGCTGCTGGCCGTTCCGCTGACGGCGGCCGCGTTCGGCGTGATCGGCGAACTCCGCGGGCGGTACGGGACGCCGCAGGACGCCGTCCCCGAGGACTGAACGGCTCAGGTCGCGGCCGGCATGCCGCCCGGCTCGAAGGTCGCCAGCATCTGCTCCAGGGCGGCCTGGTCCGGGCCCACGAACGGCTCCACGTCCGTGGCCATCGTGATCGTCTCGATCATCAGGTCGGTCATCCGCACGGCGGGCGGCAGATGGGTGGAGAGCACGATCTCCGGGTTCATCTCCCGCAGCGGCTGGATCGTCGCCCCGTACTTCGCCGGGTCCACCATGTGCACCCACGGGCTGTCCACGGAGGCCCACAGCAGCTGTGCCTGCCGCAGTTCCTCGGGCTTGAGGTCGTTGGCGTGCCCGCTCTCGGCGAGCTCGGCGGTGGGCATCGGGCCGCCGAAGCAGTCGGAGCTGAAGCAGATCCGGGTCTTCTCGTCGTAGAAGCCGACGGTGGCGGGGTTGTCGAAGAGCGGCGGCTTGAAAGCGCGCAGCATGCGGTCGCCGACATCGAGGGACTGGCCGGGGTTCAGGAAGTACACGCGGTCCATCGGCAGCGGTCGTTCGGTCGACATGATCCCCGCGCCGATGAAGGTGGTCACGACCTTCGCCCGGGGTGCGGCCACGAGCAGGTCGAAGATGCCGCCCGTGTGGTCGCGGTCGGGGTGCGTGAGCCAGATCCAGCGGACGTCGGCGGGATCCACGACCGAGCCGAGCGCGTTGACGAAGTCCCGGTCGGATATCGAGACACCGGTGTCGACGACGACCGGTTCCGTGGCGGTGACGACGTAGGCGCTGACGGGGAGGTGGCCGATGCCCGGCACTTCGAGGCTGTCGGCGAGGACGGTGGTGTCGCTTCCGACCTTGTGGGTGTCCATGGCGTTCGCTCCGTGATCCCCCCGGCGACGGCGGGCGTACGACTCCAGTCTCCTCCGCGACACCGCGGGGCGCGCGGTGTCGCGGGGAGCGGCGCACGGTGCGGGGGCGGGGCCGGGGGGCGCGCGGCGCGGATGGGGGTGCGCTGTACGGGGACGGGGTGCGCGGTACGCCAGGGTCGCCGGCCACGGTGGCTATGCGGAGCCGTCGCCCCGCGCGTCCACGGTGGCTACGCGGAGCCGTCGCCCCGCGCGTCCACGGTGGCTATGCGGAGCCGTCGCCCCGCTTCGACGGGGGCTCGTTCAGTTCGAACCAGATCGACTTGCCCTCGCCCCGCGGGTCCACGCCCCACGCGTCCGCCAGCATCTCCATCAGGACCAGGCCGCGGCCTGACGACGCCATCTCCCCCGGATGCCGCTTGTGAGGCAGCTCGTCGCTGCCGTCGGAGACCTCCACGCGCAGCCGCCGGGCCTCCCCCGTGCAGGTCACCTCCACGACGAGGAGCGCGTCGCCGTCCGTGTGGATGAGGACGTTGGTGACCATCTCGGAGACCATCAGGACCGCCGAGTCGAGCTGGTCCTCGTCCGTCCAGTCGTGGAGCAGCTGCCGCACGTGCCGGCGGGCGGCCGCGATCCGCTCCGGCTCCGCCTGCGCGATGGTCATCATGGTGCGGCGCGGCGCCTCGCGGACGGCCGCGCCCTGGCGGGAGACGAGCAGGATCGCGATGTCGTCCTCGCGCCGGTCGGCGAGCGGCCCCGTGGTGTGGTGCGAGCCGGGCCCGTGGACGGCCTCGACCAGGCTGTCGGCGAGGTCCTCCAGGGAGCCCTCGGCGTGCCCTTCGAGCAGCGCCCGGATCCGCTCCCAGCCGCTGTCGAGGTCGTGGCCGCCGGTCTCCAGGAGCCCGTCGGTGCACATCATCAGGGTCTCGCCGGGCTCCAGGGTGAACCGGGTCGTCGGGTAGTCGGTGTCCGGGACGATGCCCAGCGGCAGGCCGCCGGCCGTGGGGCGCAGCAGCACCGTTCCGTCGGTCATCCGGACCGCCGGGTCGGGGTGCCCGGCGCGGGCGATGTCCACGACGCCGGTGACCGGGTCGATCTCCAGGTAGAGGCAGGTCGCGAAGCGCGGACCCACGTCGTGGGCCGGCCCGTCCGGCGACCGGCCGTCCCCGTTCGGAGAGACGCCGTACGGTGCGACGCCGCCGTACTGCACGACGCCTCCGCCCGGCATGATGCCTCCGCGAAGCGCGACGCCCCCGCCCGGCGCGACGCCCCCGCCCGGCGCGACGCCCCCGTTCGGTGCGCCCCCGTCCGGTGGGCCCCCGTTCGGGTGCTCTGCGCCGCCGCGGCCGGTCTCCTCCGCGGCCGCCTCGCCGGCGTCCCCGTCGGTGATCCCGTACAGGAAGCGCGAGGCGCGGGAGAGGACGGCGTCGGGCCGGTGGCCCTCGGAGGCGTACGCGCGCAGGGCGATCCGCAGCTGGCCCATCAGCCCGGCCGCGCGCACGTCGTGGCCCTGGACGTCGCCGATGACGAGGGCGATGCGGCCGCCCGGCAGCTGGATCATGTCGTACCAGTCACCGCCGACCTGGAGCCCGCCGCCGGTCGGGACGTACCGGGCGGCGACGTGCAGCCCCGGGATGCCGGGGCCGAGGACGGGCATCATCGTGCGCTGCAGGCCGAGCGACAGCTCGCGCTCGGACTCGGCCACCCCGGCGCGGGCGAGGGCCTGGGCGAGCATCCGGGCGACCGTCGTGAGGACGGAGCGCTCGTCGGGCGTGAAGGCGACGGGATGTTTGAAGGCGGCCATCCAGGCGCCCATGGTGCGCCCCGCGACGATCAGCGGCAGGTACGCCCAGGACTGCCGGCCGAACCGCTGCGCCAGCGGCCAGGTCACCGGGAAACGGCGCAGGTACTCCTCGGGTGTCGGCAGGTAGATCGCCCGCCCGTTCCGTACGACCTCGGCCGCCGGGTAGTCGGTGTCCACCGACATCGAGGTGAAGGGGCCCTCGTCGCCCGCGTTGTGCCCGTGGTGGCCGATGATCGTCAGCCGTTCGCCGGCGACCCCGAAGACGGCGAGCCCGTCCGGAGAGAAGCCCGGCATGGAGAGGGAGGCGGCGACCCGCAGCACCTCGGCGGTCGACCGGGCCTCGGCGAGCGCCCGGCCCGCGTCGAGCAGGAACGCCTCGCGCGAGCGCCGCCAGTCGCCGGTGATGGGTGTGCGGGCGGCGGTGCCCGGCTGCGGTTCGGCGACCTCCTGGAGGGTGCCGACGAGTTCGTAGTCGTCACCGTCGATGAGCGGCTTGGACCGGCTCCGTACCGTACGGATCACCCGCCCCTCGCCGTCCATGATCCGCAGCCGGGCCTCGGCGAGCGTCCCTTCGGCGACGGCGAGGTTCACGACCCCGTCGATCTCGTTCCAGTCGACGGGATGAAACCGGGAGCGTACGGCCGCTTCCGTGAGTTCGACCGGTTCGGCGGGCAGGCCGAGGAGCCGGGCGGCCTCGGCGTCGAGGGTGACGGTCCCGGATGCGTTGTCCCAGCGCCACAGGCCGGTCGCGATCGCGGCCAGGACATCCTCGGTGCGCATTGCCCCACTTTATGAATATCGGACAGCAGGTCGCCACTGAGCGTATTCGAAATGCGATCTTGGGTCGCCCGGTAGGCTTGGACGGGTCTGCCGTCACGACCCGTCACGACGGCGCACACTCCTGATTCCCGTAGATCCCGAAGACTGGATGAACGACGATGCATCGGTACAGGTCCCACACCTGCGGCGAGCTCCGCGCCTCTGACGTCGGCACCGACGTCCGGCTGAGCGGCTGGCTGCACAATCGGCGCGACCTGGGCGGCATCCTCTTCATCGATCTGCGCGACCACTACGGCATCACGCAGCTCGTCGCCCGGCCCGGCACCGCCGCCGCCGAGGTGCTCGACAAGCTGACGAAGGAGACCGTCGTCCGCGTGGACGGCAGGGTCGTCTCGCGCGGTGCGGAGAACGTCAACCCGGAGCTCGCCACCGGCGAGATCGAGATCGAGGCCGCCACGGTCGAGGTCCTGGGCGCCGCCAAGCAGATCCCGTTCACCATCAACGCCGACGACGGTGTGAACGAGGAGCGGCGTCTGGAGTACCGCTTCCTCGACCTGCGCCGCGAGCGCATGCACCGCAACATCATGCTGCGGTCCGCCGTCATCGCCTCCATCCGCTCCAAGATGGTGGCTCTCGGCTTCAACGAGATGGCGACCCCGATCCTCGCCGCGACCTCCCCCGAGGGCGCCCGTGACTTCGTGGTCCCGTCCCGTCTGAACCCGGGCAAGTTCTACGCGCTGCCCCAGGCGCCGCAGCAGTTCAAGCAGCTGCTGATGATCTCCGGCTTCGACCGCTACTTCCAGATCGCGCCGTGCTTCCGCGACGAGGACGCCCGCGCGGACCGTTCGCCGGGCGAGTTCTACCAGCTCGACGTCGAGATGAGCTTCGTCGAGCAGGAGGACGTCTTCCAGCCGATCGAGAAGCTCATGACCGAGCTCTTCGAGGAGTTCGGCGGCGGACGCCACGTCACGTCACCGTTCCCGCGGATCCCGTTCCGTGAGTCGATGCTCAAGTACGGCAACGACAAGCCGGACCTGCGGACCGCCCTCGAACTCGTCGACATCTCCGACGTCTTCGAGAACTCCGAGTTCAAGGCCTTCGCGGGCAAGCACGTGCGTGCCCTGGCCGTCCCGAACACGGGCGACCAGCCGCGCAAGTTCTTCGACGCGATGGGCGACTTCGCGGTCTCCCTCGGCGCGAAGGGCCTGGCCTGGGTCCGCGTCGGCGACGGCAACGCCCTGACCGGCCCGATCGCCAAGTTCCTCACCGAGGAGAACGTCAAGGTCCTCACCGAGCGCCTCGGTCTGGAGCCGGGTCACGCGATCTTCTTCGGCGCGGGCGAGTTCGACGAGGTCTCCAAGATCATGGGCCCGGTCCGGGTCGAGGCCGCCAAGCGCGCCGGCCAGTTCGAGGAGAACGTCTTCCGCTTCGCGTGGATCGTCGACTTCCCGATGTACGAGCGGGACGAGGAGACCGGCAAGATCGACTTCTCGCACAACCCGTTCTCCATGCCGCAGGGCGGCCTGGAGGCCCTGGAGACGCAGGACCCGCTGGACGTCCTCGGCTGGCAGTACGACATCGTCTGCAACGGCATCGAGCTGTCCTCGGGCGCGATCCGGAACCACGAGCCCGAGATCATGTTCAAGGCCTTCGAGATCGCGGGCTACTCGAAGGAGACCGTGGAGCACGAGTTCGCGGGCATGCTCCGCGCCTTCGAGTACGGCGCTCCGCCGCACGGCGGCATCGCCCCGGGCGTGGACCGCATCGTGATGCTCCTGGCCGACGAGCCGAACATCCGCGAGACGATCGCCTTCCCGCTGAACGGCAACGCCCAGGACCTCCTGATGGGCGCCCCGACGGAACTGGACGAGGCCCGCCTGAAGGAGCTGAACATCCAGCTCCGCAAGCCGGTCGAGACGAAGGTCGTGACGGACCGCCCGGTGACGGACGCGGTCCACCCGGACGCGGCGCGGTAAGCGTTTCCGCTACGGAAGGGCCCGGGATCTTCGGATCCCGGGCCCTTCGGCATGTGCCAGGGCGCCGCCATGCTTCTGGAGCACACTCCGCTGTGCGCTCAGAGGTAACCGAGGTCGCCGCCTTGGCCGAGGAAACGGATGATCAGGCTTTCCGCCTCACTTCCTTCGAATATCCGCGATTCTCGGCCGATGTCCCGCAGGACGTCCGAGTAACTTTCCGTGGGGCAGAAAATCACAAACCCCGCATAGGGGTGCTTGTTGAGTGGGATGACGGGGAGGAGGCCTGCTTCGATGCACGACCTCAAGTAGAGGGAGGTGACGATCCTGCGACGGCCCTCGAGGTCGATCGTGTTTTTGAAGTCCCGGGAAAGGGAGAAGTGTGTTTCCATCAGGAGCGCTGCCTGAACCCAGGAGTCGGACTCCTGGTGGTTGCCTCCTGCGGCGCATGCGGATCCCGAACTGCGAGTGGTCAGGCCGCTGACGAAAGCGCGTACCTCCCGAGACGTGTTCGGAATTGCTTCATATTTCGACTCGTAACGAGGTAGTCCCGGGAAGTTATGGGTGGACACCCGCTTTCCTGACCGCCACAGAATGGCGTGTTCATCAGCCATCGCCGGTGGTTCCCAGTCTTCAGGACGGAGCTTTGCCGTCCACGTGAAGATGCGCTCCTGGCGCAGGTTGGGCAGAGTCGAGGCCCACGTGTCGCTTTCTTCGGCTGGATCGCAGAACACCCACACCGCACCTACGTTGCCCAGAGGACCCTCCAAGGACGAGATGCTTGATCCGATCCCGGTTGGATCCCAGCGCGGCTGTCCCGCGATAAAACTATGCTCACTGTGCATTTCGCGGTACACCCCTGAGTCCGTATTCTGACTGCATGTCCCCGTAGTAGATGTGTTCCCCCTTGGGGCCATGGTAATGAGGCAGCGACCACTGCTCCTGATCCGGATCCTTATGTTTGAAGTAGTGTCCGTTCGCGTGATGGTGGAACTCGATCTCGTTCCCCTTGGAGTCGATTGCCTGTATCAGTTCCCATGGTTCGCCCTTGGGGCCGTACAGGTTCGGATTCTTGCCCCACTGCTCGATCCTCGCAATGTATGAAGGATCCTCGATGTCGTAACGGCGCATGACTTCGGCGAGAGCTGCGTCGTGGTCGGGGAACCGTACGTCGCCGCGTGCGGCATCCAGCGGAAGATGCTTGTCGGGGCCCCCGGGCGGACATGGACCGAGCCCCAGCGGGTCGCTCCACGTGTGCGGATTGTGGACGTACGCAGCCGGGTTCGGGGCCGGGGCCAGGCCCAGGGGGTCCTGGGTGAGGTAGCGGGCGGATTGCGGGTCGTAGTAGCGGAAGTGGTTGTAGTTCGAATCTGGTCATCTCGCGGCTTGAACGTGTTCAAATCGTGTGTCAGGGTGTCGGGAGTGTTCATGATCCAGCCGGTCGTGCGCGGCCGTCGATCGCGTGGGGTGGAAGATGCAGCGTTCCTGCCGGGCCATGCCGTTCGTCGCCGTCGCGGTCCTGCTGCTCTCCGCCTGCGGCAGGCTCTGGGACCGGCCGGACCCCGAGGGTGACCCGGTCGTGCTGAACCCGTCCGAGGTGACCACCACGTGGGTCGATGCCGAGGGCGGCTCGCTGACGCTGAAGCCGGACGGGACGTTCACCGCCGACCACGCCTGCGGCGCATGGAGCCCCGTTCCGACCGGCAACTGGGACGAGCCCCAGTCCGGAAAGGGCACGTGGACCCAGGACGACGCGTCGAAGCAGACAGGGGTTCAGGCGTCCTTCGGAGCCGACGGCCCGAGCACCTCGTACGCGGCGCTCCGTCGCGGAAACATCCTGATGCTCTGGACCCCCGTCGGCGACCCGGACCATGACGACCCGCACTGCATCCTGACCAGCCCCGCGCCCTGAAACGACAACGCCGGACGCGGAACGCCCGGCCGGGGAGATCCCCGGCCGGGCGTTACGGCTGTGCGTGTGGACGTGACGACGTCAGTCCTTCTTCGGCTCCTCCAGGCGGGGGAAGAGCACCGCGCCCTTCGTCACCGTCGTGCCCGCCGGGAGCTTGCCCCAGTCGCCGGCCGACTGGACCTGCTGGGCGGACAGGGCGCCCAGGGAGGCCTCCGCGCCCAGGGAGTCCCAGAGCTGCTGGGAGGTCTCCGGCATGATCGGGTTGAGGAGGACGGCGACGGCGCGGAGGGACTCCGCGGCCGTGTACAGGATCGTGGCGAGGCGGGCGCGGCCCGCCTCCGACTCGTCCTTGGCGACCTTCCACGGCTCCTGCTCCGTGATGTAGCCGTTGACCTGCTTCACGAAGTCGAAGATCGCCAGGATGCCGCCCTGGAAGTCCAGCTCCTCGCCGATCTTCTGGTCGGCCGTGGCCACCGCCTTCGCCAGGCCCTCGTGGATCGCCTTCTCCGCGTCGCCGTCGGCCGTCGAGGCCGGCAGGGCGCCGTCGAAGTACTTGCCGACCATGGCCGCCACGCGCGAGGCGAGGTTGCCGTAGTCGTTCGCCAGCTCGCTCGTGTAGCGGGCGGTGAAGTCCTCCCACGAGAACGAGCCGTCCTGGCCGAACGCGATCGCGCGCAGGAAGTACCAGCGGTACGCGTCCACGCCGAAGTGCGAGGTCAGGTCCTGCGGCTTGATGCCGGTCAGGTTCGACTTCGACATCTTCTCGCCGCCGACCATCAGCCAGCCGTTCGCCGCCACCCGGCCCGGGACCGGAAGGCCCTGCGCCATCAGCATCGCCGGCCAGATGATCGCGTGGAAGCGGAGGATGTCCTTGCCGATGAGGTGGACGTTGGCCGGGAAGGTCTCGTCGAACTTCTCCGGGTTCTCGTTGTAGCCGACCGCCGTCGCGTAGTTCAGGAGCGCGTCGATCCACACGTAGATCACGTGCTTGTCGTCCCACGGGACCGGGACGCCCCAGTCGAACGTCGAGCGCGAGATCGACAGGTCCTCGAGCCCCTGCTTGACGAAGTTCACGACCTCGTTTCGCGCGGACTCCGGCTGGACGAAGCCCGGGTTCGATTCGTAGAACTCGATCAGCTTCGGGCCGTACTCGCTCAACTTGAAGAAGTAGTTCTCCTCCTTGAGGATCTCCACCGGCTTCTTGTGGACGGCGCACAGCTTCGTGCCGTCCTCCGCCTCGATGAGATCGCCGGGGAGCTTGTACTCCTCACAGCCCACGCAGTACGGGCCTTCGTACCCGCCCTTGTAGATCTCGCCCTTGTCGTACAGGTCCTGCACGAACTCCTGGACGCGGTCCGTGTGACGCTTCTCCGTCGTCCGGATGAAGTCGTCGTTCGCGATGTTCAGGTGCTCCCAGAGGGGCTTCCAGGCCTCCTCGACGAGCTTGTCGCACCAGGCCTGGGGCGTGACGTTGTTCGCCTCGGCCGTGCGCATGATCTTCTGACCGTGCTCGTCCGTGCCGGTGAGGTACCACACCTTCTCGCCGCGCTGACGGTGCCAGCGCGTGAGCACGTCGCCTGCGACGGTCGTGTAGGCGTGGCCCAGGTGAGGAGCGTCGTTGACGTAGTAGATGGGGGTCGAGACGTAGTACGCCTTCGCCCCCTGCTTCTCGGATCCAGTGGCCGCCATGGTCGAAATCCTAACGGGCAGTTCAAGATCCACTCACATCGATAACCGAGGGGTGGGACGGGGCGGGAGCGTGGAGACGTCGGCGAAACGTTGCCCGGCGTAGAAAGAGCCGTCGCCGCCGGCAGCGAGGAGAAGATCATGCGCGTACTGGTCGCCGAGGACGAGGAGGTCCTCGCGGAACTCCTCGCCACCGGTCTGCGACGGGCCGGGTTCGCCGTCGACACCGTCTACAGCGGCGACGCCGCCCTCGCCTACCTGGGCCTGCACGACTACGACGTCGTCGTCCTCGACCGCGACCTGCCCCGCGTCCACGGCGACGACGTGGCCCGTGCCCTCGTCGCCCGGACCGCCCGGACCCGGATCCTGATGCTGACCGCCTCGGCCACCATGGAGGACCGGGTGGAAGGGCTCGATCTCGGCGCCGACGACTACCTGGGCAAGCCCTTCGAGTTCCCCGAGCTGGTGTCGCGGGTCCGGGCGCTGCGGCGCCGCAGCGCCCGGCCCGTACCGCCGCTGCTCGACCGTGCGGGGGTGGTGATGGACACCGTACGGCGGACCGTGACGCGGGACGGCCGGGCGCTCGACCTGTCGCCGAAGGAGTTCGCCGTGCTGCAGATCCTGCTGGAGGCGGACGGAGCGACCGTCTCCGCCGAGGAGCTCCTGGAGCGGGCCTGGGACGTGCACACCGACCCCTTCACGGGCGCGGTACGGGTCTGCATGAGCAAGCTGCGCGGGAAGCTCGGCGAGCCGGGGCTGATCCGTACGGTCCAGGGCGTGGGGTACGCGCTTTGAGCGCCGGGCTGCTGGGCGCCGGCTCGACGATCAGGACGCGGATCGCCCTCGTCTACGGAGGCGTCTTCGTCGTCCTCGGCGGATGCCTGCTGACGATTGTCAACCTGCTCTCCCGCGCCGGTACGGAGGGCGAGGCGGACGCCATCGCGGCGCGGGTGCGGGTGGTGGCGCCGTTCGAGACGGTCACCGCGTACCGGCTGAGCGACGACGTCAGCCGGGCCGCCGGCGAGCAGATGCTCATGTGGTCCTGCCTCGCCCTCGCCGTCATGGCCTTCGGCGCGGTGGCCGTGGGCTGGTGGACGGCGGGGCGGGTCCTGCGGCCGGTCCACGAGATGACCGCGCGGGCGCGGCGGCTCTCGGAGCGGAACCTGCACGACAGGATCGCCGCGAGCGGTCCCGACGACGAGCTGAAGGAGCTCGGCGACACGATCGACGCGCTCCTGGGCCGCCTCGAGGCCGCGTTCGACAGCCAGCGGCGGTTCATCGCGAACGCCTCGCACGAGCTGCGGACCCCGCTGGCCACGCAGCGCGCCGCGATCCAGATCGGGCTCGACGACTCGAACGAGGTCAAGCAGGTCCTGCTGGACAGCAACCGGCGCAGCGAGCGGCTCATCGAGGGGCTGCTGGTGCTTGCGAGGAGCGAGCGGGGGCTCGAGGAGCGGGAGGACGTGCCGCTGGGTGAGGTGGTCGCGGAGGAGTGCGAGGCGTTCGGGGTGGAGTGCGACGAGGCCGGGGGTGGGCATGGCCAGGGGGGAGGTGGCGGTGCGGGGCCCGTCGTGCGGGGGAGCCGGGTGCTGCTCGGGCAGCTCGTACGGAACCTCGTCGCGAACGCCGTCGTCCACAACGTGCCCGGCGGGTCCGTGGAGGTGCGGGTGGACGGTGGCGTGGTGACCGTCGAGAACACGGGGCCGGTCGTGGCGCCCGGCGAGGTCCCGGGGCTCTTCGAGCCGTTCCGGCGGGGGGCGGGGCGCGACCGGATGGGGCCGGGGGCCGGGCTCGGTCTGTCGATCGTCCGCTCGATCGCGGCGGCCCACGGGGGGACCGTGGGCGCGGTGGCCCGGGGGGAGCGGGAGGGGGGCGGGCTGGTGGTGACGGTGACGTTGCCCGTCACCACCAGCTCTGCCGTGCGCCCTGCTCAGATCTCCCAGGTGGACAGCAGCCCGCGGTAGAACTCGGCGTGGGCGGTCTCGGCCGGGGCCGGGCCGGCGAGGTAGTGGCCGGTACGGGGCGCGGTGAGCTTGCGGACGAAGTCGAAGGCCTTGTTGTCCTCCTCGCCCCACGCGACGAACTGCCAGTGGATCGGGCGCCCGGCGGCCTCGGCGAGCGCCTGGGTGGCGGCCGTCTTGGACTCGGGAGCGCCGTCGGTCTGGAAGACGACGAAGGCGGGGCGGGTGGGGTCGGTCTTCTCGTGGTGCGCGAGGACCTCTTCGACGGCGCGGTGGTAGTTGGTACGGCCGAGACGGCCGAGGCCCGCGTTGATCTCGTCGATGCGGCCCTCGATGCCGGCGGGGCGGAGTTCGGCGGTGCCGTCGATGTCCGTGGAGAAGAACACGGCGGTGACGGTGGCGTCCTCGGTGAGGTGCGCGGCGAGGGCGACGGTCTGCTCGGCGATGCGCTGGACGGAGCCGTCCTTGAAGTACCCGCGCATCGAGCCGGACCGGTCGACGACGAGGTACACGGCGACCGGGCCCGCCCCGACGAGCCCGCGCTCCGCGAGGACGCCCGCGGCGGCGTCGTACGCCTCGACGAGCTGCGGCGCGTCGGAGGTGAGGACGGTACGTCCGGGGGTGGCGGCAGTGCTGGGGACGGGGGCGGGGACGGGGGCCGTGGAGGGCTCGTCGGCGGGGGTGGCCTCGGCCTCGGCGGCGACCGGCTCGTCGGCCGGGGTGGCCACCGGCTCGGCGGCGGGGGCTTCGGCTTCGGCGGCCGGCTCGGTCTCGGGCTCGGCCGGGGTGGCCTCCGGCTCGGCGGCGGGGGCTTCGGCTTCGGCGGCCGGCTCGGTCTCGGGCTCCGCCGCGACGTCTGCGGCGGCCGTCTCGGCGACGGGCTGGTCCGCGACGGGCTCCTGCGTGGCCTCGGCCTCGGCCGGGGCGTCCACGGTTTCGGCGGCAGCTTCGGTCTGCGGCTCTGCCGCGACCTGCTCGGCCGTCTCGGCGACGGGCTCGTCCACGGCGGGCTCGTCCTGCGTGGCCTCGTCCACGACGGCCTGCGCCTCGTCCGCGACGGGCTCCGGCTCCGCGGCGACGGGCTCCTGCGTGGCCTCGGCCTCGGCCGGGGCGTCCACGGTTTCGGCGGCAGCCTCGGTCTGCGGCTCTGCCGCGACCTGCTCGGGCGTCTCGGTGACGTCTGCGGCGGGCGTCTCGGCGACGGGCTCGTCCGCGACGGGCTCGTCCTGCGTGGCCTCGGCCTCCGCCTCGTCCGCGACGGGCTCGTGCGCCGCCTCGGCCTCCGCCGGAGCGTCCACGGTCTCGGCGGCCTCGGCCTGCGGCTCGTCCGCCGTCTCGGCGGCAGCCTCCGGCTCCGACGCGTCCGGCGCCTCGGTCTGCGGCTCCGCCGCGACCTGCTCGGCGGCCTCGGCCGTAGCCGGCTCCTCGGCGGCCGGGACCGTCTCCACGGGCTCCTCGGCCGTCGGGGCGGCCTCGGCGCTCGCCTCCGCCGCAGGCTCCTCGGCGGCCGGGGCGGTCTCCGCGGGCTCCTCGGGGGCCGGGGCGGCCTCCGTCGTGGCCTGCTTGGGAAGTTCGGCCACGGCCGGAGCTTCCTCGGCTTCCGGCCTCTCGGCCGTCCTCGCCGCCGGCACCTTCGGGTTGTCGAAGGCCGCCGCCACCAGGTCGTCCGCCGCGCTCTGGGCCTCGTCCTTCGTCGGGGGCGGGGTCGGCGCGGCGTCCTCCTGGCGGGACGGCGCCGCCTGGGGCGGGACGGAGGTTGCCGGTGAATCGGCCTGCCGTTCCGCACGATCGCGTCCGAACACCTTGCGCAGCAAGCTCCGAATGCCCATGGGCGAGGCCTTTCGCATGAGTTGGGTGCGGTGTATGTCCGTACTGGGAGGAATCATCCCTGGCCAGGGCGGACACGTAAGGTTAGCGGCCCCTGGTGTGTCGCCTCCGGCGCCCCAACCGGACCCGGAATCAACGCGCCTGCACGCGCCTCCGAGCACGGGTTTCGCGCCCCCGGCCGTCTCAAGCGGACCGGCGATCCCGGTCCTCGGCCCGCCCCGAAGCGCCCCGAACGGCCCTGCGGATGCGCCGCCCTCGGCCCGCCCCCGAGCAGCCCGAAGATCCCCGCCCTCGGCCGGACCGGCTCCCCTCTCCTCCCCCCTCC
This sequence comes from Streptomyces sp. NPDC127129, assembly GCF_042671585.1. Lineage (NCBI taxonomy): Bacteria > Bacillati > Actinomycetota > Actinomycetes > Kitasatosporales > Streptomycetaceae > Streptomyces > Streptomyces sp. NPDC127129. Next base: position 255,399 of record NZ_JBHXTV010000006.1, read on the forward strand.
TCTCCGGCACCCCCAACCGCCCCTCAACCAGCCCTCGTTCCCGCTCATTCATTCGGCGTTCACTTCCGCGCCGCCCCCGTGCAGATGTGTGCACATAACGTCACCGCCGGACGGAATCCCGACACCATGTCGGGACCAAGGGGCGGCGCAGAAACGCGCCGGAGGAGGACCAAGTGCGCAAACTGCTGCCGCTGCTGAGCACCAACCCGCACGGAGGCGGCCGTTCCGCCCTCACCTGCCGGTTCCGTTGTGGTGACGCCTGCTTCCACGAGGTGCCCAACACCAGCGACAACGAGTACGTCGGCGACGTCATAGCCGGCGCCCTCTCCCGTCGCTCCATGGTGCGTGCCGCCGCCGTCGTGACCGTCGCCGCCGCGGCGGGCAGCGCGGTGGTCGGCCCCGGTGGCTCCACCCCCGCCGTCGCCGCCGGCCACACCGACGCCGCCACGGCCGCCGCCAAGGGCCGCCCCGTCGCCGACGGCGCGCGTGGCCTCCGCTTCACGCCCGTCGCGCCCAACACCGCCGACAAGGTCACCGTGCCCGTCGGCTACGAGCAGAACGTCGTCATCCGCTGGGGTGAGCCGATCCTCCGCGGCGCCCCGGCCTTCGACGCCGACAAGCAGACCGCCGCTGCGCAGGCCGGCCAGTTCGGCTACAACAACGACTTCCTGAGCCTCCTCCCCCTCCCCGGGGAGCGGGACCGTCAGGTGCTCGTCGCGAACCACGAGTACACCGACGAGATCCTCATGTTCAAGGGGTACGACGCTGCCAACCCGACCCGCGAGCAGGTCGAGATCGCCTGGGCCGCCCACGGCTTCTCCGTCGTCGTCGTCCAGGAGGAGAAGCGTTCCGGCAAGCTCACGCCGGTCACGCGCCACCCGCTCAACCGCCGTCTCCACACGACCAGCGAGTTCGAGCTGACCGGCCCGGCCGCAGGCTCCGCGCTCCTGAAGACCTCCGCCGACCCGACCGGCCGCAAGGTCCTCGGCACGCTGAACAACTGCGCCGGCGGCACCACCCCCTGGGGCACCACGCTGCACGGCGAGGAGAACTTCAACCAGTACTTCGCCAACGGCTCCAGCGCCACCGACAAGCGGTACGGCATCGGCTCGGCCGCCTCCGAGCGCAAGTGGGAGCGGTTCGACAAGCGCTTCGACCTCGCGCAGGAGCCCAACGAGGTCCACCGCCAGGGCTGGGTCGTCGAGCTCGACCCGTACGACCCCGAGTCCACCCCGAAGAAGCGCACCGCGCTCGGCCGCTTCAAGCACGAGGCCGCGCAGCCCCGCCTCACCGCGGACGGCCGCCCGGTCGTCTACATGGGTGACGACGAGCGCTTCGACTACTTCTACAAGTTCGTGTCCTCGAAGCGGATGATGAAGGGCAACTCCCGCGCCGCGCACGCCCACAACCTCACGCTCCTCGACGAGGGCACGCTCTACGTCGCCAAGCTGACCGGCGACAGCCCGGCCGCCCAGATCGACGGCACCGGCAAGCTCCCGAACGACGGCGAGTTCGACGGCTCCGGCGTGTGGATCCCGCTGGCCACCGGCAACGTCTCGCACGTCGAGGGCATGACCGCCGAGGAGGTGTACGTCTTCACCCGCCTCGCCGGTGACAAGGTCGGCGCCACCAAGATGGACCGCCCCGAGGACGTCGAGCCGTCCCCGCGCTCCGGCCGCGTCTACGTCGCGCTCACCAACAACTCCGACCGCGGCAAGGCCGGCAAGGCCCCCGCGGACGAGGCCAACCCGCGCAACCTCAACAAGCACGGCCAGATCCTGGAGCTCGCCGAGCACTGGGACGACCCGGCCTCCGACGGCTTCGCCTGGCGCCTCTTCCTCGTCGCGGGCGACCCGAACGACCCGGCCACGTACTTCGCCGGCTTCCCCAAGGACAAGGTCTCCCCGATCTCCTGCCCGGACAACGTCGCCTTCGACCCGCACGGCAACCTGTGGATCTCCACCGACGGTGCCCAGCTCGGCTCGCACGACGGCCTGTTCGGTGTCGCCACGCAGGGCGAGCGGCGCGGTGAGATCAAGCAGTTCCTGACCGTCCCCAGGGGCGCCGAGACCTGCGGCCCGATCATCCAGGACCGCCGCGTCGTCGTCGCGGTCCAGCACCCGGGCGAGCTCGACGGCGCCTCCGTCGAGAACCCGAAGTCGGAGTGGCCCGACGGACCCGGCAGGATCGTCCGTCCCTCGGTCGTCTCCGTCTGGCGCAAGGACGGCCGCGACATCGGCGTCTGAGCCCCCTGAAACGTGGTGTGAGGGGCGCGGCACCGCCCCTCACACCACTCCCAGGCCCTCCCTGAACCGTACGAACTGCTCCTCCGGTTCGCCCGTGTACGCCCACGGCACCCAGGCCGCCCGCGCCCCGAGCATCCCGAGGACCTCGCGCGCCACCTCCACCTGGCCCGCGTAGCAGGCCGCGTGTGCCAGATAGTTGAGGTCCGGTACCTCCTCGGGCGCCACCGGGCCGCCCGGCTCGCGGCCGCCGATCCAGCGCTGATGCGTACGGCGCAGCTCGTCCACCGCAAGCTCGTGCTTCCAGTGCTGGTCGAAGCCGCGCACCGGACCCCGGCCGAGCGCCCCGTCCGCGATGTAGCGGTACTCCTCCACGCGCGCCACCTGCACCAGGACCGGCAGCGGCGAGCCGGGCGGCGCCACGCCCGCCGCGTCCCGCGCGAAGTCGTACATCGCTCCGTGCGTGCCGTGCCACCGCGCGGACAGGTAGCGCATCACCTGTGCGTGGCCCTCGGTGTTGTAGGGGTCGCGGCGCCGCAGCTCGTCGAACCACTGCCGCAGCTCGCGGCGCGGCACCCCGCCCTCGTACAGCCGGGCCACCGAGAGCAGCGAGACCCACGGCATCGGGTCCGTGGGCGCGGCCTCCGTCGCCCGCAGGCAGGCGTCGACGGTGGCGTCGACCCGCCCCCGGTCCACGACCGTGCCCCGGCCGGCCGCGATCGCCGTGTCGAAGACCCGTACGACCTCGGTGGCCGCCCGCAGCACCGCCCCGTCCGGGTTGTCCGGCTCGGCCGCCCGCCACGCCTCGACCGACGAACTGCCCGCGGCGGCGTGCGCGAGGAGCCGTACCCGGTGCGTCCGGCGCGCCCAGTCCTCACCGGTGTCCCGCAGCAGGTCCCGTACGCCCTGCCAGCGGCCGATGACGATGTCGTGCCGCGCCTCGGTGAGCGCGCGGTCGCCGAAGTCCGGGTCGAAGACCGGAGTGAAGCGGGCCGCACGGGCCGAGCGCGCCGATCGGCGGAGAGCGGCCATCCAGGTCCTCCCTCGGAAGCCAGTAGCCCTGGAACCAGTAGTCGTGAAGCGGGTCTGCCGTGGCCCGGCGTCAGAAGTCCGTCGCCAGCGATTCGTCCGTCCTGCGCGCCCGCGCCGTGCTCGGCGCGAACGGTTCCGCGGCCGCCAGCGCGCGCGCCGCGTCGAGCCGTGCCGGACGGTAGTAGGCGCTGCCCGCGCGCCAGTACACGAGCATCGGGACCACGCCCACGAGCAGCCCGCCCAGGCCGATCACCCGTGACGTCGTGGACAGTTCGCCGAGAGACTCGACGAACGCCCACAGCATGAACGCCGACCCGAGCAGCGGCCAGACGCCCCCGACGAGGAAGTTCCGTACGGAGTTCAGCAGCATCCCGCGGTACGCCACCACGGCGGCGATCCCGGCGAGACCGTAGTAGAACGCGATCAGCAGGCCGATCGCGGACACCGCGTCGCTGAGGATCCGGCCCATCGAACCGGCGGCCGCCGCCGCGCCGAACATCAGCAGCGCGGCGCCACCGACGGCGGCGATCGCCACCCACGGGGTGTTCCAGCGCCGGTGCACGCTCCCGAGCGCGGCCGGCATGGTGCGGTCGCGGCCCATCGCGAAGAGGGAGCGGGTCACCTGGATGAGTGTGGTCTCCAGGGTGGCGACCGTGGAGAGCAGCACCGCCACGACCAGCAGCTTTCCGCCGACGCCCGGCCAGATCTCCTGGCCGAGGACGGCCAGGACGTTCGCGCCCGCCGACTCGATCTGCCCCGAGGTGAGCAGCACGTTGACCGCGACCGTGAACGCCTCGAAGACCAGGAAGACGACGCCCACGCCGACCAGCGCGGCGAGCCCGGCCGTGCGGCGGCTGTCGCGGGTCTCCTCGCTGAGGTTGCTGGTGACGTCCCAGCCCCAGTAGTAGAACGCGGCGATCAGCGCGCCCGAGGCGAAGCCGGCCGGGCCGTCGAAGTGACCGAAGCCGAACCAGGACCAGTCGAAGGCGGTCGCGTGCCCGCGGTGCAGCAGCGCGGCCAGGACGAAGGCGAGGAGGATGAGCATCTCGACGCCCGACATGATCAGTTGGGCGCGGACGGTGAGCCGGGCGCCGCCGAGGACGACGAGCAGCATCACGAGGAACCAGCCTGCGCCGACGGCCGCGGCGAGGGGGGTGTTGTCGGCGAGGTCCGGGTCGACGAGGGAGAGTGTCAGCGCGCCGGCGGGGAGCGATCCGGCGACCATGAAGACGGTCGCGGAGACGACGAGGGCCCAGCCGGAGAGGAAGCCGAGGAAGGGGTGGAGGGTGCGGCCCACCCAGGAGTAGCCGGCGCCCGCGTTGACGTCGATCCGGCCGAGGCGCGCGTAGGCGAGGACGATGCCGAGCATGGGTATCGCGCAGTAGAGCAGCGCCGCCGGACCCGCCAGGCCGACCGCGCCGAAGAGCACGGCCGTGGTCGCGGCCAGCGAGTAGGCGGGCGCACTGCCCGCGACGGCCATGACGATGGTGTCGAACGTCCCGAGAACGTTGGGCTGGAGCCCTCTGCCGGTGGTCGTGCGCATGGCGGATGTCCTTGGGGGGCACGGGAGCGGTGCAGGACGAAGTGACCGTGCCGCCGAGTCAGTTGTTCGCCGGACCGCGCACGGATCAAGGTGAATCGAGCGCATCGTAGTCGCACCGACGGATTCCGGTAACGGCGGATGGAACGTTCCGTTCTGTGACCGCCGGTAAGGGCATCGGTACGCCCCCGGTGGGGTGTTTAGCCCGGTGTCGCGCGGGGAGTGGCGATCGCCCGGGCCGCCGTCACCTCGGCTCTGAGCGCGGCGAGGACGCCCTCCTCGTCGCCGGTCAGCTCGGCCCGGACCTCCACGAGCACGTCGGTTCCGCGCAGTCCGTCGGCGAGTTCCCGCAACTGCTGTTCCAGTTCTTCCGTTTCCTGCGGATCGGGGGGCGGGGCGCCGTGGTCGACGCGGACCCGGGCGGCTGTCGTCGCGTCGACAATCCGCTCCACGGCGACGACCAGCGGCCACCAGGCGGAGGCGACGGTGCCGGTCGGCGGCGGTTCGGTCAGGGCGCGCTGGAACTCGGAGCGTACGGCGGAGAGATCGCGGTACAGCTTCCGCCGGGCCCGCAGCCGGGCACCCGGGTCCTCGTCCTCCGGCGGGCAGAACGCCTGCGCCACGTAGGCGGCCGAGTCGGCGACGGAGTCCGCGAGCCGGTCGCCGACGCGGCTGTGCCAGGACTCCGGCCAGAGCAGATAGCCGGCGACCAGCGCGATACCGCAGCCGATGAGGGAGTCGTAGAGCCGGGGGAGCACGAGGTCGAAGCCCTGCTGGTTGAGGAGGTCGGAGAGCAGCAGGATGACGGGGGTGATCGCCGCGGTCTGGAAGGCGTACCCCTTCGCGGAGAACGCGGGGATCAGCCCGGCGAGGACGACCATCACCGGTACGTACCACCAGCCGCGCGGCACCTCGGCGAGGACGAGCGCGGCGGTGGCCAGCCCGAAGGCCGTGCCGAGCGCGCGCAGCACGGCCCGGGAGAAGACCGAGCCGAAGTCCGGCTTCATGACGAAGGTGACGGTGAGGGCGACCCAGTACGAGCGGGGTACGTCGATCACCGAGACCACCGTCTGGGCGAGGCCGATGCAGAGCGCGAGCCGCAGCCCGTACCGCCAGGACGCCTCGGAGAGCAGGACGCCGCGGACCACCCGGCGGGACCTGACCCGCAGCGCCGCGGGGCGGCCGAGGCGGTCGTCCACGTTGTACGGGTTCGGCTCCGCCGCGCGGACGACGTTCGCCGCGTGGCGCAGGGCCTGGTCGACGGCCTTCTCGGAGGGCCGGGTGGCGGCGGGGAGGTCGAGGCCGGGGACGTCGGTGCGGCCCTGCGCGACCGCGTCGGCGAGTTCGCGCACGGCGGCCGGGATCGCCGGGGAGAGGGGGCGGCCGAACCGGCGGGCCGCGACATGGGCGGCCGGGGCGGCCTCCACGAGCGCGATGACCGCGTTGAGCTGGGCCAGCAGCCGGACCAGGACCGGCGCGCGGCCGTGCTCGCGGGCGCGGCGGGCGAGGACGAGGTCGTACGACTGGTTGAGGGAGGCGGTGACGTCCTGCCGCCGCTCGTCGTACGCGTCCGTGCCGGCGGCTTCGAGGACGTCGGCGACGGCCCGGTAGGTGCCGGCCACGGCCGTCCGCTCGGGGACTCCGCCGCGCAACGGCCAGCCGAGCAGGGTCAGGGCGAGGACGACGGCCCCGCCGAGCCCGAGCAGCAGGGGCGGTCTCCACCACGGGTCGGGCATCGGCAGCCCGGCGCCCACGACCGCGTTGAGGAGGAGCAGCAGACCGGAGACGGAGGCGACGGCGCCGATCGAGGAGATCATCCCGGAGACGAGCGCGATCAGGGTGAGCACGCCGACGGCGAGCCAGCCCTCGCCGTACACGAGGCTGCCGAGCGTGACCCCGAGGGCGCCGAAGAGCTGGGGGACGGCGATGTTGTAGAAGCGCATGCGGTACGCGTCGGCGGTGTCGCCGATGACCCCGGAGAGCGCGCCCATGGAGACCAGGGCACCGTAGACGGGCTGGTCGACGGCGAGTCCGACGGCGAGCGGTGCGGACAGTGCGACGGAGGCGCGGGCGACGGCCGCCCAGGGGACGGGCGCGGGGGCCGGGCGGAGCCCGGCGGTCAGCCAGGGCGGTGGGGTGAGCCGCGCGGGACGTGCCATGGGCTCACGGTACGTGGGCGGCGGCGAGTCGTCCGGCAGGCGGGTCAGCTGCGGTAACCCTCCACCTCCGCCGCCGGGCGGACGGCCGCCGTGTCCGGGTCCTCGCCGAACTCGGCCTTGGCGCGGCGCTGGCGCAACAGGTCCCAGCACTGGTCCAGTTGCACCTCCAGCTCGGCGAGCCGCGTCCGCTCCTCCGGGAGGAGACCGCCCATCCGCTGCCGCAGGGCCCGCTCCTCCTCGACGAGGGTGCCGATGTTCGTGAGGATCTGCTCGTCGTCGTACATCCGGTCCATGGTTCCAGCGTCGCCGATCAGCGCCCGGCGTGCAGGTCGAGCCCGGTCAGGACGGCCCGGTGGTCGGACCCCGCCAGGTCGAGGAACCGCACGTCACGCACCCGGAAATCGTCGCTGACCAGCACGTGGTCGATCTGTACGTACGGGGGCAGCGGCAGCTCCCTCGGCCACGTCGGCGTCCGCGCGGCGCCCGCGAGCCGCGCGGCGTCGTGCAGCCGGCCCGCGTCGAGGACGGCGCGGAACGCGGCGTGGTCCTGGGAGGCGTTGAAGTCCCCGGCCAGGAGCACGGGGTCGCCGTCACGGTGCGCGGCGGCGAACGCCTCCACCCGCCCCAGCTCGCGCTTCCACAGGTCGACCTGGCCGGGGAGCGGCGGCAGTGGGTGGGCGAGCCGCAGCTCGACGTTCCGGCCGCCGATCCGCGCGGAGGCGCCCGGCATGCCCATCGCGGCGGGGACCGGCGGCCGTGCGGTGAGCGGATACGCGCTCAGGACGACCGAGCCGGTCGAGCCCTCGCCGTCCACGACGGCCCGGTGCGGGTGGCTGACGGCCAGGGCGGCGGTGAGGGCGCGGGCGCAGGCGGGGTCGCACTCGGAGACGTACACGAGCTGCGGCCGCTCCCGTCGTACCGCCTCGGTGAGGGCCTGGGTCGCCTGGCCGAACTCGACGTTGGCGGTGAGCACCCGGAGCCGTTCGACCACGGGGCCGCGGGCGGTGGTGGTGTCCGGCCCGTAGGGGAGCGCGGACCAGGCCGTGACGGCGAGCACGAGGACCGCGAAGGCCGCGAGCGGCCGCCGCCGGGCGGCCAGTGCGAGCAGCGCGGCGAGGCCGGCCGGGACGGTGAGCCAGGGCAGGAACGACAGCGCCTGCGGTACGGGGGTGACCGCGTCGGTGCCGAGGAGGCGGCAGCCCGCGACCACCGCCGGGACGGCCACGAGCAGGGCCGCGGCCCAGGTGGCGAGGCGCCGCCCGGGCCGGGGGGAGGTCGGAGGGGACGCGGGGCCGGAGGGCCGGTGCTCTGCCAGGACGTGCTCCACACCGTCAGTGTCGCAGCGCCTGCTGGATCTCCGCCTTGGTCTCCCCCGAGAGGGAGCGGTTGCTGCGCGCCGTACCGGTCTTGGACCCTCCCGGCTCCACGCCGTCGATGTTGAGGACGGCGGCGTCCAGCAGGTTGCCGTCGCTGTCGCGGAAGTTGACCCAGACCGTGTAGTCGGCGTTGCGGTCCGTGGGGTTGGTGGCCGTGATCTCGGCGGTGGTCCGGTCGCCGTCCGTCTGCGTCGCTCCGGCCTTGACGTTGTCGGTGGCGTTCACGCCGTCCTTGACCTGGTTCATCTTCTCCTGGGCCGCCGAGGCGGCCGCCGCCGTGGCGGAGGAGACGATGTCCTCGGCCGTCTGCTTGCTCTCCTCGGTGCAGCCGGTGACGGCCACGGTCAGCGCGAGGAGAGCGGTGGCGCAGACGGCGCGGGTGCGGGGCCGGATGCGGGTGCGGGGTCGGGTGCGGGTGCGGGCGCCGGTCATGCCCTGTCCTTGCCGAAGGAGGTGGTGTCCGTGGCCAGCGCCCAGATCACGAAGACCGAGAGGGCCATCGAGAACAGCGCCCACCAGGGGTGGTACGGCAGGAAGAGGAACTGGGCGATGACGTTCAGGGAGGCCAGCGTGATGCCGCCCATGCGCCCCCACTCGGAGCCCTTGAGGATCCCGGCGCCGGCGGCGGCGACGAGGATGCCGAGGACGATGTGGACCCAGCCCCAGCTGGTCAGGTCGAACTTGAAGACGTAGTCGCCGACACGGGTGTAGACGTCGTCCTCGGCTACCGCGGCGATGCCCTGGAGGACGTCCAGGATGCCGATGACGAGCATCAGGACGCCGGCGAACAGACTGCCGCTCGCCGCCCACGCGGTTTTGGTGGAGGGGGCGGGCGGACGAGGAGGTGCGGTGTGCTGGCTCATGGGGCCATCGTGCGGCGGCCGGTCGTCGAGCGAACGTCCAGCTGGGCCGTACGGGTGAGGCCCGGGCTCAGAGCGCGTCGAGGAACGCGGCGAGCGCGGTGTCGAACTCCTCCGGCCGCTCCAGGTTCGGCATGTGCGCCGCGCGCTCGACGACCACCAGCGTCGAGTGCGGCAGCGCCGCGTGCATCGCCTCCGCGTCCGGGACGGGGGTGTACGTGTCGTCCCGGCCGACCACCACCAGCGCCGGTACGGAGACGGTGGTCAGCAGCTCGCGGTAGTCGGGCCGTTCGGCCCGGCCGCGCAGCGCCGCCGCCGCGCCCTCGGGGTCGGTGGCGCACATCATCCGGTGGACGTGGGGCGCGGCGTGCGTGTTGTACGGGGCGACCATCCGGTCCAGGACCTCGTCGGCGTACCCCTTCATCCCCTCGCGGACCAGCCGTTCGGCGAGCGCGCGGCGGCCGGCCCTCCCCTCCTCGGTCTCGGCGGCGGGGAACGTGTCGGCGAGGACCAGGCCGCGGATCCGCCCGGGGAAGAGGCGGTAGCACTCCATGACGATCTGGCCGCCCATGGAGAGGCCGCCGAGGACGAACCGGTCGATGCCGAGGTGGTCGAGGAGCGCGGCGAGGTCCCCGGCGAAGGCGGAGAGCGGGGTGGTGCCGGGGACGACGGTGGTGGCACCGTAGCCGCGCAGATCGGGGGCGACGACCCGGTGCGTGGCGGAGAAGCGGTCGATCTGCGGCCGCCACATCGTGCGGTCGAAGGGGTGGCCGTGGACCAGGACGAGCGCGGGGCCCGTTCCCTCGTCCTCGTAGCGGATCGTCAGTCCGTCGATCTCTGCGGAAGGCATGGTCGGAGGCTAGGCAGCCCCCACCGCTCGGTGCAATGACATCCTTTGCTCTCGGTGCAATGAGAGAGGGGCCCGATGGACGAGTACCGCCGGATCGCCGACCGGGTCGCGGAGCGGATCGCGGACGGGCGGCTGCGCCCCGGCGACCGGCTGCCGCCGCAGAGGGTGTTCGCCCGGCGGCAGCGGATCGCCAACTCGACCGCGATCCGGGTCTACGGAGAGCTGGCGCGCCGGGGCCTGGTCGTGGGCGAGGTGGGGCGCGGCACGTTCGTACGGGCGGCTCCGCCGCCGGCCGGGGCCGCGGTCGCGCTGGCCGAGGCCACCGGGCACGCGCCGGTCGACCTCCAGCTCAACTACCCGGTGGCTCCCGGGCAGTCGGAGCTGATGGCGCGGGCGCTCGTCTCGCTGGCCCGCGCCGATGTGCTGGGCGGGGCGACGAACGGTCCGGCGGCGGCCGCGGGGACGCCTCGGGCGCGCGCCGCCGCGGTACGGGTGCTCGCGCGGCCGGGCTGGGAACCCGACCCGGAGCGGGTGCTCTTCGCGGGAAACGGCCGCCAGGCCATCGCGGCGGCGCTCGCGACGCTGGTGCCGCCCGGGGGCGTGCTGGGTGTGGAGGAGCTGACGTATCCGCTGGTCAGAACGGTGGCGGAGCGGCTGGGGGTGCGGCTGGTGCCGATCGCGCTCGACGGGGAGGGGATGCGGCCGGACGCGCTGGCCGCGGCGGTCCGGGCGGGCTCGCTCTCCGCCGTGTACGTCCAGCCCACCCTGCACAACCCGCTCTCCGTGACGGCGGGTCCGGAGCGCCGGGCCGAACTGGCGGGCGTGCTGCGGGAGTCGGGGCTGACCGCGATCGAGGACACCACCTGGGCCTTCCTGGTGCCGGACGCCCCCGCTCCGCTGGCCGCCCACGCCCCGGAACGGGTGGTGCTCGTCGACAGCCTCTCCAAGCGCCTGGCGCCCGGGCTGACCGTCGGCCATCTCGTGGCTCCGGCGGGCCTGGTGGAGGAGCTGGCGCGGGCGCTGCGCTCCGGCGCGTGGACGGCGGGCGGGCTGGCGCTCGCGGCGGCGACCCGGTGGGCGGCGGACGGCACGGTGGCGGAGGTGGCGGAGGCGAAGCGCGCGGATGCGGCGGCCCGGCACGCGCTGGTCCGGCGGCATCTGGGCGGGTACGAGATCCGCACCTCGCCGCACGCGTACTACTGCTGGTGGGAGCTGCCGGCGCCCTGGCGGGCCGAGGCCTTCGTGGCCGCGGCGGCGGAGCGCGGGATCGCACTGACCCCGGGCGCGGACTTCGCGGCGGCCGGCCGCGGCGCGGCGGGCGCGGTGCGGGTGGGGCTCGCCTCGCCTCCGCTCCCGGTCCTGGACGACGCGCTGCGGCGGCTCGCCGGACTTGCCTCCGGCATCCTGGACATCTAATATCCAGAACATGAGGATGAACGAGGGCGTGGAGTGGGCGCTGCACAGCTGCCTCAACCTGGCCTGGATCGGGCCGGAGCGGGCGGTGACGGCGGCGCGGCTCGCGGCCTACCACGAGCTGCCCTCCGCCTACCTCAACAAGCAGCTCCAGGCCCTCTCCCGGGCCGGGATCGTCAGCTCCGTCTCGGGCCCCAAGGGCGGCTTCCGGCTGGCCCGGCCGCTCGACCGGATCACGCTCATGGACGTCGTCACGGCGATCGAGGGCCCGGAGGAGGCGTTCCGCTGTTCCGAGATCCGGCAGCAGGGGCCCGGTGCCGGACCGGCCGGCAGCTACGCGGCCGAGTGCGCGATCGCGGGCGCGATGGGGGCGGCCGAGCTGGCCTGGCGGCGCGAGCTGGCGGCCCGCACCCTGGACGACGTACGGCAGCGGGCGGAGCTCCAGGCGCCCGCGGCCCCGGAGCGCATCCGCCACTGGTTCGCCAACACCTGACGAGGCCCGCACGGTCCGGCGGACCCGCCGGGTCCCTGTTCGACGCGCCCTCCCTTCGCCGGGAGGGCTTTCCAAGGGGGTAATTCTGGATGTTAAGTATCCAGATTGAGAAGAGGCCGGCGCGGCAAGGCGACCGGGCCCGGGTCGCGGCCGTCACCCTCGGCATCTTCACCGTGATGACCGCGGAGCTGCTGCCGGTCGGCCTGCTCACCCCGGTCGCGGCCGACCTCGGGGTCTCCGCCGGTACGGCGGGCCTGATGGTGACCGTCCCGGGTCTCGTGGCCGCCGTCTGCGCCCCGCTGATCGCCGTGCGGGCCGCCGCGGCCGACCGGCGCACGGTCCTCGTCGGCCTGATGGCCCTCGTCGCCGTCGCGAACCTGGCCACCGCGGCGGCCGGACACATCGCGGTCGTCCTCGGCGCCCGGGTGCTGCTCGGGGTCGCCATCGGCGGCTTCTGGGCCCTCGCGGGCGGCCTGGCACCCCGGCTCGTCCCCGCCGCCGACGTCGGACGCGCCACCGCCGTGGTCTTCGGCGGCGTCTCGGCCGCCTCCGTACTCGGCGTCCCGGCTGCCACCACGGCCGCGGAATGGACCGGCTGGCGAGGGGCGTTCGCGGGGGTGGGGGTGATGGCACTCGTGGCGACGGCGGCCCTGTTCGCGCTGCTGCCGAGGCTGCCGGGCACGGCCGGGCGGGGCGCTTCCGCAGCCGCGGACGGGTTCGGGCGGCTGGTGCGGCTGCCGCGCGACAACGCGCGCGTCCGTACCGGGCTGCTGCTCACCCTCCTCCTCGTGACCGGCCACTTCCTGGCGTACTCCTTCGTCCGGCCCGTGCTCGCCGAGCACGTCCACGTCTCGGGCCGGCTCGTCGGCGTGGTGCTCCTCGGGTACGGACTCGCGGGCGTGGCGGGGAACTTCCTCGCCGGCCCCGGCGCCGGCCGCTCCCCCCGCCGTACCCTCGCCGTCCTCTCCGCCGGCCTGACCGCCGCGCTCCTCGCGCTCGCCCTCGCCGGCGGCACGACCGCGGCCGGTGCCGCGCTGCTGCTCCTGTGGGGGCTCGCGTACGGCGGCGTCTCCGTCGGGCTGCAGTCCTGGTTCATGGCCGCCGCCCCCGAGGACGTGGAGACCGCGACCGGCCTCCACGTCAGCGTCTTCTGCCTCTCGATCGCGCTCGGCGCCCTCCTCGGCGGGCTGCTCGTCGACGCGACCACGCTCACCGCGCTGCTCTTCGCGGGAGCCGCGCTCACCCTGGCCGCCTGCCTGGCGGCCGTACTCTCCGGAAGGAAGCACACCTCATGACCAGCACCGCCACCACCGGCACCACGACGACCACCGCCACCACCGACGGGCGCACGATCACCAACCCGGCGACCCTCCACGACCCGTCCCCCTTCGGCTACAGCCACGCCGTCTCCGCCCCCGGCGAGCTGGTCTTCATCGGCGGCCAGTACGCCTCCGACGCGACCGGCGCCCCCGTCCCCGGCGACTTCGCCGCCCAGGTCGGGCTGGCCTTCACCAACCTCCGGCGCGCGCTGGAGGGCGTGGGGCTGGGCTTCGAGCACGTCGTCCGCCTCGGTTCGTACATCGTCGATCACGACCTCGCGAAGCTGGAGGTCCTCGGCGGGGCGCTGCACGGCGCCTTCGGCGACCGGCTGCCCGCGCAGACGCTGCAAGGCGTCGCCGCGCTCGCGCTGCCCGGGATGCTCTTCGAGATCGACGCGGTCGCGGTGCGCCCGGCAGGCTGACCCGTCGGCCCCCGTCCGGCCTGACCCCACCCCGCCCGGCTCCACCCCGCCCGGCCCCGGACCGGCCCCCGCCCCGCCCGGTTGCGGCGGCGGGGGCTTCGGGTGTGCCCTAGAGGGTGCAGGGGGGCGAGAGTGAAGGAGCTCCTGCCATGGCCGCACACGCAGCGGTGCCCACCGGGCGGCACCTGAGTACCTACGGCTTGGGTCTGCCCCTCACGCTGGGTTTCGCCTACGGCTTCTGGGCGGCGGCGATCGTGCGTGACGGAGGCATCATCGACTGGGGTGAGGTCGTCCTCGGCATCGTCTCCGGAGCCGTGCTCGCGGGGGCCGTGTACGCGCTGCGCGAGTGGGGCCACGTCCTGCCACGCGAAGTGCACGCGGCGGCCTGGGGCGTGCTCACCGGCTGTGCCGTCGGCTTCCTCTTCAGCCTCTCGGGACCGAGCGTGTTCTCGGCCACCGTCCTCGGTCTCGTCGTCGCGGCGGGGACCATCATCGCCGCGTTCTACTGGCTCTACACCCACGAGGACGTCGCGGCCGTGGAGCGCGCCGTGGCGCGGCGGCGCCGGTAGGCGACCGCGACGGCGGCGAGCAGCGGGGCCCAGGCCGCCAGGGGCAGGTAGCAGGCCAGGAACAGGGCCTCCTGGACCGGCCCCTCGGTGTGGGTCCCCGCGGCGTCCGCGCCGATCCCGGCGACCGCCACGTACGTGTACCAGCCCGTGAGGGCGAAGAGCCCGAACGCCCCGCCCAGCGCGGCCGCGGTGGCCGCGCGGGCCGGGACGGGCCGTCCGCCCAGGAAGGGCAGCCGGCGCGGCAGCACCTCGCCCCAGGGACGGACCAGGCCGAGCGTGAGGAAGGCGAGCAGTTCGGCGACGACGGTCAGCACGATCTGGAACACGTTCTGGGCGAGGCCGGGGTCGTCGACGCGGGCGACGGGCAGCCCCAGGGTGAGCGCGATCCGCCAGATCCCCGAGGGGAGGACGATCAGCGGCACGGCGTGGGCGGCGAGGGATGCCCAACGGGGCACGCCGGGCAGGGCGTTGATCTTCGGCATGCCCTCAGCGTGCCGCCGGGGCGGGGGCCGGGTCGTCGTCGTGCGGGCCCGGCCGGCTCCACCGTACGGGGGAGATCGGGTCGTTCTCTGGCATACGGGCCGCGTCCGTCGGAGACTGGGTGGAGCGGACCGCATCCGGCAGCCTGGAGGCACGCGCATGACCGACCTCGCCATCGAGACCGAGGGCCTGGTCAAGGTCTTCGGCACGAACCGTGCCGTCGACGGGATCGACCTGCGTGTCCCGGCCGGCACCGTCTACGGCGTCCTCGGCCCCAACGGGGCGGGCAAGACCACCGCCGTCAAGATGCTCGCGACCCTGCTGCGCCCCGACGGCGGCCGGGCCCGGGTCTTCGGCAAGGACGTCGTCGATGACGCCGACACCGTGCGCGGCCGGGTCAGTCTCACCGGGCAGTACGCCTCCGTCGACGAGGACCTCACCGGCACCGAGAACCTCGTCCTGCTCGGCAGGCTCCTCGGCCACAGCCGGCCCGCCGCCCGGGACCGCTCGGCGCAGCTGCTCGCCGCGTTCGGGCTGGCGGAGGCCGCCGACAAGCAGATCAAGAACTACTCGGGCGGCATGCGGCGCCGTATCGACATCGCCGCGTCCATCCTCAACACGCCCGACCTGCTCTTCCTCGACGAACCGACCACCGGCCTCGACCCGCGCAGCCGCAACCAGGTCTGGGACATCGTCCGCGCGGTCGTCGCCCAGGGCACCACCGTGCTCCTCACCACCCAGTACCTGGACGAGGCGGACCAGCTCGCCTCCCGTATCGCCGTCATCGACCACGGGAAGGTGATCGCGGAGGGGACGAAGGGCGAGCTCAAGGCCTCCGTCGGCTCGGGATCGGTGCACGTACGGCTCCGGGACCCCGAACAGCGCCCGGAGGCGGAGCGGGTCCTGCGGGACGCGCTGAAGGCCACGGTCCAGCTCGACCCGGACCCGGTCGCCCTCACCGCCACCGTCGACGGCCACGGCACGGACCTCGGCGCCGCCGAGCAGGCGGCGCGGGCGCTGACGGAGCTGTCGCGGGCCGGGATCACGGTCGACAACTTCGCGCTCGGCCAGCCCAGCCTCGACGAGGTGTTCCTGGCACTGACGGACAGGAAAGGAACGACGGCATGACCACCGTCACCACCGGCAAGGACGCGCAGACGACCGACGCGCTCGACTTCGTCGCCCCGAAGGCCGACGAACTCGCGGCGCTGCTCGTGGGCGGGACCCGTCCGCCGCGTCCGAGCGCGGTCTCCGCGTCGATGACCTTCGGCTGGCGGGCCATGCTGAAGATCAAGCACGTGCCGGAGCAGCTGTTCGACGTGACGGCGTTCCCGATCATGATGGTGCTGATGTACACGTACCTCTTCGGAGGCGCGCTGGCCGGCTCGGTCTCGGCGTACATCCAGTTCCTGCTGCCGGGCATCCTCGTGATGAGCGTCGTGATGATCACGATGTACACGGGTGTCTCGGTCAACACGGACATCGAGAAGGGCGTCTTCGACCGCTTCCGCACGCTGCCGATCTGGCGGCCCGCGCCGATGGTCGGCTATCTCCTCGGCGACGTCGTCCGCTATCTGATCGCGTCGGCGGTCATGCTCACGGTCGGCATGATCATCGGCTACCGGCCGGACGGCGGGGTGGCCGGCGTGCTGCTGGGTGTCGCGCTCCTGCTGGTGTTCTCGTTCGCGTTCTCGTGGATCTGGACGATGTTCGGACTGATGCTGCGCAGCGAGAAGTCGGTCATGGGCGTCAGCATGATGGTGATCTTCCCGCTGACGTTCCTGTCCAACGTGTTCGTCGACCCGAGCACGATGCCGGGCTGGCTGCAGGCGTTCGTGAACAACAGCCCGGTGACGCACGTGGCGACGGCCGTACGGGAGTTGATGGCCGGGAACTGGCCGGCGGCGGACATCGCCTGGTCGCTCGGATGGTCCGCGGTGTTCGTGGTCGTCTTCGGTGCGATCACGATGCGGCTCTACAACCGCAAGTAGTCACTGCCGCAAGCAGTCACCGCCGTACGGGGTCACCGCCGTACGGCGTCACTGCCCCCGCGGCGTGGTCTGCTGGACCGCCCAGCGGTTGCCGTCCGGGTCGGCGAAGTAGACGAAGGAGCCCCACGGCTGGTCGTCGATCTCGGTGGTCTCGACACCGCGCCGCTTGAGGTCGGCGTGGGCCTCCTCGATGTCCGTGACGACGACCTGCATGTTGTCGAGGGAGCCCGGCTTCATCTCCGTGATGCCCTTCCCGAAGGCGATGGAACAGGCCGAGCCGGGCGGGGTCATCTGGACGAAGCGGATGTCCTCGCTGACGGGGAAGTCGTGGTCGAGATGGAAACCCACCTGCTCGTAGAAGGCCTTGGCCCGCTCGATGTCGGTGACGGGCACGCCGATCAGTTCCAGCTTGATGTCCATGAGGGCATCATGCGCCCGCCGGCGGCCGGTTGCACGGCAACCGGGTTCATTCGCCGCGGACCACGACGACCGGACACGGGGCGTGCTGGGTCACCCGGGTGGAGACGGAGCCCAGCAGCGCGGCCTTGAAGCCGGCGCGGCCGCGGTCGCCGACGACCAGCAGGGTCGCGCCCTCGGCCTGGTCGATCAGGGCCTGGGCCGCGTTGCCGCCGACGACCGTGCGGGTGACGCCGGCGGCGACGGCCGGGTCCAGCGCCTTGGCCAGTGACTCGTCCAGGAACTGTTCGGCGAGCATCTCGGGGTTGAAGTCCGGCGGCACCCCGGGCGCGGCCGCCCAGGACGCCGGGTACTCCCATCCGATCACCGCCTGGAGGGAGTCCCCGGTGAGGGCGGCCTGGGCGGCCGCCCACTTCAGCGCCTTCAGGGACGGTTCCGACCCGTCCACGCCCACCACGATCCTGCCGGCCATGTCGGTCTCCGCTCGTCGTACGGCACATCTGCCCCCAACGTACGAGCGGATCAATCCAGGCGCAGGTCGGCGAGCTGCCGCTCGAAGGGCACGATCTCGTCCTCGTCCGCGCCGCCCGCCGGGCCCCTGGCCGCGACCAGGTCCGCGAGTTCGTGGCCCGCCCGGGCGATCCTGGACGGCAGGCCGTCCGTGTACTCGTCGCCGCCCGAACCCCAGTCCTCCGAGGCCGCGTAGACGGCCGTCGGGACGACGAGCGCCCGCAGATAGGCGAAGAGAGGGCGCAGCGCGTGGTCGAGGACGAGGGAGTGCCGGGCCGTGCCGCCGGTCGCGCCGATCAGCACGGGCGTGCCGGTCAGCGCGGCCGGGTCGATCAGGTCGAAGAAGGACTTGAACAGACCGCTGTACGAGGCGGTGAAGACGGGGGTCACGGCGATCACCCCGTCGGCACCGGTCACCGCGTCGATCGCCTCCTGGAGCGCCCCGGAGGGGAAGCCCGTGACGAAGTTCTTCGCGATGTCGACGGCGATGTCCCGCAGCTCGATCACGCGGACCTCGACGATGTACTCCTGCTCGGTGAGCCGCGCCTTCGCCGCCCCGGCGAGGCGGTCGGCGAGCAGCCTGGTGGAGGAGGGGCTGCTCAGACCGGCCGACACGGCGACCAGCTTCAGGGTCTGCATGGCTTACGCCTCCTGGTTCTCGGTGGCGGTGCGGGTGACGGCGGGGTGGAGCGGCGCGGTCTCGGGGACGCCGGCCGGCCGCAGGTTGGCGAACTCCTTGCGCAGCACCGGGACGACCTCCTCGCCGAGGATGTCGAGCTGCTCCAGGACGGTCTTCAGGGGCAGACCTGCGTGGTCCACCAGGAAGAGCTGGCGCTGGTAGTCGCCGACGTACTCCCGGAAGGACAGGGTGCGTTCGATGACCTCCTGCGGAGAGCCGACCGTCAGCGGTGTCTCGCGGGTGAACTCCTCCAGGGACGGGCCGTGGCCGTAGACGGGCGCGTTGTCGAAGTACGGGCGGAACTCCCGTACGGCGTCCTGGGAGTTCTTCCGCATGAAGACCTGGCCGCCGAGGCCGACGATCGCCTGCTCGGCCGTGCCGTGGCCGTAGTGCGCGTACCGCCGGCGGTAGAGCCGGACCATCTTCTCGGTGTGCTGCTTGGGCCAGAAGATGTGGTTGGCGAAGAAACCGTCGCCGTAGTACGCGGCCTGCTCGGCGATCTCGGGGGAGCGGATGGAGCCGTGCCAGACGAACGGCGGGACTCCGTCCAGCGGGCGGGGCGTGGCGGTGAAGCCCTGGAGCGCGGTGCGGAACTTGCCCTCCCAGTCGACGACGTCCTCCCTCCACAGCCTGTGGAGGAGGGCGTAGTTCTCGATGGCGAGCGGGATGCCCTGGCGGATGTCCTGCCCGAACCAGGGGTAGACCGGGCCGGTGTTGCCGCGGCCCATCATCAGGTCCACGCGGCCGTCGGCGAGGTGCTGGAGGGTGGCGTAGTCCTCGGCGATCTTCACCGGGTCGTTGGTGGTGATCAGCGTCGTGGACGTGGAGAGGATCAGGTTCTCGGTCCGCGCGGCGATGTGCCCGAGGAGGGTGGTCGGCGAGGACGGCACGAACGGCGGGTTGTGGTGCTCGCCGGTCGCGAAGACGTCGAGCCCGACCTCCTCCGCCTTGAGCGCGATGGCGACCGTGTTCTTGATCCGCTCGTGCTCGCTCTGGGTGCGGCCGGTCGTGGGGTCGGTCGTCACGTCACCGACGGTGAAGATCCCGAACTGCATCGTGCTCACCTCTCGCCTCGGGGGCTGTTGGTTGAATCGTAAACTATCTCGCTCAACCGCGCATCCCCGCGTCCCATTCCCGCACCCGCCGGGGCCTCTCCCCGGCCCGTACGCTGGTGCCCATGTCCGACTACGAGCGCTGGAAGGAACGCGGCGTCGCCCTGCGCGTCTTCGTGTACGTCTTCGCCACGCACGCGTTCGCCGGCTTCGTCTGGCTCCTCTTCCACGTGGGCCAGAACGCCCAGAAGTAGGGGCGGGAAGGGCCTCCCGTAGAGTTCGCCGACGTGAGTACCGTTCCTCCAGCTGCGATATCGGTCGTCGGGATCGGCGCGGACGGCTGGGACGGCCTTCCCGCGCGCTCCCGCCGCGTCCTCGGCGCCGCCGAGGTCCTGATCGGCGCCCCCCGTCAGCTCGGCCTTCTGCCCGCCGCCGAGTGCCCCGGTGAGCGGATCGCCTGGCCCTCGCCGCTGCGGCCCGCCGTCCCCGGACTGTTCGCCGCCCACCAGGGCCGGCGGATCGCGGTGCTCGCCAGCGGCGACCCGATGTTCTACGGGATCGGCCGCACGCTCGTCGAGACGCTGGACGCCGAGAGCCGCGCCGGCCTGCGGGTCCTCCCGCACCCCTCCTCCGTGTCGTACGCCTGCGCCCGCGTCGGCTGGGCCCTGGAGGCCGTGGAGACGGTCTCGCTGGTGGGCCGCCCCCTCGCCGCGCTCTCCGCGTCCCTGCACGACCGCCGCCGGGTCCTCGTCCTGAGCGAGGGCGCCGGAACGCCCGGCGCGGTCGCGGCGCTGCTGCGGGAGAAGGGCTTCGGAGGGACCCGGATCCGGGTCCTGGAACAGCTCGGTTCGGACCGCGAGCGGATCGTCGACGGCACGGCCGACACCTGGCCGCACGAGTCGGCCGACCCGCTGAACGTGATCGCCCTCGACCTCGTCCGCTCGCCCGGCGCACCGCGCCTCGGCGCCGTACCCGGGCTGCCGGACGAGGCGTACGAGCACGACGGCCAGCTCACCAAGCGGTACGTCCGCGCGGCGACGCTCGCCGCGCTCGCCCCCGCGCCGGGGGAGCTGCTGTGGGACATCGGCGGCGGCTCCGGCTCGATCGGCATCGAGTGGATGCGTACGGACCGGTCCTGCCGGGCCGTCGCCGTGGAGAAGGACCCCGCGCGGGCCGCCCGGATCGAGCGGAACGCCGCCTCCCTCGGCGTCCCCGCGCTGCGGGTCGTGACCGCGGCCGCACCCGGCGGCCTGGCCGGCCTGCCCACCCCGGACGCCGTCTTCATCGGCGGCGGCCTGACCGCGCCGCGGCTGCTCGACGCCTGCTGGGACGCCCTGCCCGCGGGCGGACGCCTTGTCGCCAACACCGTGACGCTGGAGTCCGAGGCGCTGCTCGCGCGGTGGTACGGCGAGCACGGCGGGGAGCTGGTCCGGCTCGCCGTCGCCCAGGCCGTTCCGGTGGGCGGCTTCACCGGCTGGCGCCAGGCGATGCCGGTCACACAGTGGTCCGTAACGAAGGCAGGAGCTGGAGCATGACCGTCTACTTCATCGGCGCGGGCCCGGGCGCGGCCGACCTCATCACCCTGCGGGGCGCCCGCACCCTCGCCGCCTGCGGGGTCTGCCTGTACGCGGGATCCCTGGTCCCGCGCGAGCTGCTCGCCGAGTGCCCGCCGGACGCGCGCCTGGTGGACACCGCGGACCTGGACCTGGACCGGATCGTCGCCGAGATCGTCCGCGCCCACGAGGCCGGGCAGGACGTGGCACGGCTCCACTCCGGCGACCCGTCCGTCTTCAGCGCGGTCGCCGAGCAGATGCGCCGGCTCGACGCGCTGGACATCCCGTACGAGGTCGTCCCGGGCGTCCCGGCGTTCGCCGCCGCGGCGGCCGCGCTCAAGCGGGAGCTCACCGTCCCGACGGTGGGCCAGACCGTCATCCTCACCCGCATCGCCCAGCAGGCCACGCCCATGCCGGAGGGCGAGGACCTGGCGACCCTGGGCCGCAGCGGCGCCCTCCTGGTGCTCCACCTGGCGGCCCGGTACGCCGACCGGGTCGTCGCCGAGCTGCTCCCCCACTACGGCGCGGACTGCCCGGCCGCGGTCGTGGCGATGGCCAGCCGCCCGGACGAGATCGTGCTGCGGGGCACGCTGGAGGACATCGCGGGACAGATGAAGGAGGAGGGGATCACGAAGACGGCGGTGATCCTGGTCGGCCGCACGCTGGCGGCCTCCCAGTTCCGCGACAGCCACCTCTACGACCCGGCGAGGGACCGCCACACCTGCTGACCGGGCTCCACCCGCCAGCCCCGGCGGCCCACAGGCCTGGGTGGCCTACCGGCCCGGGTGGTCTACCGGCCCGGGTGGCCCGCAAGCTGCGGGGGCCCACCGGGTCCGGCGGCATGCAGGCCCGGGCGGACCACCGGCCCGGGTGGACCACCGGCCCGGGTGGACCACCGGCCCGGGTGGCCCACAGGACCTGGCGGCCCGCCAGCCCTGGCGGCCCACCGGGTCCGGAAGCTCCGGCGGCCCGGGCGGACCACCGGCCCCGGTGGCCCACAGGCCCCGGCAGCTCGTCGGCCGGCCCACCGGGTCCGGGGGCGGGCCGGCCGGGCGCACGGCATGGGGTCCGAGGGGCCGGAACCGCACCCCCGGACGCGCCCGGGCCGGACACCCCGTGGGTGTCCGGCCCCGGCTTTCAGGCGTTCGGCCGCTTGCCGTGGTTCGCCTTCTTCTTCTTGCGGGCACGCTTCTTGTTGCCTCGCTTCGCCATGGGACTCCCTCTCGATAGGGGTTCTGCCGTGGCCAGCCTAGGGTCGGCCGGTGCACCCCGCATCCGGTGTGCAGGTGCCCGCTACGGCCCCGCCGGCGCCGACCGCCCCACCACCGTGCCCGCGCGGTCGATGCAGACGACGTCGACCGCGACCGGGGCGCCGCGCAGGACCGTCAGGGACTCGTCGCGGGCGCGGGCGGCCACCAGATCGCCGAGAGGGACGCCCGCGGCCTCGCAGAGGCGGAGCGCCGCCAGGCCCGTGTTCGCCGCGGCGATCTCCGCGGCGAGGTCCTCCGACGCGCCGCCCGTGCGGGCCAGCTCCGCGAGGAAGGTCTTGTCGACCTGGGAGCGGGCCGAGTGGAGGTCCAGATGGCCCGCGGCCAGCTTGGAGAGCTTGGCGAAGCCGCCGCAGACCGTGAGGCGGTCGACCGGGTGGCGGCGGACGTACTTGAGGACGGCGCCCGCGAAGTCGCCCATGTCGAGCAGGGCGATCTCCGGCAGGTCGTAGAGCGTCGTCACCGTCCTCTCCGAGGTGGAGCCGGTGCAGCCCGCCACATGTGTCAGTCCCGCCGCGCGCGCCACGTCCACGCCCCGGCGGATGGAGTCGATCCACGCCGAGCAGGAGTACGGCACGACGATCCCGGTCGTCCCCAGGATCGACAGGCCGCCGAGGATCCCGATCCTCGGGTTCCACGTCGAGCGGGCGATCTCCTCGCCGTGGTCGACGGAGACCGTGATCTCCACGTCGCCGCCCGCGCCGTGCGCCGCCGCGACCTCCGCCACGTGCTCGCGCATCATCTGCCGCGGGACCGGGTTGATCGCCGGCTCGCCGACCTCCAGGGGCAGGCCCGGCAGGGTGACCGTACCGACGCCGGGACCGGCGCGGAACACGACGCCCGAGCCTGCCGGGAGGAGCCGTACCGTCGAGCGGACCAGCGCTCCGTGCGTCACGTCCGGGTCGTCACCCGCGTCCTTCACGACGGCCGCCATGGCGTGGTCCGCCGTCAGCTCCTCCGCCGCGAGCGCGAACGCCGGACGCCCGCCCTTCGGCAGCGTGATCGTCACGGGGTCGGGGAAGTCGCCCGTCAGGAGCGCCGTGTACGCGGCCGTCGTCGCCGCCGTCGCGCACGCCCCGGTCGTCCACCCGGGGCGCAGACCGGTGTGCTTGAGTTGGGCGTCGCGCCCGCCGCCTGCGCTCATGAAAGGGCTCCCGTGCACGTACTCATTCTCGGCGGGACCACCGAGGCCCGCGCCCTCGCCGCGCGACTCCACGACACCGTACGGGTCACCAGCTCGCTCGCCGGGCGGGTCGCCGCCCCCCGGCTGCCCGTCGGGGAGGTCCGGATCGGCGGCTTCGGCGGCGTGGACGGGCTCGTGGACTGGATGCGCGCGCACGCCGTGGACGCGCTCATCGACGCCACCCATCCCTTCGCGGAGACCATCAGCTTCAACGCGGCCCGGGCGGCCGCCACCGCCCATGTTCCCCTGCTCGCCCTGCGCCGCCCCGGCTGGGTCCCGTCGGCGGGGGACGACTGGCACCCGGTCTCCTCCCTGGAGGAGGCGGCGCGGGCCCTGGACGGGCTCGGCGACAGGGTGTTCCTGACGACCGGCCGGATGGGGCTCGCCGCCTTCGCCGACCGCCCGCAGTGGTTCCTCGTACGGTCGGTGGACGCCCCCGAGCCCCCCATGCCCGCCCGCACCGAAGTCCTCCTGGACCGGGGGCCGTTCACCCTGGAGGGAGAGCGGGAGCTGCTCGCCCGGCACGGCATCGACGTGCTCGTCACCAAGGACAGCGGGGGCGCGGCGACCGCCCCCAAGCTCACCGCCGCCCGCGAGGCGGGCATCCCCGTGGTCATCGTCCGCCGCCCCCCGGTCCCGCAGGGCGTACCGGTGGCGGCGACCCCGGAGGAGGCCGCCGCCTGGGTGCGCGGGCGAACGGCGGCCTGAACCCGGCCGCGTCGGGGACGCGGAGGCGGACGACGCCCGACTCAGCCCGCGTCGGGGGTGCCGAGCTCGGTGACCTCGACCCAGTTCACGGTCGCGTCCCCGACCGGGAGCACGTTGTTCCAGTCGTCCACGGCGAAGACTCCGTACATCACGGTCTCGCCGTCCGCCGCGCTGCCGTGGAGGAACGAGGTGGCGTCCTCGCTGAGGTACTCGACGCGGTGGGCGAGCCAGACGTGGCCGCCCTCGTCGTCCTCGTGCCGTACGGCCTTGAAGACCTCGTACCGCTTCAGGTCGGGCTCCGAGTTCGGCTCCCACTCCAGCAGCACGCCGTCCTCGCGCGGGGTCGCCTTCAGACCGGTGACGGCGGCGGGAGCGACGAGGTCGCCGTCGGTGGTCGCGGAGGCCGGGCCGGTGACGGGCGATTCGTTGCCCGCAGCGTCGACGGCCGTCACCGTGTAGGTGTACGTGGTGCCGTGGTCCACCGACAGGTCGGTGTAGCTGCTGCCCGCGGTCTCCCGGTACAGCTCGCCGAAGCGGTACAGGCGGTAACCGGCGACGTCCTTGCTCGTCGACGGCGTCCACCGGACGACGACGCCGTTACGCGGCTCGAACACGGCCGTCAGCCCGGTCGGTGCGGCGGGCGCCGTGTAGTCGCGGTGGGACGCGAGCACTCCGGTCCTCGGCGAGGTGTTCCCGGCGGCGTCGACGGCGGCCACCCAGTACTCGTACTGGGCCCGTTCGACGACCGTCCCGTCCGTCCATGTGGGGGCCGTCACCGTGGCGACCTGCTCCACCGACGTGGGTTCGTCGGTGTCCGGCACGCGCTGCCGGAACACGGAGTACTTCGACGCGCCGGACACCGCCTGCCAGGCCAGCGTCACACCGGCCCGCCGGTCGGTCGCCGTCAGCCCGGCCGGTGCGGCCGGGGCCGTCCGGTCCGTGCTCGTCACGGTCACGTCCGTGCTGCCCACGGACTCGTTGCCCGCCTTGTCCACGGCACGGACCTCGTAGAGGAACGATTCGCCGGTGGTGGGCGGGGAGTCGGCGAAGGAGCGCCCCGCGACCGGCTCGACCCCGCTGACCCTCGTCCACTCGGTCGTGGCCAGGCGGCGGTAGACGCGGTAGCCCGCGAGGTCCATCTCCGCGTTCGGCAGCCAGCGGACCGTCGCCCGGTCCGCAGCCCGGTCGTAGGCGGCCGACGCACGGAGCGGCGCGCGGGGCGAGACCTGGTCGACGACGGACGAGGTGCGGGGCGCGTAGGAGAAGGCGACGTTCGCGGTGCCCGTGAAGGCCACGTACTCCACACGGAGGGTGTGCCGCCCGGCCGGCACGGTGAGGTCGACGGTCCTGGTCTGCGTCGTGGAGACGTTCTGCCACAGGTCGATCACGCGCGTCCCGTCGAGATACACACGGATGCCGTCCTGCGTCGCGGCGGAGAAGGTGAAGGGCCCGCCGGAGCCGAAGTCACGGGTGATGGACCAGCGCGCGGAGAAGTTGTCCGCGGGCAGTGTGACGCCCGCCGGGTCGCCGCTGCCGTAGTTCTCGTCGATGACGGCGTCGCACGGGGTGCGCTGGGGCGTGCCGCTGAGCGAGGTGTTGGGGAAGAACTCCGCCCGCCACGACAGGGCGTCACAGGTGACGCCGGCCGCGGAGGCCGGGGCGGCGGTCAGCAGACCGCCGGCGGTGGCGAGGGCGGCCGTGGTGGCCAGCGCGCTCAGCCGGGTACGAATCATCACAGAGAGAGGGGGCCTTTCCGGACCGACACGAACTGCGTGAACCGTGGGGGGCTGCGGTACGGGTGGGGCCGGTGATCCGCCGGAGCGGGACTCTACCGCCCCGACCCGCTCCCGACCAGGGGTTTCGACGGCAGCTGGAACTCGGGCCCGGGCGCTCCGGATCCGTGTTCGGGGGCGCGCGACAGTCGTGGGCCCACCGCCGCGCGGCGACGGCTGCCGCCAGCCGTCAAGCGCGGGCAGCGGCAGCCGCCTCCGCCATCCCCGGGCAGCGGCCAGACGCCGGCCGTCAGCGTGGGCGACGGCAGCGGCCGCCAGCCGTCAGCCGTCGGCGCGGGCAGGGGCAGCCGCCCCGTCATGCCGCGCCGCCCCCACTCACGGCCGGCCGTTGCCCTCTACGCCTCCGGGTAGCGCCGGGGCGTCCAGGTGATCGTGCGGCCGTCGCCGCGTTCGACCGCGCGCGTCTGGGACGAGCCGACGAGCAGCAGCGTCCGCATGTCGACCTCGGACGGCTCCAGCGTCTTCAGCGTCACCACCCGTACCGACTGCTCCGGGCCGCCCACGTCCCGCGCCACGACCACCGGGGTCTCGGGCGAGCGGAGTTCGAGGAGCAGGTCACGGGCGGCCGCCACCTGGTGCGTGCGGGACTTCGAACCCGGGTTGTAGAGCGCCAGGACCAGGTCCGCCGAGGCCGCCGCGCGCAGCCGTGCCGCGATGACGTCCCAGGGCTTGAGGCGGTCGGAGAGCGAGAGGGTCGCGTAGTCGTGGCCCAGCGGGGCGCCCGCCGCGGCCGCCGCCGCGTTCGCGGCCGTCACGCCCGGGAGGACCCGTACCGGAACGTCCGCGTACCGCTCCTCCGACGCCACCTCGAGCACCGCCGTCGCCATCGCGAAGACGCCCGGGTCGCCGCCCGAGACGACCGCGACCCGGCGACCGCGCCGGGCCAGGTCGAGGGCGAACTCCGCCCGCTCGGACTCGACCTTGTTGTCCGAACCGTGCCGGAGCTGGCCGGGACGGAGCGCCGGGACCCGGTCGAGGTACGTGGTGTAGCCGACCAGGTCGTCGGCGTTCACCAGCGCGCCGCGCGACTCCGGCGTCAGCCAGGGCGCGCCCGCCGGGCCCGTGCCGACGACGACGACCTCGCCGCCGGTCTCCCGGGACTCGGGGGTGACGGCGTCGATACGGGAGGGCAGCACGGCCACCGAGAAGTACGGCACGGTCTCCGCGTCGACCTCGGAGAGGACCTCCGTCCGCTCGCCCGCCATGAACGCCCGCTCCACGTAGCGGGCGTCCTCCAGCCGTCCCGCCCGTTCCAGGGCGCGCCGCACGGTCGGGAACGTGCGGCCGAGCTTCATCACGACCGCCGAGTCCGTGCCCGCGAGGCGGGCCGTCAGCTCGTCCTCCGGCAGGGTGCCGGGGATGATCGTCAGGACTTCCTCCGCCTCGCACAGCGGCTCCCCGAGCCGGGCGGCGGCGGCGCTGACCGAGGTGACACCGGGGATGACGGTGGTGTCGTAGCGGTCCGCGAGCCGCTTGTGCATGTGCTGGTACGAGCCGTAGAAGAGCGGGTCGCCCTCGGCGAGCACGGCCACCGTGCGGCCGGCGTCCAGGTGGGCGGCGAGGCGGGCGGCCGCCTCCTCGTAGAAGTCGTCGAGCGCGCCGCGGTAGCCGCCGGGGTGGTCCGTGGTCTCCACCGTGAGCGGGTACATCAGCCGCTCCTCGACGTGCTCCTCGCGGATGTGCTCGGCGGCGATCGAGCGCGCGATGGAGCGGCCGTGGCGGGCGGAGTGGTACGCGATCACGTCGGCGGAGGCGATGGCCTTCACGGCGGCCAGCGTCATCAGGTCCGGGTCGCCCGGGCCGAGGCCGACTCCGTACAGCTTGCCGGGGGCGTCGGCGCTCATGCCTGGATCTCCGCTTCGGTCGCGATGGCGTTGATCGCGGCGGCGGTCATCGCGCTGCCGCCGCGCCGGCCCCGTACGACGAGGTAGTCGAGGCCCAGGGTCTGGGCGGCCAGGGCGTCCTTGGACTCGGCGGCGCCGATGAACCCGACCGGGATGCCGAGGACGGCCGCCGGACGCCCGGCGCCCTTCTCGATCATCTCCAGGAGACGGAAGAGGGCGGTCGGCGCGTTGCCGATGGCGACGACGGAGCCCTCGAGGCGGTCGCGCCAGAGTTCGAGCGCGGCGGCGCTGCGGGTCGTGCCGAGCTCGGCGGCGAGCGCGGGCACGGACGGGTCGGAGAGCGTGCAGACCACGTCGTTGTCGGCGGGCAGCCGCTTACGGGTGACGCCGCTGGCGACCATCTGCGCGTCGCAGAGGATGGGCGCGCCGGCGCGCAGGGCGGCGCGGGCGCGGGAGACGACCTCGGGCGAGTACGCGAGGTCGCGGACGAGGTCGACCATGCCGCAGGCGTGGATCATGCGCACCGCGACCTGGCTGACGTCGGCGGGCAGACCCGCCAGATCCGCTTCGGCGCGGATCGTGGCAAAGGACTGGCGGTAGATCTCCGCGCCGTCCTTCTCGTAGTCGAACATCCTGTTGCTCTCGCTCATCTCGTTGGGGTGCGGGCCGCCGCGACGGCGTGGGGAAGGTCTGTACGGGGGGTGGGGCGGCCGTCCACGAGGTAGCGGCCGTCGGCGGTGGCGACGACGTCGACCCAGGTGCGGCCCTGCGGGTGGCCGCACCGCCGCTCGCACCCGGAGAAGTGGACGGGGAGACCGCCGTCGCCCGGGGTGGCGTCGGCGCGCACGTCCGCGAGGGACTTGGCGCAGCCGGGCCGCCCGGTGCAGGCGCTCACGCCGGCCCAGGGGTCGGCGGGCCGGGTGATGAGCCCGGCCGCGTCGAGCTCCGGCAGCCGCCCGTCGGAGGCCCCGACGACGACGGCCCCGCGCCACGGCGTGAGCCGCACCTCGTCGGCGGGCAGCAGCGCCCTCAGCTGGGCGGCGGTCAGCCGCCCGAGGGGCGCGAGTACGTGCAGCGCGCGACCACCGAGCGCTCCGGGCACGGGCGGCCCGGCGTGCGGCACCGGCGGCGCGGGCACGACGGCGCGCGCTCCGACCCCGGCCCGCGCGAACGCGGCGGCGAGATCGAGGGGGGCGGCGGAGGACCCGCCGGCGGCGTCCACGGGGCGGTCCGCAGCCGGCCGGCCGGCGGCGCGGGCGTCCGGCCCGGGACGGCCGACCGGGCCGTGGGTCGTCGTGCTGCCGGCCGTCGTGCTGTGGACCGTCGTGCCGTGGACCGTCGTGCTGTCGGCCGTCGTGCTGCCGGCCGTCGTGCCGTGGACCGTCGTGCTGTCGGTCGTCGGGCCGTTGGTCGTTCGGCCGGCGTCCGGATCAGTACGGGCGCCGGTGTGCCCTCCCGCGGCGCCCGGGAGTTCCCGTACGCGCCAGGCGCCGTTCCCGGCGGCCTGCGCGGCCCGGAGGAAGGCGTCGGCCGCGGCGAGCGCGGCGCGCGGCGCGTCGGCGCCCGCGACGCGGAACGCCTGCCCGCCGACATGCACGAGCGCGTCGCCCCCGCCCGCCGAGGGCCCCGCTTCTGCGATCAAGGTCACATCTCCGCCGAGGCCCGCCACGTCACCGCGGCCGTCGTCCAGGGCGAAGAGGAAGCGGCCCGAGAGGGCCGCCGTCCAGGCTTCCGCGCACAGCAGCGCGTCCAGCTCCCGGGCCCACAACTGCACGTCCGCGTAGCCGAGTCCGTCCAGTCCGGCCGTCGGGGAGGCGACGATGTTGCGGACGCGTTCGTGGGTGGTCGAGGGCAGAAGGCCCGCCTCGGCCAGGCGGTCCGCCAGTTCCGCGCCGCAGCCCTCGCCGAGGCCCCGCAGCTCCACGTTCCCCCGGGACGTCACCGTCACCCGGCCGTCGCCGAGCGCATCCGCCGCGTCCGCCAGTACCTCGACCTGACGAGACGTCAACAGTCCTGCGGGCAGGCGCAGTCGGGCCAGGCGGCCGTCGTCGGCGGGGTGCAGTCGGAGCGCCCCGGGGCAGGCGTCGCCACGGTCCCGTATGAGAGGTTCGCCCTGGTTGGGCGCAGGGGGCGTGGTGGGCGGCATGGCGGCGAGCATACCGACGTGAATCCGGGTGACCACCCGGGCCGCCGAGCGCACGATCTACTATGCAGAACGGCATGGGGTCCCAGGACCCCGGGGAGGAAGCCCGGTGAGAATCCGGCGCGGTCCCGCCACTGTGAGCCGGGCCCCGGAAGGGGCCGGGTGAGTCAGGAACTCCTGCCGTCCATACGACCACCCGGGGCGCGGACAACCCCGAGGAAGGCCTGCGCACGCATGCGAATTCTGTTGCTGTCGCACTCCGACACCGACCTGCTCAGCGCCCGCGCGGCCGGCGGCCCCGTCGCGTACCGGTTCGCCAACCCCTCCCGTCTCGCCCTGGACGACCTGCCCGGGCTGCTGGACGGCGCCGACCTCGTTCTCGTACGCCTTCTCGGCGGTCTGCGTGCCTGGGAGGACGGCCTGGACGCCCTGCGGGCGACGGAGAAGCCGCTGGTCGTGCTCTCCGGGGAACAGGCCCCCGACGCCCAGCTGATGGAGGCCTCCACCGTCCCCGTCGGCGTCGCCACCGAGGCCCACGCCTACCTCGCGCACGGCGGCCCCGCCAACCTGGAGCAGCTGGCCCGGTTCCTCTCCGACACCGTGCTGCTCACCGGTCACGGCTTCGACGCCCCGGCCGCCGCGCCCACCTGGGGCCCGCTGGAGCGGGAATCGCGCGCCACCGACGGCCCGACCGTCGCCGTGCTCTACTACCGCGCCCACCACATGAGCGGGAACACCGCCTTCGTCGACGCGCTCTGCGCGGCGATCGAGGACGCGGGCGCCCGTGCGCTGCCGCTGTACGTCGCCTCCCTGCGCGCCCCCGAGCCGGAGCTGCTCGACACCCTGCGTACGGCCGACGCGATCGTCACCACCGTCCTCGCGGCCGGCGGCACCAAGCCCGCCGAGGCGCAGGCGGGCGGGGACGAGGACGCCTGGGACGCGGGCGCGCTCGCCGCCCTCGACGTGCCGATCCTGCAGGCGCTCTGCCTCACCGGCTCGCGCGCGGCCTGGGAGGAGAACGACGAGGGCCTCTCCCCGCTGGACGCCGCGAGCCAGGTCGCCGTGCCCGAGTTCGACGGCCGGCTCATCACCGTCCCGTTCTCCTTCAAGGAGATCGACGAGGACGGACTTCCGGCGTACGTCGCCGACACCGAGCGCGCCGCGCGCGTCGCCGGGATCGCGGTACGCCACGCCCGCCTGCGGCACATCCCGAACGCCGGGAAGAGGCTCGCCCTGGTCCTCTCCGCGTACCCGACCAAGCACTCCCGGATCGGCAACGCGGTCGGTCTCGACACCCCCGCCTCCGCCGTCGCGCTCCTGCGGCGCCTGCGCGAGGAGGGGTACGACTTCGGCCCGGTCGAGGAGATCCCGGGGCTGGTCTCCGGGGACGGCGACGAGCTGATCTACGCCCTGATCGAGGCGGGCGGCCACGACCAGGACTGGCTGACCGAGGAGCAGCTGGCCAAGAACCCCGTCCGCATCCCGGCCGCCGACTACAAGCGCTGGTACGCGCAGCTGCCGGCCGAGCTGCGCGAGGCCGTCGAGGAGCACTGGGGTCCGGCGCCCGGCGAGATGTTCCTCGACCGGTCCCGGAATCCCGAGGGCGACATCGTCCTCGCCGCCCTGCGGCGCGGGAACCTGCTGGTCCTCATCCAGCCGCCGCGCGGCTTCGGCGAGAACCCGATCGCGATCTACCACGACCCCGATCTCCCGCCGTCCCACCACTACCTGGCCGCCTACCGCTGGATCGCGGCGCGCGCCGAGGACGGCGGCTTCGGCGCCGACGCGATGGTCCACCTCGGCAAGCACGGCAACCTGGAGTGGCTGCCCGGCAAGAACGCGGGCCTGTCCGCCGCCTGCGGCCCGGACGCGGCGCTCGGCGACATCCCGCTGGTCTACCCGTTCCTGGTCAACGACCCGGGCGAGGGCACGCAGGCCAAGCGTCGCGTGCACGCGACGCTGGTCGACCACCTGGTGCCGCCGATGGCGCGCGCCGACTCGTACGGCGACATCGCGCGCCTCGAGCAGCTGCTCGACGAGTACGCGCAGATCTCCTCCATGGACCCGTCCAAGCTGCCCGCGATCCGCGCGCAGATCTGGACGCTGATCCAGGCGGCGAAGCTCGACCACGACCTGGGCCTGGAGGCCCGCCCGGAGGACGACGGCTTCGACGACTTCCTGCTGCACGTCGACGGCTGGCTGTGCGAGGTCAAGGACGCCCAGATCAGGGACGGTCTGCATGTGCTCGGCGGGGCGCCGGCCGGTCCCGAGCGTGTGAACCTGGTGCTCTCGATCCTGCGCGCCCGGCAGATCTGGGGCGGTACGCAGGCCCTGCCGGGTCTCCGCGAGGCCCTGGGTCTTGACGAGTCCGCCGCGACGCGGACCACCGCCGACGAGGCGGAGGCGACGGCGCGCGAGCTGGTCGAGGCGATGGAGGCGGCGGACTGGTCCGTGGACGCGGTCCCGGCGGTCGCCGCCGCGTACGGTCCCGACGTCCAGGCCGTCCTCCGCTTCGCCTGCGAGCAGGTCGTCCCGCGGCTCTCCGCCACGACCGACGAACTCACCCACGCCGTCCACGCGTTGAACGGCGGCTTCGTCCCGGCGGGGCCCTCCGGCTCGCCGCTGCGCGGCCTGGTCAACGTGCTGCCGACCGGCCGGAACTTCTACTCCGTCGATCCCAAGGCCGTCCCCTCCCGCCTCGCGTGGGAGACCGGCCAGGCGCTCGCCGACTCGCTCCTGGAGCGCTACCGCTCCGACAACGGGGAGTGGCCGACCTCCGTCGGTCTCTCCCTGTGGGGCACGAGCGCGATGCGCACGGCGGGCGACGACGTGGCCGAGGCCCTCGCCCTGCTGGGCATCCGCCCCACCTGGGACGACGCCTCGCGCCGGGTGAACGGTCTGGAGCCGGTTCCGCTCGCCGAGCTGGGCCGCCCGCGCATCGACGTCACGCTCCGCATCTCGGGCTTCTTCCGGGACGCCTTCCCGCACGTCATCGGGCTTCTCGACGACGCCGTACGGCTGGCGGCCTCGCTGGACGAGCCGGCCGAGGAGAACTTCGTACGGGCGCACGCGCAGGCCGACCTGGCCGAGCACGGCGACGAGCGGCGTGCCACGACCCGGATCTTCGGCTCGCGGCCGGGTACGTACGGCGCGGGCATCCTCCAGCTGATCGACTCGCGCGACTGGCGCACGGACGCGGACCTCGCCGAGGTGTACACGGTGTGGGGCGGGTACGCGTACGGCCGTGGCCTGGAGGGCCGTCCGGCGCGCTCGGAGATGGAGACGGCGTACAAGCGGATCGCGGTGGCCGCGAAGAACACGGACACGCGAGAGCACGACATCGCCGACTCGGACGACTACTTCCAGTACCACGGCGGCATGGTGGCGACCGTTCGCGCGCTGACGGGCACGGCCCCCGAGGCGTACATCGGCGACTCCACCCGCCCGGAGACGGTCCGCACGCGGACCCTGGTCGAGGAGACCTCGCGGGTCTTCCGTGCCCGGGTCGTCAACCCGAAGTGGATCGAGGCGATGCGCCGCCACGGCTACAAGGGCGCGTTCGAGCTGGCGGCGACGGTCGACTACCTCTTCGGCTACGACGCGACGACGGGCGTGGTCGCCGACTGGATGTACGACAAGCTGACCGAGACGTACGTCCTGGACCCGGAGAACCAGGCCTTCCTGAAGGAGGCCAACCCCTGGGCCCTGCACGGCATCGCCGAACGCCTCCTGGAGGCCGAGTCGCGCGGCATGTGGGAGAAGCCGGACCCGCAGACCCTGGCCGCCCTGCGCCAGGTCTTCCTGGACACGGAGGGCGACCTGGAGGACGGCGCCGACGGCTGACGCCCGGCGCCGGAGCCGAGTGGCTGCGCCCGGCGCCGGAGCCGAGCGACTGGGTCCTGCGCCGGAGCCGAGCGGCCGATGCCTGATCCCGGCGGCCGACGTCCTACACCCGGGCCGTGTGCGCCGGGGCCAGTTCGAGGCGGCGGCCGGGGAAGGACTTCCGGATGCGGCGGTCGTGGGTGACCACGATCAGCGTGCCCGGGTAGGTGGCGAGTGCGGCCTCCAGTTCCTCCACGAGGCCGGGGGCCAGGTGGTTGGTCGGCTCGTCGAGGAGGAGCAGGTCCGTCGGGCGGCTGACCAGGCGGGCGAGCTCCAGCTTGCGGCGCCGGCCCGTCGACAACTCCCTTACAGGCGTGGCCAGATCGGCCGCCGCGAAGAGCCCGAGCCGGAGCAGCTCCTCCTCCCGGCCCGGGCCGAACGCCGCCGCGACCGTGCGCGGGTCGTCCGGCGGGGCACCGTCCTGGCGGAGCATGCCGACCCGCGGCGGGACCGTCACCGTCCCGCCGTCCGGGGCGAGTTCGCCCGCGAGAACCTTGAGCAGCGTGGTCTTGCCCGCGCCGTTCGGGCCGGTGACCAGGAGGCGTTCGCCGGGGGCCAGGTGCAGGGAGTCCAGGTGCAGCCGGCCCTCCACCCGTACGTCCGTCAGCGCGACCGCGCCCGGGTCGCCCTCGATGTCCGCGGTGAACCGCAGCGGCTCCGGGGGCGGTGGTACCGGGTTCCGGTCGAGCCGGTGGAGTTTCTCCCGGGCGGCCCGGATCCTGCTCATCGCGCCGTGCGACCGTGACCGGGCCCGGAACGCGCCCGCTCCGCTGAACGCGGCCGGGGCCTTGCGCGGAATGGCGGCGAAGCGGTCGATGTTCGTGTCGGCGAGCGCCGAGTGGCGTGCGGTCTCGGTCCGCCACTCCTCGTACTCCCGCTCCCACCGGGCCCGTTCGGCCGCCCGCCCGGTCAGATAGCCCGCGTAGCCGTTGCCGTACCTGCGTACCGTCCGCAGCTCGTGGTCGACCTCCAGGACGGCGGTGGTGACCCCGTCGAGGAAGGCCCGGTCGTGGGTGACGGCGACGACCGTTCCCCGGTGGGTGCGCAGCCGCTCCTCCAGCCAGGTCACGGCCTCGTCGTCGAGGTCGTTGGTCGGCTCGTCGAGCAGCAGCAGTTCGGGGTCGGAGGCGAGGGTCGCGGCGAGCGCGAGGCGTGAGCGCCGTCCGCCCGAGAGGGTGCCCAGGGTGCGGTCGCGGTCGAGCGGTTCGCGCTCGCCGAGCCGGCGGAGCGTCGTCTCCACCCGCCGGTCGGCGTCCCGTCCGCCGCGGGCCTCGTACGCGGAGAGCAGCGCGGCGTAGCCGCCGAGGTCCCCGGTGCGCGAGAGCGCCGCCTCGGCCTCCCGGATCGCCCGCTCCAGCTTCCGTACGTCGGCGAGCGCGAGGTCGATCGCGTCGCCGACGGTCGCCGTGCCCGGGAGGTCCAGGGTCTGGGCGAGGTGTCCGAGACCGCCGGGGGAGTCGACGGCGACGGTGCCGTTGTCGGGGGTCTCCAGGCCGGCGAGGAGCCGGAGGAGGGTGGACTTCCCGGAGCCGTTGTCGCCGACGACGCCGACGCGCTCGCCGGGCCGCACGGTGAGGGAGACGCGGTCGAGGACGAGCCGGTCGTCGTAGCGCTTGGTGACGTCGGTGAGTTGGACTCGGAACAAGTGGGGATCCTTCGCGTCGGGGACGGGGGAGGGCGTCGGCCGCTGCCGGACGGCGCCGGTTGAGGTGACGATACGAGACGTCTCGTCTCGTGTGCTCGACGATAAAGGATCCCGCGCCGACGTGCAAGACGCTCCGTCTCGTCAGTCCCGGGAGCGCTCGCCCAGCACCCGCACGGCCTCCACGATCAGCTCCCAGAATCCCGCGACGTCGACCTCCATGCCGACCTCCGCGTTGGCCGGACGGCCCGTCACACCGAGCAGGTCCACCACCGTCGCGCCCCGCGTGTACGTGCCCGTCAGCTCGACCGACACCGCCGCCCGCACCAGGCTGATCAGCGACGGGTCGATCAGATGGGCCACGGTCAGCGGATCGTGCAGCGGCGGCGCGTCGAAGCCGAACACCTCGCGGTACGTACCGGCGAAGTAGGTCAGCAGCTCGACGCAGAGCTTGGACAGCGGCGTGCCGAGCGCCGCGATCCGGGAGACGACGTCGGCGGTCGCGCGCGCCTGGTGGGTGGCGTTGAGCCCGAACATCGTGATCGGCAGCCCGCTGGAGAAGACGATGTCCGCCGCCTCCGGGTCGCAGAGGATGTTGAACTCGGCGGCCGGGGTGGTGTTCCCGCGCCCCGTCGAGCCGCCCATCAGCACGATCCGCTCGATCCGCGGGGTCAGTTCCGGGTGGGCGAGCAGAAAGGTGGCGATGTTGGTCAGCGGTCCGGTCGGCACCAGCGTCACGGGTGCGGGGTGCGCGAGCAGGGTGTCCCGCATCAGGGTGCGGGCGTCCCGCGGGTCCTGCGGGACGTCCGGCTCGCCGTCGCCGAAGCCGGGGCCGTCGAGTCCCGAGCCGCCGTGGATGTTCTCGGCGACGAGCGGCGGCCCGTGCAGCGGGCGGTCCCGCCCGGCCGCGATCGGCACCCCGCGGATCCCGGCGACGGCGCACACCCGGCGGGCGTTGAGGGTGGTCTTCTCGACCGTCTGGTTGCCCGCCACGGTGGTCACGGCCAGCAGGTCGACGGCCGGATGAGCGGCGGCCAGCAGGATGTTGAACGCGTCGTCGTGACCGGGATCGCAGTCGAGGATCACGGGTACGGGCATACGTCCACCGTCCCATACGGCCGCCCCACCGTCACGACTCCATGCCGCGGACGACGAGCCGCCCCGCGCCGCCGCTACCCCGGAGTCGCGCGCCACCGCCACTCCGGAGTCGCGCGCCGGCGCTCCCCCTCAGCCGCGCGCCGCCGCTACCCCAGAGTCCGTACCGGCGTGCCCGCCAGGTACGCCTCGATGTCCTCCACCGCCTGCCCGAAGTAGCGGTCGTAGTTGCCGCGCGTCACATACCCCAGGTGCGGCAGCGCCAGGACGTTCGGCAGGGTGCGCAAGGGGTCCTCGGCCGGGAGCGGTTCGGTGGCGAAGACGTCGAGTCCGGCGCCCGCGATCCAGCCCTCGCGCAGCGCCCGCAGCAGCGCCTCGCCGTCGACCAGGCCCGCCCGCGAGGTGTTGACCAGGTACGCCGACGGGCGCATCGCCCGCAGTTCGGGCTCCCCGATCAGCCCGCGGGTCCGCTCGGAGAGCACCATGTGCAGCGACACCACGTCCGCGCGCTCCATCAGTGCCCTCCGGTCCGGCACGTACGCGACCCCGTGCTCCGCCGCCCGTTCCGCCGTCAGGTTCGGGCTCCAGGCGGCGACCTCCATGCCGAAGGCGAGCCCGACCCGGGCGACCCGGCCGCCGATCTTGCCGAGGCCCACGAGCCCGAGCGTCCGCCCGGACAGGTCCGCTCCGACCGTCGACTGCCAGGGCCCGCCCTCGCGCAGCGCCTGTGCCTCGGCCCGTACCTGCCGCGCCAGGCCCAGGATGAGCGCCCAGGTCAGCTCGGCGGGCGGTTCGGAGCTGCTGGCCGTACCGCAGACGGTGATCCCGAGGGCGGCCGCCGCCGTCAGGTCGATGGAGGCGTTGCGCATCCCCGAGGTGACCACGAGCCGCAGCCGGGGCAGCCGGCCGAGCAGTTCGGCGTCCAGCGGCGTCCGCTCGCGCATGACGACGAGGATCTCGCAGTCCTCGACCGCCGCGACCAGCGCGTCCCGGTCGGTCAGGTGCTCCCGCAGGACGCGCACGTCGACGCGGTCGGCGAGCGGGCTCCAGTCGGCGGAGGAGAGGGCGACGCCCTGGTAGTCGTCGAGTACGGCACAGCGCGGCTTCATGGCCCCATGATCGCGCGGCGGCCGATCGTACGACAGGGGCCCCGGCCCGGCCCCGCGTTGCTGCGGCACCCGGGTGACGCGCTCCGAACGGCCCCGCTCCGAGCGACAAACCCGCCGGCCGCTCGGAGAATTGCCCTGATCTGCACCCGTGCCCGTGCCTGTGCCAGTGAGCGCTCGGGAGGCGGGACACACGACGCGAGCGTCGAGGCCTGAAGACCGACGAAACGGTACGCCGATGAACACACCGGAATCCGACCGCGAACTGGAAGCCCTACGGGCGCGGGTCGCCGCGCTGGAGGCGGAGGCGGCGCGGCCGCCCGTGCGCCGCCACCGGCTGCGGTCCTTCTTCGCCGCGCTCCTGATCGTCCTCGGCTGCGTCCTCGCCCCGCTGGGCATCGTCGCCGCCTGGACGGCCGACACGATCGGCGACACCGACCGCTACGTCGAAACGGTCGCCCCGCTCGCCTCCGACCCCGACGTCCAGGCCGCCGTCGCCAACCGGGTCACCGGCGCGGTCATGGAACACATCGACCTCCAGTCCCTTCTGGAAGGCGTGGCTCCGGAGCAGCGCCCGCTCCTGGAGAAGGCGTTGGGCCGTCTCGGCGACTCCCTGGAAGGCGCGGTCCGGAGCTTCGTCCACGAGAAGACGCAGGAGGTCGTCGCCTCCGACGCCTTCGAGACCGTGTGGACCGACGCCAACCGGGCGATCCACACGTCGGTCGTCCGCGCGCTCACCGGCAGCGGCGAAGGCGCGGTGCAGATCAAGAACGACACGGTGACGGTCGACCTCGCGCCCGTCATCGAACGCGTCAAGACCCGCCTCGTCGACTCCGGCCTCACGGTGGCGGAGAAGATCCCCGAGGTCCACACCGACTTCACGGTCCTCAAGTCCGACGACATCGGGAAGGTGAAGACCGGCTTCCGGCTGCTCGAACTCATGGGCTTCTGGCTGCCCGTCATCGCCGTCCTGCTCGCCGCCGGCGGCGTCCTGCTCTCCGCCCACCGCCGCCGCTCCCTGATCGCCGCGGCCCTCGGCTTCGCCGCGGCGGCGCTGGTCCTCGGCATCGGCCTCACCGTGTTCCGTACGGTCTATCTCAACGCCCTGCCCGACACCGTCTCGCAGGCCGCGGCCGGCTCCGTCTACGACGCCCTGGTCCGGCTCCTGCGGACGACGGTCCGGATGGTCGTGACCCTCGGTGTGGTGCTCGCCGTCGCGGCCTGGCTGTCCGGGCCCGGCCGGTCCGCCACGGTGGTCCGCGACCTCTGGCACTCGGGCATCGCCGCGACCCGCGCGACGGCCGACCGGGTCGGCATGCGTACGGGCCCGGTCGGCCCGTTCGTGCGGCGGCACCGGGTGTGGATCACCTGGATCCTGGTGGCGGCGGCGATCCTCGCGTACGTCCTCTGGAGCTACCCCACGGGATGGGTGGTACTCGGCCTGGCGCTGGCGCTCCTGTTCGCGCTGGCGGTGGCGGAGTTCCTGGCGGACGACCCGGACGCGCAGGTCACGCCGGGCACGGAGGGCGGGCCGGGTACGGGGGACGGGCCAGGCACGGGGAACGGCCCGGACGGGCCGGGCACGGAGGACGGGCCGGGTACGCCGGACGGGCCGTCCCGCCCGGCGGAGGTTCCCGGCGGCGGGAGTCCGTGATCACTAGCCGATCCGGACGAGGGCGATGGTGATGTTGTCCGGCCCGCCGGCGTCGATGGCGGCCTTCCACAGCTCGAAGGCCGCCTTGCCGTCGTCGTGGACCCGCAGCAGCTCCTCGATCTCGTCCTCGGGCACCGGGTCGGTGAGCCCGTCGCTGCACACGAGGTAGCGGTCGCCCGGCGAGAGCGGGAAGGCGGCGACGTGCGGGGCGACCGGGTTGTACGCCGGGCTGCCGCCGAGGGTCTGGGTGACGGCCGACGTGGTGCGGTGCCCGGGCGCGGGCGGCGGGCTGTCGTCCACGCTGACCTGGCGCAGTCCGTCCCCGGCCGCGTGGAAGACCTTGCTGTCGCCGACGTTGAACGACAGCAGCGACCCTTCCAGGACGAGCGTGCCCGCGACGGTGGTCCCCATGGTGGCCAGCTCGGGACGGCCCTCGGCGGCCGCGTACACGGCACGGTTGCAGAGGGCCAGCGCCTCGCCGACCGTCTCCGGACCGTCGAGCGCGGGGCCGAGACCCGCGAGCCGGCGGACGACCAGGGCACTGGCCACCTCACCGGCCGGCTGGCCGCCGAGCCCGTCCGCGACGGCGACGAGGAGCGGTCGGTCCGGCGGGAAGACCAGGGTCTGGGGGGTGTCGGTCACCGTCCCGCACAAGGTCCACGGCCCGACGACGAGGCTGTCCTCGTTGTGCTCGCGCATCAGCCCGGTGTGGCTGAGGGCGGTCACGGCGATGTACGACGCCACGGCATCCGCCTCCTCGTGCCCCGTACCCCATTCTCCCGCGATCCCGCGACGTGTCCTGTGCGGGCGGCCGTGTCCCGTGCGGGCGGCCCGTGTCTCGTGCGGACGACCCGGCATGCGGCGCGCGCCCCGCCGTCGCAGGCTGGTCCTGAGCCGCCCGCCCGCAGGGGAAGGCCGAGGAAAGGACGTCCGCCGATGTTCGCGAGGCTGAGCACCTACCAGGGGTCACCGGTACCGCCGGAGGGCGACCTGGCCGCCAAGTCGGAGGTGATCGTCCAGCGGGTCGAGAACCTTCCGGGATTCCGGGGCGCGTACTACCTCGTGGACCGGGTGACGGGGAAGGCGAGGTCGCTGACCCTGTGGGAGGACGAGGCGTCGATGCTGGAGAGCGAGGAGCCGGCGGCGCGGGTACGGGACGAGTCGTCCCAGCGGGAGGGCCAGCGGGTGGTCTCGGTGGACCACTTCGAGGTGGCCTTCGTCCGCCTGGCGCCCTGACGGGACGGGCGCCGGCGGGACGGCCTCG
Organism: Streptomyces sp. NPDC127129; assembly: GCF_042671585.1. NCBI lineage: Bacteria > Bacillati > Actinomycetota > Actinomycetes > Kitasatosporales > Streptomycetaceae > Streptomyces > Streptomyces sp. NPDC127129. The sequence goes on from NZ_JBHXTV010000006.1 coordinate 295,939, forward strand.
GTCGCGCAGGGACCTGCCTCAGCTCGCCGCGCGCTTGACCAGCGCCTCGATGAACGCCTCGTCGTCGGCGGTGAGCCGCGTCAGGGCGAAGGCGGTCGGCCACATGGTGCCCTCGTCGAGGTTGGCGGGGTCGTTGAAGCCGAGCGTGGCGTAGCGCGCCTTGAACTTCGCCGCGCTCTGGAAGAAGCAGACGACCTTGCCGTCCTTGGCGTACGCGGGCATCCCGTACCAGGTCTTCGGCGTGAGTTCCGGCGCGGCGGCCTTCACGACGGCGTGGATCCGCTCGGCGAGGACGCGGTCCGCCTCCGGCATCTCGGCGATCTTCGCGAGCACCTCGCTCTCGCCGTCCGCCTTGGCCGCGCGCGGGCTGCGTCGCGCGGCCTTCTTCAGCTCCTGGGCGCGTTCCTTCATCGCGCCCCGCTCGTCGTCCGTGAAGCCGTCGTACGACGCGGCGGCCGAGTCGGTGCTCTTCATGGCGGGTCCTCTCGCGGTGCTTGGTCGGGTCGGGGCGGGTCGGTTCTCCGTGCTGGTCGTGCTGGTCGTGCTGGTCGTGCTCGTCGTGCCGATCGGGCCGGGGTGCTGATCAGGTCGGGGTGCTGCGCGTCAGATCCGGCTGGTGGCCGGGGCGGGCTCCCAGGCGAACCCGTCCGGGTCGGTGAAGGCCTCGGTTCCGCCGCCGAGGACGAGCCGGTGCGAGCCCGTGCCGTCGACGGGGACGCCGACGTCCTTGGCGAGGGCCCGGCGGCCGTACAGGGCGAGCTTGACGGGGCCGGACCCCGCGGCGAACTCGACGTACTTGCGGCCGAAGCTCTTCGCCACGGTGAGGCCGTGCTCGACGTAGAACTGCTTGCTCGCGGTCACGTCCGCGGCGCCGAGCAGGAGCACGATCTGGTCGATCCGCCCCGTGGCGGGGCCGGTGTCCTTCTTCTCCGACGTGGCGATCTTCCAGATCGTGCCGTCGGGCGCCCGGACGACGCCGCCGTAGCCCCAGAAGGACTTCGAGACGGGCTTCAGCGCCGTGGCGCCGGCGTCGAGGGCGGCCTCGGCGAAGGCCTTGACGTCGGCCGGCCGGGAGACCGTGAGCGACAGCGAGAAACCGCGGAAGCCGGTCGTCGGGGCGTCCGAGGCCCGCAGGCGGACCTGGTCGCCCAGACCGAAGGCGGTGTAGAAGCGCTCGGCGGCCGTGGTGTCGGCCACCTCCAGGGTGACGGTGTCGATGGAGTTCATGAATGCCACGCTAGTGACGGCAGGGCCGCCGGTGCTTCTCGAAAGCTGACCGGTTCGGCGGACCGCTTCGTTCCGTGCGAGGGCTGCCCGTGCGACGGCCGCACGAGCGAGGGCTGCCCGCGCGACGGCTGCACGCGCGACGGCTGCACGCGCGACGGCGCCTCCGGCGCACCGGCCGCCGCCCGGCGCCGGTAGACGCCTGGCTCCATGCCGACCCGCTCGGCGAAGTGCGCGCCGAAGACGCCGGGTGAGGAGCAGCCGACCAGGGAGCGCACCTCGGCGACGCCGAGATCGCCCCGGCGCAGGAGCACCGTCGCGTGCTCGACGCGCCGCGCCATCAGGTACGAGTAGGGCGACCGGCCGTAAGCCTGGCGGAACAGACGGCCGAGGTGTCCGGGAGACATGCCGGCGTCACGGGCGAGGACGTCGACGTCCAGGGGCCGCGCGTACTCCCGGTCGATCCGGTCGCGGACACGGCGCAGCCGTGCGAGGTCCTTCAGGTGCTGCGCCGCGACGCGTGCATGCCTCCACGCGGGATGGCACATGGGTGGAACTCCCTTCGGCCGGACGGCTCAGCGGATTTCCTGGATGCGGACGAGGTTGCCCGCGGGGTCACGGAACGCGCAGTCCCGCACGCCGTACGGCTGCAGGGTCGGCTCCTGCACGACGTCGACGTCCCCGGCCTGCACCTTCTCGAAGGCGCCGTCGAGGTCAGGAGTGGCCAGCAGGATCCACCCGTACGTGCCCTTGGCCATCATCTCGGTGATGGTGCGCCGTTCGTCCTCGGTGATCCCGGGGTCGGCGGCGGGCGGCGCGAGAAGGATGGAGGTCCCGGGCTGTCCGACGGGGCCGACGGTGATCCAGCGCATCCTGCCCTGCCCGACGTCGCTGCGGACCTCGAAGCCGAGCACGTCCCGGTAGAAGGCCACGGCGGCGTCGGGGTCGTCGTGCGGGAGGACGGTGGTGTGAATGGTGATGTCCATGCTCACCACGCTAGTTGGGCGGGTGGTCCGCCGCTTCTCGATTCCTGACGGCCGGTGGCGCGTCGGCGTCCGGGAGTCGTCCGGTCGCTGTCCTGATGACAGAGCTCCGTCAAAGCGGTGAGTACCGTGGACGCCGATCACTCCCTTCCCGTGAACGGAGCACCACATGCCGGAGCGCACGTCCGCCGTCGAGGTCGTCTCGGATCCGATCGGCCGGGTGGTCGGCGGGCGGGCCGAGGTCCGTGACGACGAATGGGGGGAGGTCTCCGCGGTGATCCGGCTGGACGAGCGCTTCGGGCCGGACGCGCTCGCGGGCCTGGACTCCTTCTCGCACGTGGAGGTCGTCTACCACTTCGACCGGGTGCCGGCGGAGAAGGTGCAGACCGGGGCCCGGCACCCGCGCAACAACACCGACTGGCCGCTGGTCGGCATCTTCGCCCAGCGGGGCAAGAACCGCCCCAACCGGCTCGGTGTCTCCCGCTGCCGTCTGGTGCGCGTCGACGGACGCGACGTCCACGTGCGGGGCCTCGACGCCGTCGACGGCACCCCGGTCCTCGATCTCAAGCCGTACATGACCGAGTTCGGCCCCCGCGGCACCGTCACCCAGCCGGACTGGGCCACCGAGATCATGCGCGAGTACTACTGAGAGAGCCGGGTTTCCCCGCACGCCGCGAACCGACGCGGACAGAGCTCTTCCTCACCGGCCCGACGTGACGGCGGGTCCTACCGGGTGCCCGCCTCGTGCTCCCTGATCGCCGCCTCCACCAGGGCGCGTGCCGCCCACGTGATGGCCTCCTCCTCGGCCTCCGGGCCGAGGCCGCGGACGTCGCGGAGAGCGATCTGCGCCTCCCAGCCGACCACGATGGTCAGGGCCGAGATCAGCCGCTGGTACGACTCCGGGCTCAGGGTGTCGCGGAGCGGCTCGCAGGCCTGCTCCAGCCACTGGATCCGGCGGGGTCCGCGGCGCGGGGCGGGCGGCTCCGGCGTCTCGCCCGCCGGCAGGTCGACGGTCAGGCGGATCAGCCGGCGGCCGAGCGGCAGTGACTGCGGTGAGTACGTCAACAGCGTCCTTATGAGGGCGTCCACCCGGGCCGCGGCGTCGCCGGCGATCGCGGGATCGGCGAGCGCCTGCTCGACCGGGGGCTCGTTGAGCGCGCCGGCGGTCGCGTCGATCAGCAGGTGGTCGAGGCTCGGAAAGTACGTGTAGACCGTGCGGCGTGACACGTCGGCGGCGGCCGCGATCTCGTCGATGGACGGCGTCGCTCCGCCGGCGCTCAGCCGGACCGCCGCGTCGACGATCGCCTTACGGGTGCGGCGGCGCTGCGCCTCGCGGCCGCCACGGCGGGCCGGATCGTCCTGCGTCATCGTGCCCTGTCCTCCCGGGGCGGGTGTTCCGGCGGGGTCTTGACGCCCCCTCAGGCCGTAAGTATATCTTCGTGCAGTCGCTGCACAGCAGTGCAATGAGCGCACTGGCGTGAACCGAACTCGGATGTCGTGCGGGTCACATGGCCCTACGTGTCACAAAAACCGGGTCACCGGTGTCTTGAGGTCGAACACCTGAAGTCGACCCCCTGAAGTCGAACCCCTTGAAGCGGAGGACACACCATGAGCGAGAACACCGAAGTGGTCGTGATCGGCGGCGGGTACGCGGGCGTCATGGCGGCCAACCGCCTCACCCGGCGCGGCGACGTGACGGTCACGCTGATCAACCCGCGCCGGAGCTTCGTCCACCGGATCCGCCTGCACCAGCTGGTGGGCGGGACGGACGGCGCGGTCGTCGACTACCGGGAGGTCCTGGGCGAGGGCGTACGGCTGGTGGCCGACACCGTGACCCGGATCGACGCGGCCGGACGCAAGCTGGCCCTGGCGTCCGGCGGCACGGTCTCCTACGACTACCTGGTCTACGCGGTGGGCAGCGGCAGCGCCGACCCGAGCGTGCCCGGGGCGGCCGAATTCGCCTACCCCATCGGCACCTTCGAGGAGGCCGAGCGGCTGCGCCCGGTCCTCGACGCGGCGCCCGCGACGGCCGCGGTGACGGTGGTGGGAGCCGGGCCGACCGGTATCGAGACCGCCGCGGAGCTGGCGGAGGCGGGCCGCGCCGTCACCCTGGTGTGCGGCGGGGTGCTCGGCCCGTACCTGCACCCGAGGGGCCGGCGCTCGGTCGCCAAGCGGCTGGCCGGGCTCGGGGTGACCGTCCTCGACGGCCCCGACACGAGAGTGACGGCCGTGACGCGTGACGCGGTCACGCTCAGCGGCGGCCGCGAGCTGCCGAGCGCGGTGACGATCTGGACCGTCGGCTTCGGCGTACCGGACCTGGCCGTGCGCAGCGGTCTGAGCACCGACGCGCTGGGCCGTCTGCGTACGGACGAGACGCTGACCAGCATCGACGACGAGCGCATCATCGCGGCGGGGGACTCGGCGGCGCCTTCGGACCTGCCGCTGCGGATGAGCTGCCAGGCCGCGATGCCGATGGGCGCGCGGGCCGCCGACACGGTGCTCAGCCGGATCGCGGGGGAGCGGCCCGAGACCCTCAACCAGTCGTTCGCCGCGCAGTGCATCAGCCTGGGCCGGGGCGACGGCATCTTCCAGTTCGCCAAGCGGACCGACGTCGCCGTCTGGTTCAAGGTCGACGGCCGACTGGGTGCGAAGCTCAAGGAACTCGTGTGCGTGGGAGTCGTCAGGCACCTGGCCGACGAGGCGGGCAAGCCCGGCTCGTACCGCCTGCACCGAGCCTCGGGAGGAGGCACGCGCGAGCGGCAGCTCCAGGCGGCGGCCGCCGAGCGGACCGGGACGCCGGCCCCGGCCCAGCGGGCCGGAGTCTGAGCGAGCACCCGCGAGCGCCCCGCGAACACCCTGCGACGTAAAGGACCCTGACGAGGATGCACATGGACGAGCAAGCCACCGACCCGGCGACCGAGGCGTTCGTCGCCCACCGGAACCTGCTCTTCACCGTCGCGTACGAGATGCTCGGCTCGGCCGCCGACGCCGAGGACGTCCTCCAGGAGACCTGGCTGCGCTGGGTCAAGGTCGATCTGGAACAGGTGGGCGACGCGCGCGCCTACCTGGTCCGGATCACGACGCGGCAGTCGCTCAACCGGCTGCGCACGCTGCAGCGCCGCAAGGAGGCGTACGTCGGCAACTGGCTTCCGGAGCCGCTGCTCACCGCGCCCGACGTGGCCGAGAACGTCGAGCTCGCCGAGAGCGTGTCGATGGCGATGATGCTCGTCCTGGAGACGCTGGCACCGACCGAGCGCGCCGTCTTCGTCCTGCGCGAGGCCTTCGACCTGGGCTACGACGAGATCGCCGCCGCCGTCGACAAGACCCCGGCGGCGGTCCGCCAGATCGCCCACCGCGCCCGCCGCCACGTCGACGCCCGGCGCCCCCGCCAGGCGGTCTCGCCGAGCGTGGCCCGGACGGCTCTGGAGTCGTTCCGCCAGGCGCTCGAGACGGGCAACCCGCAGGGCCTTCTCGACGTACTCGCCCCGGGGGTCGTCCTGGTCAGCGACGGAGGCGGCATCAAGCAGGCCGCGCTCCGCCCGATCGCCGGCGCGGACAAGGTGACCCGCTTCATGCTGGGCGGCCTCGGCAAGAACAAGCTCCCCATGGAGGTCGCCTTCACGGTGATCAACGGCAGCCCGGCCCTCCTCGTCCACCTGGACGGCGAGCTCGACGGCATCATGGCGATCCACGTCGAGGACAGCCGCATCACGGGCCTCTACTACGTCCGGAACCCCGAGAAGCTCTCCCACGTGGAGTCGGAGACCCCTCTCACCCTCCGCTGAACCGGCCCCCTCGCACGGCAGAAGCCCCAGGCCGTTGGACCTGGGGCTTCTGTCGGGGTGGCGGCGGTCAGAGGCTGATGGTGTAGACGTCTTGGTGCTCCTGGTACGTGGGAACCCATCCGTCGACGGCGCCGGTGGTCGGGCCGGTGCAGTTCGCCCTCTCGAAGCCCATGTAGCTGACGGCCCCCTTCCACCAATAGCCCGAGAGCAGGGTGAAGGTGGAGGGCGTCTGGAAGCAGCCGTCGACCCGCTGGCCGTTCTGATTCGTACCGACGACGTAGAGAGAGTAGGTCTTGCCCTCCCTGTCGTAGAACTGGAGCACCTGGCCGTTGGAGCCGGCGAAGGACTGACCGGCGGTGCCGAGAATTCCCGCGAACGCCAGTGCCGTTGCTCCGACGGTCGTGGCGATCTTCCTGCGCATGCTCATGCTTCCCCTTGGTGTCTCGGACCGCTTTCACCGGGCCACCGCCGCCGCGTTCTCGCTGCGGCGGTGTTCCCCGGCAGCGGAGAATCTAGGTCCGCCCGGCGCGCGGTGGTGTGCGTGACGTGCAGAGTTTCTGTGCACCGCGCGCACCGCGTGCGGCGCGTGCGGCGGGGACCGGCGACGACGACCGGTGTTCGGAGGGGGTGATCCCGTACGCCTCGCGGAACGCGCGGCTGAAGGCGGTCCCGCTGGAGAACCCCCAACGGGCCGCGATCAGTTGCACGGGCTGACCGCTCAGTTCCCCGCGCGCGAGGTCGGCACGGGCGCGCTCCAGACGGCTGTGGCGGATGTGGGCGGCCACGGTCAGCGGCTGGTCGGCGAAGAGGGCGTGGAGACTCCGCAGGGACAACCCGTGCCGGTCGGCGATCACCTGAGGAGTCAGGCCCGGGTCCCCGAGGTTGTTCTCGATGAAACGGTGGATCCGCTGCAGCATCTCCTGCGCACGGGCCTCGGCAGGAGCCTCGCCGGGGTCACCGAGCTGCCGCGCGAGATGCGCCGTGGCGAGGTCGAGGGCGACGGACCCCATCGCGCGCAGCTCCTCCGGGCGACAGTGCGGACCGTTTGCGAGGAGCGTCTTCAGGAAGTCGGCGAGGATCGCCCCCGACCCCACGTCCGCCGCCAGGTTCCGTGCGAGGAGCCGGTCCACCCGGTCGGGGCGCAGTGCCAGGGCGGGACGGGGAATCTGCAGCACGACCGCCTCGACCTGCCCGTCCAGACTGGCCCCCTCGCTCGGCCGGGAGGTGTCGGTGAGGACGAGTCCGCCCGCCACCACGGACTCGCTGCCCCGCTGGGAGATCCTGAAAGCGCCCTGGGTGACGAGTGCCAGCTGCAGGTGCTCGGGGTCACCGCGCCGGACATGGACCGCGGTGCGGCGCGAGGACACCGGTGAGCACGCCACGGTGGACAGCCGCACGACGCCGAGGTCCAGATCCGCGATGCTCGCGCGGAAGTCGGTCCTGCTCCGAGTGTTCAGCAGGACCGGCATCACATCGCTGGACACCGCCTCGCAGAACCACTCGAACCTGTCCTCGCGCGCCACGTCGGCATCCGACGCCACCAGCACTCCCATGCGACCCCTGCCCTGACGTGACGACGAACCAGCCCGTCGAACTGTCCGTCACATGATCCCGGAAGACCCACGACCGGCGTGGCGGGCCTCCGTTCCGGCATCCGCGTCCGGAGGCGGTTCCGGACTCGCTCGCGGTCGTGCCCGCGACGGCCGTGGCGCCGAGGCCTGCACCGGGTGCAGTCACCTCACGCCGGGTCCGACGGCGTGTCGGATTCGGCGGCGCGGCGGTATTCGGCGTTGATGCGCTGGGCCTCTTCGAGCTGGTCCTCGAGGATGATGATGCGGCAGGCGGCCTCGATCGGGGTGCCCTGGTCGACGAGTTCGCGGGCGCGGGCGGCGATGCGCAATTGGTAGCGGGAGTAGCGGCGGTGGCCGCCCTCGGAGCGCAGCGGTGTGATCAGGCGGGCTTCGCCGATGGCGCGGAGGAACCCCTGGGTGGCGCCGATCATGTCGGCGGCTCGGCCCATGGTGTAGGCGGGGTAGTCGTCGTCCTCGAGACGGTCGTACGAGTCGTCTGCTGTCATTTGCACCTCTCCGTGAAACGCGTGGAGGGGCCGTGGCGCCGTACAGGCACCTCGGCCCCGACGGGACTACTACACCACCTGCCGGCCCCGATCACCGACCTCACGCCGGGGGTGGAACCCACCCGCCGATACGCGAGAGGGCCCGACCGGCGGGTGCCGGTCGGGCCCTCTCGGCCGGCCGAGTGTCAGCTCGCCCTCGCCCGTGGACCGCGCTCAGGCCGCCGCCGGGGAGCCGAGCGTCGCCGACGCGTGCCGGAGGGGGTCGAGACCGTCGGTGCGCGCGGTGTTCGGGGGAAGGCCGCGACAGGTGAAACCGAGCTCGGTCATGGCGCGGACGACTTCACGGGCGGTGAAGTCGCGGCGGTCCTGGCGGGTGATCACCTGGCCGACCTGTTTGGCGGGGTAGGCGCGGCGACCGATGATCACGGACTCGCCGGTGATCTCCTCGGGTGTGACTCCCTTCATGGAGTCCAGGACACCGCTCTTGGTGAGCTCGAAGGGGAAGCGGGCGATGACACAGCGCACGATGCCTCACAGGGAGAGGAAGAAGATGGTTCCGCCGTGGTGGGGCGGTTCACGCGAGGACGAGGGCCGGCGCGGGGGTGCCCGGGGCGTCGTCCTGTTCACCCACGACGGACGGGGTGACGACCCCGCGTGGGCGTGGAGCCCGCGTGGGCGTCGAGGTGAAGGCCGGGGTGAACGGCCCGCTGTCGCCGGAGAGGTCGCGCAGTCGGAGCCGGTCCGTGTAGGCGGAGCTTTCGCGGACGGTGGTGAGCTGGGCCCGGGTGACCAGGCCGGTGTACTCGTCGTCGTTGTCGCAGAGGAACAGGTGCCCGGTGTGGGCCCCGGCCATGACGGCCAGGGCCACCTCCACGGTCATGTCGTCGCAGACCGACGGTCCGGCCGACGTGTTCACGCCGTCGGCCGCCGTCGGCTGCGTGGGGGCGGGGTGCGTCGGACGGGGCTGCATCTGGACCGGCGTCATGGCGTGCCTCCTGAGGAGATGGGTCAGTTTCCGGCTCTCGTGACGCCGCGTTCCGCCGTGTCGGCGGAAGGCCGCGCGCCGGCGCGCCTCGCCGCGGGGGCGGGACGCCGTCGACCGCGGGAGGCCGTGCTGCGCTTGCGCGGCTCGGCGGGCGGCGCGGTGATCTTCACGGGAATGCCGGAGGGGGTGCGCGCGCCGGTGATCCGGGCGAGCACCTGGTCGCCGGACCGGACCTGGGTGATCTCGGGCGCGATTCCGGCGGCAGTCATGAGGCGGGTCATGTCGCGGCGCTGGTCCGCGGTGACCAGGGTGACGACGCTGCCCGACTCGCCGGCTCGCGCGGTACGGCCGCCACGGTGGAGGTAGTCCTTGTGGTCGGTCGGCGGGTCCACGTTGACGACGAGGTCGAGGTGGTCGACGTGAATGCCGCGGGCCGCGACGTTCGTGGCGACCAGGGCGGTGACGTGCCCGGTCTTGAACCAGGCCAGGGTGCGGGCCCGCTGCGGCTGCGACTTCCCTCCGTGCAGGGCCGCGGCGCGGACTCCACGGTTCAGGAGATCCTCCGTGAGACGGTCCACGGCGTGCTTGGTGTCCAGGAACAGGATCACCCGGCCGTCACGCGCAGCGATCTCCGTCGTCAGCCGCTGCTTGTCGGCGCCGTGCACGTGCAGGACGTGGTGATCCATCGTCGTGACCGCGCCCTGGGAGGGGTCCACGGAGTGGACGACGGGGTCGGTGAGGTGGCGGCGGACCAGGAGGTCGACGTTGCGGTCCAGGGTCGCGGAGAACAGCATGCGCTGGCCCTCGGGCCGGACCTGGTTCAGGAGGCCGGTGACCTGGGGCAGGAAGCCCATGTCGGTCATCTGGTCGGCCTCGTCCAGGACGGTGATGGCGACCTGGTTCAGCCGGCAGTCGCCGCGGTCGACGAGGTCCTTGAGGCGGCCCGGGGTGGCCACGACGACTTCGACACCGCTTCGCAGCGCGTTCGCCTGCCGGCCGATCGGCATTCCGCCGACGACGGTGGCCAGGCGCAGCTTCACGGCACGGGCGTAGGGGGTGAGGGCATCGGCGACCTGCTGGGCGAGTTCCCGTGTCGGGACCAGGATCAGGGCGAGCGGCCGGCGGGGCTCGGCGAGCTGCCCGGCGGTGCGGGCCAGCAGGCCCAGGCCGAAGGCGAGGGTCTTGCCGGAGCCGGTCCGGCCGCGGCCCAGGATGTCACGGCCGGCCAGGGAGTTCGGCAGCGTCGCACCCTGGATGGGGAACGGGACGGACACGCCCTCCGCGGTGAGCGCGGCCAGGAGACGCCGGTCCAGGGCCAGGGCGGCGAAGCTCTCGACGGCGGGCAGTGCCGGAGTGATCGTCTTCGGCAGTGCGAACTCCCCCTGCACGGCGGCGGGACGCCTGCCGTATCCGCCGGACCGGCGCGGAGCACCCGATCGGATCGCTCCGAACGAACCGGAACGATCACCCCGGCCACTCCCGGCGGTGGACGAGTCGTACGTATGGCCGCCCTTGCGGCGGGCGCGGGAGGAACGGCTGTTCGTGCGTGTGGGGTTCATTCAGAACCTTCCTCGATACGGCGCGTATCGAGGAATTCCGGCAGCGTATGAGCAGCGCGGGGAATTACAGGCACGGGCCGGAATGGAATGCGAAGGCGGACTTGGCCCGCGAGGAATCAGCGGCGGCGCAGGCGGAAAAGGTGCGGATGCGTGGGCGCGGATCCAGTGCCTCGACGGGAACGGCTCCCCCGAGCCGTATTCCCTGAAGATCGTGTTCCGCAGGTGAAAGTGCTGCGGAACGCGTGCAGCTGGGGCCCGCACCCCGAGGGATGCGGGCCCCAGCTGCGAATTGCGTGCGGGTCTCAGGCGGGAACGATGTTCTCGGCCGTCGGGCCCTTCTGGCCCTGCGCGATGTCGAAGGTGACCTTCTGGCCTTCCTGCAGTTCGCGGAAGCCCTGGGTGGCGATGTTCGAGAAGTGGGCGAACACGTCGGGGCCGCCACCGTCCTGCTCGATGAAGCCGAATCCCTTTTCCGCGTTGAACCACTTCACGGTACCAGCAGCCATGTCATATCTCCTCTGGGCAGTACGCCGGTATCCGCACTTTGCGGATACCATGTCGCTGCGATGATGCCCTGCCCGGAAAAATGACCGGAAATACAAAGCGCTTCCCTGCGGCGCGGAGGCCGCATCGAGGCGCTTGAAGTCTTTGGGTACCAAAACTGCAACTGACTTCGACAGTAGCACGCCGCCGTGGTCTGTGTGCGTCGAGAATTTTCTCCCGGTGAGCCGCGGTAAAAACTCTCCTCGAGTGGGCCGTCAAATTCTCGGACCGCGAGCACAGGTATTCCTTTGCCCCGGGCGCAGCGTTTCGTCGGTACGGAGGCCGGTGGGAGCCTCCGCCGCGTCGCCGCTTCGCGGGGGATCTCCACGACTAGCCTCCGCAGCATGCTGCGTATCGTCGACGCCCGCACCGGTCGCCTCGTGGAGATTCCTTCCGTGAGCCGCCATCTGCTGAGCATCTGTGTACACCTGCCGGCCGGCGACGCCGGGATCGGCATGGCGGGCCTGCGGGCGCTGCTGATCGGTGACGTACTGGCGCGGACGGCGGAGCTGCACGGCCTGCAGTCCCGCGCATTCCTTGCCGCGCCGGACCTGCCGCCCGAGCGGGCCCGGACGCTTGATGGCGCCATGTCCGCCCTTGGCGTCCACCCGTTCTCCGCCGTCGGTGGCCACCGTCCGGGCGGACCACTCCGCGCCGCGGCCGACGTACACGTGGACGCGTGCGGGACCGCCGCGCGGGACGCGGTCGACGGGGCACGGGTCGACGTGGGCCAGGTCGAACAGGCGTCCCGGGAGAAGGACACCGCCCTTGTCCCGGAGGGGGCCGATCCGCTGGCCCTGAGGATGCTGATGCTCGGCCACGCCTACCGCACGCCGGTCACGGTCACCGGCGCTGAACTCGACGAAGCCGGGCGGAGGCTGGCGGTGTGGCGGCAACGGGTGGCCGACTGGGCGGAGGAGCCTTCCCGCCCGGTCCCTGCCGATCTGCTGCGACACGCCCATGCGGTGCTGGCTGACGATCTCGGCGTCCCCGCTGTCCTGAGCATGCTGGGCACCGTCGCGGGGCGCGCCGACGTGCCGGCCGGGGCCAAGTTCGAGACGTTCGCCTTTCTCGACCGCGTCCTCGGACTGGACCTCGCACGCGACGTGGGCCACCAGCACAGGGCGGCGACGTGACGTCGCTAGGAGCGGCCCCCGGGTGAGGAACGGCCGACACTCCTCACACCTCGTCGACGTGGGTGCCGGCGTGAGCCGACGGCCCGCTGCTGGCGAGCCAGGAGACGGTGGGCTCCGCGGCGGATCCGGTGTCGACGGTGAGGTGGAGCCGTGTGCCGCCTTCGGGAACGGGGTAACTGCGCTGTTCGGCCCCGGCGAAGGAGCGGCGGATCACCTGGGCGACCGCCCGGGCGGCTTCGGGGGTCGCGGCGACGATGCGGATCTCGGCGAGGCCGGCCGAGGGCAGGATCAATGGGTCGGCGGGGTGCACGGGGTGTGGTCCTTTCACAGGTGAGCGAGAGGCCGGCGGGTGGGTTGTCCCGGGTATCGGGTGCCATTCCCGCGGCCGAGCGCGAGCAGGGCGACTGCCGTGAGCGCGATGGAGGTCTCCATGGCGTCACCTCCGCCGGTTCCCCGGCAGCGGCAGGGCGATCATCCGTGCTCCGACGACCGGGTGCCGGAGCGGCGGCAGCGCGGCCCCGCCTTCGGTCTCCCACGCGTCCTCGCTGCTCCGGGAGTCGCGCATACGGCGGCCGGTCGCGGCCTCGTCGGACATCAGGACACCGGCGGTGAGGGTGCTGCCGGGGAGGGTCGCGGCGGTCATGAGCCGGGCGGCTGCGGCGGGTTCGGTCTCGGGCGGAATCACCAGCAGGTCGCAGCGCCCGACGCTGTAGGAGAGCAGGATCATCTTGTCGGGATCCTGCTCGGTGAACCAACCGACGTGCACGGTGTGCCCGGTGGCGGAAACCGTGTGCGGAACGACGGGCCAGCGGGTGGGGTTCACCGTGACGCGTGTGATGCGTCCGTAGTGCCGCTCCAGCGCGTCGGCCAAGGGCGGAAGTTCGACGGCGAGGTCACGCGAGCGAGGCCACCAGGCGCCGTCCAGAAGGCCGGCGAGGGTGGTCTTCGGCGTCAGCGACAGGCGTGCCGAAAGAAGGGGTGCGAAGGAGGTCATGATCGCGGACCCGTCTCCGGGCCGCCCTGCAGGACGGCCCAGTGTCTTGATCGCCGGAAACGACGTCCGCGTGGGAGCGGGTGTTCGAGTTACTCCCGGTACGTTCAGCCTACTCCGCGCGGGGGTCCGACGAGCCGTTCCGCCCGGATGACTTCCACAAGGGCACCGCCTGGCGCCACGGCCCGGTCGCCCGGCGTGCGTGTCCCGCGCACGTCGGCCGATGATGGGAGTACGGCCGATCACGCGGAGCTGACCATGACGGGTTGGCGTGTCAGGGACTACGCCCAGGACGATCTCGAAGCGGTGCTCCGAGTCGACGCGGAGAGCGCCACGGCCGAGGAGCCGCCTCTCTTTCCGCTCTCGGACGCGGTGGCGGCCCTCCAGGCTCTCCACCCGGCGGTGGTGGCCACCGCGGACGAGGAGGTGGTCGGTGCCGCCGTGAGCAGGGTGGAGGGTGACCGGGCGTGGATCCTGCGCATCAGCATGGCGCCTGCCTGGCGGCACCAGGGGCTGGGCAGCGACCTGATCACGGCCCTGGAGCACCGGCTGTTCGCCGACGGAGTCCGAACGGTGCACGCGGTCCTGCCCGACGGCGAGACCGGTGCCACCGCCCTGCACAACTGCGGCTTCGGCGCCCGCCCGGGTCTGATCTTCTTCGAGAAGCGCGGGCGAGTGACCCCGAAGGCGGTCAGCATGCTCGCGTCGCTGGGAGCGGAGCTGCCACCCGGAGGACTGTGGCAGAAGGTCGCGGGAATGCAGAAGGAGAAGGAACTCATCGAGCGGCGCCTGGTCCTGCCACTGGCCCATCCCGAAATGGCAGCCCAGCACGGGGTGGAGCCGCCGCGGGCGGTGATGCTGTTCGGGCCGCCCGGGACTGGGAAGAGCACGTTCGCGCATGCGATCGCCAGCCGCCTGGGATGGCCGTTCCTCGAACTGTTCCCCGCCCGGCTGGCCGCCGAGTACGGGCTGGCCAGTGGGCTGAACCGGCGTTTCGACGAGATCGCCCGGCTCGACCACGTCCTGGTCTTCATCGACGAGGTCGAGGAGATCGCGGGGACCCGGAGCGGTGCGGACGCGACCGCGGTCGGTGTCGTCAACGAACTGCTCAAGGCGATCGTCCGGTTCCGGGGCCAGGACGGGCGGCTGCTCGTCTGCGCCACGAACGACGTGACCACGCTCGACTCCGCGTTTCTGCGGCACGGCCGTTTCGACTACGTGCTGCCGATCGGCCCGCCCGACCACCGCGCGAGGACCGCGCTGTGGGAGAGCTACCTGACCCGAGCCGGCGCGGAGGCCGACAGCGCGGGCCTGGCGTCCGCCAGCGAGGGGTTCACCCCCGCCGACATCGCCCATGTGGCGCGTACCGTCTCCCAAGTCCAGTTCGAGCGCACCTTCGACACCGGAGCCCGGGCCCGCCCCACCACCGAGGACTACCTGCGCACGATCGACGAAACCAGGCCCACGGTCAGCGCCACCATGGCCACGGAACTGGTCCACCAGACCGAGAAGTTCGCCCGCATCTAGACCCCCTCCGCAGAGAGCGGCCGTCACAGCACAGCCGGCGCCCGCGGTGCGCCGCCGACGCCACGGGCTCGGCGGACGAGATCTGAAGGAGACGGCCCGGCCAGGGCCTCTCGTTTGGATCTTGCCGGGCTCGCGTGCCCTGGTGCCGCGCCTCGCCGCGTCGTCGTCGGTCGGCATGGCTCCGCCATGCCTCCCTCCTCCGCCTTGCGATCCACGGCACCAGACCCCGCTCACTGATCCGGCCTGATCCAAACGAAAGACCCTAGGCTCCGGCGAGCCGTGCGGAGCTCCGGGGGCGCCGGACGAGGAAGCGTACGAAGGCCCAGATCGCGGCGGCGTTGACCAGGGCGCCGACCAGGATCGCCCCGTGGAAGCCGAGTACGTCCCACATGTCCGGCTCCGCGGCCATGGTGGTGTCCGGGGTCCAGTCGGCCGGCAGGGGAGCGGTCTCGGAGGGGAACTCCGGCGGCAGGGGGGTGGGCGGCTGCGAGCCGTAGTGGGGTGCCACGTCCGGGGCAGGGTCCGCCGCGCTCGCGTTCTTCGCCGGGCCGAAGAGCCCGAGGACCAGGAGGCTGACCGGCGCGGTGGCCAGCAGCGGCCAGACCCCGGCGAAGCCGCCGCCCCCGGTCCGGCTGTCCACGACCACCCAGAGCTGCATCGCAAGCACCAGGGCCAGGTAACTGCCGGGCACCCACATCTCGACCTTCGACCAGCGGCGTTGCATCGCGCTCCCCGTCCCTCTTCCCGTTCCCGGTGTTGGGGATGAGTCTCGAAGAGCGCGCCTCACGCCGCCTGAGTACACCTACTCAACCCCGCCCTCTCCCCGTACCTGGTCGGAGCGGCTCCATGCATACCGCGGCAGTCCTTGTGCCGCCGCCTTGGGAGTGTCGCACCTGGAGTGTCGGCCGGTCCGGGGTAGACGTCTGAGGATGAACAGTCCCGACACCTCCGGCCCCGACACCTCCGGTGAGGCCTCGCCGTTCACGGCCGACTACGAGGCGGTCTTTCGCGCGTCCCCGGGGCCTGCGCTGCTCCTCACTCCCGACCTGGTCATGCGGGACGCCAATGACGCCTTCCTGGTCCGGTCAGGTCGCGGGCGTGGGGACCTGGTGGGCCGTTCCGTCTTCGAGGTGTTTCCTCTGGACCCCTCGGATCCGGAGGCACCAGGCAGCCAGCTGCGCGCATCGATCGACCGGGTGCTGGCCACAGGGCGGCAGGACGCCATGCCGTTGCACCGGTACGACCTGGAAGCGCCGGGGCGGCCGGGGGTGTTGGAGAAGCGGTACTGGAGTCCGGTCAACGCGCCGGTTCTCGGCCCGAACGGCCAGGTGGCCCTGATCATTTCCCGGGTGGAAGAGGTCACCGAGCTGGTCCGCATCCGTGCCGCCTTGCAAGAAGCCGGTGAGGCGCTCCGTGACGAGGAGACGACGACGGCCGGGCTGCTCGCGCGGTCCGAGGATCTACTGGAACTCAACGAACGGCTACGCCTGGCCCATTCACGCGACCGTGAGATCGCCATCAGCCTGCAGCGCGCCATGCTGCCGGCCATCCCTCCGGAATTCGGCAATGTGGCGGTGCGCTACCGCCCGGCCTCCCGTTCACTCAACGTCTGTGGCGACTGGTACGACGTCCTCGACCTCGGGCGGGACCGCCTCGCCGTCGCTGTCGGCGACGTGGTCGGCCACGGGCTGGAAGCCGCAGGGGTCATGGGCCAGCTCCGCAGCGCCCTCAGCGCCGCCGTCCGCGCAACCGGCGAGCCGGCCACCGCCCTCAAGACACTCGCCCTGCAAGCCCTCACGATCGAGGGCGCACTCGCCGCCACGGCCCTCCAGACAGTCATCGACCGCGCCAGTCGCACCATCACGTACAGCCGGGCGGGACACCCGCCCCCCTTGCTGCTCCACCCGGAGGGCTGCACCGCCGAAGCGCTGGACGACGTCGTGGACCCTCCCCTCGCGACGTGGGAAGTCGACGCGGTCAGAAACCAGGCATCGCTCTCCTACGAGCCCGGAGCAACCCTCGTGCTCTACACCGACGGACTCATCGAACGCCGCGGCGAAGACATCGACACCGGACTCGAGCGCCTCATGGACAGCCTCATGCGCCATTGCGACCTCGGCGCGGAAGAGCTCGCCGGCGCCCTGCTCGCCGATGTGCTTCCCACCGGCGACGGCCCGGACGACGACACCGCCCTGGTCGTCGTCCGGCTGTGAATCCTCGCCGAGGGCGCGGGCGTCGCCGATGCCGTGTCCCCCTGTCGTGGCCCTATGCGTCGACCGCAGCAGGGTCGAGGGAGTCGACGTCCTCCATGAAGGACAGCATCCGGGCGTTGACGACGTCGGGGTGGTCGATCTGCGGGCCGTGTCCCGTCGCGGTGATGATCTCGGCGCGGGCTCCGCGCACCAGGCGCGGAACGCGTTCCAGCTGCCGCTTGGGGTGTACGAGCAGGCTGTGCTTGCCCATGATGACGTAGAGCGGGGTCCGGATGGATCGCAGCGCGTCCTCGGCCAGCGGCAGCGGTGCGGGGCGGCGGATCCGGTACGCGCGGGCGCCGAGCTGGATCCACTTGCGCATCTCGGGGACGGCGATGACCGGCTGGTCCAGCCACTTGGCGAGCCGGGGGCGCAGCGCCTTGGGGGCGAAGGTGGCCAACAGGCTCACGAAGACCCAGGCGAAGAAGCGCAGGCCGACCTTCTCCAGGCCGCCGGGGTCGAGGGCGGTGACCGAGGCGAGCCGTCCGGGCTGCCGGTGGGCTTGGTTGAGTACGAGCCAGCCGCCGTAGGAGGAGCCGACGAGGTGGACCCGGTCGAGGCCGAGAGCGTCGAGGGCCTCGTCCATCCATTGCGCGGCGCGCTCGGGTTGCCACATGGGCTCGCGATGGACGCTGCGGTTGGCGTCGCCGGGGGTGTCGAGGGCGTAGACGGGGCGGTCGAGGCTGAGCCCGGGGGTGTTGGGGTACCACATCGCCGAGCTGTAGCCGGCGCCGTGGATCAGGACGATCGGGGTCCGGGAGTCGGCGGCGGGGTCCGAGGGGCCGTACCGGTAGACGTGGGTGGAGCCGAAGCTCGTCTCGACGTCCGTCTCGGAGCGGGCGGGTGCCCCCATCGCGTAGAGGACATCGGCGGCGGCGAAGTAGCGGTCGCGCAGGGTGTCGTTGACGTAGCGGCCGACGTCGGGGCGTACGCGGTCGGTGTTCTCGGGCACGGCGGCACCTCCGGTGAAGATCCGTTCTTCGTGGTACGACCGTATCATTAATGTGGTACATCGGTATCATGAAGGGGTTCGGGTAGCGGAGCACGAACCCACCATCGACAGGCGGAGACACGGGAACATGCCGAAGCGTGTGGATCACGAGGAGCGGCGCGCCCAGATCGCCGAGGCGCTCATCCGGGTCGCGGGGCGGCGGGGGCTGCATGCCGTCGGCATGCGCGACGTGGCCGCGGAGGCCGGTGTGTCGCTCCGGCTCGTGCAGTACTACTTCGACACCAAGGAGAAGCTTCTCCTCTACGGCCTCCAGCACCTGACCGACCGCTTCACCGCGAGGGTGGGTGCCCGCTTGGCCGCTGTCGGCCCGGACCCGGGCCCGCGCGTCACGGTGGAGGCGCTGCTGCTGGCCTCGCTGCCGACGGACGAGGAGAGCCGCACGTTCCACCTGCTGTACAGCTCCTACGCGATCCTGTCGGTGACCGACGAGGCGCTGGCCGCCCAGCCCTTCATCGACAACCCCGTCGCCGCGGAGAACGCCGTGACCGGACTCGTCGAGCAGGCGCAGGGGGCCGGCGTGGCCGACCCGGACGCCGACGCGCGCACGGAGGCGATCAGCCTGCTCGCGATGGCGGCGACGATGGGCACCAGCATCCTCGTGGGCCAGCGGAGTCCGGAGTCGGCGATCGCGGTGCTCCGCCACCACCTGGACCGGATCTTCACGGCTGCCGGGACGTCCGAGAGGGGAGCGGGCTCAACCTGACGTGTCGCGAAGCACTCGCGCGCGGCGCGGAGTGTGGTGGCGATCTGTGCCGGTCCGACAGGCGTGGAGTCGGGCGGGGTGTCGAATCGGGAATGAGGAGCGGCGCTGCCGCAGAGGGGTTTCAGCGTGTTCGTAGCGAAAGAGGATGCGTTCGATCAGGAGGAGATGCTGAGCCTCTACGACTCGGTCGGATGGGAGGGCTACACCCGCGACGTCGACAGGCTGTGCCGGGGCCTGGCCAACTCCCACCTGGTCATCACGGCACGAGACGCTTCGGGAACACTCCTCGGTCTGGCCCGGACGATCTCCGACGACGAACACATCTGCTACGTCCAGGATGTCGTGGTCAACCCTGCGTATCACCGGCAGGGCGTAGGCCGGTCCCTGGTCGAGCACCTCATGCGGCGGTACTCGCACTGCCGCTTCTTCCTCCTGTCCACGGACCACGAGTCGACACCCGAGGGCGAACGCAACCACGCGTTCTACCGGAGCCTGGGGTTCCTGTCGTACGAGGAGAAGGAGATGGCGGGCTTCGGGCTGCCCAGGAACCGCCCCGACCTGCGCGATGCGGCGCCCTGACCGGATCTGACGCGGCCCCCACGTCGGCCGAGCCCCAACTGCGGGCCGTGCGGGGGCCCTAGGAGGCTCGGACAACACAGAAGCCCCGGGTCTCTGACCTGGGGCTTTGCAGTGGAGCGGATGACGGGAATCGAACCCGCGCTATAAGCTTGGGAAGCTCATGTTCTACCATTAAACTACATCCGCCTGGCGGTTCGTTGATCGGTACCGCAGACTCGGACACTGTACCCCATCGCGAAGTCGAGGCGTACCTCCCCGTGACGGAGCGGCGTCTGGAGGCGGGTGCCGTCCCCCTCTAATGTGGCTCTCTCGTCCACCACTTGTCGGGGAAGGGACTTGATGGGTTCGATGGAGCGCACCGTCGTTCGTTGTGCCGAAGGGCATGTGTTCAGTACCGCTTCGTTCCCGCTGCAGCAGCTCGGTGCGGGACGGATCGGGCCAGGGCGGCTCATTCGGTGTCCGCGCTGTGCGCGGCTGCGGCATGCGGTGCCCGTGGAGCTTGAGCGGCGCTGATCGGCACAGGGCGCGGCGGGTTCCCGATTGGGGCAGGTCCGCGCCCTCTGCGTATCGTGGGGGCGTGCTTCTCTCAGACAAGGACATCCGGGCCGAGATCGATGCCGGACGGGTGCGCATCGACCCGTACGACGAATCCATGGTGCAGCCCTCGAGCATCGACGTGCGGCTTGACCGCTTCTTCCGGGTGTTCGAGAACCACCGCTACCCCCACATCGACCCCGCCGTCGAGCAGCTCGACCTGACCCGCGAGGTCGAGCCCGAGGGGGACGAGGCGTTCATCCTCCACCCCGGTGAGTTCGTGCTCGCCTCGACCTACGAGGTCATCACCCTCCCCGACGACATCGCCTCGCGGCTGGAGGGGAAGAGCTCGCTCGGGCGGCTCGGGCTCGTCACCCACTCCACCGCCGGGTTCATCGACCCGGGTTTCTCCGGGCACGTGACCCTGGAGCTGTCGAACCTCGCCACCCTGCCGATCAAGCTCTGGCCGGGGATGAAGATCGGGCAGCTGTGCATGTTCCGTCTCAGCTCGCCCGCCGAGTTCCCGTACGGCAGCGAGCGGTACGGCTCGCGCTACCAGGGACAGCGGGGGCCGACGGCCTCGCGCTCGTACATGAACTTCCATCGGACCCAGGTGTGACAGCTATGAGTGACGTACGGGAGAACCTCACCTACGAGGGCTTCGGCCGCGCCATCCGCGAGCTCGCCCAGACCATCGCCGACGACGGTTACGAGCCCGACATCGTGCTCTCCATCGCGCGCGGCGGCGTCTTCGTCGCCGGCGGCCTGGCGTACGCCCTCGACTGCAAGAACATCCACCTCGTCAACGTGGAGTTCTACACCGGCGTCGGAACGACGCTCGAGATGCCGGTCATGCTCGCGCCCGTCCCCAACGCAATCGACTTCAGCGACAAGAAGGTGCTGATCGCCGACGACGTCGCCGACACCGGCAAGACGCTCAAGCTCGTCCACGACTTCTGCGTCGACCACGTCGCCGAGGTCCGTTCCGCCGTCATCTACGAGAAGTCGCACTCCCTCGTGAAGTGCGAGTACGTGTGGAAGAAGACCGACGAGTGGATCAACTTCCCCTGGAGTGTCTTGCCTCCAGTAAGTAGGTCGGGAGAGGCGCCCAAGGAGAACAAGGAAGCCCTCTGACCTGCGACGATTGCGAAATCCGTCGTGGCGCGAGTCACTGTGGGTTCAAATCACTCTCCACCGTCAGGTGATACGGCCTCTGACCAGGTAAATCGGTCAGGGGCCGTGCTCGCGCTTTCCCTCTCATTCAGCATCGTTCAGTGCCCGTTTGTGAGCTTGACCTGACAACTCGCGGCCTGGATTCAGCAACATCGGCTTGTCAGACCGTGGCTCAGGGATGCTGCGCGGTAGACATGTGTGGTGAGCGAGACCGAGGAGCAGGGCGAGGGAATGCCGGAGCTGTGCGATCCGGGAGGCCTTGGATGACATCTGGGAGCAACCCGGGTGCGGAATCCGGGGAAGCATCGGTAGTCATCGCCCGCTTCGGTAGCTACCGTCGCGCCGAGTACATGCTGGCGTCGCTGGGGCGGGGGTTCCGAAAGGAGGCCCGCCGGGGTGGCACGACTGCTGCTGTTGTCAGAGGCAACCCCGACGGGTCGTTGAAGGTAACCGTGTCTCGGGTGCTGTCGGCCGGTGATTTCGTGTACATGCTGATGCGTGTCTCGCTGTCATGGATGATCGGGTTCCTCGGCCTCTTCCCCGTGCTGAAAGGCGCAAAGAGTGGGGTCCACGCCGCTCGCGTGCGGAAAGGGCACACCGGATCGTTTGAGCACCGGGCCCACGAGCTCCTCGCCGAAGCCGGCCCGCATGGGGCCCTGGTGCTGGTTCGGTGCAAGGACCATCAGACGCGGCAGATGGTTGCAGCGGCAGCAGCAGACAGCGCGGAAGGTAGCTGGGATGGCTCGCTGGCAGAGTTTCTCGCCGCTCTCGACCCCGGTAGCGCTGACGATTGGGTACGCGCCGCCGTTGGCGAGCCCTCCAGCACGAACCGCTAGGCGGATCGCATCGTGCGACAAGAGCGAAACCTGTGGTTCCGCCTCGTCGCCAGCAGATTGCGGTGGGGGCGTTGACTGATAGCGGGGGCCTGAGGCCAGCTGCCCGACGTGAGCCCAGACCCTCACGCCGCATGATCGCGCTGGCCATGCTGCGGATCGTGGGATCGGCCGCCGCGCTGGTCGCCGTCTACTTTGCGCTGCCCCTCAACCACTCCTCGGCCTGGGGCGCCGTCACGATGCTGGTGATCGGGCTTGTGGTGTTCGTCGGACTGGTCGGGTTCCAGGTTCGCGCCATCCTCCGGTCGCCGTTCCCGGGCCTGCGGGCCATCGAAGCCCTGACCACCAGCGTTCCGCTGTTCTTGTTGTTGTTCGCAAGCGCGTATGTCGTCATGGCCACGATGTCGGCAAGCAACTTCGGCGAGCCGCTGACGCACACCGACGGGCTGTACTTCGCCGTCACCGTGTTCTCGACGGTTGGGTTCGGTGACATCGCGGCCAAGAGCGAGGCGGCACGGCTCGTGGTAACTGGGCAGATCGTCGCTGATTTCGTCATCCTCGGGCTCGCCATCAAGATCATCGTGGGTGCGGTCAGCCGTCGTCGGCAGCCAGGAGACACCGACGGCGCACAACCCGCCCAACGGACCCACCGCTGAGGCCTGCTACTGAACCGCCTGCCCTTCCGTGATGGCTGCGTCAGTTGGGGCGGTTGGCTGGTCGAGCCAGCCTTTCGGGGGACGACTGAACGACGCGCTCATCAGCCACGACGAGACCGGGACCGACGCGGAGCGACCACACCGGCCGGCGCCACTTCGCGGCAGCAGATGCTCCCCGCCCGCCCATTCCCGGTGGCTCGGTCGCCTCACGCGCCCGTCATCCGTGACGGCAGGGGTACGGCGCCCGGCCCGACTCACGTCTGGCAGACGGTCGACCCTCCGTAAGAGGCCATCCCTCCCTCGCCGCTAGCCGTCTTTGGTGCCCCGTCGCGGCTGCGGTCGGCAGCGCTCCGGGCCACGCATGCCATGTGACGGTTGCCGCGTCTGTAGGTCAGCCCCACTCCCCATCAACCCGAGCCGTAGGCGTGCGGTCGGCGGCCGGGCCGGAGCGGGGCGAAGACAGGAGCGGCGGCCCGGACGAGGGGCCGCACGCGCCGCGCCGTGCGCGGCGGGTGCCTTGATGAGGTAGAGAAACCTGTAACAGCTGCCCCGGGACAGTTCCTTCATGTGATGGGCTTGCGGGGCTCGCCTTCGTCATCTCGGAGCAGGCGGCTGGCGTACCCGTTCTGGGACAGGCGCTCGTACGCGTCGCGCACGGCGGTGGGGGTCTGCTGGCTGATCATGAATCCCTCCTCCGGGTAAATCAGCAATCGCTGCTGGGCTCCGACGAGCATGTCGATGACCAGGCGGGCGTCTCCGATGGAGTCGATGTAGTCCCGGAGTGCCATGGGCCTTGATGCGCTGATGATCTCGACCTCCGGCCACAGCTTGCGCGCCGTCGCGTAGGCCCGTCGCTCCTCATAGGGCTTGCTGACCAGGAGGATGGAGGAAACGTCGATGCCGGCCTCGGTGAGGAGGTCACGGGAGAAGAGGATGTTCTCGCCTGTGTTCCGGGCTCGCGGCTCGACTAGCACCGCCGAGGCGGGCACCCCCAGTTCGATTGCTCGCTCCTGGTAGTGCACAGCTTCGCCACGGGGCATCCGTTCGCGCGTTGTCGGGCTGGTCGCCCCGGTGAAGACGAGGAGCGGGGTCATGCCGCGCTTGTACAGATCGACGGCGGCCTCAGCTACGCCCAGGTCGTGACTGCCGAGTCCGACAGCAACCGAGCAGGGCCGTGGAGTGTGGTGCATCTGCTGGTAGTCCCACAGGAGCTCCGTGTCGGCCCAGTCCTGCGCGGAGATCACTGCGTGTCGTCCCTGTCCGCTGCCGAGTCCGGCACCTTGAAGTCGTACTCCCAGGCGAACCGGGAGGCGGCGTGAATGCCGATGGCGAACTCCACCACCGTGTCAGCGGCCGTGTATGTCGTCCTGTGGAGCTCTACGACGGGTTCTCCGGGCGGAAGTTGGAGGAGCTTCACTTCGTCCGCAGTAGGTGTGCGGGCAAAGAGCGCTTCCTTCATGTGGTCGATCTCGTAACCGGCGTCGTACAGGACGCGGTATCCGCCGCCGCGGCCGGCCGGACCGGGGGTGGGGTCGACCAAGCGTGTGCCCTCGACGTGCTCGGGGCGGTAGTAGCTGGTCAGGGTGTGGGTCGGCTGTTCGCCTTCCTTGACCAGTCGGGCCCGGGCGTAGACCGGGGCTCCCGTCTCCAGGCCATGAGCTGCGGCCACTGCGGCAGGGGCTTCGACCAGGCTTACTGTCTGGGTCTGCTCATGGCGGCGGTATGTGCGGCCCGACGCAACCCGATCGGCGATGAACGCGACCTCGTCGCCGTCTCGCCACTTCGCCTTGTCGTACCGCGCGATGCCGAGGCGCTTTAGCGGCACCTGCTGCCGTACGACGGTTCCGTGGCCGCGAGTCGAGGTGACAAGGCCTTCCGCTTCGAGGGCCTTATACGCCGCGTGGACGGTGACCTTGGACCCCGCACCCTCCTCTACAAGCTGCCTGATCTGCGGCAACTGTTGGCCGGGCTGGTATTCACCGCTCCTGATCTGCTCGGCCAGCTTGTCTGCCAGCTCCCGCCACTTGGGCGCCATCTCGAACCCCTCTCAACGAGAACCAGTCAAACACAGTCCTAGGACTGTTGACAGTCCTAGGACTGCCGGTCACTATCTACTTAGTCGCCTCGTAGTCCTAGGACAGCGGGGCTGGCAGTTCCCATTTGGGCTGCCCAACAACGTAGGGAGTTCTGATGCCGTCCTTCAAGATCGACCTTTCTACCGCTGTCGTGTTCGTCGCGACCACTCCCACGCCGAAGCTCGTGAGCAAGCAGACCGGTGAGCGCGCCATGGACCGGGAGACCGGTGCTGCCCTGTCCACGGTGGGCCTGCTGATCTCGGACGAGGGTGAGGGCAACCTCTACCAGGTCACCGTCCCGGAGACCGGTCTCCCCGACGGGCTGACGCCGGGCATGCCGGTGTCGGTGATCGGGCTCAAGGCGCGGGACTGGGAGAACAACTTCAACGGTCAGGCCCGGCACGGCATCTCGTTCCGCGCAGTCGCCCTCACGGCCGGGATCTGACCATGACGGATCTGTCGACGTTATGGGAGGTCGGCCTCCCTCTGACTGGTGCTGCAGGTGCCGCCAGTGGCCTCGGTTATGCGAAGGTCCGTGCTCCGCGGGTGTTCTGGTCGCTGGTGGGACTGCCGGTGGCACAGCTGCGGTTCGCGATGACGTATCGCTCCACGATGGACGTGTGCGGGCTGACGGTGCAGCCGTCGCGTCTGCGGGCGTTCATGGTCCGCACGGTCGCCCGCCGGGCGGATGTCCAGCCGGTGCCGCCGAAGATCCGGCGGGTACGGGGTTCCGCGACCGGGATGCGGGTCACGCTCCGTCTCCCGGCCGGTCTTGAGCCCGCCGACGTGGTCGCGGCCTCCGAGCGGCTGCGGCACGCCTGGGGTGTCCACTCCGTCAACGTGATCACGACCAAGCCGGGGTTCGTCGAACTGAGGATGACCGGCTACGACGTACTGCGCCGGGTGAAGATGCCGCGCCGCGTCCCCTCCGGACCGATGACGGTTCCGGTCGCGCTCCGGCAGGACGGCACGGCGTTCGTCCGGGACTACCTGAAGGTCCCGCACGCGCTGACGCTCGGCGCCAATCAGTCGGGTAAGTCGATGTATCAGCGGAACCTGATCGCCAGGCTCGCCCGGCTCCGGGTCGCCCTGGTCGGGATCGACTGCAAGCGCGGTGTCGAGCAGCGCGGATACGCACCCCGGCTCTCCGCTCTCGCAACCACACCAGAGGAAGCGTCCGGGCTCCTCGACGCCCTGGTGGACGAGATGGAAGACCGGTTCGACCTGCTCAGCGAACACGGCGTTACCGACGTGTGGGCTCTGCCCGAGCAGGTGCGGCCGGTGCCGGTCGTGCTCCTGGTGGACGAGGTCGCCGAGCTGTTCCTCATCACGGCGAAGAAGGACGAGGAACGCCGGGACCGGATGGTCACGCAGATGATCCGCCTCGGGCAGCTGGCCCGCGCGGCCGGCATCTTCCTGGAAGTCTGCGGCCAGCGGTTCGGCTCCGATCTCGGCAAGGGCGCCACGACGCTCCGTGCTCAGCTCACGGGCCGTGTCGTCCACCGTGTGAACGACAAGCAGACCGCTGAAATGGGGCTGGCCGACATCGCCCCGGACGCTGTTGTGGCGGTCACGACGATCCCGCCGGACCGGCCCGGTGTCGCGGTGGCCGGTGACTCCTCCGGCGGATGGTCCCGCATCCGCACCCCCGAACTCAGCGCGGCCGACGCGGCCGCGACCTGCGCCCAGTACGCACACCTGACCCCGGCGCTTCCGCGCCTGGCGGCCTACCGGCCGGTGCAGCTCGTGGCGGGCAAGCCGGTCCCGCCGATGCCGCTGTTCAAGCCGGTCCCGGCCACCGACTGACCTTCCTCTCCTTCTGGTTGGCGTGACCTTCTCGCGCCAGGTCCCTACCCCTGCCATGCCTGAAAGGAGGTGAACCGTGTTCCGCACCCTCCGCTTCGACGCCGTGCTGGTCCAGGCCGTCATCGCCGGGGCCCTGTCCTTCTCCCACCTGCACGACCTGGCGCAGGCCGCCGGGCAGGACGGCTGGAAGGCGTGGGCCTACCCGGTCAGTGTTGACCTGCTCCTGGTCGCCGCCTGGCGCCGGATGCGTACGGACGGGGGCAACCGTGACGCCTGGCTCTGGTTCGCCATCGCTCTCGTTGCCTCGCTCGGCGCGAACGTCGCCACCGCCGGAATGCTCGACATGAACGACGTCCCGCCCTGGCTGCGAATCCTCGTCGCCGGATGGCCTGCCCTTGCATTCCTCGGCGGCACCCTCCTCGCCCACGCACACGCCCACACGCCCGACCCCGAGCCTGAGCCGGTGAAGGCCCCGGATGCGGATCTCACCGTGGAGCGGGCTCCCGAACCGGCGCCCGAGCTGCCGCCGGCCATTCCTGACCCGACCGAACCGGGGCCGATGGCCTCACAGGACGCGGTCTCGACGGAGCCCGCTCCCTTGGCCCCCGCTGTGCCGGTTCCGCCCGCGCTGCTCGACCACGCCCGGAAGATCGCCGACGCCCACCGTGCCCAGACCGGCGCCCCCATCGATGCCGCCACCCTGCGCAGCCGCCTCGGCGTCCCGCCCGCGCTGGCGGACTCGATCGCCCTCCAGCTCGCCTGATCCGAAAGGAGAGACCCGTTGCGTCCGAACCGCTTCTACAACATCGCCCGCTTCGGCCCGGTGCAGGTCGGCACCCACCACGACGGCCGGGGCCGTACCAAGCACACCGCCGTGTGCACGGCCCCCGGCTGCGGCTTCTCCGCCGACTATTTCACCCGCGCCGCCGCCGAACTCGCCGCCCGCACCCACCGCTGCCAGCCCCGCTGAACAAGGAGAACCGCCTCGTGGACGTTCCTCTCTGGCTCGCCCTGATCGTCGTCGGCGCCCTCGGCATCAAGCTCATCCGCCCGCCCTGGTGGCTCGTCGCCGTGACCCTCCTCGGCGGCTACCTCCTCGCCGACAGCCTCCTCGCCCCCGCCATCGACACCGCGATCACCAAGTAGGGAGACCCGCCATGTTCCGACCGCGCGTCCCGGTCAACCCGCTCCCGACCGGCATCGTCACCCCGCTCACCCAGCCCTCCGCCACGACGGACATCGAGCCCCACCAGACCGCCCAGCCGGTGGCCTGCCAGCACGACCACGGCCCTGCGCCTGTCCCGGCCACGCCCCTGGTTCAGGTGCCGGCCGTTCGCCTCACTCCGACCGGCCTCGTCACGGTCGTCGCCGGTGGCGCCGGACTCGTCCTGATCGTCGGCACGGTCCTGGTGTCGATGCTCCTCGCCGTCGCGATCAGCGCCGCCTCGGTCGCCGTCTGCGCCGTCGTCCTGCGCTCGCTCCTCAACGGCCAGCACAAGCGCTGACCGGCCCCCGGGCGGCCTCAACCGCCAAGTTTCCGCCGCCCGGGAGCCGCGCTCCTTGCCCGATCCACAGAACCGGAAGGAACCCGCCCATCATGGCCCAGCACAACCACACCCCGGCCCGGATCTGCTCGCACTGCGACGGACACGCCTCCGTCGCCATCACCCTCGGCGGCCGCGACCGTACGGGACACCTGCGCACCGTCACCGCCCACTGCCCGGCCTGCCACGGCACCGGCACCCGCCCGGCCCGTCGCGTGCTCACCGCCTCGGCCGGGATGTGACCGCGTGACCGACACCGCCACTGCGGCGGGCCTGGACCCGGCCACCCTGAGCGACCTGCTCCGGGTGGCCGGGTCTCCCGGCTTCGACCGCCTCACCGACCAGCTCCGCCGCACCCAGGGGTGCGCCGCCCCCATCCGGCTCTCCGGGGGCACCAAGCTCCTCGATCCGGCCACGCGGACCGTGCTCCACTCGTACACGACTGACACCGAGCCAGGCGGGGTCCTACGGGTCGCCTGCGGCAACCGCCGCGCCTCCCGCTGTCCCGCGTGCGCCTGGACCTACGCCGGCGACACCTACCACCTGATCCGCGCCGGACTCATCGGCAACCCCGACAAGGGCACCCCCGAGACGATCCGCGACCACCCGCGCGTCTTCGCCACCCTCACCGCTCCGTCCTTCGGCCCGGTCCACAACCGGCCCGGGACCCGGCCGTGCCGCTGCGGAACGCAGCACCAGGAGGACGCACCGGAACTCGGCACCCCGCTCGATCCCGAGTCGTACGACTACGCGGGGGCGGTGCTGTGGAACAACCATGCCTCCGAGTTGTGGCGGTACTTCACGATCTACCTCCGCCGCGAGATCGCGGCCCGTGCCGGCCTCACGCAGAAGGCCGCCCGCGAGCTGTCCCGCGTCTCGTTCGGCAAGGTCGCTGAGTACCAGAAGCGCGGCGCCGTCCACTTCCACGCCGTCATCCGATTCGACGGCCCCGACGGACCCGACACCCCGCCCCCTGTCTGGGCCACCCTCGAGCTGCTGACCGGCGCCATCCGGGCCGCCGCCGCCCGCGCCCAAGTCACCGTGCCCGCCGCGCCTGAGTACGGCGTGGACCAGGACGTGAAGCTGACCTGGGGCAGCCAGCTCGACGTCCAGCCCATCGGCGCCTTCGGCCAGGGCGAAGACCTCACCGAACAGGCCGTGGCCGCCTACGTCGCCAAGTACGCCACGAAGTCCGCCGAGACCACCGGGTCCGTGGACCACCGAGTGGGCAACAAGGAAGCCCTGATCCTCCTGGACATCCCCGACCACCCCCGAAGGCTCATGGAAGCCTGCATGGACCTCGACCCCGCCTACCCGGACCGAAGGCTTCGGGCCTGGGCCCACATGCTCGGCTTCCGCGGCCACTTCTCCACCAAATCCCGCCGCTACTCCACCACCCTCGGCGCCTTACGCCAGGTCCGCGCCGACTACCGCGCCGCCCAACAACGCACCGCACTAGGCCTCCCAGATCCCGACGAACACCCGGAAGCCACGGTCCTCGTCGTCGCCCACTGGAGCTACGCCGGACACGGCTCCACGCCGGGTGAGTCCTGGCTCGCCGCCAACATCCGCCGCGATATCGAGCACAGCCGCGTACTCGCCCGCGAGGAACGTGAAGGGGGAGATCCGGATGCCGTCGAGTTCTGACCCCAAGGAGCGTCCCGAAGTCATGTCCACTGAGGAGTGGCTGCGGAAGCACCTGCGGCGGGCGCCTGCTCGGGATGAGGAGTGGGTGCGCCGTGCTCGTCTGCTCCAGGGACGCCCGTAGCGCTACCGCCAGACAGGTTCGATCAGCGAGGGGTCAAAGATTCGGCTTCCTCGTCCCGCTGGATGGACCATCACGGCTGAGAGGCTGTGCAACACGATCTCCTGTTGACGCTCGATAGGTAGATCGAAGAACTCGGTCAACGACAGGTCTCCTGCCCCTTCTTGGGCCTCGGCCTGCTTCTGCTCCTTGTAGAAGCGCGCTCGCGCCAACGTGAGCTCGTCGCGCTCCCGTTCCTTCGCGGGAAGGAGCTGGAGCAGGGTGGACACGCTGATCTGCTTGGACTTCTCCGCCTCCAAGAGCTGGCCGATGTCCGTCCGGACCGCTTCCAACTCCGCTTCTCCGGGCCACTGCTGCTCGATCGGGACCCCTCGCGCGGCTGCCTTCTCGCGCTGCTCTTCGAGGACGAGTTCCGCGATCAGTTTGTCTACGGGCTCACCGGTACGCCCGACCTTGCCGCATCCGCCGTTGACCACCGAGCACTGATACGTGAACTTCGCGGCCTTCGATCCGGGCTTCCAACGGGCGTTGACCTGGCCTCGAATCTTGGTCTTGCACAGGCCGCAGCGCGCGATTCCTGAGAGCAGGTACTTCCTGGCCAGGGACTTGCCCGGCCGCTGCTGCTTCCGCTCGGCGATAGCCGCGCAGACCGCCTCCCACTCTGCGACGGTGTTGATCGGCTCCCACTCGCCCTTGACGGGCTCCCCGCCGTCGCCGGTCAGAATCTCGCCGTGGTAGGTCCGGTAGCCGACCAAACGCGGGTTGGTCAGGATGTGCTCGACGTGGTGGTGAGCCATGCGCTTCGTGCCCGCGCGAGGGTTACCCAGCCCCTGTTCCTGCCAGCGGGTACGGATCGTGCCGATGCGGACCCCGGCCAAGATCTCCTGCTGGGCTTCTCGAATCGCCCGCGCGGCGTCCGGGTCGACCTTCGTCCGGTCGTCCTTGCGCCAGCCGTACGGCGCCGGCCCCCCGCTGTCCTTGCCCTGCTGGGCCAACTCCAGGTGCTTGCGCTTCGTCCGGCGGGACGCGTCGTGCGATGCCTTGTTGGCGAACGCGACCATGATGCGGGCCATTGTCCGCCCGTCCGGCGTCCCAAGGTTCACGTCGTTGGTGACGGTGGCGAACTCCGACTTCGGCCGCTCGTCGAAGATCTCGATGAGCCGCTCCAGGTCGCGCGGCTGTCGGGCAAGCCGGTCCAAGTCGTACGCGACGACGCCATCGATCAGGCTGGCACGCAGGTCCTTCAACATCAGCTCGAACTCGTCGCGCACGACGTTCCGCTTGAACGCCGAGACGTCGTTGTCCTCGTAGACCTTCACGACCTGCCATGACCTGAGGTCGGCAAGGCGCTCGCAGTCCTGCTGCTGCCGGGCAACGCCGAGCGCGTCGCCCTCGTCGTCCCGAGAGATTCGGGTGTAGATCCCCACCTTGCGCGCCACGATGAACGGGCCTCCCCATGCGTCTCAGAGCACAGTCAGGCTACTACCGTCATCGAGTCAAGTCAGCCTGGTCCGTCGAGCCGCCCGTCGTGCGGCGCGAGGGACAGGTCCTCGACGCCTGAGAACCGAATGAGGGAGGGCCCCGACCGATGGCGGTCGGGGCCCTCCCTTCTGTGTTCTGCTCCTACAGCGTGCCCAGCTTGATGATCGAGAGCAGCGCGATCAGCTGGATCGCCGACGCGCCCAGCGCCTTCGGCCACGGCAGGTCGTGCGAGCGGCTGACCATCAGCGTGAACAGCGCGCCCGCCGCCAGCCAGGTGGCCCAGCCGAGGACCTGGACCAGGCTGTTCTCGCCGCCCAGGAACATCGCGAAGACCAGCCGGGGCGCGTCCGTGATCGACATGATCAGCATCGACAGACCCACGGTCGGCTGCCAGCTGCCGTCGCCGCCCAGCTGGCGCGCCAGGGTGTGCGTGACCGCGCCCAGGATCAGGCCGCCGACGACGAAGCCGGCGCCCGTCATCAGCACGTACGGGATCGCCGTCGACAGCGTCGCGCCGATCGCCTCGTCGCGCGCCTGGTCGAAGCCGAAGATCGCCAGCAGGCCGTAGAGGAACGTGACGACGAGCGCCGGGCCCCACACCGCGTGGTCCCGCATCTGCAGGAACGTCGGCGCCGGGCGCAGCACGATGCCGCTCAGCAGGGCCTTCCACGGCAGCCGCGGGCCCGTCGGGACGGGGGCCGCGCCGGCGTGGTACATCGCCGAGTCGCCGTAGGGGTCCTCGTTCACGCTGAACATCTGCGTGTGCCCCGGTGTGTTCGCCGCGTAGTGCTGCTGCTGATGCTGCTGCGCTCCGTGCGGGTCCCCGAAGTACTCCGGCTCGCCGTACCCGCCGCCCTGCGGGGCCTGCCGGCCCCACTGCTGCTGCGGGTGGGGCGGCGGAGCCGCGGGGTACCCGTACGGCGCCTGCTGCGGTTGTTGTTGCGGGGGGCGGTTGTCCCGGCCGCGTCCGTTCCTGAATCCAGCCACACCTTGAACGTACCCGTTTCCGCTGTGTGGGCGCTCCTTTGCCACTGAGCTGTGACATCCCCTAGGGGGCCCCTGAGGGCTTTACGGGGTCGGTTCCCGGGCGGCGCCCCCAACCGCCGCCGACCACCGCCGTTCGCCCCGCCGGGACCGGGCACAGCCGCTCGTACGACGAGAGCCGCCCCGCGCATCTCGCGCGGGGCGGCTCTCTCGTCCGTACCTGTACCTGTACCTGTACCGGCTACTCGGCCGAGACCGACTCCGACTCCGCGTCCGAACCCGGCTCGGGGGCGTCCGCCTCGACTTCCTCCGGCTTCGTCTTCACCGAGTCGAGCAGCAGCTGCGCCACGTCCACGACCTGGACGGACTCCTTCGCCTTGCCCTCGTTCTTCTTGCCGTTGACCGAGTCGGTCAGCATGACGAGGCAGAACGGGCAGGCGGTGGAGACGATGTCCGGGTTGAGGGACAGGGCCTCGTCGACGCGCTCGTTGTTGATGCGCTTGCCGATCCGCTCCTCCATCCACATCCGCGCGCCACCGGCGCCACAGCAGAAGCCGCGCTCCTTGTGGCGGTGCATCTCCTGCTGGCGCAGGCCGGGGACGGCCGTCATGATCTCGCGCGGAGGCGTGTAGACCTTGTTGTGGCGGCCCAGGTAGCACGGGTCGTGGTAGGTGATCAGGCCGTCCACCGGCGTCACCGGGATCAGCTTGCCCTCGTCGATGAGGTGCTGGAGCAGCTGCGTGTGGTGGATGACCTCGAACTCGCCGCCCAGCTGCGGGTACTCGTTCGCGATCGTGTTGAAGCAGTGCGGGCAGGTCGCGACGATCTTCTTCGCCGACTTCGGCTTCTTCGTCGACTCGTCCTCGTCGTCCTCGCCGAACGCCATGTTCAGCATCGCGACGTTCTCCTGGCCGAGCTGCTGGAACAGCGGCTCGTTACCCAGGCGGCGGGGCGAGTCACCGGTGCACTTCTCCTCGCCGCCCATGATCGCGAACTTGACGCCCGCCATGTGCAGCAGCTCGGCGAAGGCCTTGGTGGTCTTCTTGGCCCGGTCCTCCAGGGCGCCGGCGCAGCCGACCCAGTACAGGTAGTCGACCTCGGTGAGGTCCTCGACGTCCTTGCCGACGATCGGGACCTCGAAGTCGACCTCCTTGGTCCACTCGACGCGCTGCTTCTTGGCCAGACCCCAGGGGTTGCCCTTCTTCTCCAGGTTCTTGAGCATCGTGCCGGCCTCGCTCGGGAAGGCGGACTCGATCATCACCTGGTAGCGGCGCATGTCGACGATGTGGTCGATGTGCTCGATGTCGACCGGGCACTGCTCGACGCAGGCGCCGCAGGTGGTGCAGGACCACAGGACGTCCGGGTCGATGACGCCGTTCTCCTCGGCGGTGCCGATCAGCGGACGCTCGGCCTCCGCGAGGGCGGCGGCGGGCACACCGGCCAGCTGCTCCTCGGACGCCTGCTCGTTGCCCTCCATGTCCTTGCCGCCGCCGGCCAGCAGGTACGGGGCCTTGGCGTGCGCGTGGTCGCGCAGCGACATGATCAGGAGCTTCGGGGAGAGCGGCTTGCCCGTGTTCCAGGCGGGGCACTGCGACTGGCAGCGGCCGCACTCGGTGCAGGTGGAGAAGTCGAGGATGCCCTTCCAGGAGAACTGCTCGACCTGGGAGACACCGAAGACGGCGTCCTCGGCCGGGTCCTCCCAGTCGATCTCCTTGCCCGCGGTCGTCATCGGCTGGAGCGCGCCGAGCGCGGTGGAGCCGTCGGCGTTCCGCTTGAACCAGATGTTCGGGAAGCCGAGGAAGCGGTGCCAGGCGACACCCATGTTGGTGTTCAGCGAGACCGTGATCATCCAGGTGAAGGACGTGACGATCTTGAGCGCCGCGAAGAAGTAGGTGAGGTGCTGGATCGTGCTCAGGTCGAGACCGTCGAGGAGCGCGATCAGCGGGTACGAGGCGAAGAAGCCCGGCTCCCAGCTCGTCACGTGGTGCTGGACGCCCTCCAGGGCGCGCAGCGTCATGATGCAGACGCCGACGATCAGGATGACCGCCTCGACGAAGTACGCCTGGCCGGTCTTCGATCCCGCGAAACGGGACTTGCGGCCCGCCCCGCCCGGCCGGTTGAGCTGCCGGATCACGATGAGGGTCACGATGCCGAGGACGGTCATCAGACCGAGGAACTCGGTGAAGATCTCGTACGGCAGCCAGTCGCCGATGATCGGGATCAGCCAGTCGGCCTGGAAGAGCTGGCCGAACGCGTTGACGATGGTGAGCAGCAGCGAGAAGAAGCCGACGGCCACGAACCAGTGCGCCACGCCCACGATGCCCCAGCGGTTCATGCGGGTGTGGCCGAGGAACTCCTTGACCAGCGTGATGGTGCGCTGTGTGGGGTCGCCGGTGCGCGTGCCCGCGGGCACGGGCTGGCCGAGCTTCACGAAGCGGTAGATCTGCGCGATGGCGCGGCCGAACAGCGCGACGGCCACCACCGTGATGGCGATCGACACGATGATCGCGGCGAGTTGCATGAGGGGCTCCTCGGGCGGGCCTGCGAGGCGGAGCGCCTGCACTCCCCAGTGTGGCGAGTCCGGCGCTACTAAGCGGTAACTTATTCAGTCCGTGCTGAGATTACCCCTTCACGGCTCCGCGCTGTAGCGGCGCCTGCGGTGATCTGTGTCGCTCAGGCAAGCCTTGCCGGCCGGGTTCTCCCTGCCGTGGAGGCGCTCGCCGCGCGACGTCTGCGGACTGCTGGAAGCGTACGCGCCAGGATGGCCAGATCCATCCCGAGCCAGTGATGGTCCACATAGTGGAGGTCGAGCAGCTCGCGCTCCTCCCAGGGCAGCTCCGAGCGCCCGCTGATCTGCCAGAGCCCCGTCATTCCCGGCCGGACCGTCAGTCTCCGGCGCGACTCGCCCACGCACTCGCGGTGTCCGGGAGTGAGCGGGCAGGGGCCGACGAGCGACATCTCCCCCCGTACGACATGGACCAGGAGGGGCATTCCGGCCAGCGGGCTCTTCGTGCGGAACGTGTGCATCGTGAAGACCCGCCCGTCCCGGCCCGCGACGGTCCGGCGGCGCAGCACCCCGCCGGCGCCCGCCGTCGCGACCGCGAGGGAGAGGGCGACGGCGGCGAACAGAGGGGACAGGACGGCCAGCAGGGCGAGTCCGCCGAAGAGGTCGAGTGCGCGCTTGGCCGTCATTCCCCACACCCTTTCGAGTGACATTCATGGGATATTCGTGGGATACGCCCGGTTTGCCCGGCAGGGGCACCCCGGACTCTCTCATGGCGAAGGACCCCGAACCGGGGAATGACGCGCCCCGGGCGGGCTTTCCTGCGTCTCTTTGAGTGACTCCCAGGGTGAAGAGTTGAGCCACCCCCACTCAGGTCTGTTGACGCGCCGAAGGTCGTCGTGCATCCTTGAGTCAGATCCACTCAAGTCAGTCAGCTGGAGGAATTGAAATGGCACGTGCGGTCGGCATCGACCTGGGCACGACTAACTCCGTCGTCAGCGTTCTGGAAGGCGGCGAGCCCACCGTCATCACCAACGCCGAGGGCGCCAGGACCACGCCGTCCGTCGTCGCCTTCGCGAAGAACGGTGAGGTGCTCGTCGGCGAGGTCGCCAAGCGCCAGGCGGTCACCAACGTCGACAGGACCATCCGGTCGGTCAAGCGCCACATGGGCACCGACTGGAAGATCGACATCGACGGCAAGTCCTTCAACCCGCAGCAGATGAGCGCCTTCATCCTGCAGAAGCTGAAGCGCGACGCCGAGGCGTACCTGGGCGAGAAGGTCGTCGACGCGGTCATCACTGTCCCGGCGTACTTCAACGACTCCGAGCGTCAGGCCACCAAGGAGGCCGGCGAGATCGCGGGCCTCAACGTCCTGCGCATCGTCAACGAGCCCACCGCGGCCGCCCTGGCCTACGGCCTGGACAAGGACGACCAGACGATCCTCGTCTTCGACCTCGGTGGCGGCACGTTCGACGTGTCCCTCCTGGAGATCGGTGACGGCGTCGTCGAGGTGAAGGCGACCAACGGTGACAACCACCTCGGTGGTGACGACTGGGACCAGCGTGTCGTCGACTACCTGGTGAAGCAGTTCGCCAACGGCCACGGCGTCGACCTGGCCAAGGACAAGATGGCTCTCCAGCGTCTCCGCGAGGCCGCGGAGAAGGCGAAGATCGAGCTGTCGTCCTCCACCGAGACGTCGATCAACCTGCCGTACATCACGGCCTCCGCCGAGGGTCCGCTGCACTTGGAGGAGAAGCTCACCCGCGCTCAGTTCCAGCAGCTGACCGCCGACCTCCTGGACCGCTGCAAGACGCCGTTCCACAACGTCATCAAGGACGCGGGCATCAACCTGTCCGAGATCGACCACGTCGTTCTCGTCGGTGGCTCCACCCGTATGCCGGCCGTCGCCGAGCTCGTCAAGGAGCTGACCGGTGGCCAGGAGGCCAACAAGGGTGTGAACCCGGACGAGGTCGTCGCCATCGGCGCCGCCCTGCAGGCCGGTGTCCTCAAGGGTGAGGTCAAGGACGTCCTGCTCCTCGACGTGACCCCGCTGTCGCTTGGTATCGAGACCAAGGGCGGCATCATGACCAAGCTCATCGAGCGCAACACCACGATCCCGACCAAGCGGTCGGAGATCTTCACGACGGCCGAGGACAACCAGCCGTCGGTGCAGATCCAGGTCTACCAGGGTGAGCGCGAGATCGCGGCGTACAACAAGAAGCTCGGCATGTTCGAGCTGACCGGTCTGCCGCCGGCCCCGCGTGGCGTCCCGCAGATCGAGGTCGCGTTCGACATCGACGCCAACGGCATCATGCACGTGACCGCGAAGGACCTGGGCACGGGCAAGGAGCAGAAGATGACCGTCACCGGTGGCTCCTCGCTGCCGAAGGACGAGGTCAACCGGATGCGCGAAGAGGCCGAGAAGTACGCGGACGAGGACCACGCCCGCCGCGAGGCCGCCGAGTCCCGCAACCAGGGCGAGCAGCTCGTCTACCAGACGGAGAAGTTCCTCAAGGACAACGAGGACAAGGTCCCCGGTGAGGTCAGGACCGAGGTCGAGACCGCCGTCGCCGAGCTGAAGGAGAAGCTCAAGGGCGAGGACACCGCGGAGATCCGTACGGCCACCGAGAAGGTCGCGGCCGTCTCCCAGAAGCTCGGCCAGGCCATGTACGCCGACGCCCAGGCCGCGCAGGCCGCCGGCGGCGACGCCCCGCAGGGTGAGGCCAAGGCCGACGACGACGTCGTCGACGCCGAGATCGTCGACGACGAGAAGCCGAAGGGCGGCGCTGCCTGATGACGGAGGAGACCCCGGGCTTCGAGGAGAAGCCCGACGTCCCCTCCGGCGCCGACGACGCCGCCGAGGCCGCCGAGACCCCCTCCGCGGAGGAGGGCTCGGCGGCCCCGGCCGGGGACGCCGCACAGACGGCCGGCCTGACGGCGCAGCTGGACCAGGTCCGCAGCGCGCTCAGCGAGCGCACGGGTGACCTCCAGCGCCTTCAGGCCGAGTACCAGAACTACCGCCGTCGGGTGGAGCGTGACCGTGTCACCGTCAAGGAGATCGCGGTCGCGGGCCTTCTGACGGAGCTGCTGCCCGTGCTCGACGACATCGGCCGGGCACGGGACCACGGCGAGCTGGTGGGCGGCTTCAAGTCGGTCGCCGAGTCGCTGGAGACGGTGGCCGCCAAGATGGGGCTGCAGCAGTTCGGCAAGGAGGGCGAGCCCTTCGACCCGACGATCCACGAGGCCCTGATGCACAGTTACGCACCGGACGTCACCGAGACGACCTGCGTGGCGATCCTGCAGCCTGGGTACCGGATCGGCGAGCGGACCATCCGGCCCGCGCGCGTGGCGGTGGCCGAGCCCCAGCCCGGGGCGACGCCGGCCGCGAAGGACGAGAAGTCGGCGGACGAGGAGAGCGGTGGCCCCGAGGAGGGCTAGCGCGACGATCACCGGAGCGGTCCGGAAGGAGGGACGTCGATGAGTACGAAGGACTTCGTCGAGAAGGACTACTACAAGGTTCTCGGCGTCCCCAAGGACGCCACCGACGCCGAGATCAAGAAGGCGTACCGGAAGCTCGCCCGCGAGAACCACCCGGACGCCAACAAGGGCGACACCAGCGCCGAGGCGCGCTTCAAGGAGATCTCCGAGGCGAACGACGTCCTCGGCGACCCCAAGAAGCGCAAGGAGTACGACGACGCCCGTGCGCTCTTCGGCAACGGAGGCTTCCGTTCCGGAGGGCCGGGCGGCGGCAACTTCAACTTCGACCTGGGTGACCTCTTCGGCGGCGCCCAGGGCCCCGGCGGTGCGGGCGGCGGGGCCGGCGGCTTCGGCGGCGGTCTCGGCGACGTCTTCGGCGGACTGTTCAACCGGGGCGCGGGCGGCGGCGCGGGCACGCGTACGCAGCCGCGCCGCGGCCAGGACATCGAGTCCGAGGTGACGCTCAGCTTCACCGAGGCCGTGGACGGCGCGACCGTGCCCCTGCGGATGTCCTCCCAGGCGCCCTGCAAGGCCTGTTCGGGCACCGGCGACAAGAACGGCACGCCCCGGGTGTGCCCGACCTGCGTCGGCACCGGCCAGGTCTCGCGCGGCGGCAGTGGCTCGTTCTCGCTCACCGACCCGTGCGTGGACTGCAAGGGGCGCGGCCTCATCGCCGAGACCCCCTGCGAGGTCTGCAAGGGCAGCGGCCGGGCCAAGTCCTCCCGCACCATGCAGGTCCGCATCCCCGCCGGTGTCTCCGACGGGCAGCGGATCCGGCTGCGCGGCAAGGGCGCTCCGGGCGAGCGCGGCGGCCAGAGCGGCGACCTGTACGTGGTCGTGCACGTCGACGCCCACCCGGTCTTCGGCCGCAAGGACGACAACCTGACCGTCACCGTGCCCGTCACGTTCGACGAGGCGGCGCTCGGCGGCGACATCAAGGTCCCGACGCTGGGCGGCCCGGCGGTGACGCTGAAGCTTCCGGCCGGCACCCCCAACGGCCGGACGATGCGCGCCCGCGGCAAGGGCGCGGTCCGCAAGGACGGCACCCGCGGCGACCTGCTGGTGACGGTGGAGGTCGCGGTGCCCAAGGAGCTCGACGACAAGGCCCGTGAGGCCCTCGAGACCTACCGTGAGGCGACGGCGGGCGAGGACCCCAGGGCAGAGTTGTTCCAGGCCGCGAAGGGAGCTTGACCCGATGGACAGCAGACCGGGACGCAGCCGTAATCCGTACGAACTGACCGACGAGACGCCGGTGTACGTCATCTCGGTGGCGGCCCAGCTGTCGGGTCTGCACCCGCAGACGCTGCGTCAGTACGACCGCCTCGGCCTGGTCTCGCCCGATCGCACGGCGGGCCGGGGACGGCGCTACTCGGCCCGTGACATCGAACTGCTCCGTACGGTGCAGGCGTTGTCGCAGGACGAGGGCATCAACCTGGCGGGCATCAAGCGCATCATCGAGCTGGAGAACCAGGTCGCGGCGCTCCAGCAGCGGGTGGCCGAGCTGTCGGCGGCCGTCGAGGGCGCGGCGTCGGCGATGCGCCAGCGCGAGGCGCAGGTGCACGCCTCGTACCGGCGCGACCTGGTCCCGTACACGGACGTCCAGCAGGCGAGCGCGCTGGTCGTGTGGCGCCCCAAGCGCCCCGAGTAGTCCCGGCCGGAACCTTCTGTACGGCGAGGCCCCCTCCGCGAGAAGCGGAGGGGGCCTCGCCGTGCGTGCATGCGTGCGCGTGCATGCGTGCGTGCGGCGTTGCGCGCGCTACGGGATGAGTTCGGCCACGATGTTCGTCGCCGTGTCCCACCAGGGCGCCGCGCCCGTGCCGAAGGCGGCGGCGAGCGCGGTGCCGACGGCCCGGTCCAGCGGTTCGGGTCCGGCGCCGGGCGCCCACTCCGCGTCCACCTTGCCGTCCCCCGAGGACTCCAGGGTGCCCAGGGGGCGCCCGTCGCGGAGCAGCCGGCTCTCCACGTACGAGCAGGGCACGAGCCGGTAGCGGGTGCCCGAGACCACGGCGTCGACCCGGTACGAGCGCCGCAGGAGCCGCCCGCGGCCGGGCCGGATGCGGGCGGGCGCGCCGTCGGCGGTGAGGGTGAGCCGGCCGGCGGCGCGGGTGCCGATGGGGATGAGCGGGTCGGGCTCGTCGCCCGGCGCGCGCACGAGTTCCACGGTGGGCATGTCGTACCCGGAGACGCGCAGCGTCCCCGCGGGGCCGTCCAGGTCGATCTGTACGTACACGGTCAGTGTTCCTGCTCCAGGATTCCGGACTGGGCGATGAGGTAGCCGAGCTGCGCCCGGCTCCCGCTCCCGAGGGCGGAGGCGAGCTTGGCGATGTGGGCGCGGCAGGTGCGGACGTTCATGCCGAGCCGGCGGGCGATGGCCTCGTCGACGTGGCCCTCGACGAGGAGTTTGGCGATGGAGCGCTGGATGCCGCTGATGCCGTCCAGCGGCGGCTCGTAGGTGACCGGGTTGTCCAGGGGGATGGCCTGGAGCCAGAACTGCTCGAAGACGCCGACGAGGTACTCGACGAGGCCGGTGTGGCGCAGTTCCAGGGCGACCTGGCGGTCCCGGCTGGCGGGGACGAAGGCGACCTTGCGGTCCACGATGATGAGCCGGTCGATGATCTCCTCGAGCGTGCGGACCTCGACCGCGGGGCCGATGCGTTCGAGATAGGCCAGGGTGATCGGCTGGTGCCGTGCGGTGTGCTGATAGAGCGTCCGCATCTTGATGCCGCGGCCGAGGAGCGGCCTGACGCGGCGGAGGGCCTCGCCGAAGGTGTGGGCGCTGCGGCCGCTGCCGGGCTGCACGGTCAGCAGCTCGGAGGAGCATTCGGCCACCACGCGGTCCAGGGAGGTGTTGATCCTCGTGAGACCCTCCAGGACGGTGATCGCGTGGGTGGTCGAGGGGTCCTGGACGCTGACCGACATGAATGGCTCGAACGCGTCGGAGAGTTCGATGCTGAGACGCCTACGCTCCTGGATCTCCTTCTCGATCGGGAGCAGCAGTCGGGCCAGCGCGGCCGAGGGGGGAACCGGCCGGAGCCACTGGACGTCGTCGGGGTCGGGCCGAAGGAGATCGAGGTCCATCAGGCAGGGCGTCGATTCGATGTCCGACCGGGCGATTCGTCCCGTACGCAGGGCCTCTTTATAGACCCGTGTGCCCGCTTCGCACAGCTCGGCGTGCGTATGAGGATGCCCCGTTTTATCCGGTTCTATTCGCATATGTACACCCCCAGGCTTTTCCGATACAGGAACATGATGCATTGAGCCAGTGGTGGAAACGTGAGGAGTGAGCCATCGTCGTGCCTGCGGGGGAGCAGGAGATACACACCAAGTGAGGTTGCTCGGTCATGGCCAAGAAGCTCATACGCACCGTAGTTGGTGTCGCGTTCATAGCTGCTGCCGCGGTCGGCGCGGTGGCAGCCACCGATGATCCGGGCTGGGGCCTCGCTCCGCAGCAGGTCGTCGCCAAGGCGGGCGACCCGGGCTGGGGCGCAGCGCCGGCCGACTCCGACCCTGGTTGGGAGTCCGTGCGGGCATGACGGTTCCCGAAGATCCTCGATTCCGGCGTGAGATGGCGGCCGCTTACCGCTCCGGGTGGCATTTCATCGACCTCGTCACAGCCGTGCCGCACGGTGGCGATTCGTTGATGGTCACCCTCTTCGGTGAGCCGATCATCATCACGCGCGGGGACGATGAGGATATTCGCGCCTACCGATGTCTCCGGAAGCCCCGTGGCGCCCCTCAGCCCGTCCGCTGTGCCATCCGGTACGGCATGATCTTCGTCAATCTCGACCAGCGTGACCACCAGCTCGTCGAGTCCGAGACCATCACCGCCACCCCCCGCAGTGCCTGAGCGGTTCCCCCGTCGTTGTAGATCGC
This sequence comes from Streptomyces sp. NPDC127129, assembly GCF_042671585.1. Classification (NCBI taxonomy): domain Bacteria; kingdom Bacillati; phylum Actinomycetota; class Actinomycetes; order Kitasatosporales; family Streptomycetaceae; genus Streptomyces; species Streptomyces sp. NPDC127129. The sequence goes on from NZ_JBHXTV010000006.1 coordinate 338,000, forward strand.
TCAGGTGCTTCCCCCACACAGCGGCGCCATCGCGGACCTGAAACGCGATGGCGCCGCTGTGCTGTGCCCGGACACTCTCACCCCGTAAGCCCCCCGCCGAGCACCTCACCGGGTCAGGCCCGGCCCATGGCCCGGGTCAGCGCGATCTCGATGACGACCCGGTCGGGGTTGGGTGCCGGGACCCGGCCGTAGCGCGTCGCGTACCGGTCGACCGCGTCGGCGACGACGTCCGGCTCCGTACGGATGCGGGCCACGCCCTCCAGCGTCGCCCAGCGCCCCTTGTCCACCTGGCAGACGGCCACGCGCGCGCCGTCCGCGCCGGCCGCCAGGACGTTGGCGACCTTGCGGCTGTGCTTGTTGGTGATGACCCGGGCGATGCCGTTCTCGCCGCCCTCGGGGTCGTACGTCACTCCCACGGCCACCACGTGCGGCGTGCCGTCCGCGCGCGGGGTCGTCAGGGTGGACATGTGGTACTCGCGCCAGAAGCCGAGATACGCGTCGTCGGGGTTCCGCGGGTCAGTCGCCATGCCCGGAACCTACCCGTGAGGCGGCTCCTTCCGACACCTTGAGCGGAATAGACTCAACTTTGTGTACGCTGGATGAGTCATGGACCGTGTGTAGCCGGACGTCGAGGAGGAGACAGCGCACGTGGACGCCGAACTGACCAACAGGAGCCGGGACGCGATCAACGCGGCGACCAGCCGCGCCGTGTCCGCGGGACACCCCGACCTGACCCCTGCGCATCTGCTGCTGGCGCTTCTGGCCGGTCAGGACAACGAGAACATCGTCGACCTGCTCGCCGCCGTCGAGGCGGACCAGGCGGCTGTACGGTCCGGAGCGGAGCGGCTGCTCGCCGCCGAGCCCAGCGTGACCGGCTCCACGGTCGCGCCGCCGCAGCCCGACCGCGAGCTGCTCGCCGTGATCGCCGAGGCCGCCAGGCAGGCCAAGGAGCTCGGGGACGAGTACCTCTCGACCGAGCACCTGCTCATCGGGATCGCGGCGAAGGGCGGGCAGGCGGGCGAGGTGCTGGCCCAGCAGGGGGCCGGCACGAAGAAGCTGCTGGACGCGTTCGAGAAGAGCAGGGGAGGACGCCGGGTGACCACACCCGACCCGGAGGGTCAGTACAAGGCGCTGGAGAAGTTCGGCACGGACTTCACGGCCGCCGCGCGCGAAGGGAAGCTGGACCCCGTCATCGGGCGCGACCAGGAGATCCGGCGCGTCGTCCAGGTGCTCTCCCGCCGCACCAAGAACAACCCGGTCCTCATCGGCGAGCCCGGCGTCGGCAAGACCGCCGTCGTCGAGGGCCTCGCGCAGCGCATCGTGAAGGGCGACGTCCCCGAGTCCCTCCGCGACAAGCGGCTGGTCTCGCTCGACCTCGGCGCGATGGTCGCGGGCGCCAAGTACCGCGGCGAGTTCGAGGAGCGGCTGAAGACCGTCCTCTCCGAGATCAAGGCCAGTGACGGCCAGATCATCACCTTCATCGACGAGCTGCACACCGTCGTCGGCGCGGGCGCAGGCGGCGATTCGGCCATGGACGCCGGCAACATGCTGAAGCCGATGCTGGCCCGCGGCGAGCTGCGCATGGTCGGCGCGACGACCCTCGACGAGTACCGCGAGCGGATCGAGAAGGACCCCGCCCTGGAGCGCCGCTTCCAGCAGGTCCTGGTCGCCGAGCCGAGCGTCGAGGACACGATCGCGATCCTGCGCGGACTCAAGGGCCGGTACGAGGCCCACCACAAGGTCCAGATCGCCGACTCCGCGCTCGTGGCCGCCGCTTCCCTCTCCGACCGGTACATCACCTCCCGCTTCCTCCCCGACAAGGCCATCGACCTCGTCGACGAGGCGGCCTCCCGGCTCCGGATGGAGATCGACTCCTCGCCCCTCGAGATCGACGAGCTCCAGCGCTCCGTGGACCGGCTGCGGATGGAGGAGCTGGCGCTCAAGAGCGAGTCCGACGACGCCAGCAAGCAGCGTCTGGAGAAGCTCCGCCGCGACCTCGCCGACCGCGAGGAGGAGCTGCGCGGGCTGACCGCCCGCTGGGAGAAGGAGAAGCAGTCCCTCAACCGCGTCGGCGAGCTCAAGGAGCAGCTCGACGAGTTGCGCGGCCGCGCCGAGCGCGCGCAGCGCGACGGCGACTTCGACACCGCCTCCCAGCTGCTCTACGGCGAGATCCCCACGCTCGAACGCGAGCTGGAGGAGGCGTCCGAGGCCGAGCAGGAGGTCTCGAAGGACACGATGGTCAAGGAGGAGGTCGGCCCCGACGACATCGCGGACGTGGTCGGTGCCTGGACCGGCATCCCCGCCGGCCGCCTCCTGGAGGGCGAGACGCAGAAGCTGCTGCGCATGGAGGACGAGCTGGGCCGGAGGCTCATCGGCCAGACCGAGGCCGTACGGGCCGTCTCCGACGCCGTACGCCGTACGCGCGCCGGGATCGCCGACCCCGACCGTCCCACCGGCTCCTTCCTCTTCCTCGGCCCGACCGGCGTCGGCAAGACCGAGCTGGCGAAGGCGCTCGCCGACTTCCTCTTCGACGACGAGCGGGCCATGGTCCGCATCGACATGTCGGAGTACGGCGAGAAGCACTCCGTCGCCCGGCTCGTCGGCGCGCCTCCCGGCTACGTCGGCTACGAGGAGGGCGGCCAGCTCACGGAGGCGGTCCGCCGCCGCCCGTACAGCGTGGTCCTGCTCGACGAGGTGGAGAAGGCGCACCCGGAGGTCTTCGACATCCTGCTCCAGGTCCTCGACGACGGCCGGCTCACCGACGGACAGGGGCGGACGGTCGACTTCCGCAACACCATCCTGATCCTCACCTCCAACCTGGGCAGCCAGTACCTGGTCGACCCCCTGACCGGGGAGGACGAGAAGAAGCAGCGGGTCCTGGAGGTGGTGCGGACCTCCTTCAAGCCGGAGTTCCTCAACCGGCTCGACGACCTGGTGGTCTTCTCCGCGCTCGACAAGACCGAGCTGGGGCGGATCGCGCAGCTCCAGATCGACCGGCTCGCCAAGCGGCTCGCCGAACGCAGGCTCACGCTGGAGGTCACGCCGGCCGCGCTGGCCTGGCTGGCCGACGAGGGCATGGACCCGGCGTACGGTGCCCGGCCGCTGCGCCGTCTGATCCAGACGGCCATCGGCGACAGGCTCGCCAAGGAGATCCTCGCGGGCGAGGTCCGTGACGGCGACACGGTCCGGGTGGACCGCTTCGAGGACGGGCTGATCGTGGGCGCCGCGCAGTAAGGCGCCGCGCAGCAGCGGGACGCGATCAGGTGTCGAAGGCCAGCAGATGTACGAGGGCGGACTCGCCCTCGTACGTCACGGTCACATCGACCGCGACCGGGCCGCCCGGCCCGGCCTCACCGCCGTACTGCACGTTCAGGCACAGGTCGTGGTCGCAGAACTGGGGCTTGTCGGGTTCCGTGCCCGGGTAGGTCCCGGCCAGCCACTGCGCCGCCTCGGGGCGTGGCATCCGGAAGTCGGCCGTGACCTGGGTGTCCAGCCAGCTCGCCGTGGTGCACCGGGGCTCCACGGCGCTCTTCGGCAAGGTCGCCTGTGCCCATTCCATGGCGTCCGCGCAGTCGACCGGCTGCGCCTCGCCGGCCTCGCTGAAGGCCATCGCTCCCCAGGCCAGCAGGGCGACCGGCCCCCCGCAGAAGATCGATACCAGCACCGACACCCAGACCCAGGTGCGGGCACGCGGCCTCACTTTTTCCCCCATAGGAACCAGATCTTGTCAGCCCGCAGCGGATCGCGGGAGCCGGGGCTTGCGCCGTACCGCCCGGCATGGGGGAGGATGGCGTCAACCGTACGAAGGGATATTCACGGTGAGCATCGACCCGTCCTCGATTCCGAATTTCGGGGGCCAGCCCCAGCCTCAGGCCGCAGGACCGGCGGGCCCCGTCGTCCCCGACCAGGATCTGGTCAAGCAGCTCCTGGACCAGATGGAGCTGAAGTACGTCGTCGACGACGAGGGTGACCTCGCGGCGCCGTGGGAGGAGTTCCGGACGTACTTCATGTTCCGCGGCGAGGAGGACCAGCGTGTCTTCTCGGTGCGGACGTTCTACGACCGCCCGCACTCGGCCGACGACCGCGCCAAGGTTCTCGACGCGATCGACGACTGGAACCGCCGCACCCTGTGGCCCAAGGTCTACACCCACCTGCACGAGGAGGAGGACGGCTCCGCCACCCTCCGCCTCATCGGTGAGGCGCAGATGCTGATCGGCACCGGCGTCGCGCTGGAGCACTTCGTGTCCTCCACCGTCAGCTGGGTCCGCGCCTCGATCGAGTTCGACAAGTGGCTCGTGGAGCAGTTCGGCCTGGAGTCCCCGGAGGACAAGTCCTCCGACGGCGACGAGGCCTGAGCCGCCACGGGGCCGGCACCGGCCCCCGGCCCCTCAGAGGGCCATGTGTGCGAGCGTCAGCGCGTACGCACCGAAGCCGAACGACAGCCCGGCCAGCGCCGCGATCACCACGATCGCGGCCCTCGGCCGGGCTTTCGTCAGTGCCCGCGCCAGCGGGAGGAGCAGCGGGAACGCGGGCAGCAGGAAGCGCGGCTTGGACTCGAAGAAGCCGGAGCCGCCGACCGTGATGACCACGAGCACCGCCGTGTAGACCAGGACCGGCAGCGGCGGCCGCTCCACCAGCGCGAGCAGGGCGAAGAGCAGCACCCCCGCGCCCGTGATCAGCAGCGCCATCACGAAGCCGAACTGCGTCGGCCCCCGCAGCATCTCCAGGACGAAGCGCAGAGCGCCGCGTCCGAGGTCGAAGCGGGAGGTCCAGCCGTCCTGGACGGCGAAGTAGCCGCCGAGCAGATCCCCGCGCCGGGCGCCCACCCAGAGCAGGTACGAGAGCCAGCCGGCCGGTGCCAGCACGGCACCGGCCCAGACCCGCGGACCGCCCCGGCCGCGCCCGCGCCCGCGCCACAGTGCGCACCCCGCCGCGACCAGGACCGCGGCCGCGACGGCGACGCCGTTGGGGCGGGACAGGCCGGCCAGCGCGGCCAGGGTGCCCGCCCAGAGCCAGCGGCCGGTGAGCAGCGCGTACAGCGACCAGGCTGCCAGGGCCGTCATCAGCGGCTCGGTGTACGCCATCGACAGCACGATCGAGTGCGGCAGCAGGCCCCAGAGCAGCACGAGCAGGACGGCGGTGGGCCGTCCGTGGAGCCGCTCGCCGATCAGGTAGATCCCCCACGCCGCGGCACCGGCCGAGAGCCAGGACACGAGGAGCCCCGCCGTGCCGCCCTCGACGGGCAGGACGGTGGTGACGGCGCGTACCAGGGCGGGGTAGAGCGGGAAGAACGCGAGGTCGGACTGGACGACGCCGTCGGGCCAGTGGAGCGTGTGGCCGTAGCCGTGCGCGGCGATCCGGGTGTACCAGTCCGAGTCCCAGGACGTGGCGAGCAGGGCGCGCGGTGAGCGGCCGAGGTGCCAGGCCCAGGCCGCGAGCACCAGCATCCCGGTCAGCCGGGCCGCGGCGAACAGCCCGAGTGCGGGGGCGGCCCGGTACAGCGAGGCCCGCCAGCGGGGGACGCTCCGGGCGCCGGCGGTCGTGGCCCGGCGGTCGAGAGTCTCGGCGGACAGGGTGCACCTCCGTGCGCACGGGAATCGAGAGCGGCCCGCGATCCGGGATCAGCCCGACAAATCGGTCTACCCGACCATCGGCGCGGCACGGAGGAAGCGCGCGCGAGCGCGGGGCCCACCGGGTGAAAAATCCCCGCCGGCACCCCGCCGGCACCCCGCCGGCACCCCGCTGGCACCCCGCCGGCACCCCGCCCGTCAGCCCGCGAGGCCCTTGAGGCGGGAGACCGCCTCCTCCAGGACGTCGACGCGCTTGCAGAACGCGAACCTGACGAACGGCTCACCCTCCGCGCGGTGGTCGTAGAAGACGGCGTTGGGGATCGCCACCACACCCGCCCGCTCCGGCAGGGCGCGGCAGAAGGCGAAGCCGTCGGACTCGCCGAGGGGGCGGATGTCGGTGGTGACGAAGTAGGTCCCGGCCGGGCGGTAGACCTCGAAGCCCGCCTGCGTCAGGCCGTCGCTCAGCAGGTCGCGCTTGGTGCGCAGGTCGGCCCGCAGGGTGTCGAAGTACGTGTCGGGCAGGCGCAGGGCCTCGGCGACGGCGTACTGGAACGGCCCGGACGCCACGTACGTGAGGAACTGCTTGGCGGACCGGACGGCGGAGGTGAGCTCCGGGCTCGCGGTGATCCAGCCGACCTTCCAGCCGGTGAAGGAGAAGGTCTTGCCGGCCGAGCCGATGGTGACCGTGCGCTCCCGCATCCCCGGCAGGCTCGCGATCGGCAGGTGTTCGGCGTCGTCGAAGACCAGGTGCTCGTACACCTCGTCGGTGACGACGAGCAGATCGCGGGCGACGGCGAGCTCGGCGATCGCGGTCAGTTCGGCGCGGGTGAGGACGGTGCCTGTCGGGTTGTGCGGGGTGTTGAGCAGGATCAGCCGGGTCCGGTCGGTGACGGCGGCCCGCAGCTCGTCCAGGTCCAGACGGTAGGCGCCCTCGTGGGGGCGGAGGGTGACGGGGACGCGCGTGCCGCCCGCCATCGCGATGCACGCGGCGTACGAGTCGTAGTACGGCTCCAGGGCGATCACCTCGTCGCCGGGCTCGACGAGGGCGAGCAGCGCGGCGGCGATCGCCTCGGTCGCGCCCGCCGTGACGAGGACCTCGCGGTCGGGGTCGTAGACGAGGCCGTACCGCTTCAGCTGGTGCTCGGCGACGGCGGTGCGCAGCTCGGGTACGCCCGTGCCGGGCGGGTACTGGTTGCCGCGCCCGTCGCGCAGCGCCCGGACCGCGGCCTCCCGGATCTCCTCGGGGCCGTCGGTGTCGGGGAAGCCCTGTCCGAGGTTGATCGCCCCGGTCCGGACGGCGAGCGCGGACATCTCGGCGAAGATCGTCGTCCCGAACTCGGCGAGCCGGCGGTTGAGCAGCGGTCGTGTCATGCCCGTCATCCTGCGGTGAAGCTCTGGACTTCCTCAAGTGCGCTTTGGGCCGCGGGCGCGGGGGGCATCCCCCTGTCACACAAGACCTACGGGGGTGTCACACATGGAAGCTCTGATCATCGGAGTCATCATTCTGTTCGTGGTGGCAGGTATCGCCTCATCCGTCGGCGGCGCACGGCGCGGGGGCGGCCGACGGCGCGGTGGGGGCTGGTCGGACGTCGGCGGAGGCGGCTGCGGGGGCGGTTCGTCCTGCGGCGGCGGAGGCGGCTGCGGGGGTGGCGGCGGGGGCGACTGACACGGGGCAGTCGCCCTCGCGATCACCCAGGTGCCCGGCCGCTCCAACATCAGCCGGGCACCTTCGTGTTGGAACCGTTCGTCGAATCCGATTGAACAATTGAACTGTGGGGTCCCCGAAGGGGATGGAAACCACGGCAAGTTGGGTAAAAGCGCTGCGAGTCGCTCGAAGTCCGTGATTCCCTCGCCCTTGATAAGAGACAGCCCTCGGACCGTGTGTGGACCCGAGCCGGCGATCCCCCACCCCGTTGGACCCTTCTCCCGGGCGCCCCCGGCCCACCCGTCAAACCGTGTTTGCGGAGCCGACCCATGCTCACGACCCTGAAGACCTCCTACACCGATACCCGTGCGGCCGACCTGGCCTGGGCCCTCGGGCGCGAGCCGCTGCCCGCCCTCGCCGTACTCGACCTCGAACTGACGGGCGCCAAGCTGCAGTTGCGGCTCCTCGGCGCCTCCCACCAGGTGCTTCTGGAGGAAGAGCAGCACAACTGCTCGGAGACCGTCGCCTGTATGCCCGGCAGCAGTACGCCGCTGCCGCTGGGCGTCTCCAAGCGCATCGGCGGCTGGGAGTACGAATTCGCCGCCCGCGTCGAGAAGCTCTCGCACGGCTCCTTCGCGGGCCGCGCCCAGGAGTTGCTCGCCCTCGTCGCCGACCATCCCAACGGCCTCGCGGGGACGTTTCCCGGCTCCCCGCACGCCTTCACCGCGATGCTGGCCCAGCGTCACGAGGGTCAGGTGCGGTGGCGCACCTGGCACGCGTACCCGCAGGAAGGGCAGTTGGTGGTCACCCGGACGCGGATCGGCGTTCGTATGTCCGCTCCGCTGTAACGCGCCGCCCGGGAGCTCCATGTGCACTCGTGTGGGTGACAAGCGGCGACAGATGTGTGACGTAGCGTTACGAACATGATCGATCCGCCCCTGACCATGCCACCCAAGAGGGTGACGCGGCTGCCCGTGCGGCCGAGAGCGGTGCGGTTTCCGGTCCTCGTCGTCGTCTTCGTCTGCGCCGCCTGCGGTCTCGTCTACGAGCTGGAACTGGTCGCCCTCGCCTCGTACCTGGTCGGCGACTCCGTCACCCACGCCTCCGTCGTGCTGTCCGTGATGGTCTTCGCGATGGGCGTCGGCTCGCTGCTCGCCAAGCGGCTGCGCTGCCGTGCCGCCGTCGGCTTCGGGCTCGTCGAGGGCGGACTCGCGCTGATCGGAGGCTGCTCGGCCCTCGCGCTGTACGCGGCGTTCGCCTGGCTGGGCGAGGCGCGGTACGTCCTGGTGGCGTTCTCGCTGGCCATCGGGGTCCTCATCGGGGCGGAGATCCCGCTGCTCATGTCGCTGATCCAGCGGGCGGAGTCGGCGCGTTCCCCCGGTGTACGGGAGAGGGAGAAGGCGGCCGATCCGGCGGGGACCGTCGCCGACCTGTTCGCCGCGGACTACGTCGGCGCGCTCGTCGGCGGGCTCGCCTTTCCCTTCCTGCTGCTGCCCTGGCTCGGTCAGGTCACCGGTGCGCTCGTCACCGGAGCGGTGAACGCGGTGGCGGGCGGCGGCCTGGTGCTGTGGCTGTTCCGGCGCGACCTGACCGCCCGTTCCCGGGCGCTGCTGATCGGTACGAACCTCGCCGTCCTCGCCGTCCTCGCCACCGCCACCGTCCTCGTCGACGACTTCGAACGGGCCGCGCGCCGCGCGGTGTACGGCGACAGCGTGCGCGTCGCCGTCCGGACCGAGCTCCAGGAAGTGGTCGTGACGGGGGAGCGGGGCAGTCCGCCCGACCTCTTCGTCGACGGCCGGCTGAGGGCCGGCGGCGAGGACGGCTCCCGGTACCACGAGTCGCTGGTGCACCCCGCGATGAACGGGCCGCACGCGCGCGTGCTGATCATCGGAGGCGGCGACGGTCTCGCCGCGCGCGAGGTGCTGCGCTACGCCGGAGTCCGCGCGGTCACCGTCGTCGAGGTCGACCCCGGAGTCGTACGGCTCGCCCGGAACCACCCCGAACTCGCCGCGCTCAACGGCAACGCCCTGCGCGACCCGCGCGTCCGGGTCGCCGCCGACGACGCCTTCCGCTGGCTGCGCGAGACGGCGGCGACCGGCCCCGACGGGGTGGACGAGGGCCCGCGCGAGCGGTACGACGTGGTGATCTCGGACCTGCCCGACCCCGGGATCTCGGCCGGGACGAAGCTCTACTCCGAGGAGTTCTACGGTCTGGCCGCCCGGGTCCTCGCGGACGAGGGACGACTCGTCGTGCACGCCGGATCGGCATCCGCCCGCCCCCACACCTTCTGGACGGTGGACTCCACACTGCGCGCCGCCGGTTTCGCCACCCGGGCCTACAGCGCGCACGGCCGCGGGGCGCACCTCGCCGCGGGCCCCGACCGGGCCGACCGTTCGGCGGGCACGGAGACGGGGACGGGCACGGGGACGGGGGCAGGCGACTGGGGCTATCTGCTCGCGGCCGCGGGCACCTACCCGCCCGAGCTGCGGCTCGCCGCCGACGTGCCCCGGCTCCGGTCCCTGACGGCCGACGCCCTGGTGTCGGGGGCACGGGCGGCCGAGCGGACCCGGGACGACCGGGGCGCCCCGCCGCCGCCCTCGACACTGGTCCACCCGCGGTACGGCGGCTGACACCGTGGGGGCCGGCCGCAGCGGACCCGGGACAAACAGGCGACGACGACGCCCGGTCTGAGTAGGCTCGGCTTCCATGGAGCATGAGGTGTTCGTTCCGGTACCGGCCGAGGTCCTCCGCGTGACCCTGGCGGACCCCGCACGGGTGGCGCGCTGCGTCCCCGGTCTCCAGCAGGACGCGGAGGAGGGTCCGCTCGCCGGCCGGCTGAAGATCCGGGCCGGCGGCAACACGATCACCTACCGGGGCGCGCTGCGGCTGACCGAACGGGGCGGTGTGATCGCCGTCGAGGGCAAGGGCACCGAGGTGCGCGGCAAGGGCTCGGTGCAGCTCTCGCTGGCGATCGCGCTCACCCCGGTGGCCGACGGTACGACGCTCGCCTTCACCGGCGCCGTGAAGGGCGCGGGCCGGCTCTCCGACCTCTCCGAGGAGGCCCGGGAGGCGGCGGCCCAGCGGCTGATCGGCAAGTTCGTGGAGAGTCTGGCCGCGGCGGCGCAGCACGGCGGCGCAGAGAACGGCCGGGCGGTGAACGGCCGGGCGGTGAAGGAGTCCGACGACGCGTCCGGGGCGGAAACCGCCGGTGCCGGGACCGGGACGACCGGGACCGAGACGACCGGGACCGAGACGACCGGGTCCGGGACGACCGGGTCCGAGACGACCGGGACCGAGACGACCGGGTCCGGGGCCGGGCCGGAGTCCGAGCGCGAGTCCGCGTCCGGGTCCCTGTCCGGGCCCGAGTCCGTGGACGATGCCATGGACGCGATCGACGACGAGGAGGCCGACAGCGACAGCGACGGTGTCGACGACGGCGTCGAGGAGCCCCACCGTCCGTCGGTCTTCGAGACGCCCGTCCCCCCGCCCTCCCTCGACCCGTTCCAGGGCGGGGACTTCGAGGACGCCCCCGTCGAGTACCCCGCCGAGCCCCCGGCCGCCGAGGCCGCCCACGCCCGGCGCACGATGATCGGACGGAGCGCCGAGGAGGTCGACCACGCCCCGCCGCGCGGCCGGTACGCCCCCGTCCCCGCGCCGGAGTCGACCTCCGCCGGCGCCACCCTGCGCTGGATCGCCCCCGCCGCCGCCCTCGCGCTCGCCTCCGCGGTGGTCGTCGGCCGGGCGCTGCGCCGCCGGCGCTGATCCCCGTCTACTGTCGGGGCGTGAGCAAGCAGACGCGACTGACGGCGGGCGACGCCGAGTTGACCATCAACCCCGACAACGGCTGCCGCATCGAGAGCCTGCGCATCGGCGGCACGGAGCTGCTGCGCCAGGGCGAGCGGTACGGCTGCTTCCCGATGGTGCCCTGGTGCGGGCGGATCGAGCTGGGGCAGTTCCGCAACGGCGGTGTGAAGCACCAGATGCCTCTCAACTCTCCGCCGCACGCCATCCACGGCACCGGCCGCGACTCCGTCTGGAAGCCCGCCCGGACGGCGGACGACGACGGACGCACGGCGGCGTTCACCTACGAGCTGGGCGACCCGTGGCCGTACACCGGCCGGGTCACCCAGACCTTCGCCCTCACCGAGGAGAGCCTCACCGTGCAGCTCGGTGTGGAGACCCTCGCCGACTCCTTCCCGGCGCAGGCCGGCTGGCACCCCTGGTTCAACCGCAGCCTGGACGGCGGTGCTCCCGTACGTATCGACTTCACGCCCGACTGGCAGGAGGAGCGCGGCGAGGACCACCTCCCCACCGGGCGCCGGATCGCCCCGGCCCCGGGCCCCTGGGACGACTGCTTCGGCATGCCCGGCGGTGTCGACGTCACCCTCACCTGGCCGGAGCAGCTGGAGCTGAAGGTGACCAGCCGGAGCACATGGGTGGTGATCTACGACGAGCAGGAGGCGGCGGTCTGTGTGGAGCCGCAGTCCGGCCCGCCGAACGGGCTCAACACCCTCCCGCACCACGTGACGCCGATCGAGCCGCTGGAGATCGCGGCCACGCTCGCCTGGCGGCGGCTTTAAGCTCATGAGCATGACTGACGTACGCGCTGACCTGCTCCAGCAGATCAAGGACAAGGCCGTGGTGCACGGCAAGGTGACCCTCTCCTCGGGGCTGGAGGCCGACTACTACGTCGATCTGCGCCGGATCACGCTGGACGGAGCCGCCTCTCCGCTCGTCGGTCAGGTCATGCTCGACCTGACCGCGGAGCTGGAGTTCGACGCCGTGGGCGGTCTGACCCTCGGTGCCGACCCGGTCGCGACGGCGATGCTGCACGCCTCCGCCGCCCAGGGAAAGCGTCTGGACGCCTTCGTCGTCCGTAAGGCCGCCAAGGCCCACGGGATGCAGCGCCAGGTCGAGGGTCCGGACATCAAGGGCCGCCGGGTTCTGATCGTCGAGGACACCTCCACCACCGGCGGCTCCCCGCTCACCGCCGTCGAGGCGGCGCGTGCGGCCGGTGCCGAGGTCGTCGCGGTCGCCACGATCGTGGACCGGGCGACGGGCGCGGGCGAGAAGATCAGCACCACCGCGGGCGTGCCGTACCTCTACGCCTTCGCGCTCGACGAGCTGGGTCTGGCCTGATCGACGCCGGGTGATCGAGGCGAAGTCGTGACTTAGGTCCCGGTGCCGCCCGGCGGCGGCGCTGACCTGCGGCTTTGGCAAGGGGCGGAGTGTTTCACGTGAAACGCTCCGCCCCTTGCTCCTGGTGTCCGCGGAAGAGTCTGGAAAGATGGGCCCCGACGATGACGTCGCCCCAGGTCAGGGTCTAGTAACGCACCCACCCGCACATCACAAGGAGCGGACGAATGCCCATCGCAACCCCCGAGGTCTACAACGAGATGCTCGACCGGGCGAAGGCAGGCAAGTTCGCCTACCCGGCCATCAACGTGACCTCCTCCCAGACTCTGCACGCCGCGCTGCGTGGCTTCGCGGAGGCCGAGAGCGACGGCATCATCCAGATCTCGACCGGTGGCGCCGAGTTCCTGGGCGGCCAGCACAACAAGGACATGGTCACGGGCGCCGTCGCCCTGGCCGAGTTCGCGCACATCGTCGCCGCCAAGTACGACATCACCGTCGCGCTGCACACCGACCACTGCCCGAAGGACAAGCTGGACGGCTATGTCCGTCCGCTGCTCGACATCTCCGCCGAGCGCGTCAAGGCCGGTCGGAACCCGCTCTTCCAGTCGCACATGTGGGACGGCTCCGCCGAGACCCTCGCCGACAACCTGGCCATCGGCCAGGAGCTGCTGGCCAAGGCCGCCGCCGCCCGGATCATCCTCGAGGTCGAGATCACCCCGACCGGTGGCGAGGAGGACGGCGTCACCCACGAGATCAACGACGAGCTGTACACCACCGTCGACGACGCGATCCGCACCGCCGAGGCCCTGGGCCTGGGCGAGAAGGGCCGCTACCTGCTGGCCGCCTCCTTCGGCAACGTGCACGGCGTCTACAAGCCGGGCAACGTCGTGCTCCGTCCCGAGCTGCTCAAGGACCTGCAGGCGGGCGTCGCCGAGCGCTTCGGCAAGGCCAACCCGTTCGACTTCGTCTTCCACGGCGGCTCCGGCTCCTCCGCCGAGGAGATCGCCACCGCGCTGGAGAACGGCGTCGTGAAGATGAACCTCGACACCGACACCCAGTACGCCTTCACGCGTCCGGTCGCCGACCACATGTTCAAGAACTACGACGGCGTCCTGAAGGTCGACGGCGAGGTCGGCAAGAAGTCCACCTACGACCCGCGGACCTGGGGCAAGCTCGCCGAGGCCGGCATGGCCGTGCGTGTGACCGAGGCGTGCGCCGCGCTGCGCTCGACCGGCACGAAGCTGAAGTGAAATAAGCGTTAGTCAGTGGTGGAAAGGCCCGGCACCCTGTGGTGCCGGGCTTTTCCGTGTCTCCAGGAGGACTGAGTGACGACGTACGACTTCGACCGTGAGATTGACCGCCGGGGCACCTGTTCGGTCCAGTGGGACGGCATCGCGGACCGCTTCGGCGTCGGCGAGCTGCTCCCCTTCACCATCTCCGACATGGACTTCGCCTCCCCGCCGGAGGTCCTCGATGCCCTGCGCGCACGGGTCGAGCACGGGGTCTTCGGCTACACGGACTGGCGGATCGGCGACTTCCGTGCGGCGATACGCCACTGGTACGCGACGCGTCACGACACCGCGCTCGACATCGAGACGCTGGTCTACGCCCCGTCCGTGCTCAGCCAGCTCTCGCAGCTGCTCCAGATGTGGACCGCGCCCGGCGACGGCGTGGTGGTGCACACGCCGACGTACGACGGCTTCCGCAAGGCGGTCACCGGGCTGGGGCGCGAGCTGCGAGGGGTGCCGGTCGGGGACACCGAGGCGCTGGAGGCGGAGCTGGCGAAGCCGGACAGCACGATGCTGCTGCTCTGCTCGCCGCACAACCCGACGGGCCGGGTGTGGCGGGAGGAGGAGCTCGCGGAGTTCGCGCGGCTCGCCGAGCTCCACGGGGTCGCGGTCGTCAGCGACGAGATCCACGCGGACCTGGTGGCCGACGGGCAGCGGCACCTCCCGTGGCTCCGCTTCGCGGAGCCGGGTCGCGGCCGGCGGTGGGCCCTGATCACCTCCGGCACGAAGGCCTTCAATTTCCCGGCGCTGACCGGCTCCTACGGGATCATCGGCGACCCCGACGAGCGGGCGGAGTTCATCCGCCGGATGGAGACGGGCGAGGGTCTCGCCTCGCCGGCGGTGCTCTCGATGACCGCCCATGTCGCCGCGTACCGGCAGGGCGCGCCGTGGCTGGACGAGCTGAGGGCGTATGTGGCGGGCACCATGCGGTTCGTCGAGGAGCGGCTCGCGGAGGGGCTGCCGGGGGTGAGCTGGACGCCTCCGCAGGCCGGCTATCTGGCCTGGATCGACCTGCGCCCGCTCGGGATCGACGAGGAGGCGCTCCAGCGGGAGCTGGTGGAGGTCGAGAAGGTCGCGATCATGCCGGGCCGCGTCTACGGGGCCCCGGGCTTCGTCCGCCTGAACGTCGGCTGCCCGAGAAAGAAGGCGGAACGGGGCGTGGAGGCCTTGGTGAGGGCCGCGACGAGGCTCCGCACGACCTGATCCCCCCAGCGGGACGATCAGGCGCAACGGGGGGAGCATGGCAGGCATGGACATCAGGCTCGCCTCGGGCACCGGGCGGTGGATCGTGCTCACCACCGTGCTCGGCTCGGGGATGGCGCTGCTCGACTCCACCGTCGTCAATGTCGCCCTGCCGCACATCGGCGAGGACCTCGGCACCGACATGGCCGCGCTCCAGTGGACGGTCAACGCCTACATGCTGACGCTTGCCGGGCTGATCCTGCTCGGCGGGGCGCTCGGCGACCGGTACGGGCGGCGGCGGGTCTTCGTGCTCGGGATCGTGTGGTTCGCCGTCGCCTCCCTGCTGTGCGGGCTCGCACCGAACGCGGGCATCCTGATCGCCGCCCGGGCCCTCCAGGGCGTCGGCGGCGCGCTGCTCACCCCCGGGTCGCTCGCGCTGATCCAGGCCAGCTTCCACCCGGACGACCGGGCCAAGGCCGTCGGGCTCTGGTCCGGCTTCGGCGGGGTCGGTGCGGCGATCGGGCCGTTCGTCGGCGGGTGGCTCGTCGACGGTCCCGGCTGGCGGTGGGTCTTCCTGCTCAACGTGCCGCTGGCCGCGCTGTGCGTGCCGATCGCGCTGCGCCATGTGCCCGAGTCGCGCGACGAGTCCGCCCACGGCCGCTTCGACGTCCTCGGCGCCTTTCTGGGCGCGGCCGCGCTCGCCCTCGTGACGTACGCGCTGATCTCCGAGGCCTGGTGGGCCGCCGGTGCCGGGGTCGTGGTCGGGGCGTTCTTCGTCGTCCTGGAGCGGCGGCTGCCGGAGCCGATGGTGCCCCCGTCGATCTTCGCGTCCCGGCTGTTCACGATGGTCAACCTGGTGACGCTCTGCGTGTACGCGGCACTGGGCGGCTTCTTCTTCCTCGCCACCCTCCAGCTCCAGGTGGTGTCCGGCTACTCGGCGCTCGCGGCGGGCACGGCGCTGCTCCCGACGACGATCCTGATGCTGCTCCTCTCGGCGAAGTCCGGCGAGCTGGGGGAGAAGATCGGGCCCCGGATCCCGCTGACCGTGGGGCCGCTGCTCTGCGCGGTGGGGATGGTCCTGATGCTGCGGGTCGGTGAGGACGCCTCGTACGTCGAGGACGTGCTGCCCGCGACGGTGGTCCTCGGCCTCGGGCTCACCGTCGTGGTGGCCCCGCTGACGGCGACCGTCCTCGCCTCGGTGGACGTGGCGCGGGCGGGCCTGGCGAGCGGGATCAACAACGCGGCTGCGCGCGCGGCCGGTCTGCTCGCGGTCGCGGCGCTGCCGACGCTGGCGGGGATGGGACCGGAGGCGTACCGCTCGGCGGAGGAGTTCGGGGAGACGTTCCGGCGGGCGATGCCGATGTGTGCGGGGCTGATGGTGGCGGGTGCCGTCCTGGCCTGGGCGACCGTGCGCAAGCCGGCCGAGGCGGCAGGATGCCACCCCGAGTGCAGGATCCACTGCGGGGTGACGGCACCACCGCTGGACCCGGGGGACCGCTCGGCACGGGAGGAGGGCGGCTGAGGCAGACTGGCCCCATGGCCATCCACGAGAACCTCCTGGGGGGACCGGCCCCCACCCACCTGCCCGACGACCCGGAGCCGCGCGAGCTGCTCGCGGCGGGCACCGCGCCGGCGGACGTCGCCGCGAAGTACCCGACGTCCTCGCTGGCCTGGGCCCAGCTCGCCGACGAGGCGTACGAGGGCGGTCGCGTCATCGAGTCGTACGCCTACGCCCGTACCGGTTACCACCGCGGCCTGGACGCGCTGCGGCGCAGCGGCTGGAAGGGACACGGCCCGGTGCCGTGGGAGCACGAGCCGAACCGCGGCTTCCTGCGGGCCCTGCACGCGCTGGCGCGGGCCGCCGGCGAGATCGGCGAGAAGGACGAGTACGAGCGCTGCTCGACGTTCCTGCGCGACTCCTCGGAAACGGCCGCGGAAACGCTGGGCTGACACCCGCCGACAGCCGACCGGTTTCCCCCGGTCTGTGGGGCAGGGGGAAACCGGTCATCGGCCCGGGAATGTTCGAGGCCGTTCGAAGCGGCGGTTACGATCCTTCGGACCGTTGTACCGAGAGCAGCCGGCGCAGAGGCCCCACCCTCTTCCCCCCAACCGGCCGACGCAGGGGAGAAGTCTGTCTTGGGCAAGCGCGCCGCCGCACCCTCGGGCCGGGGACGAACGCCGAGCCGCAGTCGGAGCCAGGGCAGGGGCCGGGGACGCGCCCGTGGCCGGTCCGGGCGGAGCCCGATAAGACGGCTGGCCCTCCCGACGCTCGCGCTCGTCACGCTCTCCCTCGGCGGCGGCGCCGCCCTCGCCCACTACAACAGCGGCCAGGACTCCGGCGGCGACCGCGCCGTCGCCACCCCCTCCCCCACGGCCGGGACGACCACGGCGATCCCCACCCCCAAGGCCGCGCCCCCGACGCCGAAGCGGACCACCGCCAAGCCGAAGCCGTCGGCCACGCCCAAGAAGCCGAAGGTGCCAGCCAAGGGCTCCGGCAGCTTCACCACCGCCAAGTCCTCCGGCGACGCCGTCGGTACCGGCGGTTCCCTGCGCCGCTACCGCGTCCAGGTCGAGGGCGGCATCGACCTCTCCGCCTCCCAGGTCGCCGCCGAGATCCAGCAGATCCTCGACCATCCGCGCGGCTGGGCCGCCAACGGCCGCGGGCGGTTCCAGCTGGTCTCCGAGAACGCCGACTTCGTCATCCGGGTCGCCACCCCGGCGACCGCCGACAAGCTCTGTCTCGCCCAGGGGCTCAACACGCACGGCGAGCTGAACTGCGAGACCACGGACGGCGTCGTGGTGAACCTCAAGCGCTGGCTGCTGGGCTCCCCGACCTTCGCCGGGACCCCCGCCGAGTACCGGCATCTGATCATCAACCACGAGGTCGGGCACGAGATCGGCATCCGGAGCCATATGACGTGTCCCGGATCAGGCCAGCCCGCGCCCGTCATGATGCAGCAGATCAAGGGACTCAAGGGCTGTCGTTCGAACGCTTATCCGTATGACGAAGACGGTAGCTACATCGAGGGTCCGATCGTGCCATGATGCGCATGGGGCCGCGTGCGACGAAGCGCGCGGGCCCGAGGGGACCGGGGCTCCACTTGCCACACGGAAGGAGCGGACCGCTACCCGGTAGTTGCGTATCGAGGAGACAGCGATGTCCACCTTCCCCGATGCCTCCGGAGCCGGTTCGGTCGAAGCACCGAACCTCGACTTCGCGGGCACGACGCCGTACGAGGACTACGTACAGGCGGACGTACTCACCCACCTCCAGCACCTCCGCTCCGACGACCCGGGCGAGATGGTCTTCCTGGTCACCACCCAGGTCATGGAGCTGTGGTTCACCGTCATCGTCCACGAGTGGGAGACCGCGAGCCGCGCGCTGCGCGAGGACCGCATCCCGGTGGCGATGGACGCGCTCAAGCGCTCCGTGCGCGAGCTGGAGGCGCTGAACCACTCCTGGCGCCCGCTGGCCCAGCTCACCCCGGCGCAGTTCAACTCCTACCGCGCGGCCCTCGGAGAGGGCTCCGGCTTCCAGTCGGCGATGTACCGGCGCATGGAGTTCCTGCTCGGCGAGAAGTCCGCGTCGATGCTGGTGCCGCACCGCGGGGCGCCCCGCGTCCACGCCGAGCTGGAGAAGGCGCTGCAGGAGCCGAGCCTGTACGACGAGGTCCTCAGGCTCCTCGCCCGCCGCGGGCTGCCCGTGCCGCAGGCCGTGCTCGCCCGTGATCTGGCGAAGAAGTACGAGCCGTCGCCCGAGATCGAGGAGATCTGGGCCGGGATCTACGCCGACGCCGACCAGAACGCGGAACTCGTCCGTCTGGGCGAGGCGCTGAGCGATGTCGCCGAGCTGATCTGGCGCTGGCGCAACGACCACCTCGTCGCCACCCGCCGGGCCATGGGCTCCAAGACGGGCACCGGCGGCTCGGCGGGCGTCGCCTGGCTGGAGAAGCGGGCGCAGAAGAACGTGTTCCCCGAGCTGTGGACGGCGCGCAGCCATGTCTGAGGCGATGCGCGAGAACGCGCTGCTCCGTGACGCCGACGACCCGCTGGCGAAGGTGCGCGAGAAGTTCGCGCTCGACGACGCGACCGTCTACCTCGACGGGAACTCGCTGGGCGCGCTCCCCGCGCACGTGCCCGACCGGATGGCCGACGTCATCACCCGCGAGTGGGGGCAGCTGCGCATCCGCTCCTGGGACGAGAGCGGCTGGTGGACCGCGCCCGAGCGGATCGGCGACCGGATCGCCCCGCTCGTCGGCGCCGCCCCGGGCCGGATCGTGGTCGGCGACTCGACGAGCGTGAACGTCTTCAAGGCGGTCGTCGCGGCCACCCGGCTCTGCGCCGACGACCGGGACGAGATCCTCGTCGACGCCACGACGTTTCCCACGGACGGGTACATCGCCGCGTCGGCGGCCCGGATGACCGGACGGCGGCTCGTGCCCGTCGCGCCCGCCGACATGGCGGAGGCGGCCGGGCCGCGTACGGCCGCCGCCCTCGTCAACCACGTCGACTTCCTCACCGGACGGCTCCACGACCTGCCCGGGATCACGGCCGCGCTGCACGCGGCGGGCGCCCTGGCGATCTGGGACCTGTGCCACACCGCGGGCGCGCTGCCCGTCGGCCTGGAGGAGCACGGCGTCGACCTGGCCGTCGGCTGCACGTACAAGTACCTCAACGGCGGCCCCGGTTCGCCCGCGTACCTGTACGTCGCCGAGCGCCACCAGGCCGGGTTCGACTCGCCGCTGCCCGGCTGGACCTCCCACGCGGACCCCTTCGGGATGACCCCCGGGTACGCGGCGGCCGAGGGCGCGCTACGGGGCCGGGTCGGTACGCCCGACATCCTGTCCATGCTGGCCCTGGAGTCGGCGCTCGACGTCTGGGACGGCGTCGACATGGCGGACGTACGGGCGAAGTCCCTCGCCCTGACGGACTTCTTCCTGGAGTGCGTCCGGGAGTACGTTCCGGCCGGCCGGGTCGAGTCGCTGACGCCCGGGGCGCACGCCGAGCGCGGCAGCCAGGTCGCGCTGCGGTGCGCCGAAGCCCCCGTTGTCATGCCGGAGCTGATACGGCGCGGGGTGGTGGGCGATCTGCGCCGCCCCGACGTGCTGCGGTTCGGCTTCACGCCGCTGTACGTCGGCTTCGCCGACGCCGAGCGGGCGGCGCGCGTCCTCGCCGAGGTGCTGGCGGAGGTGGGGTCCGGCCTCGACGGCTGAGGTCGGACGGTCCGATGATCGCTTGATCTGTGGGGGCGTCAGTCCTGATACGGTCCCCGCAGGTCAGGCCAATTCGGCCCCGTCCCCGAGAGGTTGGAACAGCATGCCGGACCCCGCCGCGCGCGACGCCGCCGAAGAAGCGTCGGCGTTCTCGCACCCGGCCGTCGCCCCGGACGCGTCCGCCGCGTACGGCGAACACCCCGACCAGGTCGTCGACTTCTACGCGCCGCGCGACGGCCGGCAGCGGGCGCCGCTCGTCGTCGCGCTGCACGGCGGTGCCTGGCGGGCACCGTACGACCGGCAGCATCTGACCCCTTTCGTGGACTTTCTGGCCCGCCGGGGGTTCGCCGTCGCCAACGTCGAGTACCGGCGCGGCTCCGCCCTGCCCCGGCAGGGCGGTACGGGTCCGGTCGCCGGCCGCTGGCCGGAGACCCTCGACGACGTGGCCGCCGCGCTCGACGCCGTACCGCGGCTGGCCGCGGAGCATCTGCCGCAGGCCGATCCGAGCCGGATCGTCCTCACCGGGCATTCCGCGGGCGGCCACCTCGCCCTCTGGGCCGCGGCCCGGCACGTCCTCGCACCCGACGCGACCTGGCGGCTCCCGTCCCCGCCCGCGCTGCGCGGAGTGGTGGCGCTCGCTCCCATCGCGCACTTCGACCGGGCCGTGGAGCTCGGGGTGTGCGGTGGGGCGGTGACCCAGTTCCTCGGCGGGGAGGGCGAGTTCGACGTACGGGCCCGACACGCCGACCCGGCGCTGCTGCTGCCCACCGGGATCGCCACCACGGTCGTCCAGGGCCGGGACGACGTCGTCGTCCCGCAGGCCGTCGCGGACGCCTATGTGGATGCGGCGGCGAAGGCGGGCGAGACGGTCGGCCTCACACTCCTCCAGGACGTCGGCCACTTCCCGCTGATCGACCCGGCGGCGGACGCGTGCGCGGTGGTCGCGGAGGAGATCGCCCAGCTGGCGTTCTGACCACGGCCGAAAAGCACGCGGACGCGTTCCGGGCGCAGGCGCAGGCGCAGGCGCAGGCAGACGCGCGGGCGTAGGGCGGGGGACGGGCGCGGGACGGGCGCCGGGGCGGTCGCGGGACGGGCACGCGCGGGGGCGTGTAGTACCTGGGACGGACGCGGGAGGATCCGCCGTCATGGTGACGACCGCGTCCGTCGCCGCCCGTACCGTTGCTGGCGTGACAGACACCCGCGACATGAGCCGCAGCCCCGAGTTCCGCCTGGCCCAGGGCGCGCTCGGCGGGCTGCGCCAGGACCTCTTCCACGACGCGTTCGCCTACCGGCCGCTGCAGCCCATGGCGGTCGACGGCCCGCTGACACGGCGCCTGCCGGAACGGATACGCAGGAAGGCCCGCTGGACCCCGCACGCCGTGGTCGCCGCCTTCGCCTTCTTCGTCTTCGCGATGGGCATGGACCTCGGTGACGGCAACGGCGTGTTCGTCCTGGTCTACGCCGCGATGCCGGCCGTGGCCGTCCTGCTGACGCTCGTCCGCCCGGTGCTCGCGTTCTGGACGTCGCTGGCCTTCACCCCCTTCGTCGCCTTCCTCGGCTCGTACGACTACGGCTGGCCGTGGGGCCCGACCTCCGGCATCGCCCAGGTCGTGGTCATGACGGTGGTGGCCGCCCGCACCCGGCCCCGTACCGCCGCCTGGATCTGGCTGGTCACCCTCGTCTACGCCTTCTTCGCCACCAGCCTCCGGGGAGGCAGCGACAACGCCCTGTCGGTCCTCTTCCCCGCCGCGCTCGCCCTGCTCTTCGTGACCGTCGTCCAGGTCCGTCGCGAGGCCGAGCAGACGGTCACCGCCCAGCAGACCGTGACCGCGGTGGAGCGCTCCCGTCGGACGCTGCTCGAAGAGCGCACCACCATCGCCCGCGAACTGCACGACGTCGTCGCCCACCACATGTCGGTGGTCGCCATCCAGGCCGAGGCCGCGCCCTACCGGGTCGAGAACCCGCCGCCGGAGCTGGAGCAGGCCTTCGTCACCATCCGCGAGAACGCCGTCGCCGCCCTGACCGAGCTGCGCCGCGTCCTCGGGGTCGTACGCGCGGAGGACTACGAGGCGCCCGACGCCCCGCAGCCCACGCTCGCCGACCTCGGCGGCCTGATCGGCAACGTCCGCGAGGCCGGGCTCGACGTCGAGCAGACGGTGACCGGCGCGGTCCGGGAGCTGCCGCAGGGCGTGGAGCTCTCGGCGTACCGGATCATCCAGGAGGCGCTGAGCAACGTGCTGCGGCACGCGCCCGGCGCCGGTGCGAAGGTGGAGGTGAGCTACGTCCTCGGCGGCCTCGGCCTGCGGATCGTCAACGGCCCCGCCCGTGGCCTGGTCAAGCCCTCCCCGGGCGCGGGTCACGGCATCACCGGGATGCGCGAGCGGGTGACGATGCTGAACGGCGAGATGACGGCCGAGGCGACCGAGGACGGCGGGTACGAGGTCACGGCCTTCATCCCCGTGACCCGCGAGGAGATGGACCAGTGATCCGCGTACTGATCGTCGACGACCAGATGATGGTCCGCGAGGGCTTCTCGGTGCTGCTCGGCGCGATGCCGGACATCGAGGTCGTCGGCGAGGCCGTCAACGGCCGCGAGGCGATAGCCCAGGTCGCGGCCCTGCGACCGGACGTGGTCCTCATGGACATCCGCATGCCCGAGCTGAACGGCATCGACGCGACCCGCGAGATCGTCGCGGCGGACGCGGACGCGAAGGTCCTCGTCCTGACGACCTTCGACCTGGACGAGTACGTGTACCAGGCGCTGCGCGCCGGGGCCTCGGGCTTCCTGCTGAAGGACGCCTCGGCGCGGCAGCTGGCCGACGGGGTACGGGTGGTGGCGGCCGGTGAGGCGCTGCTCGCGCCGACCGTGACGAAGCGGCTGATCACCGAGTTCGCGAAGGCGGCGGAGGCCCCGAGGGCGCCGGCGCTGTCGCAGGTGGGGGAGTTGACCGAGCGGGAGACGGAGGTCCTGGTGCTGATCGCGCAGGGCCTGTCGAACGCGGAGATCGCCGACCATCTGGTGGTGGCCGAGTCGACGATCAAGACGCATGTGAGCCGCATCCTGGTGAAACTGGGCCTGCGCGACCGGACCCAGGCGGCCGTCTTCGCCTACGAGGCGAGACTGGTGCAGGTCGGCGGGTGACGACTGCTGCGGCCCGGCGGGCGGGCCGGTAGCGTCCGGTCATGGACGTTCCTTTCGAGCCCTGGTCGCCCGACTTCGTCGCGGACCCGTACCCCGCCTACGCCGAACTGCGGGCCACGGGCCGGGCGCACTGGTACGGGCCGACCCGCCAATGGCTGATCCCGCACTACGCGGACGTGTCGGCGCTGCTGCGGGACCGGCGCCTGGGCCGCACGTACACGCACCGGTTCACGCACGAGGAGTTCGGGCGTACGGCCCCGCCCGCCGCGCACGAGCCGTTCCACACGCTCAACGATCACGGACTGCTCGACCTGGAGGCGGCCGACCACACGCGGATCCGGCGTCTCGTGTCGAAGGCGTTCACCCCGCGGACGGTGGAGAACCTGGCGCCGACGGTGGAGCGGCTCGCCGCGG
This sequence comes from Streptomyces sp. NPDC127129, assembly GCF_042671585.1. Classification (NCBI taxonomy): domain Bacteria; kingdom Bacillati; phylum Actinomycetota; class Actinomycetes; order Kitasatosporales; family Streptomycetaceae; genus Streptomyces; species Streptomyces sp. NPDC127129. Next base: position 361,591 of record NZ_JBHXTV010000006.1, read on the forward strand.
ACCTGGTGGCGGGTTTCGTCGCGCGGGGCGGCGGCGACCTGCTCGCGGAGGTGGCGGAGCCGCTGCCGGTCGCGGTGATCGCGGAGATGCTGGGCATCCCGGAGGAGGACGAGGAGCGGGGGCGGCTGCGGCCCTGGTCGTCGGACATCTGCGGGATGTTCGAGCTGAACCCGTCGGAGGAGACGGCGCGGCGGGCGGTCCAGGCCTCGCTCGAGTTCTCGGCGTATCTGCGGGAGCTGATCGAGCGGCGGCGCAAGGAGCCGGGTGAGGACCTCATCTCCTCGCTGATCGCCGTGGAGGAGCTGACCGAGCAGGAGATGGTCTCGACGTGCGTGCTGCTGCTCAACGCGGGGCACGAGGCGACGGTGAACACGACCGTGAACGGCTGGTGGACGCTGCTGCGGCACCCGGAGCAGCTGGCCGCACTCCGGGCCGATCCGGACGGAGTGCTGTCCACAGCTGTGGAGGAACTGCTGCGCTTCGACACACCGCTGCAGATGTTCGAGCGCTGGGTCCTCGACGACATCGAGGTCGGCGGTGTCGTGATCCCGCGGGGCTCGGAGGTCGCCCTCCTCTTCGGCTCGGCCAACCGCGACCCGGCCCGCTTCGCCTCCCCGGACGTCCTGGACCTCTCCCGTACGGAGAATCCGCACATCACCTTCGGCGCGGGCATCCACTACTGCCTGGGCGCGCCGCTGGCCCGCCTGGAACTGACGGCGAGCTTCGGCGAACTGCTCCGCAGGGCCCCGCGCCTGCGCCTGGCCGCGGAACCGCGCTGGAATCCCGGCTATGTGATCCGGGGCGTGAGCGAGCTGCTGGTGGAGGTGTAGCCACCTCCTCTGGAGTCTCTGGAGTCTCTGGAGCCGCCGTAGGGCAGCCGTAGGACAGCCGTAGGACAGCCCGCCCCGCCGGTGCGGGGCGACGGCCCTACGGCGGGCCCCGGTGTCAGGACGTCGTGAGGTCGCGGAGCCGCAGGCGCCACAGGCCCGTGGCCACCAGCGCCGCCGCGACGGCCGTCAGCGTCCGGACCGGGCCCCACGCCATCTCCTGCCCCGGCAGCTTCGGCAGGTGGCCGAAGGGCGACAGGTTCAGGACCGACTGCGGCAGGTCCAGCGCCGGGCCGATCCAGCCCAGTGCGAGGCAGAGACCCGCCACCCCCCAGCCGGCCACCGCCGCCCTGGGGAACGCGCCCCACAGCAGCACGGCGAGACCCGCGAGCGTCCAGACCGCGGGGAGCTGGGCCAGCGACGCGCCCAGGATCGGGCCGAGGTCGCGGCCGTAGGAGAGGTACAGGCCGAGCCCGGCCAGGAGCATGATCAGCGCCGCGCCGCCGAAGGCGATCACCAGGTGCCCCGCCGCCCAGCGCACCCGCCCCACCGCGTTCGCCAGGACCGGTTCCGCCCGCTGCGAGGTCTCCTCGCCGTGCAGCCGCAGCACCGATCCGACCGCGTACAGCGCCGCGATCATCCCGAACATGCCGACCATCGTCGCGAGGAAGGCGTCGGTCAGACCGCTCTGACCGCCCATCCGCTCGAAGATCTCCCGAGCCTGCGCGTTGTCGCCCACGATGTCCGCCGCGCCCTCGACCATCCCGCCGAAGACGAGCCCGCCGAGCAGGAAGCCGAGCGACCAGCCGAGCACGGTCCCGCGCTGCAGCCGCCAGGCCAGCGCCCCGGCCGTGCCGAGCAGACCCTCCGCCGGGCCCGGCCGGGTCGGCAGGAAGCTCATGCCCACGTCGCGCCGGCCGGCCAGCTCGTACGCCACCGCCGCCTGGCCGAGTACGGCCGCCGCCATCAGGAGCAGGACCCACCACCGCTCACCCGAGAAGGCACGGACGTTCTCGGCCCAGCCGATCGGCGAGAGCCACGTCAGCGCCGAGGAGCCGGAGGCGTCGCCCGCGTCCCCCGCCGCCCGCAGCACGAATGCCAGGCCGAGCACCGCCGACGCCAGGCCCTTGGCGAGCCGCGCGCTCTCCGTGAGCTGCGCGACGATCGCCGCCGCCGTGGCGAAGAGCATCCCCGTACCGCCGACGGCGAGGCCGAGCGCGAGCGCACCGCCCGTCCCCTGCCCCGCGAGTCCGGCGGTGATCAGGAGCGCGACGCCCGCGTTGGCGACGAGCGCGGTGAGGAGTGCGGCGGTCAGCGGGGCGCGCCGGCCCACCACGGCCGAGGAGAGCAGCTCCTGACGCCCCGTCTCCTCCTCTTCCCGCGTGTGCCGTACGACGATGATCAGGCTCATCACGGCCGCGAGCACGGCGGCGAAGGTGCCGAACCGCCAGGCCACGAGCCCGCCGAGCGAGTCGCCGAACACCGGTCCGTACAGCGAGCGCATGGAGCTGTTGGCGGTCATCGACGCGGCCAGCTCGGCGCGTTGCGCCGGGGTCCCGTACAGGCTTTCCAGGGAGCCGGCCCCACTGGCGACGAGTCCGCCGGTGACGACGACCCAGATCGGCATCATCAGCCGGTCGCGGCGCAGGGCGAGCCGTGCGAGCGACCCGGTCCCGGTGAGGTGGACGGCGAGGGTACTCATCGCGCGGTCACCCCGTCCGTACGCGCGTCGTCGGCGTAGTGCCGCAGGAACAGCTCTTCCAGGGTGGGCGGCGTGCTCGTGAGCGAGCGCACCCCCGACTCGGTGAGCGAGCGCAGTACCGCGTCGAGCTTGTCGGTGTCGACCTGGAGCCGCACCCGGTGGCCCTGCACGGCGAGGCCGTGGACGCCGGGGAGGTGGGCCAGGCCGTTGGGGGCGCCCGCGAGTTCGGCGGTGACGCTCGTACGGGTGAGGTGGCGCAGCTCGGCCAGCGAGCCGCTCTCGACCGTCTGCCCCTTGCGGATGATGCTGACCCGGTCGCAGAGGGTCTCGACCTCGCTGAGGATGTGCGAGGAGAGCAGGATCGTCCGCCCGCGCTCGCGCTCCTCCGCCACGCACCGCTGGAAGACCTCTTCCATCAGCGGGTCGAGGCCGCTGGTGGGTTCGTCGAGGATGAGCAGGTCGACGTCGGAGGCGAAGGCGGCGACGAGGGCGACCTTCTGCCGGTTGCCCTTGGAGTACGTCCGCCCCTTCTTCGTCGGGTCGAGCTCGAACCGCTCGATCAGCTCGGCCCGCCGGGCCTTGTCGAGTCCTCCGCGGAGCCGCCCGTAGAGGTCGATGACCTCGCCGCCGGAGAGGTTGCGCCAGAGCGTCACGTCGCCGGGGACGTACGCGATGCGGCGGTGCAGCTCGACGGCGTCGTGCCAGGGGTCCCGGCCGAGGAGCTGGGCGGCGCCGGAGTCGGCGCGCAGCAGTCCGAGGAGGACCCGGATGGTCGTGGACTTCCCGGCGCCGTTGGGGCCGAGGAAGCCGTGGACCTCGCCGGCCTCGACGGCGAGGTCGAGGCCGTCCAGCGCGTGCGTGCGACCGAACGACTTGTGCAGCCCGGCCACGGTGATTGCCTTCGTCATGATTCAGAACGTACGCTAGTTTCACAAACTTGTGAAGTTAAGGAACCGTATAAAGTTGGGGGATGAGCGAGATGACGACCACCGGCGGTGCGGACGGCAGTGCGGCGGGCGGCGACGACGAGGCGGTGTCGCGTTTTGTCGAGCGCTTTGCCGCCGAGCTGACCGAGGCCGGGATGCAGCGGATGGCGGCGCGCGTCTTCGCGGCGCTGCTCGCCTCGGAGAGCGCGTCGATGACGTCCGCCGAGCTCGGGGACCGGCTGCGGATCAGCCCGGCCGCCGTCTCCGGGGCGATCCGCTATCTCAGCCAGGTCGGCATGGTCAGCCGCGAGCGCGACCCCGGCTCGCGCCGCGACCGCTATGTCCTGCACAACGAGGTCTGGTACGAGTCGCTCACCCGCCGCGACGCGATCCTGACGCGGTGGGAGAAGGTGCTCCGCGACGGCTCGGAGATCCTCGGTGCGGACACGGCGGCGGGACGCCGGACGGCGGAGACGGCGGCCTTCTTCGAGTTCCTCCAGAAGGAGATGCTGACCATGCTGGACCGCTGGCGCGACCACAAGGCGGCCATGGCGGCGGAGGAACCGAAGGCGTAGGAGGGGGCGGGCGAGGGGCGGGGCTCAGGCCTGTCGGGCCCGAGCCCCTGGAGCCGGGCTCAGGCCTGGGCCTCGGCGGCGGGTTCCACGTCCGCGGCGGGTTCCGCGGCGGCCGCGGGTTCCGCCTCGGCGGCGGGACCGGGCCGGCCGGCCGCGGGTTCGGGGTCCGGTTCGGCGTCCCCCGGTGCCCACCGCAGCAGGTCCCCCGGCTGGCACTCCAGTACCTCGCAGAGCGCTTCGAGCGTCGTGAAGCGCACCGCCTTGGCGCGGCCGTTCTTGAGCACCGCCAGGTTGGCCGGGGTGATTCCGACGCGTTCCGCCAGCTCGCCGACGGACATCTTCCGCCGGGCCATCATCACGTCGATGTCGACGGTGATCGGCATCAGATCACCTCGTCCAGCTCGGCCCGCATCGCCGTCGCCTCGACGTCGCGCGCGACGGCCTGGGCGAGGAGCATGCGCAGGACGAGCACGATCAGCCCGACCCCCAGGATCCCGAGGCCGACCCCGCCGAGCAGCAGGACCACGCCCGGGGCCACGGCCTCGCCGGGAGCCAGGATGGTGCCCAGCGCGAAGACCAGGAGCGCGGCGGCCACGAAGGCGCCGGTGATGACGTCCACGTACCGGAAGGCGGCGTGGGAGAACACCGTCCCGCGGCGCATCATCGTGAGCAGCCGCCAGACGCAGGCCAGGACGGTCTGGGCGCACACGACGCCCAGGGCGAAGATCACGATGATCGGCACGCGCAGGTGCGAGAGTTCGCCGCTGGGGTCCTCCGTGTCGAGGAACATCGCCGGCACGATCACCGTCAGTACGAACACCGAGCCGGCGAGCAGCATCACCAGCACGGCGCGAAGGGCCACTACCGCGACTTGTCCCATCACTGCTCCTTCGATCGAGTCACGATGGGAATCTATTGATAAGCGATAGGTCTGGCAAGTGGAAGAGGAGCGTCGCGCCTCATGCCGCCGAGAGGTTCCGGCCTCAGGCCTTCGGCAGGGTCAGTCCCCAGGCCCCTTCCCGCACCGTCCACGTCCGCCTCCGGACCGGGCCCGACACCACCGTGTCCGCGCGGTAGCGGAAGTCCGGACCCGAGACCGTCAGGGTGCGGGCGTCGGTGTGGATGGGCGGCGCGGACGGGGGATGGACCGTGATGGCGGCCAGCCCCGCGAGGGACGACCGCACGCTCACCCCCTCCACCGGCGCGCCCACATCGCTGAGCAGGACGCCGTCCGCCTCCACCCGCAGCCGGTGGACGCGGATCGCGGCCTGCGCCGGGACGGGGTGGACCAGGGTGCGGACCAGGGACCGGCAGGTGTCCCAGACGGTCGGCACGGCGGGCGCGGGTACGGTCGGGCCCCGCCCGGCCGGAATGCGCAGATCGCCCAGGACCACCCCGTCGCTGTCGTCGACGAGCAGGTCGAGCCGGTGCACCGCCCCGTCGAGCACCGCCCGGGCGGCGGCCACCGGGCTGCGCGGCACGCCGAGCGCGTACGCCACTTCCAGGGTGTCGGGCGCGCCGACCGGAACCAGCGACAGCGCCCCGTCCGCGAGCTCACGCTCACGGTGCAGCAGCGTCACCGTCCGTAGCAGCGCACGGTCGTCGCCGACCACGACGGGACGCCGGGAGCCCCGGCGGGCAAGGGCCCGGGAGAATTCCTCCGGGCTGTCCGGGAGACAGATCTTCGTCTCCGCTCCCGCACACAACACATCTTTCGCGATCCGTACGGACTCGCCGTCACTTCGGCGGGCGACCGGGTCGATGACCACCAGCAGCTGGTCGTGAGCCGACACCTCGGTCCTTCCTCGGGTAGCATCTTTGTGCAAGAGCCCCTTGCGCTATTGCGCCAGGGGCTTCGTCTATTCCGGGGCACACCGGTGAGGCGGCCTCGGCCCCTGACCTTGGACATGCCCCACCCGGAAGGGGTGTACGCCTGTGCCCGCACTTGTGCTGCTCGGTGCTCAGTGGGGTGACGAGGGCAAGGGAAAGGCCACCGACCTCCTCGGTGGATCCGTTGACTATGTAGTGCGCTACCAGGGCGGCAACAACGCCGGCCACACCGTCGTCGTCGGCGACCAGAAGTACGCGCTGCATCTTCTCCCTTCCGGAATCCTCTCCCCGGGGTGCACCCCGGTGATCGGGAACGGAGTCGTCGTCGACCCGGCGGTCCTGCTCTCCGAGCTGAGCGGGCTGAACGAGCGAGGCGTCGACACGTCGAAGCTCCTGATCAGCGGCAACGCGCATCTGATCACCCCGTACAACGTCACCCTCGACAAGGTGACGGAACGGTTCCTCGGCAAGCGCAAGATCGGCACGACGGGACGCGGCATCGGCCCGACCTACGCCGACAAGATCAACCGCGTCGGCATCCGGGTCCAGGACCTGTACGACGAGTCGATCCTCACCCAGAAGGTCGAGGCGGCGCTGGAGGGCAAGAACCAGCTCCTCGCCAAGCTCTACAACCGCCGCGCCATCGACGCCGCGCAGATCGTCGAGGAGATGCTCCAGTACGCGGAGCAGATCAAGCCGTTCGTCGCGGACACCACCCTGATCCTCAACAACGCGCTGGACGAGGACAAGGTCGTGCTCTTCGAGGGCGGCCAGGGCACGCTCCTGGACGTCGACCACGGCACGTACCCCTTCGTCACCTCCTCGAACCCGACCGCGGGCGGCGCCTGCACCGGTGCGGGCGTGGGTCCGACGAAGATCAGCCGGGTCATCGGCATCCTCAAGGCGTACACGACCCGTGTCGGCGCCGGTCCGTTCCCGACGGAGCTCTTCGACGCGGACGGCGAGGCGCTGCGCCGCATCGGCGGCGAGCGCGGTGTCACCACCGGCCGTGACCGTCGCTGCGGCTGGTTCGACGCGGTCATCGCGCGGTACGCGACCCGGGTCAACGGCCTGACGGACTTCTTCCTCACCAAGCTCGACGTGCTGACGGGCTGGGAGCAGATCCCGGTCTGCGTCGCGTACGAGATCGACGGCAAGCGCGTCGAGGAGCTGCCGTACTCGCAGACCGACTTCCACCACGCGAAGCCGATCTACGAGATGCTGCCGGGCTGGTCCGAGGACATCACCAAGGCCCAGACCTTCGCGGACCTGCCGAAGAACGCGCAGGCCTACGTGAAGGCGCTGGAGGAGATGTCGGGCGCGCCGATCTCGGCGATCGGCGTGGGCCCGGGCCGGACCGAGACGATCGAGATCAACTCGTTCCTCTAGACGCCGAGGGCGCTCAGGCGCTCGGGTGTTGCGGGTGTTGCGGGTGTGCCCCGGTGCCGATGACGGCACCGGGGCACAGTCGTCTGCCGGCGGTCATACGCCCCCGCGGCCTCCGCCGGCCCGGGAGGGCAGGGCGGCCAGACCCCTCCTTCGGATCATGCCGGGCTCCGGCCCGGTCCGAGAGACGGGCGCTAGACCCGGTAGTACTCGCCCGGCTCGCCGTCCATCATCGGGAAGACCAGCAGGCGCTCCCGTCCCTTGAAGCGGTCGACCGCCAGGTAGCCGGAGATGTCGGCCCGCTCGCAGCCGCGGTCGGATGCGTCGGGGACCGCGGTCGACGGCCCGACGACCAGCGGCGTTCCGGTGCCGGCGAGGATCGCCGTGAAGGTGCAGACGAGCGACTCGGACGTCTCGTTGCCCTCGGCGTCGGTGCGCGGGTAGACGTGCACCCGGCGGAAGACGGCGGCGCCCACAGGCCCCTGGGTGATGGTCACCTCGTCGCTGTAGCGGTCGCGGTTCCGGCCGTAGATCAGCGGGTCGTTCTCCATCTTCCACCGGCCGAGGAGCGGCTCCGGCACGACGCTGGTCCCCGTCCCCGCCTTGCGGAAGGTGGCCTTCGCGGCCCCGGAGGACCACTCCAGGACATCGGGGGAGCGCAGGGTGAGCGTCTGGTGCGCGGCGGGGGTGCAGCGCTGGGCGGGGACGCTCGTCGTGACGTCGGACTCGCCGAGGACCACCTTGTCCTCGTCGGCGGAGACGAGCCGGGAACGGCCCATGCACAGCCGCTCCTCGCTCACCTGGACGTAGACGGCGACCTTGGAGCCCGCGGCTCCCTGGCCGATCTCGATCCGGGCGGTCTCGCGGGGGTGGTCGGCCGAGCCGCTCCGGACACCCTCCCAGGCGCCCAGGAACGCGGCCGCCACGATCCCCGACGGGCTCGCGGACACCTCGCCGGTCTGTCCGGCGGCACGGTTCTTCTGCTTGTCGCCGCCCGTGCCCGGGTCCGGGTCCGGCCAGAAGACGTACGTGAGCGTGGCCGCCGCGGCGACGGCGAGGGCCGTGGCCGCGGCGATCAGGCCGCCGCGACGCCGCTTGCGCGCCGTCGGGGCGGGCGGGGGAGTGGGGTCGCCGGGGCGGCCCGGCCCGGCGGTGCCGTCCGTGGCGCCGGCCGAGGTGGTCGCCTCCGCCTCCAGGACCCGCGCGGCGTGACGGCCGAGGCGGGCCAGCACCTCCGCCGGGAGCCACGGGTCGGCGACGGTGATCGTCTCCACCAGCTCGGTGGCCGTGGGGCGGGCGGCCGGGTCCTTGGCGAGGCAGGCCCGGACCAGACCGGCCAGTTCGGCCGGCAGGTCCCCCAGGTCGGGTTCGTCGTGGGCGATGCGGAACATCGTGGCGTGGACACCGCTGTCCGCCGTACCGAACGGAGCCTGGCCCGTCGCCGCGTAGACGAGGACCGAGCCCAGGCAGAAGATGTCCGAGGCCGCGGTCAGCTTCTCGCCGCGCACCTGCTCGGGCGACATGAAGCCGGGCGAGCCGACCACGGCGCCGGTGCTGGTCAGCCCGCCGTCGGTGACCGTCTCCACGGCGCGGGCGATCCCGAAGTCGATGATCCGCGGACCGTCGACGGTGAGCAGCACGTTGGACGGCTTCAGATCGCGGTGGACCAGCCCTGCGGCGTGCACATGGGTCAGCGCCCCGGCGAGTCCGGAGGCGAGCGTACGTACCGTCGCGGCCGGTAGTGGTCCGAACTCGTCGCCCACCACGGCCCGCAACGACGGCCCCGGTACGTAACCGACTGCCACCCAGGGGGACTCGGCCGCCGTGTCCGAACCGAGGACCGGGGCCGTGCCGGTGCCGCCGACCTGTTCCAGCGCGGCGACCTCACGGGCGAACCGGCGCCGGAACTCGTCCCGGGCGGCCAGCTCCGCGTGCACGACCTTCACCGCCACCGTCCGGCCGCCCGCCGAACGGGCCAGGAACACCCGGCCCATCCCGCCGGCGCCCAGCCGTCCGAGCAGACGGAACGGGCCGATGCTGACCGGGTCTTCCGCGTTCAATGGCTCCACGTCGGAAGAGGATGCCAGACGGTCTCGGAGGTGTGGCGTCATCCTTCGCCGCAGATCCGCAGACCCTTGGGTGTCGCGCAGGGCAGATGCCCGTGGGTACGGATGACGTCCTGCCCGCTGCCCCGGCTCAGATAGGCGAGAAAGCTGGAGGTCAGCGAGTCGGCCGGGGGCTCGCCCCAGGTGTAGGCGTACTCGATCTCCCGGTACGGGTAGGTCGACTCGCCTATCTCGTCCACGTTCGCCATCCGGCCGTCGATGGCGACCCGGTGCAGGCCCTTCGGTCCGCTCGCGGCGCGGAGTTCGGTGTAGCCGACGGCTCCCGGCAGCTTGGCGACCGTCGACAGCACCTGGTCCGTGCTGTCGAGTTCGCAGCGCACCACCGGGGATTCCGGGTCGTCCTGGTTCTGGCAGTCCCGGGAGGAGTTCCCGGGCTCGTTCCGGCCGAGGACCCGGCGCTGGAAGACCTCCCGCGTACCGGAGTTGGCGTCCCGGCTGACCAGCCGCACCGGTATGTCCGGGCCGCCCGGTATCTCGCTCCAGTTGGTGATCCGGCCCTGGTAGAGGCTGCGGACCTGGTCGAGGGTGAGGTCGGTGACCGGTATCCCGTCGTGCACGACGAGGGTGAAGAGGGAGACGGCGACCATGCTCTCGCGCAACTGCGGGTATCCGCCGGGCTTCTGGCCGTCGGAGAGCGCGACGACGGCCGGGGAGCCCTTGCCCGCGGCGGCGCCCGCCGCCGCCAGCTCCCGGATGCCCGCCGTCGAGCCGTGGGCGTCGACCACGACGGTGGATCCCTCGCAGTCCTTCTCGTACTTCCGTGCCAGCTCGCGCACCGCCGGGGCGAACGCGGTGGAGCCGGTGACCGTCAGGGTGCCCCGGGCACAGCCGATGGGGGGCGGGTTGTCGCCGCGGACGATGATGGTGGCGAGGGTGACCACGCAGGCGGCGAGTACGAGCGTGATGTTCCGGGCGGCGGGGCTGAAGGTCGGTGCCTTGTCGTCGACGCTCATGCTCTCGTTGCGGTGGATGTCCACCACGTCACGCGTGCCGGTGATCCGGATCGCGCGCTCGGTGACGCTGCCGGAGAGCAGGACGAGCAGCTTGAAGTACTGCTTGCGCTCCAGCGACACCTTCGGCATCAGGACGGAGTCGCCGTCCTTGCGCAGCCCGCGCCCGGTCGCCATGTCGTTCCGTACCGGCTCGAACGCCCGCGGGATCGTGGCGACGACCGCCTGGACCGTCCTGTTCCCGAAAGTGATCTTCAGGCCCTCGGGTTCGCTGGACTGCGCGTAGTCCCCGTGGTTGATCTCGCGCAGGCCGTCGTTCTCGATCCGGAGGAGGACCAGGGTGGAACCGTTGGCATCACCGAGGTCGCCGTCCCGCAGCGTCAGGTCGCCCACGGACTCGTCCGCCATGTGCAGGGGCGTGTTGAGCTGCACGCGGTACCCCAGCCGCCTGCCCCGCTGCAGGAAGCGCTCGTAGGCGACGACACCGGCGGAGACGAGGACACCGAGGAGCGCGGTGACCACGGCGATGACGTTCTCAGCGGTAACCCAGTCGGTGACCCAGTCCACGAGCGAGACGGTACGGACGCGTGTGCGGTTCTGTGGGTGAGGTCGTTTCCCGCCATCAGGTGTTCTCCCTTCGTTCAGGTCGCTGCGGGTCGGCGGCGTATCTGTTGCCGGGGGTGTGGACCGTGGGTGTAATGGCCACGAGGGGGCTCGTCGGAGAGGAACCCCATGCGTGTCGTCGAAGTGACCGCCTACGGCGGCCCTGAGGTCCTGAGGATGGCCCGCCGGCCCGAGCCCGAGGCCGGGGACGTCCCGGGACGCGTCCGCGTGCGTCTGAAGGCTGCCGGTGTGAACCAGGCGGACCTGCGGATCCGCGCCGGCCGGTACCCCGGTCATGTCGGCGATCTCAAGCCTCCTTTCGTGCTCGGTACGGACTTCGCGGGCAAGCTGATGGACCCGGTGCCCGGCATGCCCGAGGGGACCCGGGTGGCCGGTTTCGTGCCCTGGTTCGAGGAGCTGACGGGCGAGGGGACGTACGCCGAGGTCCTGCGGGCCGCCCCGGAGTGGCTGGCCCCGATCCCGGACGAGGTGGACTACACGGTGGCCGCCTCCGTCCCGCTGGCCTCCGCCACCGCCCAGCAGGGTCTCGACCGGCTCGCGCTCCCGGCGGGGGCGACGCTGCTCGTGACCGGCGCGAGCGGGGTGGTGGGCCGTCTCGCCGTCCAGTACGCCGCGGCGGCCGGAGTGCGGGTCGTGGCCGTCGCCCACGAGGGCGACGAGCGGGAGCTGAAACTCCTCGGCGCGGAGCACAGCGTCGAGCGGGGTACGCCGGAGGACGTGGTCGCGAGGGTGACCGCCGCCGTCCCGGAGCGGGTGGACGCCTGCTTCGACGGGGCGTTCCACTCGGCCCCGGCCCTCGCCGCCGTGAAGGACGGGGGCGCCTTCATCGCCCTCGCCGCCGACCGGACGCCCGCCGCCGAGCGGGACATCCGCGTCGAGACCGTGCGCGGCCGGCCCGACGCCGCCCGGCTGAAGGAGACCCTGGAGAAGGTGGCGGCCAGGGAGCTGATCACCCGGGTGGCCGATGTCATGCCTCTGGAGGAAGTGGCGGAGGCCCACCGCAGGGCGGAGGCGGGCCACCGGCCCGGCCGCATCATCCTGATGATCTGAGCACGTTCACCCTCCACCCTTCACCCCTCACCGTTCGTCCTCACCTCAGCCGTGGCGGTCCGCCCAGCAGTGCGACCGCCGCGGCTGTGTGCGCAGCAGTCTGCGTTCGACCCGCTAACGTTTATGTCACTAACGAAGTTATATCGTTCGGCGCCCTAACGCAAGGGGTAATCTGCGCGCATGACGACGGACGACGCGGGTGCCGGAAAAGCCAAGGGTGCGAAGCGCGCCGAGAGTGCGGAGGCTGCCGAAGCCGCCGAGATGGACGAGGGGCAGACCCCGGCCCGCCTCCGCGGCCTCCCCAGTCGACTCCTGAACATGGCCGCCGCGCGGGCGGACCGCCTGGTCGCCGCGAGCTTCGCCGAGCAGGACGCCCGCAAGTGGCACTACGCGGTCCTCGCCGCTCTCGACGACGGCGGTGCGACCAGCCAGGCCGGCCTGAGCCGCCGCACCGGGATCTACCGCAGCGACCTCGTCGCCGTCATCAACGAACTCTCCGAGCGCGGCCACGTCGAGCGGACCCCCGATCCCGACGACCGTCGACGCAACGTCATCACCATGACCGAGCACGGCCGTCGGCATCTCGAGCGGCTCGACGAGGTGCTGACCGAAGCGCAGGACGAGCTGATGGACGGCTTGACGGTGCTCGAACGGGAGCTGCTGACAAGCCTGTTGGAGCGCATGCTGCGAAGCTGAGCGGCGCTCGCGGATCGCGCCGCCCCGCGTGTGGGGCGGCGTGGGCGTGGTGGACCGGTCATCGTCCCAAGTGTTGGTCTAGACCTTGACAGGTCCAGACCAAGGACGCTTCGCTGGGCTCTCCCCCACCGAAGGGCGAGCGCATGCTGCGACGTCTGCTGATTCTCCTGTCCGCACTCTGTACGGCCGTCGGACTGGCCGTCTTCCTCCCCGCCGCGACGGCCGGTGCCGCGCCCGCCTGCGTGGGCGCCTGGAACTCCTCCAGCGTCTACACGGGCGGGATGACCGCCTCGTACAACGGCCACAACTGGTACGCCAAGTGGTGGACCCAGAACGAACGCCCCGGAGCGTCGGACGTCTGGCGCGACGAGGGCTCCTGCGGCGGCGGCACCACGCCGCCGCCCACCTCCGGATTCGTCGTCTCCGAGGCCCAGTTCAACCAGATGTTCCCGAGCCGGAACTCCTTCTACACGTACAGCGGTCTCACGGCGGCGCTCAGCGCCTACCCCGCCTTCGCCACCACCGGCGGTGACACGGTGAAGAGGCAGGAGGCCGCCGCCTTCCTCGCCAACGTCCACCACGAGACCGGCGGCCTGGTCCACATCGTGGAGCAGAACACCGCCAACTACCCGCACTACTGCGACTGGGGCCAGTCCTACGGCTGCCCCGCCGGCCAGGCCGCGTACTACGGCCGCGGCCCGATCCAGCTCTCCTGGAACTTCAACTACAAGGCCGCCGGTGACGCCCTCGGCATCAACCTCCTGGCCGACCCCTGGCGCGTCGAGCGCGAGTCGGCCGTGGCCTGGAAGACGGGTCTCTGGTACTGGAACACCCAGAACGGCCCCGGCACGATGACCGGTCACAACGCCATGGTCAACGGCGCCGGCTTCGGCCAGACGATCCGGTCGATCAACGGCTCGCTGGAGTGCGACGGCAAGAACCCGGCGCAGGTCCAGAGCCGGGTGACGAAGTACCAGCAGTTCGCGCAGATCCTGGGCGTGCCGACGGGCGCGAACCTGTACTGCTGATCTCCTGGTTCCACGAGCGCGGGCCACGGCCCGGACGGCGGGCTCCACAGACGACTGTGGGCCCGCCGTCGACGTACGTCCGCGCCGAACCGGCCGAGTAGGACAGGATCTGGCCTGTACGCCTCGTACGGTCGCGGCATGAGCGCAGCCATCCCCGAGGGGTACACCACCGTCACGCCCTGGATCATCGGTCACGACACCGCAGGGCTCATCGACTACCTGGAGCGCGCCTTCGGCGCCGAGGACCTGGGCCGCTTCGAGAGGGAGGACGGCACGATCGGCCACGCCGAACTCCGGATCGGCGACGGCAGGCTGATGGCGTTCGACAGCCCGCCGGGCTGGGACCCGACGCCCGCGTTCATCCGGCTGTACGTGGAGGACGCGGAGGCCACTCACCGCCGGGCCGTCGAGGCGGGCGGCACGTCGGTCACCGAGGTGACACACCTCTTCTTCGGCGACAAGGTCGGCCGGGTCCGCGATCCGTTCGGGAACCTGTGGTGGATCCAGACCCACATCGAGGACGTCGACGAGGAGGAGATGGCCCGCCGGATGACGGACCCCGTCTTCACCCGGGCTATGGAGTACGTACAGGGGGCCATGTACCGACCGGGGGAGCCGGGTCGCTCCCGCTGACCTCCTCCAGCGCACGGGAGAGCCGCTCCAGGACGCGTGCGGTCTCGTCGAACTCGGCCTGGCCGCCGAGGGCGTCCGCGAGCCGGGCCGCGAGGTCCGCGTGGCCGGGGTCGAGCCGCTCGACGGCCGCGAGGCCCTCGGGAGTCGGCGTGAGGAGCTTGGCGCGCCGGTGGGCCGGATTGGGCTCGTACACCGCGAGGCCCCGCTCGACCAGGAGGTCCGCGATCCGCTGGACGCTCTGACGGGTGATGCCCATGGTGCGGGCGATGCCAGAGACGGGCTGCGGGGTGCGGAGCGCGGCGCCGAGGACCTGCCACCACGCGGCGGTGAGGCCCACCGGGCGGGCCAGTTCCTCCGAGACGGCGAGGAACTGGCCGTTGAGCCGGAAGACGCCCAGCGCCGTGCGGGTGAGGGCGTCCTGCTGCTCCCGGCTCACGACGGCTCGTCCTCCGCGTTCAGCAGCTCGTACGCCTCCGCGTCCGAGTCGTGGAAGAGGCGGTACCAGGCGTCCAGCCTGGTGCCGTCGAAGGCGCCCATCGTGCCGAGCACCTCGCGGGCGAAGGCGACCGGCTCGGTCGGCCCGGCGGTGATGAGGTCGCCGGAGCCGTCGACGCCCTTGTCCGTCACCGCGTCGGCGTCGACGTAGTGCGCGCCGCCCTGGTAGCCGGTGGCCGCCAGGTAGTAGGAGATGGCGCTCGTGTGGGCGCGGTCGTCGAGGAGGCCTTCGCGGGCGAGTCCCGCGGTGGCGCCGCAGATGGCGGCGACGGGCACGCCGGCGTCGAGGAGGCGGCGGGCCGCGGCGGCGAAGGGGGCGAGGTCGTCGCCCGTGTCCCAGAGGTCGGCGCCCGGCAGCACCAGGAGCGCGCTGTCCTCGGGCCGGAGGTCCGCGAGGGAGAGGTCGGGGAGGATCCGGGTCCCGCCGATGGTGGTGACGGGCTTCTCGGCGACGGGGCCGACGGTCCTGACCGTGAAGCCGGAGCGGGCGAGCCAGGCGGTGGCGTGGCCGGTCTCCCAGTCGGCGAGGGTGTCGTAGACGGCGAGGTGGACGGTGCGGGGCATTTCGGGGCCTCCAGCGTGAGTCGGTGCCGGTCTGTATGACAGCAGACTGTCAGGTCGACAGAATGCTGTCAATGGACCCAGGGGAGTCCCGAGAGCACACAAGGGCTCCGAGCCCCGACCCGCGCGCCCGCGATCCCAGGTGTGCGGGCCGGGGACGGCAACGTGTCTGGTCCGTGTCGGTCTCGGTGGACAAGATGGTCATGGCCGCTCCGACCTGCGCGTCCTTACCCTGGATCCATGACCCCTCATGTCGAACCCGACCCCCAGGCCGGCGCGGCCGTGAAGGCCGCAGACCGCGCGCACGTGTTCCACTCCTGGTCCGCCCAGGGCCTGATCGATCCGCTCGCCGTCGCCGGCGCCGAGGGTTCGTACTTCTGGGACTACGACGGCAACCGCTACCTCGACTTCACCAGCGGCCTCGTCTACACCAACATCGGCTACCAGCACCCGCGCGTGGTCGCCGCCATCCAGGAGCAGGCGGCGAAGCTCACCACCTTCGCGCCCGCCTTCGCCATCGACGTACGCTCCGAGGCCGCACGCCTCATCGCCGAGCGCACCCCCGGCGACCTGGACAAGATCTTCTTCACCAACGGCGGCGCCGAGGCCGTCGAGAACGCCGTACGGATGGCCCGGCTGCACACCGGTCGTCACAAGGTGCTCTCCGCCTTCCGCTCGTACCACGGCGCCACCTCCACCGCGATCAACCTGACCGGCGACCCGCGCCGCTGGGCCTCCGACACGGGCTCAGCGGGTGTCGTGCGCTTCTGGGCTCCGTTCCTCTACCGCTCGCCGTTCTACGCGACGACCGAGGAGCAGGAGTGCGAGCGCGCCCTCGCCCACCTCGAGGACACCATCGCCTTCGAGGGGCCGGCCACCATCGCCGCGATCATCCTGGAGACCGTCCCCGGCACCGCCGGCATCATGACCCCGCCGCCCGGCTACCTCGCCGGAGTCCGCGAGATCTGCGACAAGTACGGCATCGTCTTCGTCCTCGACGAGGTCATGGCGGGCTTCGGCCGCACCGGCAAGTGGTTCGCCGCCGAGCACTTCGACGTCGTGCCCGACCTGATGACCTTTGCCAAGGGCGTGAACTCCGGTTACGTGCCCCTCGGCGGTGTCGCCATCAGCGCGAAGATCGCCGCGACCTTCGACAAGCGGCCGTACCCGGGCGGACTGACCTACTCCGGTCACCCGCTCGCCTGCGCCGCCGCCGTCGCCACCATCCAGGTGATGGAGGACGAGAAGGTCGTCGAGCACTCCGCCCGCATCGGCGAGACCGTCCTCGGCCCCGGCCTGCGCGAGCTCGCCGAGCGCCACCCCTCCGTGGGCGAGGTCCGCGGCATGGGTACGTTCTGGGCGCTCGACCTCGTCAAGAACAAGGAGACGCGCGAGCCGCTCGTCCCGTACAACGCGGCGGGCGAGGCCAACGCCCCCATGGCGGCCTTCGGCGCGGCGGCCAAGAAGCACGGCCTGTGGCCCTTCATCAACATGAACCGCACGCACGCCGTCCCCGCCTGCAACGTCTCCGAGGCGGAGGCCAAGGAGGGCCTCAGCGCCCTCGACGCGGCGCTCTCGGTGGCCGACGAGCACACCGTCCGGTAGGCGATCACCGTCCGGTAGGCGGGCACCGTCGGTACACCGTCGGCGCGCGGACCGTCGCGCGCCGGCGGCGTCAGAAGCGTCACAGAGCCGGACCCTCCGTCTGGTCTAGGGTGTCCCAGAGCCGGACGGAGGGGGCCGAACCATGCCCGCGAGCGGAGCTGTCACCCGCAACACCCTGCGGCGGCAGATCGCGGACGCGCTCCGTGACGAAGTGCTCGCCGGGCGTTTGCAGCCGGGCGAGGAGTTCACCGTCAAGCAGATCGCCGAGCAGTACGGCGTCTCCGCCACACCGGTGCGCGAAGCCCTCGTCGACCTCTCCGCGCAGGGGCTCCTCGACTCCGACCAGCACCGCGGCTTCCGCGTCCACCAGTTCACGATCGACGACTACCGCGGGATGGTCGAGGCCCGCATGCTCGTCGTGGACGGCATCTTCCGCCGCCACGACCCGGCCGTGCACGCGCCCGGCCCCGACGTCTCGCGCGGGGTCGCGCTCGTCTCCATACGGCGCCGGGGCGAGGCGGCGGTCCGCGCGGCCCGCGCCGGCGACCTCGACATCCTCATCGGGTACGACATCCGCTACTGGCGCGAACTGGCCCGGCTGGTCTCCTCCAACGACTACATCGCCGACTTCCTGCACCGCCTGCGGGTCCAGGCGTGGGTCTTCTCCGTGCCGTACCTGCGTTCCGACCGGGACCTCCTCGGCTGGCTGTGGAGCGGCCATGTGGACCTCGTCGACGCGCTGACCCTCGGCGACGCGGACGCGGCCGTCGAGGTCGTACGGGTGTACAACCAGCAGTCGTTGGAGTGGGCGGACCGCGTGGAGCGCCAGTCGCGCTGACCGGCGGGGCCGACGACGACGCCGCGCGCCGCGCGGGTGTCGCGCGGTGTGTCGACGGGCAGGTCACCCCCGGGTGCGGTGCGGACCGGTCACTCCCGGGTGTGCGGTGCGGACCGGTCACCACCGGGTGTGCGGTGCGGACCGCGCCGACTACCCTGGCCGTCCCTGCAACTGACGGAGAGCGAGCCTCCCTTGGCCTGTGACCTGTGGCTGGTCCCTCTTGTCGACGTGCTGTGCCACAGCCCCGACAATCCCTTCGCCGAAGAGATCGCCGCCTACGACAAGGCCCTGACCTCGTCCGGTCTGCCCGCCGTCCCCGTGTACGCCTACATGCCGGGGCTGTCCGGCGACGTCGCGCCCGTCGCCGGGTTCGACTACGACGCCCTGCACTTCCTGCGCCGCGCCTATCTGCTGCACCTGTGCGGCCTGCCCGTCGAGCCGGTCGACGAGCTCGGCGGGGACTACGAGCAGCTCCTGGAGATGTTCGAGGCCACGGCGCAGCAGTCCCATCTCGTCTGGCACTACGACCACGCCGGTGCGTACATCCCCGTGGACTTCCCGGCTCCGCTCTCCAACGACGAACTCCTGGAAGGCGGCGGTCCGCTGGGGTCGTCCCACGGGCTGCTGCGGGAGCTGGAGTTCGTCGCCCCCGCGATCGGGATCGACCCGGCCAACCCGCCCGCCGCCCCGCTGCCGCCGGAACGGCCCACCTCGCTGGAGGAACCGGCCGGACCGATCGCGTAC
Organism: Streptomyces sp. NPDC127129; assembly: GCF_042671585.1. Lineage (NCBI taxonomy): Bacteria > Bacillati > Actinomycetota > Actinomycetes > Kitasatosporales > Streptomycetaceae > Streptomyces > Streptomyces sp. NPDC127129. The sequence goes on from NZ_JBHXTV010000006.1 coordinate 380,187, forward strand.
GACGACAGTCCGTTCGCGCGCGAGCGCCATGTGTGGCTCGGGCTGCACGCGGCGGCGACCCGGAGCCTCGGCCAGGGCTCGATGATCATCCTGAGCTGACATCGGCCGGTCCCGGCCGGCATCGCACGACATCGGCCGGCACCGTACGGACGGAGGAAGGGCGCCCCACGGAGCGGGGGCGCCCTTCTTTCCCGTGCGTACGGTCGGCATTCCCGTGCATACGGTCAGCGCGGCTCGGGCGGCCGCTGCCTCGGCATGTTGGGGCGGGTGCCCGGCGGAAGGGGGAAACGGGCCGACGGGTGCCCGCCCTCGGGCCGGGTCCCGGCCGCCCCCACCGACTGCAGGGCCAGCGGCGTGGGGCCGGAGCGGAACTCGACCATCCAGTCCGCCGTCTCCGCCCGTACGAGCTCCGTCACGTCCTCCGAGAACTTGCGCAGCACCCCGAGGCACCGCTCCGCCGCCTCGCTCGCGGTCCCCTCGGTGGGCCCGAGGACCTCCCGTACGCTCTCCGACGCCCAGTCGAACTGCAGGGCCTGCAGCCTGCGCTGCACCGCCTGCGCCGTCGCCACGTCCCGCATCCAGCCCGACGTCAGCCCGAAGTACCGGTCGCACGCCACGCACGCCGCGCCGAGCAGCAGGGACAGGTACCCCCAGCCCGCCGCCCCGTCCGCCGCGCCCGTCAGATCGAGCAGCGGCAGCGCAGCGCCGACGACCACGCCCAGCGCCGTACCGAGCCGCAGCGCCCGGGCGCAGCGGCGCTTCCAGACGCGGTCGGAGAGGTACCACTCCGCCGTGCTCAGCGCGTGGGACTCGACCCAGCGGTACAGCTCGTCCAGACGCTCCGCGGGCTCGCCCCAGTCGCCGAGCGGGAACGGTGTCCCGGTCAGATCGCGGCGCGCGGCCGGCCGCCCGGGCTCTCCCGGTCGTCCCGGTTTCCCGGGCTGCGGCTGCGGCGGCTGCATCTCCGGCTGCTGGCTCACCGGGGCACTCCTCTGTTCAGCTCAGCGCTCGTGTCCTTCTGTGACGTGCGGTGCACGTGGTGCCTGCCCTTCCTACCGCCGAATGGTGGGCTGTGGGCCCGGAATCCCAGGATTTCCGCCCGCAAGAGGGTCTTGATCAGGTAGAGGAGCCCGCAGTTTCTCACTCGAAAGAGTTGTGGCGGCAGGCCGGGCATGGACCACGTAGGCTCGGCCGTACCGAACGTCAGTCGTCACATCAGTCGTCCGGATGTCATCCGTATACCGTCGAAATGCCAGGAGTGACCGTGATTCCCGGTGGTGGCCAGCCCAACATGCAGCAGCTCCTCCAGCAGGCCCAGAAGATGCAGCAGGATCTCGCGCGGGCCCAGGAAGAGCTCGCCGCGACCGAGGTCGAGGGCCAGGCGGGCGGTGGACTGGTGAGGGCGACCGTGACCGGCTCCGGCGAGCTGCGCGGCCTGGTGATCGACCCCAAGGCCGTCGACCCGGAGGACACCGAGACGCTGGCCGACCTCGTCGTGGCCGCGGTCAAGGCCGCCAACGACAACGCCCAGCAGCTCCAGCAGGACAAGCTGGGCCCGCTGACGCAGGGCCTCGGCGGCATGCCGGGCCTGGGCTTCTGAGGCGCTCGGGCTTCTAAGGCGCCCCCGCAGCCACTACCGTAAGAAACAAGCACTTCTGAGAAGGGCGCTCGCGTTGTACGAAGGCGTGGTTCAGGACCTCATCGACGAACTGGGCAGGCTGCCCGGCGTCGGTCCCAAGAGCGCCCAGCGGATCGCGTTCCACGTCCTCCAGGCCGAGCCGACCGACGTACGCCGTCTCGCGCACGCGCTCCTGGAGGTCAAGGAGAAGGTCAGGTTCTGCGCGGTCTGCGGCAACGTCGCGCAGCAGGAGCAGTGCAACATCTGCCGCGATCCGCGGCGGGACCTGTCGGTCATCTGCGTGGTCGAGGAGCCGAAGGACGTCGTGGCGATCGAGCGGACGCGTGAGTTCCGCGGTCGCTACCACGTCCTCGGCGGCGCGATCAGCCCGATCGAGGGCGTCGGCCCGGACGACCTGCGCATCCGTGAGCTGCTCGCGCGGCTCGCGGACGGGACGGTCACCGAGCTGATCCTGGCGACCGACCCGAACCTGGAGGGCGAGGCCACCGCGACGTACCTGGCGCGGATGATCAAGCCCATGGGCCTCAGGGTCACGCGTCTGGCGAGCGGCCTGCCGGTCGGCGGCGATCTGGAGTACGCCGACGAGGTCACGCTGGGGCGTGCCTTCGAGGGGCGGCGACTGCTAGATGTATGACGACAGGGTCTGCGCGCCCGCGCCCGAAGGAGGCACCCGCGATGTCTGATGCCACACTGCACGCGATCACGCAGGACCCGGACGACTTCGCGGTCCAGATCGCCGACTCGATCGAGTCCTTCATCGTGGCGACCACGGAAGTGGCCAAGGGCGACGAGCCCGACAGCGCGGTGCCCTTCCTGCTCCTGGAGATCTCCCAGCTGCTGCTCGCCGGCGGCCGTCTGGGCGCGCACGAGGACATCCTCCCGGACGAGCGGTACGAGCCCGACACGGGTCCGGAGCCGGACGTGGACGACCTGCGCGAGCGGTTCGCGGTGATGCTCGACCCGGTGGACGTCTTCTCCGAGGTCTTCGACCCGTACGAGCCGCGCAAGGCGCCCGTGCCGGCCCGGATCTCCGACAACCTCGCCGACATCGTCACCGACCTGCGGCACGGACTGGCCCACTACCGGGCGGGGCGTACGAGCGAGGCCCTGTGGTGGTGGCAGTTCTCGTACTTCTCCAACTGGGGCCCGACCGCCTCTGCGACGCTGCGGGCCTTGCAGTCCCTCGTCGCCCACGTCCGGCTCGACCAGCCCCTCGCGGCCCTGGACGGCCTCGACACGGACGAGGACCTGACCGAGGACGACCTCGCCGAGGAGGCGGGGCGCGTCATGGCGGAGGAGATCGCGGGCCCGCTGGGCCTCGGCACGCTCAAGAAGTAGGGACCGCGCACCCGCCGGCGTGCTGCGCGTCCCGCGCACCGGGCGGCGGGGTGTGAGCCCGCGTACCGGGCGGCGGGGTGCGAGCCCGCGTACCGGGCGGCATGGTGTGAGCCCGCGTACCGGGCGGCATGGTGTGAGCCCGCGCACATCTCGGCCCGTCGCCGCGTACCCCCGGCTCTCCCGGGCAGGCAGACCCACCGGGCGGTCCGGTTCGCCCAGGGCGTGATCACTGACTGAGCGGGACATCTCAGGATGCGATATACGGTCGGCGATTCCGGGCCGCTCGTTAAACTGAGCCGACCGCAGTAATGACTGCGGCAGAGACTGACCGAGGAGCGCACGTGGGCCTTGTCGTGCAGAAGTACGGAGGCTCCTCCGTTGCCGATGCCGAGGGCATCAAGCGGGTCGCCAAGCGGATCGTGGACGCCAAGAAGAACGGCCACCAGGTGGTCGTCGTGGTTTCCGCGATGGGCGACACGACGGACGAGTTGATCGATCTCGCCGAGCAGGTATCCCCGATCCCTGCCGGGCGTGAGTTCGACATGCTGCTGACCGCCGGAGAGCGGATCTCCATGGCCCTGCTGGCCATGGCGATCAAAAACCTGGGCCACGAGGCCCAGTCGTTCACGGGCAGCCAGGCCGGTGTCATCACCGACTCGGTCCACAACAAAGCGCGCATCATCGATGTCACGCCGGGCCGGATCCGCACCGCCCTCGACGAGGGCAACATCGCCATCGTCGCCGGCTTCCAGGGTGTGTCCCAGGACAAGAAGGACATCACCACGCTCGGCCGGGGCGGCTCGGACACGACCGCCGTCGCCCTCGCCGCCGCGCTCGACGCCGAGGTCTGTGAGATCTACACCGACGTCGACGGCGTCTTCACGGCCGACCCGCGTGTGGTGAAGAAGGCGAAGAAGATCGACTGGATCTCCTTCGAGGACATGCTGGAGCTCGCCGCCTCCGGCTCCAAGGTGCTGCTGCACCGGTGCGTCGAGTACGCACGCCGTTACAACATCCCGATCCACGTCCGCTCGTCCTTCTCGGGGCTGCAGGGCACCTGGGTCAGCAACGAGCCGCAAGGGGACCGCAAGGTGGAGCAGGCCATCATCTCGGGCGTCGCCCACGACACCTCCGAGGCGAAGATCACCGTCGTCGGCGTGCCGGACAAGCCGGGCGAGGCCGCGGCCATCTTCCGCGCCGTCGCGGACGCCGAGATCAACATCGACATGATCGTGCAGAACGTGTCCGCGGCCTCCACGGGCCTGACGGACATCTCCTTCACGCTTCCCAAGGCCGAGGGCCGCAGGGCCATCGACGCCCTGGAGAAGGCGAAGGGCGCGATCGGCTTCGACTCGCTGCGCTACGACGACCAGATCGGCAAGATCTCCCTGGTCGGCGCCGGTATGAAGACGAACCCCGGCGTCACCGCCGACTTCTTCCGGGCGCTCTCCGACGCCGGTGTCAACATCGAGCTGATCTCCACCTCCGAGATCCGCATCTCGGTCGTCACCCGCGCCGACGACGTCAACGAGGCCGTGCGCGCCGTGCACAGCGCCTTCGGTCTCGACAGCGACTCCGACGAGGCGGTCGTCTACGGAGGCACCGGACGATGACCCCCAAGCCGACGCTCGCGGTCGTCGGTGCGACCGGAGCCGTCGGTGCGGTCATGCTCCAGATGCTCACGCAGCACGCGGACGTCTGGGGCGAGATCCGACTCGTCGCCTCGCCGCGCTCGGCCGGCCGCAAGCTGGCCGTGCGCGGTGAGGAGACCGAGGTCCTCGCGCTGAGCGAGGAGGCACTGGAGGGCGTCGACCTCGCCCTCTTCCTGGTGCCCGAGGACATCGCGGCCCGCTGGGCGCCCATCGCCGCGGCCAAGGGCGCGGTGGTCGTGGACACCTCGGCGGCGTTCCGGGCCGACCCGGACGTGCCGCTCGTGGTCCCCGAGATCAATCCGCACGCCGTACGGGTACGGCCCCGGGGCATCGTCGCGAGCCCCGGCTGCTCCACTCTGGCGCTGATCGTCGCCGTGGGCGCGCTGCACGCCGAGTTCGGTGTGGCCGAGCTGGTGGTCACCGCCCAGCAGGCCGCGAGCGGAGGCGGGCAGGCGGGCATCGCCGCCCTGCGCGAGCAGTTGTCGATGGTGGCCGGGACCGAGCTGGGCACGCACCCCGGTGACGTACGGCGGGCCGTCGGCGACGACACCGGGCCCTTTCCCGGTCCGGTCGCGCTCAACGTGCTGCCCTGGTCGGGGGAGCTGCGGGAGGACGGCTGGTCCTCCGAGGAGGTGCGGCTGCGCGAGGAGACCCGCAAGGTCCTCGACCTCCCCGGGCTGCACGTCGCGGCCACCTGTGTGCGCGTCCCGGTGGTGACCGCGCACTCGGTCTCCGTCCACGCGCGTTTCGAGCGTCCGGTGAGCGTGGGGCGCGCGCACGAGATCCTGGCGACCTCGCCCGGTGTGGTGCTCTTCGACGATCCGGCCTCGGGCGACTTCCCCACGCCCGCCGACGTCGTGGGCACGGATCCCGTCTGGGTCGGGCGCGTGCGCAGGTCGATGGACGACGAGCGGACGCTCGAGTTCTTCGTCTGCGGCGACAACCTCCGCAAGGGCGCCGCGCTGAACGCCGTGCAGATCGCGGAGTCGATCATTCGCCCCGAGCGTCCGGAAATCGGCGACGACTGATCGTTCGACTTTGTAGGATCTGTGGACGACCTGTGAGCAAATCGGCGTCAGATGCCCCTTGAACTGGGGTGACGGCATGTTCGACGATGCTCTTCACCCCTTACCGCAACCGGTAGTTGGGTGGGATGCGTCTCTCGGCGCACCCATGTGGTGTGTCGGAGAACGTGCTGTGAATACGGGGCATTGGGGAAGAGCGGGTACGCATGAGGGCTTTTGGTGCACCGTCAAAAACGGTGGCGTACTCGTACAACCCTGACGGGGGGAAGCGTGTCCAACAGGCGTGGCAGAGGTACTCGACATCGCAGCCGTCGTCCCGCTCCGCGGCACGACAGTGGTCCCCGCGCGAGGGGCGCTCACCGTTCCCGCACGCGGCACCGCGGGCTCCGTGGTGCGCCCGCTCAGGCGCCCGCGTCCGGCCGGCGGAATGCCGGTGATCGCCCCCATGCCCGCAGGGACCCGGACGACCGGCGTGTCCGGCATCCCCTCGCCCCGCGAGAGCACTGAAGGCGCTGTGTCCGCGGGCACCTCCGTCGACCATCTGACCGAGACCTACCGAGCGCACTACCGCTCGCTGCTCGGTCTCGCCGCGCTGCTCCTCGACGACACGGCCTCCTGCGAGGACGTCGTCCAGGAGGCGTTCATCCGCGTCCACTCCGCGCGCAAACGGGTCCGCGACCCGGAGAAGACGCTGGCCTATCTGCGCCAGACCGTCGTCAACCTCTCCCGCTCCGCGCTGCGCCGCCGCATCCTCGGCCTCAAGCTGCTGTCGAAGCCGATGCCGGACATGGCGAGCGCGGAGGAGGGCGCGTACGACCAGCTGGAGCGGGACGCGCTCATCAAGGCGATGCGCGGGCTGCAGCGGCGTCAGCGTGAGGTGCTCGTGCTGCGGTACTTCGCGGACATGACGGAGGCCCAGGTGGCCGAGACGCTCGGCATATCCCTGGGTTCGGTGAAGGCGTACGGCTCGCGTGGCATCGCGGCGCTGCGCGTCGCTATGGAGGCGACGGCATGAGCACCGACGACACGAGGCCCGGCGGCACGGGTTCCCCCGGTAAGGGCCCGGGCGAGGAGAACAGCGGCGGTACGAGTGGGCTGCCCGACGGCGACCGCGACGACATGGGACACGGGATTGTGAACGACGGGCCGGACAACGAGCGGGCCGACGGCCACGACGACCTCTTCGGCGGCGACGAACTGGCGCTGCGCAGGCTGCTCCACGGCGCGGTGGCCGACCTGGAGCCCACCGACGGAGCCCTCGACCACCTGCGCCGTGCCGTACCCGCACGGCGCACCCGCAAGCGTCAGGCCGTCGTCGGCTTCGCCGCGGCCGCCGTGCTGCTCGGCACCGCCGTCCCCGCCTTCGTACACGTCGCGGGATCCGGTGGCATCACGGCCGACCAGGCCGTCAACGCCGGCCACGGCGAGCAGGCGCAGGGCGGCACCGGCTCCGAGACCGGCGTCGAGACCGGCGGGAACGGCGGCGGCGCGCCGACCGGAACCGCCCCTCCGAGCCAGGGCGCCGAGGGCGGGGCCTCCGAGGACGGTGCGAACGAGAGCGCGGGCAGCGGCTCGAAGTCCCCGTCCGGGTCCTCGCCGGTGTGCGACGCCGCGCAGCTGGCCGTCAGCTCGGTGCAGGCGGGCGGCCCGGACGCCGAGGGGAAGGTCTACGGCACGTTCCGCGTGGCCAACGTCTCCGGCAAGGAGTGCGTGGTGAGCGGCGACGGCAGCGTCGGCTTCCAGGCCCTCGGGGCGGCGGACCCGGCCAGGATCTCGGTCGTGGCGCACACCTCCGGGGACGCGGCGAGCGGACTGCCCGACCCCTCGCAGGAGTCGTCCACGCTGCTCCTGAGGCCGGACGGCGCGTACGAGGTGAAGTTCGCCTGGGTCCCCGCGGAGACGTGCCCGACCACCGGTACGCCCCCGGACCCCGAGCCGACCCCGAGCGTGGACCCGAGCCCGAGCGTGGACCCGACCCCGAGTCCCACGAAGGACGGCGAGGGCGCGGCGTCGGGAGCCTCGGGCTCGACCGGCAACGGTGACGCCGTCGACGGTGCGGCTCCGCAGTTCCGCGTCGACGGGACGCCTGCCGACGGCAGCGTCGCGATCAGCCACACCGCCGAGCCCGGCGGCCCTCAGGCGGCCACGACGATCCCCAACGCGTGCGCGGGCACCATCTACCGCACGGGCGTGCTGAACGCGTCGTAGCGGCCCTCCGGGGGCGCGGGCGGACTGCCTGCCCGCGGCCCCCGGGCCGGCCGAGCTGCCGCAAAGGGCCCGCGGGCGCCTACAGGCCCAGGGCCGCGTCGCGGTGGGCCTCCGCCTCGCGGCGCAGGAGGCGGAACCACATGAAGACGACGAAGCCCGCGAAGACGAACCACTCCGCCGTGTAGCCGAGGTTCTGGAACGCCTTCAGGTCGAGCGACGTGCCCGCCGCGGCCGCCGCCGGGACCGGGGTCAGCCCGGCGGGGGAATCCGTGAGCGTGATCCAGGCGTCGTAGACCTCGTCGGGAACCAGGTTGACCAGCGACCCCGCGCTGATCATGCCGAGCTGGCCGTCCGGGAGGCCTCCCGCCGCGTGGACGCCCTTCGTCCCCGTGTTCTCGGACGCCTGCAGGGCGCCCACGACGGTGACCCGGCCCGTCGGCGGGGCCGGTGCCTTCGCGCCGGCCGGCAGCCAGCCCCGTACGACCGGGAGCGACTTGCCCTCGTCCGTCTTCAGCAGGGTCAGGACGTACGCGCCCGCACGGCCCTCCAGCTCACGGTCCGGCACCAGGAACTGCTCCCCGTACCGCCCGCGCGCCTCCGCGTGCCGGCCCGAGGTCTCCTTGTCCACCGGCAGCAGCGCGTTCAGCGGCTCGGTCCTCAGCGTGCCCGGATCCGGGGCCTGCTCCGCCTCCCGGTGGGAGTCGACGCGGTCCTCGAACTTGCCCATCTGCCAGGTCCCCATGAAGAGGCAGAACGGGATCGCCAACAGGACGAAGACGTTGATCCCCCACCAGCGGGGCGTTTTCAGGAACCGGTACACCCCTCCACGGTACGCAGCGGCCTCACCCCTCGACCGGCCGGGTCCCCAGGTGACGCGCGGCGAAGGCGAGCTCCAGACGGACCTGCTTGATCCGCTCCTCCACCACCAGGGAGCCGTGCCCCGCGTCGTACCGGTACACCTCGTGGACCGCGCCCCGGGCGCCCAGCCGGTCCACGTAGTTGTCGATCTGGCGGATCGGGCAGCGCGGGTCGTTGACGCCCGCCGAGATGTACACCGGCGCCGTGACCCGGTCGACGTACGTCAGCGGGGACGAGGCCTCGAACCGGTCCGGCACCTCCTCGGGAGAGCCGCCGAAGAGCGTCCGGTCCAGCGCCTTCAGGGCCTCCATCTCGTCCTCGTACGCCGTCACGTAGTCCGCGACCGGGACGGCGGCGAGCCCGACCGACCAGGCGCCGGGCTGCGTGCCGAGCCCGAGCAGCGTCAGATAGCCGCCCCACGAGCCACCGGACAGGACCAGCCTGGCCGGGTCGGCGAGCCCCGAGGCGACCGCCCACTCACGGACCGCGGCGACGTCCTCCAGCTCGATCAGACCGACCCGGTGCTTGAGCGCGTCCGTCCACTCCCGGCCGTACCCGGTCGAACCCCGGTAGTTGACCCGGACCACCGCGTACCCGTGGTCCAGCCAGGCCGCCGGGCCCGAGGCGAAGGCATCGCTGTCGTGCCAGGCCGGCCCGCCGTGCACCTCGAAGATCGTCGGGAACGGCCCCTCGCCCTCCGCCGGCCGCTGGACGAGGGCGTGGATCCGGCCGCCGGGCCCCTCCACCCAGACGTCCTCCACCGGCACCGAACCGGGCGCCCGCAGGCCGGGCGGGTCGAGGACGACCCCACCGTCCGTCGAGCGCACCTGCGGCGGCTCGGCGGCGGAGGACCACAGGAACTCCACGCTGCCGTCTGGGCGGGTCGTGGCCTCCGACACCGACCCGGCGGGGGTCTCGACCCGGACCAGCGCACCCGTCGCGATGTCGTACCGCCACAGCTCGCTGCGCGCCTCGAAGCTGTGCACGATCAGCAGCCCGGTGCCGTCCGCGTACCACTCCGCCGAGACGTCGCCCGGCAGCTCCAGCCGGAGATCGGTCTCCCGGCCGGTCGCCACGTCCCACAGCAGCGGCTCCCAGCGGCCCCGCCGCTGGTGCCCGACGAGCAGCCGGGTGTCCCCGTCCACCGGCGCGAAGCCGAGGACCGCGAGGCCCAGCTCCTCCGTGCCGCCCTTGGAGTCGTCCAGCTCGGCCACGAGGGAGGAGTCCTCGGCGCGCAGGACCCGCAGGGCCGAGTGCATGGCGTCGCCGTGCTCGGTGTGCTCGATCGCGATCAGCGAGCCGTCGTGCGAGAGGTCCCCCACCCCGGCCGACTCCCGGTGCCGGTAGATCTCGACGGGCGCCGCCCCGTCCCGTACGAGGTGGATCGTCGAACCCTCCTCGTCCGTCGAGCGGCCGACGACCACCGTCCCCTCGCGGCCGATCGCGAGCCCCGCCGGATACGAGGGCGCGAGGCCGGGCACGGCGGGCTCGTCCGGGCCGCCGGCGAAGGGCTGGCGCATCCACACCCCGAACTCGTCCCCGTCCTTGTCCGAGAACCACCAGATCCACCGGCCGTCCGGCGACAGCGTGCCGTCCGTCGTCCCGTTCGGCCGGTCCGTGACCTGTCGCTGCGCGCCGGTCTCCCGGTCCCAGGCGTACAGCTCGTACGTCCCCGTCGCGTTGGACACGAACAGCGAACGGCCGGGCGCCTCCTCGGCCCACTCGGGAAGGGACACGCGCGCGGCCCTGAACCGCTGCTCCCAGGCGGGGACGTCGGAGGTGTCGGTGATCTCGTTGCTCTCGGTCATGGCCCCCATCATGCTCCGATCCGCCGACAATCCGTTCGCCTCGTCCGCAGCCTGTGGATAACTCCGGGCGCTATCGGCCGCGGACCCCGTCGATCCGGATCACCGCGCGACCGCCCGCCAGATCCACCGTCGAGCGGTGCGGAGGGGCGCCGTCCTCCTCGTCGTCCCGCAGGACGAGGGCGCTCTGCCGCTCCTTGAGCTCGTTCTGCTTGCCCTGCGAGAACGTGGCGTGAAGCTGCTCGAAACCGGTCGACGACACCTGACCCGTACGCCGGCCGCGCCCGGTCAGCCGCAGGACCTGGTCGGCGAAGGCGACGACGGTCAGCAGGACGACCAGCCCGGGCAGGGTCACGAACACGGCGAACTCCATACCCGCCATTGTCCGTGCTTTCCCCGGGAACGGCGGCCCTCGTGCGCCGACGACGTGACCGATCCACAACTCCCGTACCGGCTCGCGGACTCTGACGCCCCGTCGAACAGGTGGTCAGCCTCCGGAGCCGTCCGACGCCGACTCCGCTCGGGTTGCCCGTCCCGGCGACGACCCGCCGAGCGTCTTCGACAGCCGGCTGCGGACGACGGCGGTGATCACGGCGCCCGCGACGGCGGCGGCGCCGAGGCCGAGGGCCAGCACGGACGGGCCGGAGTCGGAGACGACTTCGGGGGGAACGGTTGCCGCCGCCTCGGCGACTGTCCGAAGGGGGTGCATGTCACCAGGGGACCGGACCGGGAGACGCAGGGCCACTCGGCGGACCCCGTTCGGGTCACGGAGCGTCCGTGGAGCCGCCGCGGCCCGGCCGGCTCACGACAGCCAGGCCATGCCGATCAGCAGGAAGACGACGAAGGCTATGCCGCCGGCGACGGCGGCGGTCTTCCTGGGGCGTCGCCGGGAGAGGGCCGCGAGGCCGCTCTCGCCCCGGCGCGCCTGCCGCCGGGGCGGCGCGACGGCCGCCCGCGGCTGCGGTCGGGGCTGTGGCCGGGAGGAGTGCGGCTGGGGTCGGGACTGCGACCGAGGCTGCGACCTGCTCTGAGACCTGGGCTGCGACCTCGGCTGGGACCTCGGCTGGGACCTCGGCTGGGACCTCGGCTGGGACCGGGACGGGGGCGCCGCGTGCGGTACGGGCCGGTGCGGGGGCTGCGGGTGCTCGCGCCACGCCCCCGAGGTGAACCAGTCCGAGATCGCCTGGGCCGGAGGTCTCTGCTCGGGCTCCTTCGCCAGCAGCGTGAGCAGGTACGCCTCGAACGCGGCGGGCAGCCCCACCCCGAGCTGCCGGGGCGGCGCGGGCGGAGTGTCGATGTGCTGGTACAGCAGGGCGGTGGCGGTGTCGCCCTGGAACGGGGGCCGTCCGGTGAGGAGTTGGTACAGCACACAGCCGAGCGAGTACACGTCGGACGCGGGGGAGGCGGTCCGCCCGAGGGCCCGCTCGGGGGCGAGATAGAGGCCGGTGCCGACGATCTGGCCCGTGGTCGTGAGCGCGGCGGAGGGGTCGTCGACGAACCGGGCGATCCCGAAGTCCGCGAGCTTCACGGTCCCGTCGCCGTCGACCAGCAGGTTCCCGGGCTTGATGTCCCGGTGCACCACGCCCTCCCGGTGCGCGGCGGCGAGCCCGGCGGCGGCGTGGGCGGCCACGACGGCCACCCGCTCGGCCGGCAGCACCAGGGGCGGCCCGCCGGGCTCGGAGGCGAGGCTCGATCCCTCGACCAACTCCATGACGAGGAACAGCTTTCCGTCCCACGTACCGAAGTCGAAGACACCGACGACATGCGGATGACTCAGCCGAGCGGCGGTCTGCGCCTCCAGCCGGAACCGCTCGGCTGCGGAGGGATCGGTCTCGTGCCCCAGCATCAACTTGACCGCGACGGCCCGCCCGAGCACCTCGTCGGTGGCCTGCCACACCTCGCCCATGCCGCCACGGCCGACACACATGTGGAGCCGATATCGGTCCGCGACCAGCACCTGAGACCCAGCCTTTCGACGGTCGACAACCTGAGAGGAAGCACGCGTCGCCGTACTCCGCCGTCCGGCACCGATGCGGGTATCAGGGTAGAGCCGCTTGATCCACTTCCCACACGCGCCCCGGCCCCGCAGACGCCCCCGGAAACCACTCAGGGGCCCGACCCGCTCTCGCGGATCAGGCCCCTGACCTGGTGTTTCAGCTGTCGGGGTGGCGGGATTCGAACCCACGACCTCTTCGTCCCGAATGAGGTTCGGTCCAGATCTTCACCGGCCGGTTTGCCATTTCGCTTGGTCACAGCGTTGGCGTGCGGCGGGCTCGGGCGGTGTCGCGGGGGCTTGGGGAGCAAGTCGGCTCCCAGACGGCTCCCAGGAGGGACATGGCTGCGGTGCCCACCGGGAGCCAACCTGTGCCATGGGCCTGGGAGAGGGCACCCGCCGCTACTGGTTGCTGTCGAGGGCATGACCAAGTCCTCCCGGGTGCCGGAGGTTTCACGACCGGCGCCCGCGCGGGCGCTATGGCGGCGATCGTCACAACGGCCCCAGCGCATTCACTCCGCCGAGGCCGCCCTTCCGGATCGCCACACGTGAGCGTGCTCGATCCACGTTCCATTCTACGACTACGGGCCGGACAAGCCGAGAGGGAGAGCGGGCAGTCCGGCTCAGCCGAGTGCTTCCTCCTCGGCCTCCATACGCCGGATTCCCTGGTGGGTGAGGGAGACCATCGCGGGTGTGTTGCCCGGTTCCCAGTCGACGGTGATCAGCTCCTCGCCGGCGAGGTAGGTGCAGGCGGCGGCCAGGTCCTCCTCCGGGATGCGCAGGTCGTTCCGTAGTTTCCGCCCCGGGATTCCGAGGAGACGATTGCCTTCGGTGGCTTCGTAGAGGGCGGTCAGGACCCGTTCACGGTAGCCCTGTCGCTCGCGGAGTGTCGCCATGACCGAGTCCTTTCATGTGCGTGAGGAACGGCCGGCGCTCGCCGTGTCGGCGGGGTGCAAGGGGCTTGGTCCCTTCACCGGCGAAGCGAGAGGCCGGCGGGTGGGTTGTCCCGGGTGTCGGGTGCCCCACCCGCGGCCTTCGGCCGGAGGAGTGGTCTGAGGTCAGGGCCAGGTGCCCGTACGGCTGCGGCTGGGCGCTTGCCCTGACGAACTGCGGGGGCTGTGGCCGGGTGGACGGGCGATGGCCGGGTACGGGTCGCTGAAGCGGTAGGCCGCCATGCGTGCGTCGTGCTGGGCGTTGAGCCGGTGAATCAGGCGGATGCCGAGCGCGATCAGGAGGGCGCCTGCCGCGAGCGCGATGAAGGTCTCCATGACGTCACCTCCGCGGGTTCCCCGGCAGCGGCAGGGGGATCATCCGTGCTCCGACGACCGGGTGCCGGAGCGGCGGCAGCGCGGCCCCGCCTTCGGTCTCCCAGGCGTCCTCGCTGCTCCGGGAGTCGCGCATACGGCGGCCGGTCGCGGCCTCGTCGGACATCAGGACACCGGCGGTGAGGGTGCTGCCGGGGAGGGTCGCGGCGGTCATGAGCCGGGCGGCTGCGGCGGGTTCGGTCTCGGGCGGAATCACCAGCAGGTCGCAGCGCCCGACGCTGTAGGAGAGCAGGATCATCTTGTCGGGATCCTGCTCGGTGAACCAACCGACGTGCACGGTGTGCCCGGTGGCGGAAACCGTGTGCGGAACGACGGGCCAGCGGGTGGGGTTCACCGTGACGCGTGTGATGCGTCCGTAGTGCCGCTCCAGCGCGTCGGCCAAGGGCGGAAGTTCGACGGCGAGGTCACGTGAACGAGGCCACCAGGCGCCGTCCAGAAGGCCGGCGAGGGTGGTCTTCGGCGTCAGCGACAGGCGTGCCGAAAGAAGGGGTGCGAAGGAGGTCATGATCGCGGACCCGTCTCCGGGCCGCCCTGCAGGACGGCCCAGTGTCTTGATCGCCGGAAACGACGTCCGCGTGGGAGCGGGTGTTCGAGTTACTCCCGGTACGTTCAGCCTACTCCGCGCGGGGGTCCGACGAGCGGTTCTGACCAGGTGATTTCCCGCCGGGCACGCCGTCCGGCCGATGGCCGCGGGCATGACCGCAGGCTCGCGGAGTACCGTGACACCACGGCGGTATCGCGCCGGCCATGAGGCGTCGGCGGCCCGCGCAGGCAGGCGGATCACCATGGCCGAACCCGAGACCCCCACCCCTCCCCAGCTCCTTCCGGACGAGATCCACCGAGCGGTGAAACCCGGCACGGCCCTGCTCCGGCTGCGGACGACCCACTCCCGCGAAGGCGTCCTCGACGGCGCCTGGTGGCCCCGCTCCCGCGACGTAGTCACTGAGCTGCCCGCCCTGATCCGGGCGCTCACCACGCACCTCGGCCCCGTCACGCGCGTCGGCCTGGACACGGACGCCTGGGAGTATGTCCCGACTCGTGTGGTCGTCGACGACCGGGTCGTGCGTCTCGACTCCTTCCCCGTCGGCGACGACACCGTCCTCATCACCCGTGGCGACACTGACCACTTCGCCCTGATGGTGGTGCCCCCGGACACGACACCGGACGCGGCGCGTGACGCCATGGCCCGCGCGGTCCGAGCCGACAACGTCACCCAGGCCGCCGAGATCCTTGTCGCCACCCTTCCCGAACCGGTGACCCACCGCCCGGAGTCGGCATGATCAGGATGGCAGCTCCTGGCGCCCTGCAGGCCGCCTCACCGGCGCCTCACGGCACGGCCCTCCGTCATCCACGCCACTCGACCAGGACCAGCGTGGCGTCGTCCGAAGTGGCATTGCCCCGTGCCCGTTTGAGGGTCTGGGAGAGGTCCCGTACCACCGCGCGGACCTCTCGGTCCGCCCGCTCCAGTTGGTTCACCCAGTCGATCAGCTGGTCCTCGCCGAACTCCTCCTGTCCGCTCTCGTGTTCCTCGATCAACCCGTCGGTGAAGCAGAGGACGCGATCCCCCGGTTCGAGCGTCACCCGCTGACCTGCGGCTGTGCTCCTCCGAAGCCGACGGGCAGGGTCGTGGGGCTGTCCAGGCGGCCTACGACGCGGTGCCCGCGGATCAGAATGGGGGCGGGGTGCCCGGCGTTGACCCACTGGAGGCGGCCGGTGTTCGTGTCCAGCCGCATCATCTGCGCGGTCACGAAGTGGTCGGGTGCGAACTGCTCGGCCACGGCCCGGTCCATGAAGAGGTAGATCTCGGACAGCTCGATGCTGATCCGGCGGGCGTGCCGGTACGCGCCGATGGCCACGGTGGCCATCGTGGCCGCGTCCAGACCGTGACCCATGGCGTCGATCATGGCGAGGTGGAAGGTGTCCCCGTTCAGGGCGTAGTCGAAGCTGTCGCCCGCCACGTCGTAAGCGGGCTCCAGAACGCCGGCGACGGCGACGCGCGGCGTCACCATCGTCAGCGGCGGCAGCAGCGACCACTGGATCTCGGCGGCGACGCTCATCGGTTCGCTACGACGGGTGCGGAAGAAGAGATCGGTATAGCCGTTCTTGGTCTGCACCCTGTCGGCGATCAGCCCGGCGATCCTGCCCAGCAGACGGCGGTCGTCGTCATCGACGGCGTCCAGCGTGACGGCCGGAACGCCCGCCTGGTCGCCCCCGTCCAGCAACGGCAGCAAAACCCGTGCGCCGTCGGCCACCACGAGTTCGACCGGGCGTGAGGTGAGGAAGCACCGGCCGGCCTCGGAGCCGTCGATGGGCTGCGGTTCCCCGCCCGCCAGCCCTTCGCCCGGCAGGGGGACCAGCCTCTGCTGCCCGTAGTCCTGGAGCAGGATCTGCGGATCCCGTCCCCCCAGCCGCGCCACCGTCTCGGTGTCGCCCGGAGACGCAGTCAGGCGCTCAGTGTGAGGGTCTGGATGGCCATGACAGCAGGTCAGCCACCGGCGCCGACAGCTCCCGCGGAGCGCGCGGCCTCCGAAGTTTGGGAGCCGGATCCGAAAGTCGGCTCCCAAACGGCTCCCAGAGAGGCACAGGAAACCACTCAGGGGCCCGACCCGCTCTCGCGGATCAGGCCCCTGACCTGGTGTTTCAGCTGTCGGGGTGGCGGGATTTGAACCCACGACCTCTTCGTCCCGAACGAAGCGCGCTGCCAAGCTGCGCTACACCCCGATGTCACTGCTCTGTTCTTCACGTCGCGGCGACATCGATTACTTTAGCCCACCCGCGCCCTGAGACGAAATCCGGTTTTCGCGGCCCCCCGCCGCAGGTCGGGCGGGGTGCCCGGGGCGGTCAGTCGCGGGCGGTCAGGGTCAGCAGGGTCGCCTCCGGGGGGCAGGCGAAGCGGACCGGGGTGAAGCGGTTCGTGCCGCAGCCCGCCGAGACGTGCAGGAACGAGGTCCGGCCGTCCACCGTGTGGGTGGAGAGGCCCTTCACCCGGTCCGTGTCCAGGTCGCAGTTGGTCACCAGCGCGCCGTAGAAGGGGACGCACAGCTGGCCGCCGTGCGTGTGGCCCGCCAGGATCAGCCCGTAGTCGTCCGCCGTGAACGCGTCGAGCGTCCGCAGGTACGGGGCGTGCACCACGGCCATCGAGAAGTCCGCCGACCGGTCCGGGCCGCCGGCCACCCGCTCGTACCGGTCCCGCTTGATGTGCGGGTCGTCCAGGCCGGTGAAGGCCAGGTCCAGGTCGGGCAGCTTCAGCCGGCCGCGGGTGTTGGTCAGGTTCACCCAGCCCGCCTCGTCGAAGGCGTCCCGCAGCCCTTCCCACGGGTTGTGCACCGCGCCCACCACCGGCTTGTTGCCGTTGAGACCGTGGCGGCCCTGGGCCTTCTCCAGCAGGTAGCGCGCGGGGTTGCGCAGCCTCGGGCCGTAGTAGTCGTTGGAGCCGAAGACGTACACGCCCGGGAAGTCCATCAGCGGCCCGAGCGCGTCCAGGACCTCGGGCACCGCCTCCGTGTCCGAGAGGTTGTCGCCGGTGTTCACGACGAAGTCCGGGCGCAGCCCCGCGAGCGACTGCAGCCACTTCCGCTTCTTGTGCTGCCCGCACACCATGTGGATGTCGGACACCTGAAGGACCCGCAGGTCCCGCATCCCGCGCGGAAGCACCGGGATCGTCACCCGGCGCAGCCGGAACGAGCGGGCTTCGAAGCCCGCCGCGTAGACGAGTCCGGCCGCGGCCGTCGCCGTGAGACCTGCCGTGATCTTCAGGGGGATCCCGTACCGTGCGCGCATCCCCCCATCGTCGCAGACCCGATGGGCGGAAATGCGCGGGCGGTCGGGCCACGGCACCTGACACACTTGGGGACATGACCACGCTCAAGGCCAAGCTTCAGGACGACCTCAACGCCGCCATCAAGGAGCGCGACGAGCTGCGCTCCTCGACGCTGCGCCTCACCCTCACCGCGATCACCAAGGAGGAGGTCTCGGGCACGACCAAGCGCGAGCTCTCCGACGACGAGGTGCAGAAGGTGATCGCCAAGGAGGCGAAGAAGCGCCGCGAGGCCGCCGAGGCCTTCGCCCAGGGCGGTCGTGCCGAGTCGGCCGAGCGCGAGAAGGCGGAGGGCGTGATCCTCGACGCGTACCTGCCGAAGCAGCTCGGTGACGACGAGCTGGAGCAGATCGTCGCCGCGGCGGTCGCCGAGGCCGCGGGCGCCGGAGCCGAGGGCCCGCGCGCCATGGGCGCCGTCATGAAGATCGTGAACCCGAAGGTCGCGGGCAGGGCCGAGGGCGGGCGTGTCGCCGCCGTCGTGAAGAAGCTGCTCGCGGGCTGACTCCCGGCCCGGGCGGCCGACGACGAACGACCGAGGGCGCCTCCCCGTACGGGGAGGCGCCCTCGTCATGTCCTGCGGACCGCCCTAGCGGCCGTTGCCGCCGCCGCGGCCGTTCCCGCCGCCGATCAGGTCCGGCGGGATGGTGATCTCCGGGAAGCGGGGCTTGTCGCGCCCGGGCTTCTCGTCCTCACCCGGCTTGGGCTTGTCCTTCTCCTTGTCCTCGGGCTTCTCGCCACGCGGTACGGCGATGGGGGCGAAGGACGGCGTCTCGGAGGCGTTCAGCGCCCCGGTCATCGCGATCTTCCAGATGGGGCCCGGGAGGCAGCCACCACAGACCTTGCCGTAGTACTCGCCGCCGATGGTGATGTCGTACATCGACTGCTTCTCGCCGACGTCGTCACCGACCCAGACCGCGGTGGACAGGTTCGGGGTGTACCCCACGAACCAGGCGTCCTTGCGGTCGTTCGTGGTACCCGTCTTGCCGGCGTTGTCCCGGTCGCTCAGACCCGCCTTCGTGCCGGTGCCGTCCTCGACGACGCCCTTCAGCATCTGGTTGACGGTGTCGGCCGTGCGCTCGCTCATCGCCCGTGAGCACTCGGTCCGAGGCACCTTCAGCTTCTCGCCGTTGGCGGTCTTGATCGACTCGATGGCGACCGGGGTGCAGTAGGTGCCGCGGTTGGCGAAGGTCGCGTAGGCCGCCGCCATGTCGAGCGGGGTGGCCTCGATCGCGCCGAGCGTGATCGAGGGGCTCTCCTTGACCTGCTTGCCCAGCTCCCGCTCGTACCCGACCTTCCTCGCCATCGTGACCGTCTCGCACAGCCCGGCCATCTGCTCCAGCTTGGCGAAGTAGGTGTTGATGGACTTGCCGAGCGCGCTGGTCATGTCCCAGGTGCCGGTCTCGGACTTGAGCTCGTTGCCGACCTTCCACTGGGCGTAGCCCGCGGGCTTGCCGTCGCAGCGCGTGAAGGAGTTCTCCGGGACCTGGATCTCGTATCCGGTGGAGAAGCTCTGCGCCGGGCTCAGCCCCTTCTCCAGGGCCGCCGCGGCCGTGATGGGCTTGAACGTCGAGCCGACCTGGAAGCCGTAGGTCGTGCCGCCCATCTTGCTGCCGACGGCCAGGTTGAGCGTGGTCTGGTGCTGCTTCTGGTCCAGGCCGTACGGACGCGACTGGCCCATCGACAGGATCTTGCCGCTGCCGGGCTGCACCTGGACGACCGAGGCGGCGACCTTGTCGTCCTCGTTGATCTTCGCGACGGCCGCCTCGTTGGCCGCCTCCTGCGCACGCGGGTCCAGCGTGGTCCGGACGGTCAGACCGCCGAGGTTCCACAGCTTCTGCCGCTCCTCGACCGTCTTGCCGAAGACCGGGTCGGTGAGGATCGTCTTGCGCACGTAGTCGCAGAAGAAGCCGGCTCCGTCGACGGCGGTGATGCAGCCGTTCTTCGGGGTCTTCACCTTCAGCTTGACCGGCGTGGCCTTGGCCCGGTCCGCGTCCGCCTGGCTGATGTCCTTCACGTCGGCCATCCGCTGGAGCACCACGTTGCGGCGCTTGGTGGCTTCCTGGAGGTCGTTGACCGGGTCGTAGCGGCTCGGCGACTGGACGAGGCCGGCCATCATCGCGGCCTCCTCCAGCTTGAGGTCGGCGGCGTGCTTGGAGAAGTAGCGCTGGGACGCCGCCTCGATGCCGTAGGCCTGCTGACCGAAGAAGGTGATGTTGAGGTAGTTCTCGAGGATCTTCTTCTTCCCCAGCTCCTCCTCGACCTGGATCGCGTACTTCAGTTCGCGCACCTTGCGGCCGATGGTCTGCTGGGTGGCCTGGGCGACCTTCTCGGGGTCGTCACCGGCCTCCTCGACGAAGACGTTCTTCACGTACTGCTGGGTGAGCGTGGAGGCGCCCTGGGACACGCCGCCCGACTGGGCGTTGCGGTTGATCGCGCGCAGCACGCCCTTGAGGTCGATCGCCCCGTGCTCGTAGAAGCGCGAGTCCTCGATCGCGACGATCGCCTTCTGCATGTACGGGGAGATCTTCTCCAGCGGTACGACCTTCCGGTCGCGCGAGTACACGGTGGCGAGGGTGCCGCCCTCGGAGTCGAGGATGGTGGTGCGCTGACTCAGCGGTGGTGTCTTCAGGTTGGACGGGATTTCGTCGAACCCCTCGACCGTGCCCTTCGCCGCGAGCCCCAGTGCTCCGGCCGCGGGCAGGGCGATGCCCGCCAGCACGGCTCCGGAGAGCACACTGACACCGAGGAACTTGGCGGCCTGCTGGGTCCCGGTCAGACCTCCGCCCGAGCGCTTCTTTGCCATGGGGGGCAGCCTAATCCGTCGTGACCGGCGTTCCGCAGGAGCGGGGGCGTCTCGGAGCGTTCGCGTACCAGACCGTGACATCCGAGCGGCCCGGGGACCTACGCCTCCATTCGCCGGACACGCGTACAGGCCTTGGCCTAAGCTGCTCCCAACTGTCACAGCAGTGTGGTTCAGCACCATGGCCCGGGCGTGACATCGGCAGGAACTCCCCAGGACCCGAACCTGGGGAAGTCATGCCCGATTCCGCCCCGTGCGTCACTCGACGCCCCATGTGACTCCGTCACAGCCGGGCGAACTGTACCGGTTCGCCGGTTTGGACACGTATGTCCATCGGTCACTCCCCTGGGTGATCTGCCGCGTACGCATAGTCCGTTCGGGCCATTCAAGATTGGGCCCGAAGGGGGTGTTGCGCTGTGCCCACCTTCCGTAACGTCACCAACTGGCAGCGGTGAATATGCCGCTACCGCCGTGGGGGAGCCTCGATTCGGGAGAGGACGGCGCCGGTATGGGCTGGGTAGCTGACTGGAGTGCGCAGGCGGCCTGCCGCACTACCGATCCGGATGAACTTTTCGTGCAGGGAGCGGCGCAGAACAGGGCGAAGGCGGTGTGCACCGGCTGTCCGGTGCGGACCGAGTGCCTGGCCGACGCGCTCGACAACCGCGTGGAGTTCGGCGTGTGGGGCGGCATGACGGAGCGCGAGCGCCGTGCCCTGCTGCGCCGGCGGCCGACCGTCACCTCGTGGCGGCGACTGCTGGAGACCGCGCGCACGGAGTACGAGCGGGGAGCGGGCCTGCTGCCCGTGGCGATGGAGGACGACGCGACGTACGAGGCGTACGCGGCGGTGGGATGACAGGGCGCCGGTAACCCACCTCCGGCCAGGGGCAACCCGCCTGTGGTCAGAGGCACCCTGCCTGTGGTCAGGGGCACCCCGCCTCCGGCCAGGCGTAACGCCCTCGGCCAGGCGTAACGCCCTCGGCCAGGCCTAACGCCCTCGGTCAGTGGCGACGCCTGGGGTCAGGCCGACGGCATACGGCCGGCCGTGAGCCGGTCACCGATGGCCCGAAGCCCTGCCAGATCGTGTACGTCGCCGGGCAGGGCGGCCACTTCGGCGACAGCCACCTCGGGGTGGAGCGCCGTGAACCGGTCCCGCGTGCGCTGCTCGCGCTCGAGCACCTGCATCCGCTCGGCATGGAGACGGAGCAGGCCGGCGGTCAGCTGCTGGATGTCGGGTGCGTCGTCGTCGGCTGTGGGGGCAGCCTCGGCGTGCGAAGAACGTGCGGCGGCAGTGCTCGGGGTCGTGCTCGTGCCGACGGTGGTGCTCGTCGTCGTGCTCGTGCTGGTGGTTCCGGCGGCGGTCGCGGTGTCTGACGGCTCGGTGTCTGACGACTGGGGTGCAGTGGCCCGGGAGCCACGCAGTCCAGTCTTCCCGGCCCCCTGATCGACAATGCGCCCCTCGTCAAGATTTTCCGCCGCGGCCCGCGCGCGCTCGGCCGAGAGCCGGGCGGCACCACTGCCGTGGACGCGGTTGAGGACGAGCCCGGCCAGCGGCATCTCCTCCGCGGCCAGCCGCTCCACGAAGTACGCCGCCTCCCGCAGCGCGTCCCGCTCCGGCGTCGCGACCACGAGGAACGCGGTGCCCGGGGCCTGGAGCAGCTTGTACGTCGCGTCCGCCCGGGTCCGGAAGCCGCCGAACATGGTGTCCATGGCGGCCACGAAGGTCTGTACGTCCTTGAGGAACTGACCCCCGAGCAGCTTCCCCAGCGTCCCCGTCATCATCGACATGCCGACGTTGAGGAACTTCATCCCCGCCCGGCCGCCCATCTTCGCCGGGGCCATCAGGAGCTTGATGAACTTCCCGTCCAGGAAGGACCCGAGCCGCTTCGGCGCGTCCAGGAAGTCGAGCGCGGAACGCGACGGCGGAGTGTCGACCACGATCAGGTCCCACTCGTCCCGGGCCCGCAGCTGCCCGAGCTTCTCCATCGCCATGTACTCCTGCGTACCGGCGAAACCGGCCGAAAGGGACTGGTAGAAGGGGTTCTCCAGGATCGCCCGGGCCCGCTCGGCGTCCGCGTGCGCCTCGACGATCTCGTCGAAGGTCCGCTTCATGTCGAGCATCATGGCGTGCAGCCGCCCGGCGCCTGACCCCTTGATCCCGTCCACCTCGCGCGGCACGTTGTCCAGCGAGTCGATCCCCATCGACTGGGCGAGCCGCCGCGCCGGGTCGATCGTCAGGACGACGACCCTGCGGCCCCGCTCCGCCGCCCGGACGCCGAGCGCCGCCGCCGTCGTCGTCTTGCCGACCCCGCCCGCGCCGCAGCAGACGATGATCCGCGTGCCCAGGTCGTCGATGAGCGGATCCAGGTGCAGGACGGGGACGGAGTCCAGACCGTTCGCCGCTGCGTTCACCGAACCCGTCACACGCCCACCCCTTGCTTCCGTAGGTCCTTCGCCAGCCGGTACAGGCCCGCGATGTCCGCCCCGTCCCCCAGGAACGGCAGCTCGTACGCCGGTACGTCCAGCTCCATGAGCACCGCCCGCTGTTCGCGCTCCAGCTCCACCCGCTGTGCGTGCTCGGCCGCCTGCTCCAGGAGCGGTTCGACCAGCTTCGTACCCCCGCGGATGCCGGCCGCGGCGAGGGTCCGCGCCACCGCGTCCCGGTGGTCGCCGGAGGCCGCCCGCACCGCCGCCTCGTCGAGGACGTGCGGACGGACCATGTTCACGATGACGCCGCCCACCGGCAGTTCGGCGGCGCGCAGCTCCGCGATGCCGTCCGCGGTCTCCTGGACCGGCATCTCCTCCAGCAGGGTCACCAGATGCACGGCCGTCTCGGGGGACTTCAGCACCCGCATCACGGCCTGCGCCTGATTGTGTATCGGGCCGATCCGTGCGAGGCCCGCCACCTCGTCGTTCACGTTGAGGAAGCGGGTGATGCGGCCGGTCGGAGGCGCGTCCATGATCACGTGGTCGTAGGTGTAGCCGCCGTGCTTCTCGCGCCGGCGGACCGCCTCGCAGGCCTTGCCCGTCAGCAGCACGTCACGGACCCCGGGGGCGATCGTCGTCGCGAAGTCGATCGCACCGAGCTTCTTCAGGGCCCGGCCCGCGCTGCCCAGCTTGTAGAACATCTGGAGGTAGTCGAGCAGGGCGCGCTCGGCGTCGATGGCCAGCGCGAAGACCTCGCCGCCGCCCGGGGCGACGGCGATCTTGCGCTCCTCGTACGGAAGGGCCTCCGTCTCGAAGAGCTGCGCGATGCCCTGTCTGCCTTCGACCTCGACGAGGAGGGTCCGCTTGCCCTCCGTGGCGAGGGCGAGCGCGAGGGCGGCGGCGACCGTCGTCTTACCGGTACCGCCCTTGCCGCTGACGACCTGGAGCCTGCTCACGTCTTCGAGCCTAACCACTGGAGCGGTCGCCTAAGCAGGAGGCTGCCTGTGGCAGCGGATACAGTCGGCTCCATGACCAAGTGGGAATACGCGACCGTGCCCCTTCTCGTGCACGCGACGAAGCAGATTCTGGACACCTGGGGCGAGGACGGGTGGGAGCTCGTCCAGGTCGTCCCCGGACCGAACAACCCCGAGCAGCTCGTGGCCTACCTGAAGCGGGAGAAGTCCTGATGAGCGAGGCCGCGAAGGGCGCCGTCGAGGCGAAGCTCGCCGAGCTGGGGCTGACCCTGCCGGAGGTCGTGCCGCCGCTGGCCGCCTACCAGCCGGCCGTCCGGTCCGGTGTGTACGTCTACACCTCGGGCCAGCTCCCGATCGTGGCGGGCAAGCTCCAGCTGAGCGGCAAGGTCGGCGCCGAGGTCACCGCCGAGGAGGCCAAGGAGCTGGCGGCCACCTGCGCGCTCAACGCGCTCGCGGCCGTGAAGTCGGTCGCCGGTGACCTGGACCGGATCAAGCGGGTCGTGAAGGTCGTCGGCTTCGTCGCCTCGGCCGACGACTTCACCGGGCAGCCGGGCGTCATCAACGGCGCGAGCGAGCTGCTCGGCGCGGTCCTCGGCGACAAGGGCGTGCACGCGCGCAGCGCCGTGGGCGTGGCCGTGCTCCCGCTCGACGCCCCGGTCGAGGTCGAGGTCCAGGTGGAGCTCGTCCAGGACTGACCCTCCACGCTCACGCGGAGCCGGTTCCCCCGTCCCGGGGGAATCGGCTCTCGTGCATCCGGGTAGTTGCGCATACCATCCGGCCATGTCGAATGGTCAGTGGTACCCACGGGAATGGCCCGCCCTCATCCGCGCGCTCGCCGCGGGCGAGCTCACCCCCGCGACTCCCAAGCGGGCCGCCACGGTCCTGCTGCTGCGCGACGGTACGGAGGGGCCGAGCGTCCACATGCTGCGCCGTCGCGCCTCCATGGCCTTCGCGGGCGGCGCGTACGCCTATCCCGGCGGTGGTGTCGACCCGCGCGACGAACACCTGGTGCGCTGGGCCGGGCCCTCCCTGGAGACCTGGGCCGAGCGGCTGGGCGTCACGGGTACGGCGGAGGCCCAGGCGATCGTCTGCGCTGCCGTGCGCGAGACGTACGAGGAGGCGGGCGTGCTGCTCGCCGGGGAGACCGCCGGCTCCGTGGTCGGCGACACCACCGGCGACGACTGGGAGAAGGACCGGGAGGCGCTGGTCGCCCGCGAGCTGTCCTTCGCCGACTTCCTCGACCGGCGCGGTCTCGTGCTGCGCTCGGACCTGCTCGGGGCGTGGGCGCGCTGGATCACGCCGGAGTTCGAGCCCCGGCGGTACGACACCTGGTTCTTCGTGGCCGCCCTGCCGGCCGGCCAGCGCACCCGTAACGCCTCGACGGAGGCCGACCGCACGGTCTGGATCCGCCCGGTGGAGGCCGCGGCCGGTTACGACCGGGGCGAGCTGACGATGATGCCGCCGACCATCTCGACCCTGCGCGCGCTCACGCGCTTCGGCTCGGCCGCCGAGGCGCTGGCCGCGGCGGCGGGCCAGGACCTCACCCCCGTACTGGCGCAGGCGCGTCTGGAGGGGGACGAGGTGATCCTGAGCTGGCCGGGCCACGACGAGTTCACCAAGCACATCCCGACGGGTGGCGGTGGGGCCGACGGTGCCGCTCCAGGACCGGAGCCGGAGGCTCCGGGTGCGGGGCCGGCCGCGGGACCGGAGGGTGCGCGATGAGCGACGCAGCCGCACTGCCCGGACAGCCCCGCGGCGGAGTCCTCTCCGGGCCCGCGACCGCCCGCGCCGTCAACGTCCTCGCGCCGAACCCGTCCGCGATGACCCTGGACGGCACCAACACCTGGATCGTCTCCGAGCCGGACTCCGACCTCGCCGTCGTCATCGACCCCGGCCCGCTCGACGACGGCCACCTGACGCATGTCGTCGAGACCGCGGCCGGGCTCGGCAAGCGGGTCGCGCTCACCCTGCTCACGCACGGCCACCCGGACCATGCCGAGGGCGCCGCCCGGTTCGCCGAGCTGACCCGGACTCATGTGCGGGCTCTGGACCCGGCGCTGCGGCTGGGCGACGAGGGGCTGGCCGCCGGGGACGTCGTCACGGTCGGCGGTCTGGAGCTGCGCGTCGTACCGACTCCCGGCCACACCTCCGACTCGCTCTCCTTCCATCTGCCCGCCGACCGGGCCGTCCTGACGGGCGACACGATCCTGGGGCGCGGCACGACGATCGTGGCCCATCCCGACGGGCGCCTCGGCGACTATCTGGACTCGCTGCGGCGGCTGCGCTCGCTCACGGTCGACGACGGCGTCCACACCGTGCTGCCGGGCCACGGGCCGGTCCTGGAGGACGCCCAGGGGGCGGTGGAGTTCTACCTCGCGCACCGGGCCGGCCGGCTCGCCCAGGTCGAGACGGCCGTCGAGAACGGCCACCGGACCGCCTCGGAGGTCGTCGCCCATGTCTACGCGGACGTGGACCGCTCGCTGTGGCCCGCCGCCGAACTCTCCGTACGGGCCCAGCTGCAGTACCTGCGGGAGCACGGACTGATCTGACCCCCACCGTCGAGGGCGCGCGGGATTGTGTCTTACGCTCCGCTTACTTCGTCTACTGCAGACCGTCGCTCTCGGGGGGAACGCCCATGTTCGTCATAGCCATCCTGCTGCTCATCGCAGCAGTGGTGCTCTTCTTCGTCGCCCGCTCCAACGATGCGAAGGGCCTGAAGCTCGGTGCGCTCGGCGCGGTCATCGCGGGTGCCTTCTCGCTGATCGTCAGCATGACGTACGTGGTCAGCGCGTACGAGGTCGGTGTCCCGGTCGCGTTCGGCAAGGTGGGCTCGCCGATGACCTCCGGCATGCACGTCAAGTCGCCGTTCACCGACGTGACGACCTTCTCCACCCGCCCCGTCGACCTCAACCTCTCCGACAAGGACGTGGTCGAGGTCCGCTCCTCGCAGGGTGGCGTGATGGAGGTGGAGGTGACCGTGAAGTGGGCGGTCATGCCGGCCAAGGCGGTCGAGCTGTACCGGCTCGCGGGCAGCGAGGAGTCCATCCAGCAGCGCCTGGTCTACCCGGACAGCCGGGAGATCGTCCGTAACGTCTTCGCCCGCTACACGAGCGAGCAGGGCTACGCGACCGACCGCGAGAAGATCAACGCCGAGATCGGCATGCTCATCAAGGAGCGCCTCGCGCCCCGCGGGATCGACGTCACGGCCGTCAACCTGCGCAACGTGAAGCCCTCGAAGGCCCTGCAGGACCAGATCGACCGCAAGATCCAGCAGCAGCAGGCGACCGAGCGCGCCACCGAGGCGGCCCGCACGGCCAAGGCCGAGGCCGACCGGCGCCGTATCGAGGCCGAGGGCATCGCCCGCGCCAACCGGATCCTCAACGACTCGCTGACCGACAAGGTCCTGATGAACCAGTGCATCGACGCGTACAAGGAGGCCGCGGCGAAGAACCCGGTGTACGCGGTTCCGTGCGGTTCCGGCAGCGGCAACCCGCTGATCGTGGACGGTACGAAGCGGTAGTCGTCCCCGTACGTACGAGAGCGGCCGCCCGGTCCATGACCGGGCGGCCCCGCACGTAAGGGAAGGTCCGGGGGGGAGCGCCGACCCGGAGCGCGGGGGGCGACCGACACCAGGCAAACAGCGCCG
>NZ_JBHXTV010000007.1:0-375413 GCF_042671585.1 Streptomyces sp. NPDC127129
GCCGACCACCCCGGCACCGCCCTCGTCGAGATCTACCAGAACTGCAACATCTTCAACGACGGCGCCTTCGAACCACTCAAAGACAAAGACCAGGCGCAGGAGGCCGTGATCCGGCTCGAACACGGCCGGCCCATCCGCTTCGGCACCGGCCAGGACAAGGGTGTCGTCCGCGACCCGGCCACCGGCGATCTCAAGGTCGTCACGGTCACCCCCGAGAACGAGAGCACGATCCTGGTCCACGACGCCCACGCGGCCTCACCGACCACCGCCTTCGCACTCTCCCGCCTCGCCGACCCCGACACCCTCCACCAGACCCCCATCGGCGTCTTCCGCTCCGTCCGACGCCCCGTCTACGACACCCTCATGGCCGACCAGCTCGAAACCGCCATCGAACAGCACGGCAAGGGCGACCTGGGCCAGCTCCTCGCGGGGAACGACACCTGGACCGTGGTCGGCTGACACGGGCCGCATCCTGAAGGGGTGAGGGGCCGCGGCCCCTCACCCCTTCAGACGCTTCTTCTCCTCGTCCGCGAACTTCTCGAACTGCCCGAGGTAGCGCGGGACGCCGCGCTCGACGCGGTACAGGAACACCTCTTTGTTGTACCGGTACATCATCACGTTCTGTTCGTCGAAGCCGTACATCTTGGCGACGCCCTGGAACGAGAACGCCCGCATCGCGCCGCGCACCGCGATCCGTGTCATCGCCAGCTTCCGGTCCGACACCAGGTCCCGCATGCGGTCGGCCAGGCACGTCACCGCGTCGTACGCCTCCACCGCGAAGCGCTCGACGGGCGCCGTGCCCGACAGGCGCCAGCGCCTGCGGTAGGCGGCCGTGAACTCCTTGGCCGCGGGCACGAGCGCCGGGTCGACGTAGGTGGTGCCGAAGTACCAGCCCTCGGCCGCCGGGCCGGCGGTGGAGAGGAACTCCGGTGCCAGCGCGTACTCGACGCTGCCGCACAGGCCGCCGTAGCCCTGCTGCTTCAGCGCCTTGGCGCACAGTCCGGCGCGGCGCGGGGAGACGCCGCCGTAGAGCACGGCGTCGGGGCGGGCGGCGACCACCTCGCGCGCCACCGGGCCGAAGTCCTCTTCGTCCGCCGCGATCTGGTGAACGGTCACCGTCTCACCGACCGCACCCATGGTGGTCTGTGCGGAGTGGGCCGTGCGCCAGGCGTAGTCGCCCGCCGCCCGGTCCTGCACGACGGCCGTCCGCTTGGCGCCATGCACGAGGGCGACGCTGGTGAAGGGCAGTTGCAGCATGTCGTGGTGGACGCGCAGCTCGCGGTAGACGGGGTTGATGGTCTGGAAGGGCAGGTCACCCTGGTCGATCCCGACGGCGACGGTCGCCGTCACCAGCAGGTTCGCGTCGTAGGTGGGGGCGGCGGCGAGCAGGGTCTCGCGGGTGGTGGGGCCGATCAGGGCCATGACGGTCGGGTCCTTCACGAACTCCCGTGCCAGGGCTCCCGCCCGGGGCGGGTGGCCCTCGTCGTCCAGCACCTTCAGGGCCAGGTCGAAGGGCCGGTCGGGACGGGCGTTGAAGGTCTCGGCGGCCAGCCTGGCCCCGCGCTCCTGGGCGCGCCCGTCCGCCGCCCGGGGGCCGCTGAGATCGGTCTGGATCCCGATCCTGTACGTGGGCAGGGCCGTGGGCGGCCCGCCGGCCGCCGGGTTCGCGGGGGTGCGGTTCACGAGCCAGGCCGTCAGCCCGCCGGCCCCGGCCACGGCGGCCGCCGAGCCGAGCGCGAGAAAGCGGCGCCGTGACGGGGAGGCGCCGTCCGGGGTCCCGGAGGCGACGACGACGGTGGGCTCCGCCACGGGCAGGTCCAGGACCCGCGCGGAGCGTTCGGCGATCAGCGCGGGCAGCCCGGGCGGCAGCCAGTCGCCCGCCGGCCCCTCGGCGGACCCCAGCCGCGCCCGTACCTCCACCGCCGTGGGCCGTTCCGCCGGATCCTTGGCGAGGCACTCGGTCACCAGCGGCAGCAGCGCCCGCGGTACGTCGTCGAGGTCGGGCTCCTCGTGGACCGTGCGGTACACGACGGCGGCCACCCCGCCCGTGCCGAAGGGGCGTCGCCCGGTCGTCGCGTACGCGAGGACGCATCCGAGCGAGAAGACGTCGCTCGGCGGGCCGACCTCGCCCGCACCGGCGGCGCGGGCCTGCTCGGGGGCGAGGAAGCCGGGCGTGCCGATCATCGCGCCGGTGGCGGTGAGGGCGGTGGCCCCGGCCGACCTGGCGATGCCGAAGTCGATCAGGCGCGGCCCGTCGAGGGCGAGGAGGACGTTGCCCGGCTTGACGTCACGGTGGACGAGTCCGGCCTCGTGGACGTCCGCGAGCGCGTCGGCGAGCCGGGCGCCCAGGGCCCGTACGCTCTCCTCGGGCAGGGCGCCGTGGAGGGCGACGGCCTCGGCGAGCGAGGGGCCGGGCACGAACTCGGTGGCGAGCCAGGGCTCACGGGCCTCCGGGTCGGAGCCGAGGACGCGGACCACCCAGTGGCCGGTGATGCGCTCGGCGACCCGGGCCTCCCGCCGGAACCGCTCGCGGAAGCCGGGGTCGGCGGCGTGCTCGGCCAGGATCAGCTTGAGCGCGGCGAGCGCGCCGCCGGCGGACCGGGCGAGGTAGACCACGCCCATGCCGCCGGCGCCGAGCCGGCCCAGCAGGCGGTATCCGGCGATCGTCGAGGGATCGGCGGGACGGAGGGGCCGCACGCTCAGACCTGTCTGTTCTTGGGCGGCACGGCGGGGGCGAACTCCAGCGGTTTGTACCGGCCGTTCTCGACGGCGTACATGAAGGTGCCGACCCCCGTCAGGTGCCCGTCCTCGTGGTCGAAGACGTAGCCGCCCATCGCGCCGGTGTACGTGGCCTTGCGCAACGAGGCGACGAGCGACGTGCGGTCGGGGCGCTTCCCGCCCTTCGCCGCCTTCTCCACCTCCTGGATGAGGAGGTTGACCATGTCGAAGTACTCGCCCGCGTAGAAGGCGGGCGTCTCGCCGAACCGCTTGCGGTGCGCGGCGATGAGGCCGGAGGCCTCCTTGCGGGTCGTGGGGTCGACGACCGGCGCTCCGATGATCCAGCCCTCCGCCGCCTCCCCCGCCTCGGTGAGGAACTGCGGCTTGAACACATGCTGCCCGGTGATCCTCATACCGGTGAAGCCGAGTTCGTCGAGCGCGCGGGCGGCGAGGACGGCGCTGGGGGCGAGACCGCAGTGGACGTACGCGTCCATGCCTTCCGCGATCAGGCTGCCGAGCACCCGCTTGTAGTCGGTGGTGGGTCCGGGGACGACTCGGGGGAGGGGCACGACCTTCGCCTGGCGGAAGCCGAAGTTGGCGCCGCCGATGTACTGCCAGGCGTAGGTGTCGTCGGTCCGCTCCTGGAGGACTCCCGGCCGGATGCTCCGGGTCTTCGTCAGGACGTAGTAGGCGAGGCACATGCCCGCGTAGACGTGCTGCGGGCACGCCTGCACCATCGAGAGTCCCTGGCCGCCGGCCCGGTTGGAGAGCAGGTTGAGTCCGGCGGAGGCCGTGATCACGGGCAGGAGCGCTTCGTCGTACGCGGGGAGGGCGGCCAGGCCCGTGTAGTCGGAGGTGGGCCCGATGACGCCGAGGACGTCGGGATCGCCGGTGAGGACGCGGGCCGCGGCCAGGGCCCTGTTCTTGTCCCCGCCGTCGTCGGAGACCTTGAGTTCGAGGGTGAAGGGCTTGTCCTTCCGGGCGTTGAACTGCTCGACCGCGAGTCGGGCGCCGCGTTCCTGCGCCAGTCCGACGTCCTTGGCGGGGCCGGTCAGGTCGGTGTGGACGCCGATGACCCAGCGGCGCTTCTTCGGTCCGGTGGCGGCCTTCCGGTCCTTGTCGTCGTTCCGCAGCGCGGCCCAGGCGCCGATGCCGCCGCCGGCGGCGAGGACGGCGCCGCCGGAGGCCAGGAGCAGGAACTTCCTTCTGCCGGTGCCCTGTTGTCCGCCGTCGTCCGCCGTGCCGAGCTGGGTGGACTCGATCTCGGGGAGGGCGAGCATGGCTGCGGAGCGCTCGGCGATGGTCCGTACGACGGGGGCGGGCAGCCAGTCGTTCCCGGCGCCGGGCGCGTCCTCGGTGAGGCGGTCGGCGATCTCCTCGGCGGTGGGCCGCCCGGCCGGTTCCTTGCCGAGGCAGGCGCGCACGAGGTCCAGGAGCCCGTCCGGTACGCCGGCGAGGTCGGGCTCGTCGTGGACCGTGCGGTACAGCAGGGCGTCGACCGACCCTGTGCCGAAGGGCGGGCGGCCGGTCGCCGCATGGGCGAGGAGGCAGCCGAACGCGAAGACGTCGCTGGGCGGGCCGATCTCGGCGGCGCGGGCCTCGGCCTGTTCGGGCGCGAGGAAGCCGGGGGTGCCGACGACCATGTCGGTGGAGGTGAGGGCGGTGTCCCCGGTCGCGCGGGCGATGCCGAAGTCGATCAGGCGCGGGCCGTCGACGGCGAGGAGGACGTTGCCGGGTTTGACGTCCCGGTGGACGAGTCCGGCCGCGTGCACGGCGGCCAGCGCGCGGGCGAGCGCGCCGCCGAGGATCCGTACGCTCCGCTCCGGCAGCGGGCCGTGCGCGGCGACGGCCTCGCCGAGGGAGGGGCCGGGGACGAACACGGTCGCCATCCACGGCTCCGGGGCGTCCGGGTCGGCGCCGGTGACGGGGACGGCCCAGGGGCTGGCGACCCGGCGGGCGGCCTCGACCTCGCGGCGGAATCGGGCGCGGAAGTCGGCCTGGTCGGCCTGGTCGGCGTGGGTGACCTTCACGGCGGCGAGTTCGCCGTTGTCCGTGCGGCCGAGGTAGACCACGCCCATGCCGCCGGCGCCGAGCCGGCCGAGCAGCCGGTATCCGGCGATCGCCGACGGGTCCGAGGTCCTCAGCGGCTGAAGGGCTGCGGGGCTCATGACTGCACCTCCAGGCTGTCCTCGGCGCGCCCGACCATGGCGACCAGCGCCTGGATCTGCGCGTTGTCGACCTCCTTGGCGACGTGGCCGGGAGCGCCCTTGACGACGGCGGCGACGGTGATCTGTCCCACGCGGGACTGGTACCAGGAGTACGTCTGCTCGCCCTTGACCGCGTCGTTGACGTACGACCCCGCCTCTCTGAGCGAGTCCGCGGCGGTGAAGTTGCCGCCGACGCCGAACGGGCTGCCGAGGGACATCAGACCGGTGATCCGCTCCCCGTCGCGCAGTCGCTGCGCGGGGCAGCGGAGCGCCTCCTCCAGGGTCTCCGCCATCTCCCAGTCGGCGTCCGTCTCGCTGCGGTGGACGGTGACGGTGGCGGAGACCCGGAGCGCGCCCCGGCCAGCCCGGGCGGGGATCTCACCGTAGGCGGTGACGCTGTGGAGCACGGTGGGCGGGCGGGTGCCGGTCTCCCAGGTGCACTGCGCGGAGAGGACCG
Source organism: Streptomyces sp. NPDC127129 (assembly GCF_042671585.1). Taxonomy (NCBI): domain Bacteria; kingdom Bacillati; phylum Actinomycetota; class Actinomycetes; order Kitasatosporales; family Streptomycetaceae; genus Streptomyces; species Streptomyces sp. NPDC127129. The sequence goes on from NZ_JBHXTV010000007.1 coordinate 5,383, forward strand.
GCCAGTAGTCGTCGGCGCTGAGGTACGGGGTGCGTCTGACGTAGTCCGCGCCCCAGGACTCGGGGCCCGCGACGATCGCGAGGGCGAGCCGCTTGGCCTCGGCCTCGTTCTTCGGGGCCCGCTTGGGGTCGGCGGTGAAGCCGAGCTTCGAGGGCGTCGGCGCGGGCTGGGCGGTCGCGGTTCCGGACGACGCCGCCGCCGAGGGTGTGCCCCCCTTGCCGTCGTCGTGTCCCCCTTCGTCGCCCGCGTCGGAGCATCCCGTCAGGATCAGGCCGCACGCGAGTACTCCCCCGCAGGCGCGCAGCACTCTTCGGTACCCGTATGTCACGTATCCCCCACGCACGCTCACACTTGCCCCGAGTGGTGAGGAGATCGTACGCGTGCGGACACCAACTCACCCCGATAACAACATCATTGGGGCGAACCTGTGGCCTTCCCGGGACGTGCCGCGTCGTAGCGGGCGCGGGCCTCCCGGACCGCGGGGACCCGGGCGTCGGTCCAGCGGGCCAGCTCCCAGACCCGCCCGGCGGCCTCCTGGCCGAGTTCGGTGAGGCTGTAGTCGACGCGGGGCGGGATGACCGGCTTGGCGTCGCGGTGGACGAAGCCGTCGCGCTCCAGGGTCTGGAGCGTCTGCGTCAGCATCTTCTCGCTGACCCCGCCGACCTGTCGGCGCAGCTCGCTGAAGCGGTACGAACGCTCCCGCAGCGCGATCAGGATCAGGACGCCCCAGCGGCTGGTGACGTGTTCCAGGACGAGCCGCGCCGGGCACATCGCGCCGTCGACGTCGGCCAGCAGGCTCTTCGGGTCACTTACTTCCATGCCAGTACCTTACTTCAAAGTGGGTACTTTCCCAGAGTTAGTGCCTTCCGTACGGTGAGTGCACAGCCCACCGCACCCCACGGGAGAAGGAACCACCCATGAGCATCGTCGTCACCGGAGCCACCGGACAGCTCGGCCGTCTCGTCATCGACGAGCTCCTCGCCCAGGCGGCCGCCGAGTCCGTCGTCGCCGTCGTCCGGGACAAGGCGAAGGCCGCCGATCTCGCCGAGCGCGGCATCGGGCTGCGGATCGCCGATTACAGCAGGCCGGAGACCCTCGCGGAGGCCTTCGGGGCCGGCGACCGCGTCCTGCTGATCTCCGGCAGCGAGGTCGGGCAGCGCGTGGCCCAGCACGCCGCCGTGATCGACGCGGCCAAGGCCGCCGGCGTCGCCCAGCTCGCGTACACCGGCATCCTCGGCGGGCCGGAGGCCGACTTCGACCTGGCCGCCGAGCACCGGGCGACGGAGACGCTGATCCTCGACTCGGGGCTGCCGTACACCTTCCTGCGCAACGGCTGGTACACCGAGAACTACACGGCGAACCTCGCCCCCGTCCTCGCCCACGGCGCCGTCGTCGCCAACGCCGGCGAGGGCCGCGTCGCCTCCGCCGCGCGCGCCGACTACGCGGCCGCGGCCGCCGCCGTCCTGACCGGCCCCGCCGAGGAGCACGCGAACAGGGCGTACGAGCTGAGCGGCGACACCGCCTGGTCGCTGGCCGAGTACGCGGCCGAGGTCGCCCGCCAGACCGGCCGGGAGATCGGGTACGACAACGTCCCGGCCGAGGCGCACGAGGCGATCCTGACCGGTGCCGGGCTCCCGGCGGCCTTCGCCGCGATCCTCGTCGACGTCGACAGGGCCATCGAGCGCGGGGCGCTCGCCCGGCGGACCGGCGACCTGTCCCGCCTCATCGGCCGCCCCACCACCCCGCTCGCCGAGACGGTCGCGAAGGCCCTCGCGTAGGCCCTCACGCAGGCCGTCGCGCAGGCCCTCGCCCAGTCCTTCCGCAGGCCCTCGGGAGGGGCCGGGGCGAAGGTCATGACCGTATCGCGGTACGGACATGACAGCCTGCCCTGTGCGGCGCTACCTTCATCAGGACGGCGTGGCGCAGGGCAGGAGGTTCGGTGAAGACGGACGACGAGGGACGAGCAGGTCTCCTCTACGGGATCGGTGCCTACGGGATGTGGGGTCTGGTCCCGCTCTTCTGGCCGCTCCTGAAGCCCGCCGGGGCGGTCGAGATCCTCGCCCACCGGATGGTGTGGTCCCTGGCCTTCGTCGTCGTCGCGCTCCTCGCGGTCCGCCGCTGGGGCTGGATACGCGAGCTGGTGCGCAGCCCGCGCAAGCTCGGCCTGATCACGCTGGCCGCGGCGGTGATCACCGTCAACTGGGGCGTCTACATCTGGGCGGTCAACGCCGGCCAGGTCGTCGAGGCGTCCCTCGGCTACTTCATCAACCCGCTCGTCACGATCGCGCTGGGCGTCCTGCTCCTGAAGGAGCGGCTGCGGCCCGCGCAGTGGGTGGCGGTCGGCGTGGCCGCCACGGCCGTGCTCGTCCTCTCCGTCGGGTACGGGCGGCCGCCGTGGATCTCGCTGATCCTGGCCTTCTCCTTCGGCGTCTACGGCCTGGTGAAGAAGAAGGTCAACATCGGCGGCCTGGAGTCCCTGGCGGCCGAGACCGCGATCCAGTTCCTGCCGGCCCTCGCCTACCTGCTGTGGCTCGGCTCGCAGGGTTCGGCCACCTTCGGCGCCGAGGGCACCGGGCACGCGGCGCTGCTCGCCGCGACCGGCATCGTCACCGCCGTACCCCTGATCTGCTTCGGCGCGGCGGCGATCCGCGTACCGCTCTCGACGCTGGGACTGCTCCAGTACCTGGCCCCGATGTTCCAGTTCGGGCTGGGGATCGCGTACTTCCACGAGGCCATGCCGCCGGAGCGCTGGGCGGGCTTCTCGCTGGTGTGGCTGGCGCTGACGATCCTGACCTGGGACGCGCTGCGGACGGCCCGGCGGAGCAGGGCGGCACTGGCGGCCGCCGAGCGTGCGGCCGCCGCGGCTGCCGTGGCGGCGGCGACGACCGGGACCCTGCGTGCCGACGCCGGGGTCGTCTCCGACACCGGGGTCGCCTCCGACCCCGGCCGGGCCCCGGCCGTCTCCTGAGCCCCCGAGTCCGGGTCCGAGTCCTCTCGTCGCCGAGTCGCCGTGCCCGCGGCGGGACGGACGGCCGGCAGGTCAGGCCGCCAGCAGGTCGTGCTCCCGGATCAGCCAGCACACGGCCGTGAGGCGCAGCGTCGCGAAGTCGTGGCCGACCGGCTCGGTCCAGTCGGCCTCCGACAGCGAGTCCGTGAAGCCGAGGACGTAGTCGGCGAGGTCCTCCCGGCGCACGGTCGGCCGGGGCGCGGGGACGGTCTCGTCCGGGCGGCGCGGGGCCGGGAACAGGGCGTCGCACACGGCCGCCGCGTGCTGGTCGACGGCGGCCACGAGCCCCGGCTCGAAGGCGAACTCCGCGAGCCGGGGCAGGTAGGCGGCGACCACTCCGACCAGCGGACAGTCGGGCGAGTCGTTCATTCCTCCACACTAAGGGCGCCTCCCGCTCACCCCGCGGTGACCTCGGTCGCAGCGTCCGGGACCCGCGGCGCCTCGGTCACGGTCACGGCCCCGGCCCCGGCACCGGCCCCGGCGCCCCGCAGCCCCGTCGCCGAGACCAGCGCCCCGAGCGCCACCATCGCCACCGGCACGGTCAGCGCGGCCCTGAAGCCGTCGAGCCCGCCGCCCGCGATCCCGTACACGGCCGTCACCAGCGAGATGCCGACGGCCGAACCGAACTGCGTCGCCGTCGTCAGGAGCCCGCTCGCGAGCCCCTGCTCCTCCTCGTCGATGCCCTCCGTCGCGGCGATCGTCAGCGGCCCGTACGCCAGCGAGAAGGCGAGCCCGGTCAGCAGCAGCGTCGGGAACATCGCCGCGTACGACCAGTCCGGCCCGACCGGCAGGAAGAGCGCGTACGAGAGGACCGCGAGCGCGAAGCCGCCGAGGATCACCCGCCCGTTGCCGAAACGCGCCACCAGCCTCGGCGTCAGCGTCGGGGCGAGGACCGCGTCGATGCCCATGACCATCAGCGCGAGGGCCGTCTCCAGGGAGGACCAGCCGCGCAGCTCCTGCAGGTAGAGCGTGGCGACGAACTGGAATCCGAAGAAGGAGCCGACGAAGAGCAGGGCCCCGAGGTCGGCCCGGACCGTCGACGCCTTGCGCAGCAGCCCGAGGCGGACGAGCGGGGCGGCGGCGCGGCGCTCCACGGCGATGAACACCCCGGCGAGGACCACACCGGCGGCGGCCAGGAGAGCGGTCAGCGGCCAGCCGTCGAGGCCGTGCTCCAGCCGTACGATGCCGTACGCGAGCAGCAGCATCGCCCCGGCCGCGGTCGCCGCGCCGGCCACGTCGAAGCCGCCTGCCGTCCGCTCCGGGCGCGCCTCCCCCGGGATCAGCCGCAGCCCGGCGAGCAGGACCGCCGCCGCCAGCAGGACGGGCGCGAAGAAGACCCAGCGCCAGCCGAGCTGGGTGAGTAGCCCGCCGATGACCAGGCCGAGCGAGAAGCCTCCGGCCGCCGTACCGGCGAAGACCAGCAGCGCCTGGTTGCGCTGCGGTCCCTCCTCGTACGACGTCGTGATGATCGACAGCGCGGCGGGGGTCATGAAGGCGGCGGCGACACCCGTCACGAAGCGGGCCGTGATCAGCATCCAGCCCTCGGTCGCGAAGCCGCCGAGGCCGGAGAAGAGCAGGAAGACGGTGAGCCAGCCGAGGAACATCCGGCGGCGGCCGAGCAGGTCGGCGGCGCGTCCGCCGAGGAGGGTGAAGCCGGCGTAGCCGAGGACGTACGCGGACATCACCCAGGCCGCGGTGCCGGTGGACAGTTCCAGGTCGGATCTGATGCTGGGCACGGCGACGGCGAGCATGGCCACGTCGATGCCCTCGAGGAAGATCGTTCCGCAGAGGACGAGGAGGAGGGCCCAGGCGCGTGCGGGCAGGGAGGTGGACACAGCTGTCTCCAAGGCGGGGAAGGGGAAGGGTGGTTACCGGCCATGAGGTCGGTTCCCTCTTGTAACCACCCCGATCCTGCGGCAGGATCCGATGCCGTGGAAGAAGGCACTTTGAAGTCACCGAGTCACTGCGAAGTGACCTACGCGGACGGCTACTCCGGGGACGCGGATCCCTTCCAGTGGGACACGCGGGAGGACTGCGAGGTCCGGCAGATCCTCGACCGGGTCGCCGACAAGTGGTCCCTGCTGGTCATCGCCCTGCTCGACCGCCGCAGGCTCCGCTTCTCGGAGCTGCGGCGGGAGATCGACGGGATCAGCCAGCGCATGCTGACGGTGACCTTGCGGCAGCTGGAGCGGGACGGCCTCGTGAAGCGGACGGTCCACCCGGTGGTCCCGCCGCGCGTCGACTACGAACTGACGCCGCTGGGAGGGACGTTGCACACGACGATCCGCTCGCTCGTCCTCTGGACGGAGCGGCACCAGAACGAGATCGCGGCGGCGCGGCAGGCGTACGACGCGAAGGAGGCGGCCGAGGCGGAGGCGGCCCTGGCCTGACGGGCGACGGCGACCGCCGACGGCGACCGGCGACCGGCGACCGGCGACGGGCGACGGGCGACGGGCGACGGGCGACGGGCGACGGGCGACGGGCCGGAACGACTGCCCATCGGGGTGAACGCGGGTCATGCCTCTCGGGACGCGGATCGCGCGAGCAGTACGACTGGTGGCATGACTCCGCTCCACTGGAAGCTCGTGATCGACACCGCCGACCCGCACGCCCAGGCCGCCTTCTGGGCCGCCGCCCTCGGCTACGTGGAGGAGGACCACAACGCTCTCGTCGAGCGCCTCCTCGACGCCGGCGCGGCCCCGCCCGAGCTGACGGTCATGCTCCCGGACGGCCGCCACGGCTGGCGCGATCTGGCCGCTGTCCGGCATCCGGACGATCCTTTCGAGGAGGAGTCGGGCACCGGGCGCGGCCGCCGCATCCTCTTCCAGCGCGTCCCCGAGGCGAAGACCGTGAAGAACCGCGTCCACCTCGACCTCCACCCGGGCCCCGACGCCCGCGACGCGGAGGTGGAGCGCCTGGAGTCCCTGGGCGCCTCGGTCCAGCGCCGGGTGTCGGAGTGGGGGACGACATGGGTGGTCATGACCGACCCCGAGGGGAACGAGTTCTGCGTGGAGTGACGGTGTCCGGGCGCGCGTCGCGCCGTCAGGCTCCCCGCCGCACCTCGAACTGGAAGCAGCCGTACTCGACGGCCCTGACGTGCACGAGCGCGACCCGCGGGTCGGCGAAGGCCTCCGCGAAGCCCTGGTCGAAGGCCGCGGTCGCGTCGGCGGGGATCTCCAGGAGCCGCCCGCCGACGATCCGTCCCTCGGCGTCGTAGCGGCGCAGCGTCCGCAGCGCGCCGGAACGGTCGAAGGGGTACGACTCCGGGGCGGCGGGCGGTCCGGCGCACTCCTCGGCGTGGACGAAGACCGGCCCCTGCTCGTCGTACGCCCCGGGGGCGGCACCGTTCGCGGCGGCCCAGCGGCGGAGCGGCGCGTACGAGACGAGGGCGATCCGCTCCCCCGGCACGATGTTCCGCAGGCAGCAGCGCAGCGGACTGCCCTCCTCCGCGGATCCGGCGGTGAACGGCGCACAGGGCCGGCCGGCGTCGTCCGTGATCCGGAGTCCGGCGAGGACGGCGGGCTCGATGGCACGTGCGGTGTAGGTCGTGTAGGTCGTCATGGCTTCAGCGTCCCGCGCGCGTGATCCGCCCGCTGGCGGGATTCGGACCTGGCGTTCGGGGCGCGCACGGCGCGTCCGCCCGCACAGTCGTCCGGTGAGCGAACGCGTCTGACCGGTTTCCGCTCTTGACGCTCAGTCAAACTCTCGTTGAACATTCACCACGCACATCACGCACCACCCCGCACCGACATGCACAGCGCCACCGCACAGCTCCAACGCCCCGCGACTGCACAGCCGTCGGGGCGTCTCGCACGTTCCGTTCCCATCCCCGTTCGGAATCCGGAGCCCCCACATGAACCTCTCCGTACCCAGACGTGCCGCCGCGCTCGCGGCCGTGACCGCCATGGCCCTCGCCGGGTTCACCGGCGCCACGGCGAACGCCGCGCCCAGTGCGCCCTCCGCCGCTGCCGCGCCGGACATACCGCTCGCCAACGTCAAGCAGCACCTCACCGACCTCCAGGCCATCGCCACCGCCAACGGCGGCAACCGCGCCCACGGCCGCACCGGCTACAAGGCGTCCGTCGACTTCGTGAAGGCCAAGCTGGACGCGGCCGGATTCACCACCACCGTCCAGCAGTTCACCTCCAGCGGCGCCACCGGCTACAACCTGATAGCCGACTGGCCCGGCGGTGACCCCAACCAGGTCCTCATGGCCGGCGCCCACCTCGACTCCGTCTCCTCCGGTGCCGGGATCAACGACAACGGCTCCGGTTCCGCCGCCGTCCTGGAGACCGCGCTCGCCGTCTCCCGCGCGGGCCTCCAGCCCACGAAGCACCTGCGCTTCGGCTGGTGGGGCGCCGAGGAGCTCGGGCTCGTCGGGTCGAAGTACTACGTCAACCAGCTCCCCAGCACGGAGCGTTCGAAGTTCTCCGGGTACCTGAACTTCGACATGATCGGGTCGCCCAACCCCGGCTACTTCGTCTACGACGACGACCCCGCCATCGAGCAGACCTTCAAGAGCTACTTCGCCGGCATCGGCGTGCCCACCGAGATCGAGACCGAGGGCGACGGCCGTTCCGACCACGCCTCGTTCAAGAACGTCGGCATCCCCGTCGGCGGGCTGTTCACCGGTGCCAGCCGGGTCAAGTCGAGCGCCCAGGTCCAGAAGTGGGGCGGTACGGCCACGGCCTTCGACCGCTGCTACCACTCCTCCTGCGACACGACGTCGAACATCAACGACACGGCCCTGGACCGCAACAGCGACGCCGTCGCCCACGCGATCTGGACCCTGTCGGCCGGGACGACCAACCCGAACCCGGGCACGGTCTTCGAGAACACGGCCGACGTGTCCATCCCGGACAACGGCGCCGCGGTGACCTCCACGGTCAACGTCACCGGCATCACCGGCAACGCCCCCTCGGCCCTCGCGGTGGACGTCAACATCGTCCACACCTACCGCGGTGACCTCGTCGTCGACCTCGTCGCCCCCGACGGCACGGTCTACAACCTGCACAACCGGTCCGGCGGCAGCGCCGACAACATCGTGCAGACCTACACCGTGAACGCCTCCTCCGAGGTCGCCAACGGCGCCTGGAAGCTCCGTGCCCAGGACCGGGCCTCGGTCGACACCGGCTACATCAACAGCTTCAAGCTGACGTTCCCGTAGGACCGCAGGCCGCGCTCAGGCCGCACGCAAGCCGTACACAGGCCGCGCTCAGGCCGTACGCACGAAAAACTCCCGGGTGGGTCGGTGACCATCGCCCCCGACCCGCCCGGGGTCCCAATCGCCGCTACTTCCCGGCGTTCGCCGCGTCCACCAGCGCCTGCTTCGTCACGGCGCCGACATAGACCTTGCTGTCGTCCGTCATCAGCGCGTTCACGAGCTTGGTCTTGAAGACGGTGCCCGAGCCGAACTTCCCGCTGACCTTGTCCCCGAGGGCGTCCAGGAAGCCCTGGACCTCCTTCGGGGCCTCGCCCGTCTTCGGGGCCGGGGCGCCGGTGTCGATCTTCGCGATCGTGGTCCAGCCCTCGCCGATGACGTTCATGCCCTCGGCGCCCGCGCCGCCGGCACCGGCGCCGGGAACCATCCCGCCGAAGAGGCCGCCGAACTCCTTCTCCAGGTCCTCGGGCGCCTTGCCGTGGTCCGCGCCGTCCGCGCCCTCGGAGCCCTCGGTCACCTTCGCGCCCTTGGGCGCCTTGAAGTCGAACGTCGAGGCCGCGGGCTTCGCGAAGTCGACCTTGGTGAAGCCCGCGTCGAGGACCGGCTTGCCGCCCTCGACCGACGCCAGCGTGAACTTCAGCGGCGTCCCGGTCTTCGCGTCCACCGCGATCTTGACCGAGTCGACCGTCGAGCCGCTCTGCTTCGGCTTGACGACGAGCTGGTACGCGTCCCGGCCGGCCACCTTCGCCGTACCGCCCACCGTGATCGACGTCGTGTCGCCCGCCGCCTTCAGGACCTCGTCGGCGAGCTCCTTCGGGGTGCCCGGGAGCTCCTTCTCCTCGGCGGGGCGGTCCGGGGCGTCGCCCTTCTCGTGGAACACCTCGTTCGACGCGCTGTCGTACGCCCACACGTCGTCGCCGTTGTGGATCAGGCTGTACTCGTCCGAGCCGTCCACGATCGTCAGCTTCTGCTTCTCGGGGCCGTCCGCCGCCACCCGCAGGGTGTGCGTGCCCGAGACCAGCTGCGTCAGCCGCTCCTGCGGGTCCACGGACGACGGGCCGCCGGACGGCGAGCCGCCCGCGAAGCTGTCGGCCAGGCCCGCCACCGACGGCAGACCCAGGTCCGTGGTCACCTTGAACGTGCCGGACAGCGTCTGCGTGTCCGACGCCGCGATCTTCTCGATCAGCTGCTGTGCCGTGATCTCCGGCAGGTCGGGGTCGCCGGACGCCGCCAGCGCAGGTACGAGTCCGATGGTCGCCGCGGCCACTCCGGCCACCGCCAACGGGACGACGTAGCGGCTCGCCTTACGGGTCTCTGCCATGGTCTGTCCTAACCTCCGTGGTCGATGACTCCATCTGACCAAAGCGGCGGCGCCGAATCGTCAGCCTCCGGCATCAACCTGACGTACTGCTACGGGATGACAACCCCTAGGGCCTCTAGCCCGTCCGGCCATCCCGTCCGGCCATCCCGTCCGGCGTCAGCCCGCCCGGTGGACCACCGCGTCGCACAGCTCCATCAGAGCCGACTTCGCGTACCCCTCGGGCAGCGGCGCCAGCATCGCCCGCGCCTCCTCCGCGTACCGCACGGTGTCCCTGCGGGCCTGCTCCAGGGCCGGGTGGACGCGCAGCCGGCGCAGGACCTCCGCGTGCCGCTCGTCGTCCGTCAGGTCGCCGTCGATGAGCTCGACCAGCTCCACGTCCTCGGAACGTCCGAAAGTCGCCGCCGCGGCGCGCAGGCGGAGCACCGGAAGGGTCGGAATGCCCTCCCTGAGGTCCGTCCCCGGGGTCTTGCCGGACTCGTGGGAGTCGGAGGCGATGTCGAGGACGTCGTCGGCGAGCTGGAAGGCGACGCCGAGCCGCTCGCCGTACTGGGTGAGGATGTCGACGACGGTCTCGTCCGCGCCGGACATCATCGCGCCGAAGCGGCAGGAGACGGCGACGAGCGAGCCGGTCTTGCCGGCGAGGACGTCGAGGTAGTGGTCGACGGGGTCGCGGTCGCCCTGGGGTCCGGCGGTCTCCAGGATCTGACCGGTGACCAGGCGTTCGAACGCCTCGGACTGGATGCGTACGGCCTCGGGTCCGAGGTCCGCCAGCGTGTGCGACGCGCGGGCGAACAGGAAGTCACCCGTCAGGACGGCGATGGAGTTCCCCCATCGGGTGTTCGCGCTGTCGACGCCGCGCCGCACGTCCGCCTCGTCCATGACGTCGTCGTGGTAGAGCGTGGCGAGGTGGGTGAGCTCGACGACGACTGCCGAGGGCACGACACCCGGCGCGTAGGGGTCGCCGAACTGGGCGGCGAGCATCACGAGCAGCGGCCTGAAGCGCTTGCCGCCTGCCAGCACGAGGTGCTGGGCGGCCTCCGTGATGAACGGGATCTCGCTCTTGGTGGCGTCGAGGAGCCCTGCCTCCACGGCCGCCAATCCGGTCTGGACATCGGCCTCAAGAGCCTGGTCCCGCACGCTAAGACCGAACGGCCCGACGACGGTCACGAGGGGGTCTCCTGTCTGCTGACGCCTGCTTCTGCTGCCGACGATCACACGGATTGTCGATGTGTCGCTCGATTCACTCAAGTCAGCGTATCCGGTCGCCTTTCGATCACCATGGGCGCCTTCCCGCCACCCCCGGTATGTTCGTGATCAGCTGATACGACCAGGAGTAGGCGATTTGTCCCGAACAGTGATCGATCCCGACGCGAACGACGAGCGGCCTCCGCCCGAGGACGATCATGCCTTCTTCGGCCGGCCACGAGGGTCTCGGCATGGACCCGGGCACGGCCGCCTCCGTCGCCGCCGCCTACGGCACCCTCGTCCACCTGGCCTCCGTCGCGGGCGGCCGGCTCGCCGACCACCAGGGGCCACCACTGGGGCTTCTCGGCGGCGGCGGTCGGCATGACCCTCGGTCTGCTGCAGTACGTGCCCGGCCGCCGTCACCTGGCCGGGCGCACGCACGCGGCCGAGTTCGCGCTCGCCGTCGCCGCGGGCCTCGTCGTGATCGCCATGGCGCCCTGGCCGCGCCGCACCATGCACCCCGTCCACTGAGGTACGACATGCGCATCCGCACCGAGTTCCCGTACGAGACGACCCACGAGGACGTCCGGATCCCCCTCCCGGAGGGAACCAGGCTCTACGCCCGGATCTGGCGGCCGGTCACCGACGAGCCCGTCCCCGCCCTCCTGGAGTACCTGCCGTACCGCCTGACCGACTGGACCGCGCCCAGGGACCGGCAGCGCCATCCCTGGTACGCCGGGCACGGCTACGCCTCCGTACGGGTCGACGTGCGCGGGCACGGGAACAGCGAGGGCCTGCCGGGCGACGAGTACGACGCCGTCGAGCTGGCCGACGGCGTGGCGGTGGTGAACTGGCTCGCCGAGCAGCCCTGGTGCACGGGGAAGGTCGGCATGTTCGGGATCTCCTGGGGCGGCTTCAACGCGCTGCAGATCGCCGCGCTGGCCCCCGAACCGCTGAAGGCGATCGTCACCGTCTGCTCGACCGACGACCGCTACGACAACGACGTCCACTACATGGGCGGCTCCGTCCTCGCCGTGGACATGCACGCCTGGGCCGCGACCATGCTCGCCTTCGCGTGCCGGCCGCCGGACCCGCGGTACTTGGGCGAGGAGTGGCGCGAGCTGTGGCTGCGGCGCCTGGAGGCCGTGGAGCCCCTCGTGCACACCTGGCTCGCCCACCAGACCCGGGACGCGTACTGGCGGCACGGGAGCGTCTGCGAGGACTACGGCGCGATCCGCTCCGCCGTGCTCGCCGTGGGCGGCTGGCACGACCCGTACCGGGACACCGTGCTGCGGCTGGTCGAGCACCTCCCCCAGGACCGGGTCCGGGGCATCATCGGGCCGTGGTCGCACCAGTACCCGGACCGAGGTCTGCCGCCCGGCCCGGCGATCGGCTTCCTCCAGGAGACCCTGCGCTGGTGGGACCACCACCTCAAGGGCGCCGACAACGACGTGATGGCCGAGCCGCTGCTGCGCTCCTGGATCAGCGGGTCCCACCCGCCGGCCACCGTCTACGACGAGCTCCCGGGCCGATGGGTCGCCGACCCCGCCTGGCCGTCCCCGAACGTCACCCCCGTCACGTACGCCTTCGCGGGCGAACCGGTCCTGGTCGACTCCCCGCAGCAGACCGGCCTCGACGCCGGGCGCTTCTTCCCCTTCGGCAACGACGCCGATCTGCCGCCCGACCAGCGCGAGGAGGACGCCCATTCGGCCTGCTTCGACTTCCCCGTGCCGGAGGACGGCGAGCCGATCGAGATCCTGGGCCGGCCTCGCGTGAGCCTGAACGTGCGGGCCGGCGCCCCCACCGGGCAGGTCGTCGCCCGGCTGTGCGACATCGCTCCGGACGGCTCCTCGACCCTGGTCACGCGGGGCGTCTTGAACCTCTCCGCCCGCTACGGCCGCGACCGGGCGGTGGAGGCGCAGATCGGGGAGCCCGAGGAGGTCGCCTTCGAGCTCAACGGCATCGGCCACACCTTCCCGCCGGGCCACCGGGTCCGCCTCGCCGTCTCCTCCGCGTACTGGCCGTGGATCTGGCCCCAGCCGGACGCGGCGGGCTTCACCCTCGACCCGGCCACCTCCCACCTGACGCTGCCGGTCCGCCGCCCCACGGACGACGCCGTGGACTGGGAGCCGCCGGAGCAGTCCGAGCCGCTGGGCGTGAGCGTCCCGGAGACGCTGGAGGAGCCCCGCCCGGAGCGGATGGTGGTACGGGACGTGGCCAAGGGCGAGTGGCGCCTCGAGGTGGACCCCCGGTACGGCGGTACGCGGGTCTATCCGGACGGCCTGGAATTCACCGAGGACGCCCTGGAGACGTACACGATCGTCGAGGACGACCCGCTCTCGGCCCGCACCCGCTCGGACTGGTCGATCCGGCTGCACCGGCCGGAGATGGCGTGGGACGTGACGATCGAATCGCGCTCGGAGATCTCCTGCGACGCGGACGCATTCCTCACGTCGAACGAGGTGGTGTGCAAACGCGGCGACGAAGTCGCCTTCCACCGGACATGGGAGAAACGCATTCCGCGTACGGCGGGGTGAGCGGAAAAGCGAAAGGGCTCGCATTCCCGGTGGAATGCGAGCCCCTCACCTACCGCGAGGATCAGGCGTCGGCGCCGGCCTTGCGGCGGCGGACGACGAACATCGCGCCGGCGCCGAGGGCCACGGCAGCGGCGCCCGCAAGGGCGAACTGCGGCATGACGTCGTTCGCACCGGTCTTGGCGAGCTGGCCGGTGGACGTCACGGACGTGGTGGAGGTGCCGCCCTGCTGGGTGGTGCCGGTGTTGCCGCCAGACGTGGAGCCGCCCGTCGAGCCGGTGGAGGGCTTCTCCTCGTCCTTGGCCTTGGCGGCGACGTCGAACCCGACGAATGCGCCCTCGGCGATGTAGCCGCAGGAGCCGTCCTTGTTGTCATAGCCAGGTTCGGCCACGAACATGGCTTCGGACTTGGGAGCCTTGGCGTCGACCGTCAGGCGGACCAGCAGGTCGACCTTCTCGCCCGGCTTCATCGCGTCGAGGTCGATGAAGCCGTACTCCGCGTCCAGGTCCGCCCACTCGCTGTTCAGCGGACCCCACTCGAGCTCCACGTGGTCGAGCAGGCTGTCCTTCTCGGCGAGGAGGTCGGTGGTGACGTAGGCCGCGTCGAGCTTCTGCTTGGAGTCGTTGGTGACCCGGAGCTTGAACTCGGCGCTGCCGCCGGCGACGACCTTCTCCGGGCCGGTCATCGTGATCGTCAGCTGGTCGCTGACGTCCTTGCAGTCCGGGTGCGGCGGCTCGGCGTCCGCGAGCGCCTTCTTGGCCGCGTCGAGGATCTTGAGAGCCTCGTCCTTGACCTTCTTGGCCTCGCCGGTCTTCGTCAGCAGCGCGACCCGCTCGTCCTCGATCGCCTTGTTCGCCTTGGTGACGTTCGCGTCGGCGGTCGTCTTGGCGGTGGCGGCGGTGGCGGCCTTCGTCTTCGCCTCGTCGAGGACCGTCTGCGCGGCGGCCTTCTCCTCGTCGGTGACGGCGGCGTCCAGCTTGGCCTGGGCGTCCACGACGGCCTGGTCGGCCGCCGTCTTGTCGGCGGTGGCCTTCTCGGCGGCCTTCTTCGCGTCGGTGAGGGCGACCTGAAGCGCGTGGTCGGCCTTGTCGAGCGCGTCGATGGCCTTCTGGGAGGCGTCGTACGCGAGGACGGCGGCGTCGTACGCCTTCTGCGCCTCGGCGACCTTCTTCTGCAGCTCCTCGATCGTCGGCTGCTGCTCCTGCGTCTGCGACGGCGCGGACGGCTTGGTGTCGGCGAACGCCGGAGCGGCCGAGAAGAGGACGACGGGAGTCGTCACGGCGGCGGCCACGGCCGTCGCGAGAATACGGCGAATCTTCAAGGTGGACCTTCTGGTCAGGATCGGTCGACGAAAAGAAAGAAAAGGTGCGTCGCTCCTGCGGGGATACTCACGCGGTGCGACTTCTCCAAGATCGTATGACCCGGATTAAGCCCTGAAAAGGGGGAGTTGAACGTGCCCAGTCGCACAGGTCGCGCACACGGTGCACACAGGACGCATAAAGCGCGCGAACATGGACAGTTGTGCACGGAGGCCCATCTTTTTGTGTGACCCATGTCATCCGCGCCGAGCGGTCCGCCCCGTAACGTGTCCCCCACACCTGTGGAAAGCGAGGCAAGCACCGATGCCCGAGCAGTCCCCGCTCGATCTGGCCGAAGGCGATCCCTTCGGCCCGCACAACCTTCCGTACGGCGTCTTCTCCCCCGCCGACGAGCCCGACCGGCGGAGGGTCGGCGTCCGCATCGGCGGTCATGTCCTCGACGCGGGGGCCGCGGCGCACGCGCTGGGCTCGCCCTACGCCGCGCTGCTCGACCGGCCGAGCCTCAACCCGCTGCTCGCCGCCGGCCGCACCGCCTGGCGCGACGTGCGCCGGGCGCTCACGGCCTGGGTGACGGTGCCCGCACACCGCCCCGTCATAGAGCCGCTGCTCCACCCGCTGGACACCGTGACGATGCACCTGCCGTTCGAGGTCGCGGACTACGTCGACTTCTACGCGAGCGAGCACCACGCCACCAACGTGGGCCGGATCTTCCGCCCCGACGGCGACGCGCTCACCCCCAACTGGAAGCACCTGCCCATCGGTTACCACGGCCGCGCGGGCACCGTCGTGGTCTCCGGCACCGATGTCGTACGCCCCGCGGGGCAGCGCAAGGCGCCCACGGACCCGGCGCCGGTCTTCGGACCTTCGGTGAAGCTGGACATCGAGGCCGAGGTCGGCTTCGTCGTCGGCACCCCCTCGACGATGGGCACCCCGGTCCCGCTGGCCGACTTCCGGGAGCACGTCTTCGGTCTGACGCTCCTCAACGACTGGTCGGCGCGGGACATCCAGGCCTGGGAGTACGTCCCGCTCGGCCCGTTCCTCGGCAAGTCGTTCACGACGTCCGTCTCGGCCTGGGTGACGCCGCTGGAGGCCCTGGACGCGGCCCGCACGGCCCCGCCGGCCCGGGACTTCGACCTGCTGCCGTACCTGGACGACTCCGCCGACGAGGAACCGGGCGGCTTCGACCTGCGGATCACGGTCGAGATCAACGGCGAGGTCGTCTCCGAGCCGCCGTTCGCCACGATGTACTGGACCGCCGCCCAGCAGCTCGCGCACATGACGGTCAACGGCGCCTCGCTGCGGACGGGTGATCTGTACGGCTCCGGTACGGTCTCCGGGCCCGAGACGCACCAGCGCGGCTCGCTGCTCGAACTGACCTGGAACGGCCGCGACCCGCTCGAACTGCCCACCGGCAAGCGCACGTTCCTGGAGGACGGCGACGTCGTCACGCTCACCGCCTGGGCTCCGGGTCCCGACGGCACGCAGGTCGCGCTCGGCGAGGTGACGGGCCGGATCGTTCCGGCGCCGTAACGAGCCCCGCACAGACCGAACAGACGTCAGGGCCCGGCCCCCCGCGTGAGCGGGGACCGGGCCCTGACGGCGTTTCTCGTCTACCGTACGAACACGCTCGCCTGGCCCGCCAGGTCCAGGAAGTACTGCGGCGCGAAGCCGAGCACCAGCGTGACCGCGACGCCCACCGTGATGGTGGCCGCGGTGAAGGCCGAGGGCACCGCGACCGTGGGGCCGTCCGCCTTCGGCTCGCTGAAGAACATCAGCACGATCACCCTGATGTAGAAGAACGCGGCGATCGCCGACGAGATGACACCGACGACGACCAGCGCGCCCGCGCCGCCCTCCGCCGCCGCCGAGAAGACCGCGAACTTTCCGGAGAAGCCCGACGTCAGCGGGATGCCGGCGAAGGCCAGCAGGAACACCGCGAAGACCGCCGCCACGAGCGGCGAACGACGGCCGAGCCCCGCCCACTTGGACAGGTGCGTCGCCTCGCCGCCGGCGTCCCGCACCAGCGTGACGACCGCGAAGGCACCGATCGTCACGAAGGAGTACGCGCCCAGGTAGAAGAGCACGGACGAGATGCCGGTGGGCGTGGCGGCGATGACACCGGCCAGCAGGAAGCCGGCGTGCGCGATGGAGGAGTACGCGAGGAGCCGCTTGATGTCGGTCTGGGTGATCGCGACGATCGCGCCGCCCAGCATGGTGACGATGGCGACGCCCCAC
Source organism: Streptomyces sp. NPDC127129 (assembly GCF_042671585.1). Taxonomy (NCBI): domain Bacteria; kingdom Bacillati; phylum Actinomycetota; class Actinomycetes; order Kitasatosporales; family Streptomycetaceae; genus Streptomyces; species Streptomyces sp. NPDC127129. Next base: position 22,145 of record NZ_JBHXTV010000007.1, read on the forward strand.
ATGACCGGCCGCCAGTCCCAGGTGAGGCCCGGCAGCACCACGTACAGCAGGCGCAGCAGGGCGCCGAAGGCGGCGACCTTCGTCGCGGCGGCCATGAAGCCGGTGACGGGGGTCGGCGCGCCCTGGTAGACGTCCGGGGTCCACATGTGGAACGGCACGGCGCCGACCTTGAAGAGCAGCCCCATGAGGACCATGGCGAAGCCGATGAGCAGCAGGGCGTCGTTGCCCATGGTGCCGGCGAGCGCCGGGTCGATCGAGCCGACCGCGCCGTCGACGACGTTCGCGATGGTGGCGTACGAGACGGAGCCCGCGTAGCCGTAGAGCAGCGCGATGCCGAAGAGCAGGAACGCCGAGGAGAAGGCGCCGAGGAGGAAGTACTTGACCGCGGCCTCCTGCGACATGAGCCGCTTGCGGCGGGCGACGGCGCAGAGCAGGTAGAGCGGGAGGGAGAAGACCTCCAGGGCGATGAAGAGCGTCAGGAGGTCGTTGGCGGCGGGGAAGACCAGCATGCCGGCGATGGCGAACAGCGCCAGCGGGAACACCTCGGTGGTGGTGAACCCGGCCTTGGCCGCGGCCTTCTCCTGGTCGCTGCCGGGAACGGCGGCGGCCTCGGCGGCGAAGGAGTCGACCCGGTGGCCGTGGCCGGCCGGGTCGAGCCTGCGCTCGGCGAAGGTGAAGACGGCGACGAGCGAGGCCAGCAGGATGGTGCCCTGGAGGAAGAGCGCCGGGCCGTCGACGGCGATGGCGCCCATGGCGGCGATGTGCGCCTTCGTGGAGCCGTAGCCGCCGGCGGCGAGGCCGACGATCGCGGCGAACGCGGCGACCAGCGCGAGCACGCTGAGGAACACCTGGCTGAGCCAGCGGCCCTTGCGGGGCACGAAGGCCTCGACCAGGACGCTGAGGACCGCGGCGCCGACCACGATGAGTACGGGTGAGAGCTGGACGTACTCGATGTGGGGTGCCGGGATCTTGGTCAACGGCTCGGCGGCCGTCGTCCACAGGCTGTGGACGACGGGCGCGGCGCCGGACGCGACGGCGGATGCACTCACTTGGCCGCCTCCACTTCGGGCTGGGGGTCCTTTTGCTGGACGTCGGACATGGTGTGCGAGACGGCGGGGTTCACGATGTCCGTCAGCGGCTTCGGGAACACCCCGAGGAAGATCAGCAGAGCGATCAGCGGGGCGACCACGACCAGCTCCCGCACCCGCAGGTCCGGCATCGTCCGGACCTCCTCCGTCACCACCGGGCCCGTCATCGTCCGCTGGTAGAGGACGAGGGTGTAGAGCGCGGCGAGGACGATGCCGGTGGTGCCGATGATGCCGGCCACCGGGTAGCGGGCGTACGTGCCGACCAGGACCAGGAACTCACTGACGAAGGGCGCGAGGCCCGGCAGCGAGAGCGTGGCGAGGCCGCCGATCAGGAACGTGCCGGCGAGGACCGGGGCGACCTTCTGCACACCGCCGTAGTCGGCGATGAGCCGCGAGCCGCGCCGCGTGATCAGGAAGCCGGCCACCAGCATCAGGGCGGCCGTCGAGATCCCGTGGTTGACCATGTACAGCGTCGCGCCGCTCTGGCCCTGGCTGGTCATCGCGAAGATGCCCATGATGATGAAGCCGAAGTGCGAGATCGAGGCGTACGCCACCAGCCGCTTGATGTCCCGCTGGCCGACCGCGAGCAGCGCCCCGTAGACGATGCTCACCAGGGCGAGCGCGATGATCACCGGGGTCGCCCACTTCGACGCCTCCGGGAAGAGCTGGAGGCAGAAGCGGAGCATCGCGAACGTGCCGACCTTGTCGACGACCGCGGTGATGAGCACGGCGACCGGTGCGGTCGCCTCCCCCATCGCGTTCGGCAGCCAGGTGTGCAGCGGCCACAGCGGCGCCTTCACGGCGAAGGCGAAGAAGAAGCCGAGGAACAGCAGCCGTTCGGTGTTGGTCGCCATCTCCAGCTGACCGGACGCCCGCGCCTCGGCGATCTCCGTGAGGGAGAAGTTCCCGGCGACGACGTAGAGCCCGATGACGGCGGCCAGCATGATCAGTCCGCCGACCAGGTTGTACAGCAGGAACTTCACCGCCGCGTACGAGCGCTGGGCCGCCGCGTTCTCGTCCGAGCCGGCGTGGGCCCGGTCGCCGAAGCCGCCGATGAGGAAGTACATCGGGATGAGCATCGCTTCGAACAGGACGTAGAAGAGGAAGACGTCGGTGGCCTCGAAGGAGAGGATCACCATCGCCTCGACCATCAGGATCAGGGCGAAGAAGCCCTGCGTCGGCCGCCAGCGGCTGGACTTCGTCTCCAGGGGGTCGGCGTCGTGCCAGCCCGCCAGGATGATGAAGGGGATCAGCAGCGCGGTGAGCGCGATCAGCGCCACCCCGATGCCGTCCACGCCCAGTTCGTAGCGGACCCCGAAGTCCGCGATCCACGAGTGGGACTCGACGAGCTGGTACCGGTCGCCGCCGGGCTCGAAGCGGACCATGACGACCGCCGCGAGCACCAGCGTGACCAGCGAGACCAGCAGCGCCAGCCACTTGGCCGCGGTACGGCGGGCGGCGGGCACGGCGGCGGTGAGGATCGCACCGACCGCAGGCACCGCTGCCGTCACCGTAAGGAGCGGGAAGGACATGGCAGTTACACCGCCCTCATCAGCAGGGTCGCGGCGATCAGCACCGCCGTACCTCCGAACATGGAGACCGCATACGTGCGGGCGTAGCCGTTCTGCAGTTTGCGCAGCCGGCCGGACAGACCGCCGACCGAGGCGGCGGTGCCGTTGACCACTCCGTCGACCAGGGTGTGGTCGACGTAGACGAGCGAGCGGGTGAGGTGCGTGCCGCCCGTCACGAACACGGCGTGGTTGAAGTCGTCCTGGAGCAGGTCGCGGCGCGCGGCCCGGGTGAGCAGCGAGCCGCGCGGGGCGGTGACCGGGACGGGCCGGCGTCCGTACTGGAGGTAGGCGACGGCGACGCCGAGCACCATGACCGCGACCGTGGCCGAGGTGATGGCTCCGGCGCTGATCGGCGGGTGTCCGTGCTCGAACTCGGTCACCGGCTTCAGCCAGGTGATGAACCGGTCGCCGATGGAGAAGAAGCCACCCGCGAGGACGGAGCCGAAGGCCAGCAGGACCATCGGGATCGTCATCGACTTCGGCGACTCGTGCGGATGCGGCAGCTCGCCCTTCTCGTCGGCCTGCCAGCGCTTCTCGCCGAAGAAGGTCATCAGCATCACGCGCGTCATGTAGTAGGCGGTGATGGCCGCGCCGAGCAGCGTGACCGCGCCGAGGATCCAGCCCTCGGTGCCGCCCTTGGCGAAGGCCGCCTCGATGATCTTGTCCTTGGAGAAGAAGCCGGACAGGCCCGGGAAGCCGATGATCGCGAGGTAGCCGAGGCCGAAGGTGACGAAGGTGACCGGCATGTACTTCCGCAGACCGCCGTAACGGCGCATGTCCACCTCGTCGTTCATGCCGTGCATGACCGATCCGGCGCCGAGGAAGAGCCCGGCCTTGAAGAAGCCGTGCGTGACCAGGTGCATGATCGCGAAGACGTAGCCGATGGGGCCGAGGCCCGCCGCCAGGACCATGTAGCCGATCTGCGACATCGTCGAGCCGGCCAGCGCCTTCTTGATGTCGTCCTTCGCGCAACCGACGATCGCACCGAAGAGGAGCGTGACCGCGCCGACCACGACGACCACGAGCTGGGCGTCCGGGGAGGCGTTGAAGATGTCGGCGGAGCGGACGATCAGATAGACACCGGCGGTGACCATCGTGGCCGCGTGGATGAGGGCCGAGACCGGGGTCGGGCCCTCCATCGCGTCCCCGAGCCAGGACTGCAGCGGCACCTGGGCCGACTTGCCGCAGGCGGCGAGGAGGAGCATCAGGGCGATCGCCGTCAGCTTGCCCTCGGAGGCCTCGCCGGTCGCCTCCAGGACCGGCCCGAAGGCGAAGGTCCCGAAGGTGGTGAACATGAGCATGATCGCGATCGACAGGCCCATGTCGCCGACCCGGTTGACCAGGAAGGCCTTCTTCGCGGCGGTGGCCGCGCTGGGCTTGTGCTGCCAGAAGCCGATCAGGAGGTACGAGGCGAGGCCGACGCCCTCCCAGCCGAAGTACAGCAGCAGGTAGTTGTCGGCGAGGACGAGGAGCAGCATCGCCGCGAGGAACAGGTTCAGATAGCCGAAGAAGCGGCGCTTGCGCTCGTCGTGCTCCATGTACCCGATCGAGTACACGTGGATCAGCGAGCCCACGCCGGTGATCAGCAGCACGAACGTCATCGACAGCTGGTCGAGCTGGAACGCGATGTCCGCCTGGAAGTCGCCGACGGCGATCCAGCTCCACAGGTGCTGGTACATGGCCCGGTCGTCCGCGCTCCTGCCGAGCATGTGGGCGAAGAGGACGAGACCGATGACGAAGGAGGCGGCCGCGAGCAGCGTGCCGAGCAGGGGCCCGGCCTTGTCGAGGCGCCGCCCGCCGCAGAGCAGGACGGTCGCCCCCAGCAGAGGCGCCGCGACGAGCAGCGCAATCAGGTTCTCCACGATTCAGCCCCTTACAGCTTCATCAGGCTGGCGTCGTCGACCGAAGCCGAGTGGCGGGAACGGAACAGCGACACGATGATCGCGAGCCCGACCACGACCTCCGCGGCGGCGACGACCATCGTGAAGAAGGCGATGATCTGGCCGTCCAGGTTGCCGTGCATCCGGGAGAAGGTGACGAGCGCGAGGTTGCAGGCGTTGAGCATCAGCTCGACGCACATGAAGACCACGATCGCGTTGCGCCGGATCAGCACCCCGGCCGCGCCGATCGTGAACAACAGGGCGGCGAGATAGAGATAGTTCACGGGGTTCATCGCGAGGCCTCCTCGTCGTCCCGGTCGCGGCCGAGCCGCTCCTGCGCCCGCTGCTCCAGCGCCTTGAGGTCGGCCAGCGCCTCGCCGGACACGTCGCGGACCTGGCCGCGCTTGCGCAGCGTCTGCATCACGGTCAGCTCGGCGGGGGTGCCGTCGGGCAGCAGACCGGGGATGTCCACCGCGTTGTGCCGGGCGTAGACACCCGGCGCGGGAAGCGGCGGGACGTGCTTGCCCTCGCGGACCCGCTGCTCGGCCATCTCGCGCTGGGTGCGGGCCCGTTCGGTCCGCTCGCGGTGCGTGAGGACCATCGCGCCGACGGCCGCGGTGATGAGCAGCGCGCCGGTGATCTCGAAGGCGAAGACGTACTTGGTGAAGATCAGGGCGGCGAGGCCCTCGACGTTCCCGCCGTACGCGCCGTTCGCCGCGCCGAGCCCGTTGAACTCCGTCAGGGAGGCCTGGCCGATGCCGCCGATCAGCAGGACGCCGAAGCCGAGCCCACAGGCGGCGGCCCACCAGCGCTGGCCCCTGATGGTCTCCTTCAGGGAGTCGGCGGCCGTGACGCCGACGAGCATGACGATGAAGAGGAACAGCATCATGATCGCGCCGGTGTAGACGACGATCTGGACGATGCCCAGGAAGTACGCGCCGTTGGCGAGGTAGAAGACCGCGAGGACGATCATCGTGCCGGCCAGACACAGGGCGCTGTGCATGGCCTTCCTCATCAGGACCGTGCACAGGGCGCCGATGACGGCGACCGTGCCGAGGACCCAGAACTGGAAGGCCTCTCCGCCGGAGGTGGCGTAGGCCGCGAGCTGGGCGTTCATGCGTCCACCTCTTCCGGCTCGCCCTTCTCCCCCTTGGAGGTGGCGACCTGCTGGACCGTGCCCGGCGCGGCCTCGGTGACCAGGCCCCGGTAGTAGTCCTGCTCGTCCGCCCCCGGGAAGATCGAGTGCGGGGAGTCGACCATGCCCTCCTCCAGGCCCGCGAGGAGCTGCTCCTTGGTGTAGATCAGGTTCTCGCGGGAGGAGTCGGCCAGTTCGAACTCGTTCGTCATCGTCAGCGCCCGGGTGGGGCAGGCCTCGATGCACAGTCCGCACAGGATGCAGCGGGCGTAGTTGATCTGGTAGACGCGGCCGTAGCGCTCGCCCGGGGAGTAGCGCTCCTCCTCGGTGTTGTCCGCGCCCTCCACGTAGATGGCGTCCGCGGGACAGGCCCAGGCGCACAGCTCGCAGCCCACGCACTTCTCAAGTCCGTCCGGATGACGGTTGAGCTGGTGGCGGCCGTGGAAGCGCGGCGCCGTCGTCTTGCGCTCCTCCGGGTACTGCTCGGTCAGCCGCTTCTTGAACATGGCCTTGAAGGTCACGCCGAAGCCGGCCACCGGATTCTGGAAATCAGACACCGTCCGTCTCCTTTCCATCACTCGCAGTAGCAGTATCGGGGGCACCACTGGCAACCAGGTCCCGGTCCCCGCGCGGCCTGCGCCGCGGTACGGGCGGCAGGGTCTGGCCGGGCTTGGGCGGTACGGGGAAGCCGCCGGCCATCGGGTCGAAGGGGAGCTCGTCCTCGGCCGGACCCTCGGCCTCCTTCGCCCTGCGGTCGCGGAACATGTCGGCGACGAAGGAGATGAGCAGGACGCCGATCACGGCCCCGGCGACGTACAGCACGATCGTCTGGAACGCGAAGTTCTCGTTGCGCAGGGCCCGGACGGTGGCGACCAGCATCAGCCAGAGCACCGAGACCGGGATGAGGACCTTCCAGCCGAGCTTCATCAGCTGGTCGTAGCGGACCCGGGGCAGGGTGCCGCGCAGCCAGATGAAGAAGAAGAGCAGCAGCTGCACCTTGAGGATGAACCAGAGCATCGGCCACCAGCCGTGGTTCGCGCCCTCCCAGAAGGTGGAGACCGGGTACGGGGCGCGCCAGCCGCCGAGGAAGAGCGTCACGGAGACGGCGGAGACCGTCACCATGTTCACGTACTCGGCGAGCATGAACATCGCGAACTTGATGGACGAGTACTCGGTGTTGAAGCCGCCGACGAGGTCGCCCTCGGACTCCGGCATGTCGAACGGGGCGCGGTTGGTCTCGCCGACCATCGTGACGACGTAGATGATGAACGAGACCGGCAGCAGGATGATGAACCAGCGGTCCGCCTGCGCCTCGACGATCGCCGAGGTCGACATCGACCCGGAGTAGAGGAAGACGGAGGCGAACGCGGCGCCCATGGCGATCTCGTAGGAGATCATCTGGGCGCAGGAGCGCAGGCCGCCGAGGAGCGGGTACGTGGAGCCGGAGGACCAGCCGGCGAGGACGATGCCGTAGATGCCGACGGAGGCGATCGCGAGGACGTACAGCATCGCGATCGGCAGGTCGGTGAGCTGCATCGTGGTGCGGTGGCCGAAGATCGAGACCTCGTTGCCGGCCGGGCCGAACGGGATCACGGCGATGGCCATGAACGCCGGGGCCGCGGCGATGATCGGCGCGAGGATGTAGACGACCTTGTCGGCGCGCTTGACGACGACGTCCTCCTTGAGCATCAGCTTGATGCCGTCCGCGAGGGACTGGAGGAACCCCCAGGGTCCATGCCGGTTGGGCCCGATGCGCAGCTGCATCCAGGCGACGACCTTGCGCTCCCACACGATGGAGAAGAGCACGGTGACCATGAGGAAGGCGAAGCAGAAGACCGCCTTGATCGCGACGAGCCACCAGGGGTCGGTCCCGAACATGGAGAGGTCTTCCGCGGCGAGCAGCGTGGTCATGCCTGCACCTCCGTCGAGGTCGCCGGGCCGATGCGGACCAGGTCGCCCGGGTGGGCGCCCGTGTCGGAGAGGACTCCGCCGTCGGCCGAGTTGAGCGGGAGCCAGACCACGCGGTCGGGCATCTCGGTGACCTGGAGCGGGAGTCGGGTCGAGCCCGCCGGGCCGGAGACGGCGAGGAGGTCGCCGTCCTTCACGCCCGTCTCCTCCGCGGTCGCGGCCGAGAGGCGGGCGACCGCCGCGTGGCGGGTGCCGGCCAGCGCCGTGTCGCCCTCCTGGAGGCGGCCGAGGTCGAGCAGGAGCCGGTGTCCGGCGAGGACCGCCTCGCCCTCGCCCGGGCGGGGCGCGGCCTGCGCGGGCTCGGTGGGCTCGGAGGCCCGCTCGCCGTCCCAGCCGCCGAGCCGGTCCAGCTCACGGCGGACCGAGCGAAGGTCGGGCAGGGCCAGGTGCGCGTCGAGGGCGTCGGCGAGCATGTGGAGCACGCGCGCGTCCGCCGGTGGCAGCGTCCGGGTCATCTGCTCGGGCTTGAGCGCGGCCTCGAAGAGCCGTGCCCTGCCCTCCCAGTTGAGGAAGGTGCCGGGCTTCTCGGCGACCGCGGCGACCGGCAGGACCACGTCGGCCCGCTCGGTGACCTCGCTCGGCCGCAGCTCCAGGGAGACCACGAACGCCGCGTCGAGCGCCTCACGCGCGCGTGCCGGGTCCGGCAGGTCGCGGACCTCGACGCCACCGACGAGCAGAGCGCCCAGTTCGCCGGTGGCCGCGGCCTCGACGATCTGGCCGGTGTCGCGGCCGTAGCCGTGCGGGAGTTCGCGTACGCCCCAGGCCGCCGCGACCTCCTCACGCGCGCGCGGGTCGGTCGCGGGGCGGCCGCCGGGCAGCAGCGTCGGGATGGCGCCGGCTTCGAGCGCCCCGCGCTCCCCGGCCCGGCGCGGGATCCACACCAGCTTCGCGCCGGTCGCCGCCGCCGTCCGGACGGCGGCGGTCAGCCCGCCGGGCACGGCGGCCAGCCGCTCGCCGACCACGATGACGGCGCCGTCCTGGCGCAGCGCCTCCGCGGCCCGCGTACCGGCCTCGTCGAGTCCGACGCGGGAGGTGAGCGCGTCCAGCCACTCGGTCTCGGTGCCGGGCGCCGCGGCGAGCAGCGTGCCGCCCGCCTTCACCAGGCCCCGGGTCGCGAACGCGGCCAGCGCGTAGGTCTTCTGGCCCTTCGTGCGCCAGGCCTTGCGCAGCCGCAGGAAGACGCCGGGCGCCTCCTCCTCGGACTCGAAGCCGGCGAGCAGCACGGCCGGGGCTGCTTCGAGGGAGGTGTACGTGACCCCCGAGCCGTCCAGGTCCCTGCCGCGGCCGGCGACGGTGGAGGCCAGGAAGTCGGCCTCCTCGCTGGAGTGGACCCGGGCCCGGAAGTCGACGTCGTTGGTGTCGAGGGCGACCCGGGCGAACTTGGCGTACGCGTAGGAGTCCTCGACGGTCAGCCGCCCGCCGGCCAGGACGCCGGTACGGCCCCTGACCAGTCCGCGGGCCGCGGCCTCCAGGGCCTCCGGCCAGGAGGCCGCTTCGAGGACGCCCGTCTCCGGGTTCCGTACGAGCGGTGTCGTCAGCCGGTCACGCTGCTGGGCGTACCGGAACGCGAACCGTCCCTTGTCGCACACCCACTCCTCGTTGACCTCCGGGTCATCGGCCGCGAGCCGCCGCATGACCTTGCCGCGCCGGTGGTCGGTGCGCGTGGCGCAGCCGCCCGCGCAGTGCTCGCAGACGCTCGGCGAGGAGACGAGGTCGAAGGGGCGGGAGCGGAACCGGTACGCCGCCGAGGTCAGCGCGCCCACCGGGCAGATCTGGATCGTGTTCCCGGAGAAGTACGACTCGAACGGGTCGCCCTCGCCGGTGCCGACCTGCTGGAGCGCGCCGCGCTCGACCAGCTCGATCATCGGGTCGCCGGCGATCTGGTTGGAGAACCGGGTGCAGCGCGCGCAGAGCACGCACCGCTCACGGTCGAGCAGCACCTGGGTCGAGATCGGCACCGGCTTCTCGTAGGTCCGCTTGTGGCCCTCGAAGCGGGACTCCGCCTGCCCGTGCGACATCGCCTGGTTCTGCAGCGGGCACTCGCCGCCCTTATCGCAGACCGGGCAGTCCAGCGGGTGGTTGATGAGCAGCAGCTCCATCACGCCGTGCTGGGCCTTCTCGGCGACCTGCGAGGTCAGCTGCGACTTCACCACCATGCCGTCGGTGCAGGTGATGGTGCAGGACGCCATCGGCTTGCGCTGGCCCTCGACCTCGACGATGCACTGCCGGCAGGCGCCGGCCGGGTCGAGGAGCGGGTGGTCGCAGAACCGCGGGATCTCGATGCCGAGCTGCTCGGCGGCGCGGATGACCAGGGTCCCCTTGGGGACGGAGATCTCGGCGCCGTCGATGGTCAGCGTGACCATGTCCTCCGGCGGTACCGCCGGGGAACCGCCGCCCGCGGGGCCGGCCGTGGTGACCGTCATGCCGTCACCTCCTTGTGGTTGTCCGCCCAGGCGGTCGACTTGGCCGGGTCGAAGGGGCAGCCCCGGCCGGTGATGTGCTGCTCGTACTCCTCGCGGAAGTACTTCAGCGAGGAGAAGATCGGGGAGGCCGCACCGTCGCCGAGCGCGCAGAACGACTTGCCGTTGATGTTGTCGGCGATGTCGTTGAGCTTGTCGAGGTCGGACATCACGCCCTTGCCCGCCTCGATGTCACGGAGCAACTGCACCAGCCAGTAGGTGCCTTCGCGGCACGGTGTGCACTTGCCGCAGGACTCGTGGGCGTAGAACTCGGTCCACCGGGTCACCGCGCGGACCACGCAGGTGGTCTCGTCGAAGCACTGGAGCGCCTTCGTGCCGAGCATCGAGCCGGCCGCGCCCACGCCCTCGTAGTCCAGCGGGACGTCGAGGTGCTCGTCGGTGAACATCGGGGTGGAGGAGCCGCCCGGGGTCCAGAACTTCAGCCGGTGCCCGGGGCGCATGCCGCCGCTCATGTCGAGGAGCTGGCGCAGCGTGATCCCGAGCGGTGCCTCGTACTGGCCGGGCGAGGCGACGTGCCCGCTGAGCGAGTAGAGCGTGAAGCCCGGGGACTTCTCGCTGCCCATCGACTTGAACCAGTCCTTGCCCCGGTTGAGGATCGCGGGAACGGAGGCGATGGACTCGACGTTGTTCACCACGGTGGGGCAGGCGTACAGACCGGCGACCGCGGGGAAGGGCGGACGGAGCCGGGGCTGGCCGCGCCGTCCTTCGAGCGAGTCGAGCAGCGCGGTCTCCTCGCCGCAGATGTACGCGCCGGCGCCCGCGTGCACGGTGATGTCGAGGTTCAGGCCGCTGCCGAGGATGTTCCGGCCGAGGAGGCCGGCGTCGTACGCCTCGCGCACCGCCTCGTGCAGGCGGCGCAGGACGGGCACGACCTCGCCGCGCAGGTAGATGAACGCGTGCTCGGAGCGGATCGCGTAGCAGGCGATGATCATTCCCTCGATGAGGGAGTGCGGGTTGGCGAAGAGGAGCGGGATGTCCTTGCAGGTGCCCGGCTCGGACTCGTCGGCGTTGACGACGAGGTAGTGCGGCTTGCCGTCGCCCTGCGGAATGAACTGCCACTTCATTCCGGTGGGGAAGCCGGCGCCGCCACGGCCGCGCAGCCCGGAGTCCTTGACGTACGCGATGAGGTCGTCGGGCGACATCGCGAGGGCCTTGCGCAGACCCTCGTACCCCTCGTGCCTCTTGTACGTCTCCAGGGTCCAGGACTCGGGCTGGTCCCAGAACGCCGACAGGACCGGCGCCAGAAGCTTCTCGGGGCTGCTGTTGTTGATCTCGGCTGCCAAGGTCATCACTCCCCCTCCCCACTGGCCGATTCGCCGCGCGGGTGGACGATCTTGTGGTGCGGGGTCTCGCCCTTGGCCAGCCGCAGCCCGACGAGCGAGGCCGGGCCGGCCCCACCGGTGGCCTCGACGGCCCCCTCGCGCTCGTCGGGGAAACCGGCCAGGATGCGGGCGGTCTCCTTGTACGTGCAGAGCGGCGCGCCCCGGGTCGGCTCGACCGGACGGCCGGCCCGCAGATCGTCGACGATCTTCTTGGCGGACTGGGGCGTCTGGTTGTCGAAGAACTCCCAGTTGACCATCACCACGGGCGCGAAGTCGCAGGCCGCGTTGCACTCGATGTGCTCCAGCGTGACCTTGCCGTCCTCGGTCGTCTCGTTGTTGCCGACCCCGAGGTGCTCCTTGAGCTCCTCGAAGATGGCGTCGCCGCCCATGACCGCGCAGAGCGTGTTGGTGCAGACGCCGACCTGGTAGTCGCCGGAGGGCTTGCGGCGGTACATCGTGTAGAAGGTGGCGACCGCGGTGACCTCGGCGGTGGTCAGGCCGAGGACCTCGGCACAGAACTTCATGCCGGTACGGGTCACATGGCCCTCCTCCGCCTGCACCAGGTGCAGCAGCGGCAGGAGCGCGGAGCGGGACCCCGGATAGCGGGCGATGATCTCCCGGGCGTCCGCCTCCAGCCGGGCGCGTACCTCGGCCGGGTAGTCGGGGGCGGGGAGCTGGGGCATCCCGAGACTGGTCTGTCCGTCCGTCATCGGTCGACGCCTCCCATCACGGGGTCGATGGACGCGACGGCGACGATGACGTCGGCGACCTGGCCGCCCTCGCACATCGCCGCCATGGCCTGCAGGTTGGTGAAGGACGGGTCGCGGAAGTGGACCCGGTAGGGGCGGGTGCCGCCGTCGGAGACGACGTGCACGCCGAGCTCGCCCTTGGGCGACTCGACGGCCGCGTAGGCCTGTCCGGCCGGGACGCGGAAGCCCTCGGTGACCAGCTTGAAGTGGTGGATCAGGGCCTCCATGGAGGTGCCCATGATCTTCTTGATGTGGTCGAGGGAGTTGCCGAGTCCGTCCGGGCCGAGCGCGAGCTGCGCGGGCCAGGCGATCTTCTTGTCGGCGACCATGACCGCGCCGGGCGCCAGGCGGTCGAGGCACTGCTCGACGATCCGCAGGGACTGGCGCATCTCCTCCAGGCGGACGAGGAAGCGTCCGTAGGAGTCGCAGGTGTCGGCGGTCGGGACGTCGAACTCGTAGTTCTCGTAGCCGCAGTACGGGTCGGTCTTGCGCAGGTCGTGCGGGAGGCCCGCGGAGCGCAGGATCGGTCCGGTGGCGCCGAGCGCCATGCAGCCGGCGAGGTCGAGGTAGCCGACGTCCTGCATGCGGGCCTTGAAGATGGGGTTGCCGGTGGCGAGCTTGTCGTACTCCGGCAGGTTCTTCTTCATGGTCTTCACGAACTCGCGCACGGCGTCGACGGCGCCCGGCGGCAGGTCCTGGGCGAGGCCGCCGGGGCGGATGAACGCGTGGTTCATGCGCAGGCCGGTGATCAGCTCGTAGAGGTCCAGGATCATCTCGCGGTCCCGGAAGCCGTAGATCATGATCGTGGTGGCGCCCAGCTCCATGCCGCCGGTGGCGATGCACACCAGGTGGGAGGAGAGCCGGTTGAGCTCCATCAGGAGCACCCGGATGATGCTGGCGCGGTCCGGGATCTGGTCGGTGATGCCGAGCAGCTTCTCGACGCCCAGGCAGTACGCCGTCTCGTTGTAGAACGAGGTGAGGTAGTCCATGCGCGTGACGAAGGTGGTGCCCTGCGTCCAGTTCCGGAATTCGAGGTTCTTCTCGATGCCGGTGTGGAGGTAGCCGATGCCGCAGCGGGCCTCGGTGACGGTCTCGCCGTCGATCTCCAGGATCAGCCGCAGCACGCCGTGCGTGGACGGGTGCTGGGGACCCATGTTGACGATGATCCGCTCGTCGTCCGCCTTGGCGGCGGACTCGACGACCTCTTCCCAGTCGCCACCGGTGACGGTGTAGACGGTGCCTTCGGTGGTCTCGCGGGCTTCCGAAGCGTTGGGGTTGTTCACGAGTACGACCTCCGCTGGTCCGGAGCCGGGATCTGGGCGCCCTTGTACTCGACGGCGATGCCGCCGAGGGGGTAGTCCTTGCGCTGCGGGAAGCCCTGCCAGTCGTCCGGCATCATGATCCGGGTGAGGGCGGGGTGGCCGTCGAAGACGATGCCGAAGAAGTCGTACGTCTCGCGCTCGTGCCAGTCGTTGGTCGGGTAGACCGCGACGAGCGACGGGATGTGCGGGTCGGCGTCCGGGGCGGACACCTCCAGGCGGATCAGCCGGCCGTGGGTGAGCGAGCGCAGGTGGTACACGGCGTGCAGCTCGCGGCCCTTGTCGCCGAGGTAGTGGACGCCGGAGACGCCCGTACAGAGCTCGAAGCGCAGCGCCGGGTCGTCGCGCAGGGTGCGGGCGACGCGGACGAGGTGCTCGCGGGCGATGTGGAAGGTGAGCTCGTCGCGGTCGACGACCGTCTTCTCGATGGCGTTCTCGGGGAGGAGCCCCTGCTCGTCGAGGGCGCCCTCGAGCTCGTCGGCGACCTCGTCGAACCAGCCGCCGTACGGGCGGGTGGCCGCGCCGGGCAGGCGCACGGAGCGGACGAGGCCGCCGTAGCCCGAGGTGTCGCCGCCCTTGTCGGCGCCGAACATCCCGCGCTGGACGCGGACCTCCTCGCCGTGCTCCCCGCGCTGACCGGGCAGGTTCTGCTCGGAGAGCTCCTTCTCGGGGTTCGGTGTCTCGTCACTCACCGGAGAAGACCCTTCATCTCAATCGTCGGCAGGGCCTTGAGCGCCGCTTCCTCCGCCTCGCGGGCCGCCTCCTCGGCGTTCACGCCGAGCTTGGAGGTCTGGATCTTCTGGTGGAGCTTGAGAATCGCGTCCATCAGCATCTCCGGGCGCGGCGGGCAACCCGGCAAATAGATGTCGACCGGCACAATGTGGTCGACTCCCTGCACAATCGCGTAGTTGTTGAACATTCCGCCCGACGAGGCGCAGACCCCCATGGAGATGACCCACTTGGGGTTCGGCATCTGGTCGTAGACCTGCCGCAGGACGGGCGCCATCTTCTGGCTGACACGGCCCGCCACGATCATCAGGTCGGCCTGGCGCGGTGAGCCGCGGAAGACCTCCATGCCGAAGCGCGCCAGGTCGTAACGGCCGGCGCCGGTCGTCATCATCTCGATGGCGCAGCAGGCGAGGCCGAAGGTCGCGGGGAAGACGGACGCCTTGCGCACCCAGCCCGCGGCCTGTTCGACCGTCGTCAGCAGAAAACCGCTCGGCAGCTTCTCTTCGAGTCCCATAGGTGCCCCTCAGCCCCTCAGTCCCATTCCAGGCCGCCGCGCCGCCACACGTAGGCGTAGGCGACGAAGACGGTGAGCACGAAGAGCAGCATCTCCACGAGCCCGAAAAGCCCCAGGGCGTCGAAGGTGACCGCCCAGGGGTAGAGGAAGACGATCTCGATGTCGAAGACGATGAAGAGCATCGCCGTCAGGTAGTACTTGATGGGGAAGCGGCCGCCTCCGGCCGGAGTGGGCGTCGGCTCGATGCCGCACTCGTATGCCTCAAGCTTTGCCCTGTTGTACCGCTTTGGGCCGATTAGCGTGGCCATGACCACGGAGAAGATCGCAAACCCCGCACCCAGGGCACCGAGCACGAGGATGGGCGCGTACGCATTCACGCTCCTCGCTCCTTCCAGTCGTCCTTGACCGTTGGACCGCACGGTCGGGCCGTGGAAGATCGCCCCCATGTGAGGCAGTTCACAAGCCCGACTGCCCCGCATCTTATGCCTGCCCCTCTGTGATCTGCGACACGGGGTACACCACCGGCTTTGTGATCTCCACCACCTGACGAAGGATCATGAAGTCGGATGAGCGGTGATCTTGGCACTCGAAGCGCCCAGGTGATCACCAGTTGTGACATCCGGACCGGAAACCGCTGGTCGGAGGGGTGTCGCACTATCAAGAGGTGGCGTCTACAGGCAAATTGGTGATGGACCCGGGCGAGTGATAAAGGACCGGCTCGTCGCCCGGTCGGGGGTCTCGCAGGCGCGAAGTGGACGTGTGCACCGATTCACGAGCGTCCCGATCGCCTGATGGACATCATGCTGTGACCTGCGTCACAGCATTCCGCTCGGGAGAAAACGGGGCTTGGCCATCGGTGTGAAGAGGTGGTAAGCGGCGGTCAATTCGGACGTTTCATTGAAAACCCGTGATCAAGGGCCAGATGAGTCGTGCCCGGATTGTCCGTTACGGCGTCAATAAGGGCGCCAGATAAGCGGATTAGGTGGTTCCGAACGTAACTGTGGCGCAACCCACGTTTCTTGAAGGGAACCGTGAAGCCCTGATAGCGGTTGTACTCATGTCCCACACCGCTCACATACCCAGCCACCGGAAGCCCCGCCGAAGCGCCTCCAAGCTCGCGCTCCGCGCCGGAGTTGCCGGTGGCGTCCTCAGCACCATCGCGGTGGCCGGTGCTGCCGGGCCGGCGAATGCCGAGCCGGTGACCGAGACCATCGAGATGCCCACCCTCGGCTCGCTCGACACCGGCCTGGCGAGCGCCGTCTCCGCCTCCGCCGAGGCCTCCCAGCAGGAAGCCCTCGACCTGAGCCTCCAGGCCCAGGAGACGGCCGCGCTGGAGAAGGCCGCCAAGGAGGCCAAGAAGGCCAAGGCCGAAGCCGACCGCAAGGCCGAGGCCGAGAAGGCGGAGCGGGCCGAGAAGGCCCGCGCCGAGGCCCGCGAGCGCGCCTCCCGGACCCAGGAGCGCACCACGCTCTCCTCGTCCTCCGGCTCCTCCGACAGCGGCTCCTCGTACAGCAGCGACGCCCCCACCGGGTCCGCCGCCGCGATCGTGGCCTTCGCCCGCGCCCAGATCGGCGACGCCTACATCTCCGGCGGCACCGGCCCCAACTCCTGGGACTGCTCCGGTCTCGTCCAGGCGGCCTACCGCCAGGCCGGCGTCGACCTCCCGCGCATCTCGAACCAGCAGTCGTCCATGGGTACGTCCGTCTCGCTGAGCAACCTGCAGCCGGGCGACATCCTGTACTGGGGCAGCCGCAGCGGCTCGTACCACGTGGCGATCTACGTGGGCGGCGGCAAGTACGTGGGCGCGCAGAACCCGTCGACCGGTGTCGTCGAGCGCTCCCTGGACTGGGACATGCCCTCCGGCGCGGTCCGCATCCTCTGATCATCCGCACCGGCATACGTGAGAAGCCGTCACTCCTCGGGGGAGTGACGGCTTTTCCCTGCTTCGGGTGGATATGCCCTACTTGCGGAAGGCCTCGATGATCCGGGCGTAGCTGTCCCCGCCGTGGCCCGCCTCGACCGCGGCGCGCATCAGCTCCAGATGCAGCCTCGGCAGCCGGTCGTCGACGCCCCGCTCCTCCCCCGCGTGCAGCAGATGCCCGATCGCCGCCACCTGGACGTCGATCGTGGCGTCCGCGCCCGGGTACTCCCCGGCGTCGATCTGCTCGGCGTACCCCGTCATGAACCACGAGACCGTCGACAGCCAGCGGGTGGCCACCGCCGTGAAGTCCCGGGCCGGCACCCCGTCCGCGCCCGCGAGGGCGGTGGCGTGCAGCCAGCCGCCGAAGACGGACCACATGAGACCGAGCAGCCCCGCGTCGTAGAGCGAGGCGAGCCCCGCGTCCGGGCCGAGGTCCACCGGGTCGCCCAGGACGGCGAGCGTCGCCCGGTGCGCGGCGAACAGCTCCGGGGCGCCCGCGTAGAGGATCATGTTGGAGCTGTCGCCGACCCCCGGCGGGGTCGTCATCACGGCCCCCACGAGATGACCGATGCCGTGCTCACCGGCCCACCGCGCCTCCTCACGGGCCTGCTCGGGCGAACCGGTGGTGAGGTCGACCAGGGCCTTGCCCCGCAGCGCATCGGCGACGGGGGCGAGGAGTTCGCGTACGGCGGTGTGGTCGAGGACGCAGACCACGACGAGCTCGCTCGCGGCGACGGCCTCGGCGACGGTGGCGGCGCGGACGGCGCCCCGGGCGACCAGGGCGTCGGCCTTCGCCGGGGTGCGGTTCCAGACGGTGGTGCGGTGGCCGGCGGCGAGGAAGGCGTCGGCCAGGGCGGAGCCCATCTGCCCGAGACCGATGACCGTGATGTTCTGTGCATTCATGGGGTCCACGCTCGCAGCGGCGGAATCCGGCCGACAGTGGCAGGACCGACGGCGACCGCACGATTCCTGCCGCACCTCTGACGTACGGTCGAGGGCATGAGCGCAGGAGTGGTGGCCATCGCCGTCGTACCGGACCGGCGGACCGGGACGTCGCTGTGGGAGCTGTACGAACTCTCGCTGGCGTGCGGGGTCTTCGGCATCCCGCATCCCGACCTGGCCGACCCCTGGTACGAGCTGCGGCTCTGCGGGGACTCCGGCGACGGCGGGATCTTCTCCCTGCGCACCACGCACGGTCTCGACGGACTCGTCGGCGCGGACACCGTCATCGTGCCCTCCGTGCCCGACGCGGTCGTGGAGGAGGGCGAGGAGGTGCCCGCCGAACTCGTCGAGGCGCTGCGCGCGGCGGCCGCCTCCGGCGCCCGGATGGTCTCGCTGTGCACCGGCGCCTTCGCGCTCGCCGCCGCCGGGCTGCTCGACGGCCGCCGGGCCACCGCCCACTGGCAGCACACCGCGCAACTGGCCGCCCGCCACCCCGGCGTGCTCGTGGACGACTCGGTGCTCTACACGGACGAGGGAACGGTGCTGACGAGTGCCGGGGCCACCGCCGCGCTCGACCTCTGTCTGCACCTGGTGCGCACCGACCTCGGCGCGGCCGTCGCCGGGCAGCTCGCCCGCCGCCTCGTCGTCCCGGCCCACCGCCCCGGCGGCCAGGCCCAGTTCATCGAGGCTCCGCTCCCGCCGAGCGACGACGACAGCCTGGGACCCGTACTGCAGTGGGCGACCGAGCACCTGGCCGAGCCGCTGACCGTGGAGGAGCTGGCGCGGCGGGCCCGGATGAGCCCGCGCACCTTCCACCGGAGGGTGCGCGAGGAGTACGGGACCACCCCGCTGCAGTGGCTGCTCCAGCAGCGCGTGGCCCGGGCCCAGTCCCTGCTGGAGTGCACCGACCTGCCCGTGGAGCTGGTCGGTGACCACAGCGGTCTGGGGTCGGCGGCCAACCTGCGCCGCCACTTCACCCGGGCCGTCGGGGTGTCCCCGTCCGGGTACCGGCAGGCGTTCAGGCCTTCGGGGCCACCTTCGAGAGACCGTTGATGATGCGGTCCATCGCGTCGCCGCCCGTCGGGTCGGTCAGGTTGGCCAGCATCTTCAGCGTGAACTTCATCAGGACCGGGTGCGTCAGGCCGCGCTGGGTCGCGATCTTCATGATCTTCGGGTTGCCGATGATCTTCACGAAGGCGCGGCCGAGCGTGTAGTACCCGCCGTAGGTGTCCTTGAGGATCTTCGGGTAGTTGTGCAGGGCCAGTTCGCGCTGGGCCGGGGTCGCGCGGGCGTGCGCCTGGACGATGACGTCGGCCGCGATCTGGCCCGACTCCATCGCGTACGCGATGCCCTCGCCGTTGAACGGGTTGACCAGGCCGCCCGCGTCACCGACGAGCAGCAGGCCCTTGGTGTAGTGCGGCTGGCGGTTGAAGGCCATCGGCAGCGCGGCGCCCCGGATCGGGATCGTCATGTTCTCCGGGGTGAAGCCCCAGTCCTCCGGCATCGAGGCGCACCAGGCCTTGAGCACCTCGCGCCAGTCCAGCTCGCGGAAGGCGGCGGAGGAGTTGAGGATGCCGAGGCCGACGTTGGAGGTGCCGTCGCCCATGCCGAAGATCCAGCCGTAGCCCGGCAGCAGACGGTCCTGCGGGCCGCGCCGGTCCCACAGCTCCAGCCAGGACTCCAGGTAGTCGTCGTCGTGGCGGGGGCTGGTGAAGTACGTCCGTACGGCCACGCCCATCGGCCGGTCCTCGCGCCGGTGCAGGCCCATCGCGAGGGAGAGCCGGGTCGAGTTGCCGTCGGCGGCGACGACGAGCGGCGCGTGGAAGGTGACCTCGCGCTTCTCCTCGCCGAGCTTGGCGTGCACGCCCGTGATGCGGCCGGTGCGCTCGTCGATGATCGGGGAGCCGACGTTGCAGCGCTCGTACAGCCGCGCGCCCGCCTTCTGCGCCTGGCGGGCGAGCTGCTCGTCGAAGTCGTCGCGCTTACGGACGAGTCCGTAGTCGGGGTACGAGGCGAGGTCCGGCCAGTCCAGCTGGAGCCGGACGCCACCGCCGATGATGCGCAGGCCCTTGTTGCGCAGCCAGCCGGCCTCCTCGGAGATGTCGATCCCCATGGCGACGAGCTGCTTGGTGGCGCGGGGCGTGAGCCCGTCGCCGCAGACCTTCTCGCGCGGGAACGCGGTCTTCTCCAGGAGCAGGACGTCGAGCCCCGCCTTGGCCAGGTAGTACGCCGTCGTCGATCCCGCCGGGCCCGCCCCGACGACGATCACGTCTGCGCTGTGCTCGGAGAGGGGCTGCTCGGTCACGGCGGTGTCTCCCGAAGGTCGAGGGGTGAGGGGTACGGCGGCGTGAGGCACGTCGGCTGAAGTCTAGGAGAAGGGTTCCGGGCGTCCGGGGCCCGGGGCGTTCGCCCGGGGCGTTCAGTCCTTGAAGCCCCGGTGCAGGGCGACGATGCCGCCCGACAGGTTCCGCCAGGCCACCTTCGACCAGCCGGCCTTCTGGAGCAGACCGGCGAGAGTCGGCTGGTCCGGCCAGGACCTGATGGACTCGGCGAGGTAGACGTAGGCGTCCGGGTTGGAGGAGATCGCGCGGGCCACCGGCGGCAGGGCACGCATCAGGTACTCCTCGTACACCGTGCGGAACGGCGCCCAGGTGGCGTGCGAGAACTCGCAGATCACGACCCGTCCGCCGGGCTTCGTCACCCGGTACAGCTCGCGCAGCGCCGCCTCGGTGTCCTGGATGTTGCGCAGGCCGAAGGAGATCGTCACGGCGTCGAAGACGTCGTCGCGGAACGGGAGACTCATCCCGTCGCCGGCGGTGAACGGCATCCACGGGTGCCGCTTCTTGCCGACCTGGAGCATCCCGAGGGAGAAGTCGCACGGCACGACGTACGCCCCCGCGCGGGCGAAGGGCTGCGAGGAGGTCGCCGTCCCGGCCGCCAGGTCCAGGATCCGCTGCGCCGGGCGCGCGTCGACGGCCTTGGCGACCTCCTTGCGCCAGCGCCGGTCCTGACCGAGCGAGAGCACGTCGTTGGTGAGGTCGTAGTTCGCCGCCACGTCGTCGAACATCGAGGCGACTTCGTGCGGCTGCTTGTCCAGGGATGCTCGGGTCACCCGGCCATTGTGGCAGCCCGCGCTCCCCGGACCTCGGGAGCCCTCCGGCCCGCGCCGCCGGGAAATCTTTTCGCCCCGCCGTTCAACCCTTTCCGGGGTCGCGCGCTCAAGGAGGGGTGACAGTCGGGCAACCGGGGGCCGACCCCACGAACGGAGGAGCGCGATGCAGGCATCGCACGGCTCGGACCAGGCGTTCGAGGAGTTCGCCCGCACCGGGCAGACACGGCTGTACCGCACGGCCTATCTGCTCTGCGGCGACGCGGAGACCGCCCGCGACCTCACCCAGACCACCCTCGCCAAACTCTTCCAGCACTGGCGCAAGGCCGGCACCGCCGAGTACCCGCATGCCTACGCCAAGACCGTACTGACCCGCACCTTCCTCGCCGAGCGGCGCCGTCGCGTGCGCGACCTGCTCGCCTTCACCAGGACCGGCGGACTCGTCCCCGCTCCCACGGCCGAGCACACCGACCTCCGGGTCACGCTCCTCGCCGCACTCGCCGAACTCACACCGAGGGCCCGCGCCATGGTCGTCCTGCGGTACTGGGAGGACCTGAGCGTGGAGACCGTCGCCTCCCTCCTGCGCTGCAGCGAGGCCACGGTCAAGAGCACCTGCTCCCGCTCCCTCGCGCGGCTCCGCGACCACCTCGGCGAGGCCCATCTCTACGCCACCGACCACCACTCCGGAAGCTGAGGTCCACCGTGGACGACACCACCCTGCTCAGGAACGCCATGGACCGCATCACCGAAGACCTCCCGCCGCTCCCCGACCTCGCTCCGCTCGCGATGGCCCAGGGCCGCAGGCGGCGCAGCCGGGCCCGGCTCGCCGCCGTCGGCGGGGTCTTCGGCACGGTGACCGCCGCCACGCTCGGACTGACGCTCCTGCCGGGGCCGGGCGGCGCACCGGCCTCGCCCGCCGCGCCCCCGGACGCCTCCCCCTCCGCGTACCGCACCCCGGTGCAGGTGCAGGAGACCCCCGGCGTGCCGCCGCCGGACAACCCCGAAGGCCTCCCGGCCGCCGAACGGGAGCGGCGCGCGGGCTACCAGCAGCAGGTGGCGGCGGTGCTCGACGAGCTGCTGCCCGCCTCGGTGACCGACGTCCGGCCGGTGAAGGACCAGGCGCAGGCGTACCGGATCACGTCGGGCGGCACGGCCTTCGACCTCACGCTCTCGGTGCGGCGGTCCGACGACCTGGCCCCGCGCCCGTGCCCGAGCCCCGCCGACGAGCGGGCGCGGTGCGAGACGGCCGCGCTCGACGGGGCGCGGGACCAGAAGGCCAGGCTCCGGTCGCTGATGGCCGAGGGGCCCGACACCTGGACGTCCTGGGTCGACTTCTCGTACGGCCGGAGCGCCGTCAGGTTCTCCGTCGCGGCCGGCGAGGCCACGGCGCCGGTGACGCCCGAGCAACTCCTCGCCGTAGCCCGCGACTCACGCCTGCTCGACCTGGTGCGGTACGCGGACGAGCACCCGGTCGAGAAGAAGGACGCACCCCCGGTCCAGGGCGGCTGAACGACGCCCGGCCCACCCGGCCCGGGCGTCGTGTGCCCGGCGGCATGCGCCCGGGCGTCGTGTGCCCGGCGGCATGGGCCCAGCGGCATGGGCCCAGCGGCATGGGCCCAGCGGCATGGGCCCAGCGGCATGGGCCCAGCGGCATGGGCCCGGCGGCATGGGCCCGGCGGCGTGGGCCCGGCGGTGTCACCGCGGGTGTGAGCTCGGCGAGGCGCCGCGGGCCCGGCACGATGCCGTGCCGGGCGTCGCGAGGGCCGGGCGTCGTGGGCCCCCGCACCCCCTAGCGGCTGCGGTGGACCAGGCGGCCGTCGATGACGGTCGCCACGCAGGTGGAGGCGCCGAGCCGGACGAGGGCGGCGCGGTCCGGGACGTCGAAGACGGCGAAGCGGGCGGGGCCGCCCGGCGCCAGGGGCGGCAGCAGCACGAGCGGTACCGGTGAGAAGGACGGCGGCCCCGGCAGCACCTCGGGACGGCGGCCGACGGCGAGTCCGGCCCGGCGCACCGCGTCCACGGCGGCCCGGCCACGCAGTTCACCCGCGACCGCGACCGTCCCGTGCGCCAGCATCCGCTGCACGCCGCGCCGCGCCGAGGCGCCCCGGCGCGCGGGGTCGGCGCGGAAGAGCGCCTGCGCCCGGGGGCCGGTGATCGGCTCGGTGCCCAACTCCTCGGCCTCCCGCGGGTCGGGGACGTAGGCGCCTTCGAGCAGCTCGGGCGCGTACGGGTTGAGCAGCCCGGGCGTGAGGATGCCGGGCCACCGCCGCACCCGGGCCTCCGGCCGCACGGCGGCCAGGTCGTCGTAAGGGCCGACGGCGGCGAGGCGCGCGCCGTCGACCAGGACGGCGGTCTCGGGCGACGCCTCGGCGACGTGGATCGTCAGCACGGACGCGTCAGTTGGCGTTCAGGAGCTTCAGCTCCGGGTGCGCCGTGCCGCCCTCGATCGCCGTGGAGGAGATGTGCGAGGCGACCCGCTCGTCGACCGGGTCGTTCGCCGGGTCTTCGTGGACGACGAGGTGTTCGTACGTCGTCGAGCGCTGCGCCGGCACCCGGTCCGCCGTACGGATCATGTCGATCATCTCGCGCAGGTTGGAACGGTGCTTGGCGCCCGCGGAGGAGACGACGTTCTCCTCCAGCATGATCGAGCCGAGGTCGTCCGCGCCGTAGTGCAGCGTCAGCTGGCCGATCTCCTTGCCCGTGGTCAGCCACGAGCCCTGGATGTGCGCGATGTTGTCCATGAAGAGCCGCGAGATCGCGATCATCCGCAGGTACTCGAAGAGCGTGGCCTGCGTGCGGCCCTTCAGGTGGTTGTTCTCGGGCTGGTACGTGTACGGGATGAAGGCCCGGAAGCCGCCCGTCCGGTCCTGCACGTCACGGATCATCCGCAGGTGCTCGATGCGCTCGGCGTTCGTCTCGCCCGTGCCCATCAGCATCGTGGACGTCGACTCCACGCCCAGGCCGTGCGCGATCTCCATGATCTCCAGCCACCGCTCGCCGCTCTCCTTGAGCGGGGCGATCGCCTTGCGCGGGCGCTCCGGCAGCAGCTCGGCGCCGGCGCCGGCGAAGGAGTCGAGACCGGCCTCGTGGATGCGGGTGATCGCCTCCTCGACGGAGACGCCCGAGATGCGGGCCATGTGCTCGACCTCGGACGCGCCGAGGGAGTGGATGACCAGCTGCGGGAAGTCCTTCTTGATGGCCGCGAAGTGCTTCTCGTAGTACTCGACGCCGAAGTCCGGGTGGTGGCCGCCCTGGAACATGATCTGGGTGCCGCCCAGCTCCACGGTCTCCGCGCAGCGGCGCAGGATGTCGTCGAGGTCGCGGGTCCAGCCCTTGGCCGTGTCCTTCGGCGGGGCGTAGAAGGCGCAGAACTTGCAGGCCGTCACGCAGACGTTCGTGTAGTTGATGTTCCGCTCGATGATGTACGTCGCGATGTGCTCCGTACCGGCGTAGCGGCGGCGGCGCACGGCGTCGGCGGCCGCGCCCAGCGCGTGCAGCGGCGCCGAGCGGTAGAGGTCGAGCGCCTCCTCGGGGGTGATCCTGCCACCCTCTGCGGCGCGGTCGAGGACGGACTGGAGGTCGGCCTTCTCGGTCACCGGCTGAGTCCCTTTCGGAGGGTGGAATCTAAGGACTGAGCCAGCCTACGCCAGCGCTTCTCAGGACTTCCGCAGGGTGCCGGTCGGAAGCCCCGCGGCCTCCTCGTGGGAGCGGTAGCGGAGCGTCCCGTCGGGGGCGAGGGTGAGGGTGAAGGAGGACTCGCCGGTGGTGCACAGGCCCGCGGTGCCGGGGCGGTCGGGGTCGGTGCGGTCGTCGATCCGGAGTTCGGTGGCGGTGGCGGAAGCGAGTGCGCCGATGCCGTGGCACCGCACGGTGGTGCCGAGGAGGCTGATGGTGTGGGTGGTGCGGACGACGTCCTCGCCGGCACCGCCCTTGGTCACCACCGCGGTCAGCTCTCCGTGCGGCGAGCCGTTGCGCTCGGTGGTGGGCCCGGTCCAGGTGCCGACGAAGGCGGCGGGGACCGAGCCGACGGCCGGGGCCGTGGTCGGGGTGCGCGTCGCGGTGGGCGTCGGGGTGGGCGTGGAACCGCTGGTGGGGGTCCTTTTCGTGGGCTCGGTGTCGGCCGGAGGGCTCGCCGTGCTCCCGCCGGTCCTGCCGGCGTCGGCGGCGCGCCGCCCGCCGGGCATCAGGTCGAAGAGGTACCCCGCCCCCAGCGTCACCGCGGCGAGCGCACCGGCGACGGCCAGCGCGACCGTGCAGCTGACCCGCCGCCCCGCGGCGAGCGAGAGCGTGGCCTGCCGCCGCCGGGGGGCTTCGCCTCCCGGAGCGGTGGAGTCCTGACCCCCGGCCGGGGTCAGGGGGAAGTCCGGCGACTCCGAGGAGAACGAGGCGCTCGGGGAGAACGAGGCGTTCGGGGAGAACGGCGGGCCGAAGACGCCCGGCCCGGGAGCGGGCGGCCCGGGAGCCGGCGGCCCGGGGTGGCCGCCCGCGGCGTCGGGCGTCAGGAGGGGCGGAGGCCCGAAGACCCCCGACGGCGGACCGGTCATGGGCCCCTCGGGGGCGGGCTCCCATGCCGAAGGCGCCGTGAAGGGCACGGGACCCGAGACGTTCGGATCGGCCCCGATCCCTCCCGTACGCGCGTCGAGCTCCAGGAGCTGCACGGCCGTCCGGCTGATCTGCTCCACCAGCGGGGTCGGCAGCCAGCCCGCCGCCACCAGGGCGTCCGCACCGGCGGGGGCCAGCGCGGCCGCGAGCGCGGACGGGGCCGGGCGGGCTGCCGGGTCCTTCGCCAGGCAGGCCGCCACCAGCTCGCGCAGATCCCCCTCCAGCGCGCCCAGTTCGGGCTCCTCGTGGACCACCTTGTAGAGCAGGGCGGCCGAGGTGTCGCCGGGGAAGGGCGGTGCGCCCGTCGCCGCGTACGCGAGGACCGCACCGAGCGAGAAGACGTCGGACGCACCGGTCGCGCCCTGCCCGACGATCTGCTCGGGCGCCATGTAGCCGGGTGACCCGATCGAGACCCCGCTCGCCGTGAGCGACGCCGTGCCGTCCGTGGCCCGCGCGATGCCGAAGTCGATGAGCCGGGGGCCTTCCAGGGTGGCCAGTACGTTCGAGGGCTTCACGTCGCGGTGCACCAGGCCGAGCGCGTGCACGCCCGCCAGCGCCTCGGCGAGGCCGGCGCCCAGCGTCCGTACCGTGTGCTCGGGCAGCGGGCCGACCGCCTCGACGGCCCGGGCGAGCGTCGGCCCGGCGACGTACCCGGTCGCGACCCACGGCACGGGCGCCTCGGGGTCCGCGTCCAGGACGGGCGCGGTCCACCGGCCGCCGACCCTGCGGGCGGCCTCGACCTCGCGCCTGAACCGGGCCCGGAACTGCTCGTCCAGGGCGAAGTGCGGGTGCACGATCTTGACGGCAACGGTCCGGCCGCCCTCGTTGCGGGCCAGATAGACGCGGCCCATCCCGCCGGAACCGAGCCGGCCGAGGAGCCGGTAGGTGCCGATGGTCCTCGGCTCCCCTGCGTCGAGCGGCTGCATCTCTCCCCCTGGATGGACCGGAACGTGGACCGAACCGGGTCGTGGGCCGGCTGTTCACCGAACCCCGTAGGCCGACTGTGTCACCGAACCGTGGGCCGGATCACCACGATTCGGAACCGTACCCAGCCAACCGATCGCCCACCACGACCCTCCTCCTTTCCGTAATCCACCACCGTGCCCGAAACGCCCGGAGTCGCCCCATGTCCCGCCTCCCCAGGTTCCTCGCCACCGCTCTCGCCCTCGGTACGGCCGCCGCCCTGGTGACCGGCTGCTCGGAGGAGGGCGCGCCGGTCACGTTCGACACCCCCGAGTCGACGTCGCGGGCCCAGGGCGCGGGCGCCGGGGGCGCCGCGAAGAACGGCGACGGGCGGGGCCCCGAAACGGTTCTCCCCACCGGCCCCAAGGCGAGTTTCACGACGGCGAACACCCTGGACGACGGCACCAGGATCGGCGTGACGACGCTCGCGGGCGCGAAGTCCGGTTTCACGGGCAAGGTGTGGGTGTGGGCACCGAAGCAGTATTTCGACCCGAAGTACGCCGGCAGCGGCTTCCCGGTGCTCGTGGCACTGCCGGGCGGAAACGGTTATCCGCTGAATTACTGGATGGGCACGGACCTCAAACTCCAGTCGAGCATCACCGCATGGTCGCAGGAGGGAAAGAGCCTGCCGTTCATTGTCGTGATGCCTGTCCTCAACCCCGACGACAACTACTACTACGACGGCAGCGATATACCCGGGCAGCCGAAAATGGGCACCTGGCTCACCGAGGACGTGCCCGATTTCGTCCGCGCGAATTTCCGTACCTTCGCGTCCCGTGACGGCTGGGCTTTCATGGGCTCGTCCTCGGGCGGCTTCGCCGGACTCAAGGCCGTGCTCCAACGGCCGGACCGGTTCAAGGCGGTGATCGCTTCGGGCCCCGACACCGTCCCCGACTCCCCGCTGTGGGCGGGGCACGAGGCCGAGCGGCAGGCGAACAACCCGGAGAGGCTGGCCGAGGCGCTCGGCGCGAAACCGGACACCGAGAAGAACCGGGTCTATCTCGCGTTCCAGATCGGCACCGAGGAGTCCGGCATGGGCCGCCTGAAGTCCTTCATGAGGAACCACACCAAAGGCCCGGTGAAGACCCGGCTGCAGGTCATCCAGGGCGGCGGGCACAACGCGAAGAGTTACGTCCGGGGCATGGGGGACGGTTCGATCGCGTGGATCAGCCGGCAGATGCAGGGCCCGGTCCCGTCCCCCTGACGCCTCAGCGCCGCGCCGCGCCGAGCAGCTCGACCCGTACGTCCGCCGGGAAGCCGGTCGTCGGACCGGTCCGGCGGGCGAACTCGCGCACCCCCGCCAGCTGCTCGGGGCCGAACCGGAAGTCCAGGGTCCGGAAGTACCGCTCCAGGAGCTCGGCGTCGAAGGACTCCCAGCGGGCCGCCTGCTCGGCGACCTTGGTGACCTCCACCAGCGACAGGTCCCGCGAGGCGAGGAACGCCTCGTGGACCTCGCGCACGGTCTCCGGCTCACGGGCCAGGAAGTCCTTGCGCGCCGCCCAGACCGCGAAGACGAAGGGCAGGCCCGTCCACTCCTTCCACATCAGCCCCAGGTCGTGGACCTGGAGACCGAGCCGCGGGGCGTCGTGCAGGGAGGCCCGCAGCGCGGCGTCGCCGATGAGGACGGCGGCGTCCGCCTCCTGCATCATCAGGCCGAGGTCGGGCGGGCACGCGTAGTAGTCCGGCCGTACGCCGTACTGCTCGGCGAGCAGCAGCTGAGCGAGCCGTACCGAGGTACGGGAGGTGGACCCGAGCGCCACCCGCGCACCGTCGAGCCGCTCCAGCGGCCGCTGGGAGACGATCACGCAGGACATGACCGGGCCGTCGCAGCCCACGGCGATGTCCGGCAGGGCGACGAGATCGTCCGCGTTGCGGAGATATTCGACGAGGGTGATGGGGCCGATATCGAGCCCGCCGCCCACCAGCCGCTCGCTGAGCTTCTCCGGTGTGTCCTTGGTCAGCTCCAGATCGAGCAGCGTTCCGGTGCGGGCCAGGCCCCAGTAGAGGGGCAGACAGTTCAGGAACTGGATGTGTCCGACGCGGGGCCGGCTGCGCTGGTGGTCATCGGTTGCATTGTCCACAGCGCGAGGCTAGACCCGTCTCGCACGGTGGACATCGCCGGGGCCGCGCGTGGCGCGGACGTCAGCACATCAGGAGTTCGTCAAACGTGTGAGTGACGTGATCTTTCCCTCTAGTGCGCCGCACACCCTGCGTGCTACGCTCATCGCAAGTTGCAGTTTGGTTTCCCTTGCAGTACAGAGCCTGCGGAGCATGTGACCCGCAGGCTTTTGTAGTTTTCAGACTTGTTTCAGGTTCTGGAGCAGGGCAACCCTTTGGCCCAAGGAGGGCTTATGGCTACCGGAACCGTCAAGTGGTTCAACGCTGAAAAGGGCTTCGGCTTCATCGCCCAGGACGGCGGCGGCCCGGATGTCTTCGTCCACTACTCCGCGATCAACGCGTCCGGGTTCCGCTCCCTCGAGGAGAACCAGGTCGTGAACTTCGACGTCACCCAGGGCCCGAAGGGCCCGCAGGCGGAGAACGTCACCCCGGCCTAAGTTGCCCGGGTCGGCGATCGCGCACGGCTAGAGAAGTACCCAAGGAGCCCCGCTCCGTGCTTTCGGGCACGAGCGGGGCTCCTGCCTTTTAGGCTGGACACATGACCGAACGCAAACCGCCCGGGGTCAGCTTCGAGTCGTTCGTGGACAAGCAGATCCGCGAGGCGACGGAGCGCGGTGACTTCCGGAACCTGCCCGGCTTCGGCAAACCGCTGGACGACGACAGCGCGCCGTACGACGCGCTGTGGTGGGTCAAGAGCAAGCTGCACCGCGAAGGCACACCCGTCCTCCCGCCCTCGCTGGCGCTGCGCAAGGAGGCCGAGGACGCGAGGGAGGCGGTCGACCGGGCCGTCTCGGAGCCCCAGGTCCGCCGGATCCTCGGCGAGATCAACACCAAGATCGCCGCGGCCCTGCTCCGCCCGCCGGCGGGCCCGCCGCTGAACCTCAAGCCGTTCGAGGTGGAGACGGTACTGAAGGAGTGGCAGGCGGCCCGGGCCGCGCGCGACGACGAGGGCGAGGCGGGCGCGTAGCTCGCCGGCACGGCCCGCCGACCACCACCGAGCAGGTGAACTCCCCGGCCTCCCGGCCGCCTCCCCGGCCTTTCTGACCTGCCCCACGTCTCCTCGGTGGCCCACTGGTGGGAACACCGAGCGAGGAGTTGAGGGACATGAAGAGCGCCGACCTGCTGCTGGACGCGTTCGGGCGCGTCCAGGAGGCCGTGCACGGGGCCGTCGAAGGGCTGTCCGAGGACGAGCTGGCGGAGCGGATCGACGAGGACGCGAACTCGATCGCCTGGCTGGTCTGGCATCTGACCCGTATCCAGGACGACCACGTCGCGGGCGTGTTCGGCACCGGGCAGGTCTGGACGGAGGACGGCTGGAAGGACCGCTTCGGCCTGCCCTTCTCCGCGCGCGCCACCGGCTACGGCCACTCCAGCGGTCAGGTCGCCCAGGTCAGGGCCCCGGCGGAGCTGCTGCTCGGCTACTACGACGCGGTGCACGCGCGGTCCCTGGAACACCTCGGGACCCTGACGAACGCGGACCTCGGCCGCGTCGTGGACGACGCCTGGGACCCGCCGGTCACGCTGGGCGTGCGCCTGGTGAGCGTGATCGCGGAGGACAACCAGCACGCGGGGCAGGCGGCGTTCGTCCGGGGTGTCGTGGAGCGGCGGGAATCCTGGTGACGCCTGTCGGCCCGGATTGCTATCCTCCGGCGATCAGATCACGTGAGGCGATGATCCGGATGGGGGGAAACCTCCGGCCGCCTCCGATGCTTCCGACCGCCCGCGCGCCCGCCCTTCGCCGCGCCGTGCGGTCGCCTCAGGGGAGGGCCACCGCCCATGCGTCACCAGTCCCATGCCGCGAGCCGCAGACTCACCGTGTCGGTCGCCGTCGCGCTCGCCACGACGCTGGGCGCCGCCCCGGCGGTCGCCGCCGACGCGGCGCCCGGGGTCTCGCCGGCCACCGCCGCCGCCACCGGGCAGCAGCAGGCGGCGGTCCCGTTCCCCCAGGACGCCGACCTCGTGAGCGCGGGCAGGACCGGCTTCCTCACCTGGGGAAGGGACGGCCACCCCCTTCCGGCACGCTGGACCCGGTACGCGGACGGGTCGACGACCGACGTCACGGCGCCCTTCACCTTCGGCTCGCGCGACTCCGACGTGGTGGTCCGGCAGAGCGGCCCCTTCGTCACTCTCCGGGACATGGCGACGGACACAAAGGTCCTCTCCGTCAATCTGGAAGGCATCGGCGAACGCGCCCGGTTCGCCGGGGCCGTGCGCTCGACGCTCTTCGTCAGCGCCACGGACCCGGCGACCGGCGGCATGGCACTCCGCCTCGTCGACCAACCCGACGCCGCCTCCCTCGTCCAGCGCACGGTCACCGGGCTGCCGGCGAACACCACCTCGGTCTTCGTCGCGGGCGCGGCGGGCGGGCATGCGCTGCTCTCGGTCCAGACGGCCTCACCCTCGGCGTCCCACTGGGTCCTGGTCGACCTCGCGACGGCGACCGTCACCGAGACCCGCGAGACGATCCGCGTCAGCGGCACGCCCACGCTCTCCTCCACCCACATCGCCTGGGTCGAGCAGACCGACGTCCAGATGAAGACGCTCCTCGTCCTCGACCGCGCGACCCGCGCCGTCCAACGCATCCCGCTGGGCGCGACGGGCAACCTCACGATCGGTCTCGTCGGCAACTCGGTGGTCTACGCGCAGCCCGACGGTCTCCTGGAGCACAACCCCAGCCCGATGTACGCGCTCACCGCGCGCGACCTGACGACGAAGACCACCCGCAAGCTCCTCGACACCGTGAAGTCACTCCTCCCCGGCCCGGACGGCACGCTGACCGTCCAGGGCGGCACCCTGGCGGGCGGCGAGGGGCTCTACCGGATCTCCGCCGGGGCCGACGGCGCGCCCGCCGTCACGCAGGTCGCCACGAGCGGTGAGTCCACGAAGGTGACGCTGCTGGGGCACAGCATCCCCGCGACGATCGACCTGAGCCGCAACGGCGGGCGGGCGCGGATGGAGTGGCGGCTCTCGCGCATCAACGTGACCATGACCGTCACCCTGCGCAACACCCGCACCGGCGAGACGCGGACGGATGACGTCCATCCCCTCTCGGTCAGCTACGAGGACCCGCACCGCGCCTCCTACGACTGGGCGGGCGACGTGGCCTGGAACGGTGAGCCCGACCTCTGGAGCGGGGCGACAGCAGGCCCGTACACCTGGCAGATCGAGGCCAGGCCGCTCAACGGCATCGGCCCGAACCTGCGCGCCTCGGGCACCTTCACCGTCACCCGCCCGCCCGCGCCGCACGACTACGACAGCGACGGCTCCCCCGACGTGCTCACGCGGGACACGTCGGGCCGGCTGTGGCGGGGCGACGCGTTCTACCGCTCGGAGCTCGGCCAGCTCGACCAGAACCCGGGCGAACTCGTCGGCAGCGGCTGGCAGATCTACGACCGTGTCGAGGCCACCGGCAACCTCGGCGGCCAGGCCGCCGCCGACCTCGTCGCCCGCGACAGGGACGGAGTCCTCTGGAGCTACCTCGGCAAGGGCGACGGCACCTTCGCCGCCCGCACGAGGATCGGCGCCGGCTGGAACACGTACACCCGGCTCGCCGGCGGAAGTGACCTGACGGGCGACGGGCGCCCCGACCTCGTCGCCACCGACAAGGCCGGTGACCTGTACCTCTACCCGGCCACCGGGAACCACCAGGCCCCCTTCTCCGCACGGAAGAGGATCGGCCACGGCTGGGGCATCTACAACGACCTCACCGCCACCGGCAACATCGCCGGAGGCCCCGCCGGGGACCTCGTCGCCCGGGACAGGGCAGGCGTGCTCTGGCTCTACCTCGGCAGGGGCGACGGCACCTTCGCCGCCCGTACGAAGATCGGCTCCGGCTGGAACGCGTACACCCACCTCGTCGGCGCCGGCGACGCCGACCGCGACGGCCGCCCCGACCTGTACGCGGTGAACACGGCCGAGCCCCACGGCCCGGTCCTCTACAAGGGCACGGGCGACTGGCGCGCGCCGTTCCGCTCGCGCGAGCAGATCGGCGCGTACTCCGACGGCTCCGACCGCCGGTACGACCACTTCGCCTGATCGCCGACGAACGTCGGGCGCTCGCACAACCCTTCCTGTCGATCACGAGTCTGACCGGGCGCGCAATCCCTGGTGCGCCCGGTCGCCTGAGAGGAACCTGTCTTGAGTCACGCTCGTCCCGCGCGTCGTCGCCTCGTCGTCGCCGTCGTCACCGTGCTCGCCGTCACCGCGGGCGGGGGCGCGCTCGCCGGACCGGCGAGCGCCGTTCCGGCCGCCGAAGGCACGGCGCGGGCGGGCGCGGCCGCCGCACAGGACGTCATCGCCTTCCCGCGCGGCGACCTGATCTTCGGGGCCACCGCGTCGGGCTACCTGACCCGCGGCCAGTCGTCGTTCGACCGGCGCTGGGTGCCGGCGGACGGTTCCGCTCCGAAGGAACTGTCGTCGACCTTCCCCCTCCAGGGCACCGGCTCCGGGAACCTCGTGGGCATGCGCGTGGGCGACGACGCCAAGCTCGTGGACATCTCCGACGGCCGGCAGCTGACGAGCGTCTTCCTGGGCCCGCGAGGGCTCCTCCGGGAGTACGTGGGCGCCGCCGGCCAGGCGCTCTTCACCACCTCGGACAACGGGAGCGGCGGCAGGGACCTCTTCATCCACACCTCGGGCGGTGGAGAGGCTCCGGTCACCGGCCTCCCCGCGGGTGCCGCCGGCATGGCGGTCAGGGCGGGCACGGCCGACCACGGCCTGCTGACGTACTCCACCGGTACCGGGGAGGAGACCAAGCGGTTCCTCGGCCTCGTCGACCTCGCCACCGGCGCGGTGACCGAGACGTACGCCCTTCCCGCGCCCGCCGCGAGCGGGGACATCGCCGTCTCGAAGACGCACGTCGCCTGGGTCGAGCTCACCGCCACGTACCGGGCGACGGTGATCGTCTTCAACCGCTCCACCGGGCTGAAGCAGTCGTTCCCCCTCGGCGACCAGTGGGCGAGCGAGCTCGAGGTCGGCCTGGTCGGCGACTGGGTGACGTACGGAGAGCGCGGCGCGCTCAGGAACGGCGCTCCGGGCCCCCTGAACGCCCTGACCGCCCGGAACCTGACGGACGGAAAGACGACCCGTAAGCTCCTCGACCACCTGACCTCGGCCGCTGCCGCCCCCGACGGCACCCAGGTCGTGCGCGGCGGCACGATCGCCCAGGGTGAGGGCCTCTACCGGGTCGCGCCCGGCGCCGACGGCGTCCCGGCCGCCACCCTCGTGGCGAGCACCGGCGAACCGACCCGGCTGACGCTCGTCGAGCACAACGTCCCGAGCACGATCAACCTCGACGCCGACGGCGGCCGGGTTCCGCTCCAATGGCGTCTGTCCCGGGGCCAGGCGGAGGTGAAGGTCACCCTGCGCCACACCCGGACCGGGCAGACGACCGTCGCGTACCTCTACGACCAGCCGGACAGTCCGGTGTACGCGTTCGACTGGGCCGGCGACCTCGACTGGGCCCGCAGCGCCTACAACGGCGACTACACCTGGGCGCTCAGCGCGAAGCCGCTCAACGGCATCGGGCCGGACCTCGCCTCCTCCGGCACGTTCAAGGTGGTCCGGAAGGCCGCGCCGCACGACTTCGACGACAACGGCTCGCCGGACGTCCTCCTGCGGGACTCGTCCGGCCGGCTGGTCCGCGTCGGCTCCTACTACTCCCCGTACGCCAACTCCGGCCAGCTGGTGGAGGCGGAGCGGAAGGTCGTCGGCTCGGGCTGGAACATCTACGACCAGATCGAGGCCGTGGGCAACGTCGGTGGCGCGTCCGCCGGTGACATCGTCGCCCGCGACAGGGCCGGAACGCTCTGGCTCTACCTCGGGAAGGGCGACGGCGCCTTCGCGGGCCGTACGAAGATCGGCGCCGGCTGGGGCGTCTACAACAAGATCGCCGCCGGCTCCGACCTCAACGGCGACGGCCGCCCCGACCTCCTCGCCACCGACGCCGGCGGCGCCCTCTGGCTCTACAAGGGCACCGGCAACTGGAGGGCCCCCTTCTCCGCCCGTGTGAAGGTCGGCGCAGGCTGGGGCATCTACAACCAACTCACCGCCGTCGGCAACATCGCCGGGTCCGCCGCAGGCGACCTCGTCGCCCGCGACAAGGCCGGAGTGCTCTGGCTGTACCAGGGCCGGGGCAACGGCACGTTCGCCGCCCGCACGAGGATCGGCGCGGGCTGGAACGCGTACACCCACCTCGTCGGTGTCGGCGACGCGAACCGCGACGGCCGTCCCGACCTGTTCGCGTACACCCCCGGCGACAGCTGGAGCATCGGCACCGGGTACCTGTACAAGGGCACGGGAAGCGCGAGCGCCCCCTTCCGCGGGCGGGAGCTCACGGGCGTGGACGGCGGAGTCACGGGCAGCCCCGCGGTCGCCTGAGGGCCGTGAAGGAACCGCAGACACATACAACCTTCTGATTCGATCATCAGTCTGACCCGGCGCACGACCCCTGGTGCGCCCGGTCGCTTGAGAGGAACCCCCTTGATCCACGCTCGTCCCGCCCGGCGTCGGCTCGTCGCCGCCGTCGTCACCGTGCTCGCCGTCACCGCCGGCGGGGGCGCGCTCGCCGCTCCGGCGGTCGCCGCTCCGGCCGTCGAGGCCGCCCACGCCGCGGCAGCGGCCGACGTCGCGCCGTTCCCGGTCAGGAGCACCCTCTTCGGTGCGACCGAGTCGGGCTTCCTGGCCTCCGTCGAGGGCCCGCCGGTGGACGAGTCCGGCCCCACCTACTCGGCCCTCTGGGTCCCGGCGAACGGTTCCGGCGCGAAGGAGATCGGCTGGGGCTACGTGAGCACCGGCTCGGGGAACCTCGTGGCCTCGCACGGCGACACCGGAGCCTCCCTCACCGACATCGCGACGGGCGTGAAGCTCAAGTCGATCTCCTTCGGGACCGGCCACACGTACGCGGGCGCCGCCGGCAAGGCCCTGTTCACCACCGTGCTCAACGACAACGGTGACCAGCTCATCCACATGTACAGCGCCGCGAGCGCCTGGACGGGCAAGATGACCACCGGCCTCCCGGGCGACGCCACAGGCGTCACCGTCAAGCCCGGCACGGCGACCCATGCCCTCGTGACGTACGCCACCGTCTCGGGCACGGACATCCAGAAGTACGTCGGCCTGCTCGACCTGACCACCAACGCGATCACGGAGTCGTACGCGGTCCCCCCGGCCTCCGACACCGGCAAGAGCAACTTCGCCGTCTCCGCCACGCACCTCGCGTGGGCCGAGTACGAAGCGGACGGCGCCGTCACACTCATGGCCGTCGACCGTGCCACCAAGAACGTCCAGGAGTTCAAGGTCGGCACGGCCTGGCGCAAGGACATCGAGGTCGGCCTGGTCGGCGACTGGGTCACGTACGGCACCCGCAGCGGCCTCTCGGCCGACATCGAGCCCGAGCCGCTGGCCGCCCTGACCGCGCGCAGCCTGAAGGACGGGACCACCACCGTCAAGCTCCTCGACCACACCCTCACCGCCGCCGTCGCGCCCGACGGCGCCCAGACGGTGCGTGGCGGCACGGTCGAGCAGGGGGAGGGCGTCTACCGGATCGCGCCGGGCGCCGACGGCACCCCGGCCGCCACGCTCGTCGCGAGCAGCGGCGAGTCCACCAAGGTCGCCCTGCTCGGCAGCAAGGTCCCCGGCACGATCGACCTCGACGCCAACGGCGGCAGGACGCCGGTGGAGTTCACCCTCTCCCGGTACAACGTGACGGGCACGGTGACCCTCCGGCACACGGCGACCGGCAAGGCGTACGTCACGGGCTTCGTCCAGCCCGAGAACGGCGTCGTGCGCTTCGACTGGACGGCCGACGTCAAGAACGAGGTCTACGGCGTCGAGAGCGCCCTCCCCGGCGCGTACACCTGGGAGATCAGCGCCCAGCCGATGAACGGCATCGGGCCGGCGCTGAAGGAGACGGGGGCGTTCACGGCCACCCGCAAGGCCGCCCCGCACGACTTCGACGACAACGGCTCCCCGGACGTGCTCGTGCGCGACAGCGCGGGCAAGCTGTGGCGTACCGACACCCACTACGACGCCACCAACAAGCAGCTGCGCCCGGCGGAGCAGACGCTCGTCGGCTCCGGCTGGAACATGTTCAACCAGATCGAGGCCGCGGGGAACATCGCCGGCAGCCCGGCCGGTGACCTGGTCGCCCGCGACACCACCGGTGTCCTCTACCACTACCTCGGCAAGGGCGACGGCACCTTCGCGAGCCGCGTGAAGATCGGCCCCGGCTGGCAGATCTACAACAAGATCGCCGCCGGCTCCGACCTCAACGGCGACGGCCGCCCCGACCTCCTCGCCACCGACACCAGCGGCGCCCTCTACCTCTACAAGGGCACCGGCAGCGCCACGGCGCCGTACTCCGCCCGCGTGAAGGTCGGCACCGGCTGGGGCATCTTCAACCAGCTCACCGCCGTCGGCAACATCGCCGGCACCGCCGCGGGCGATCTGATCGCCCGCGACACCTCCGGTGTCCTCTGGCTCTACCAGGGCCGGGGCGACGGCACCTTCGCGCCCCGTACGCGGATCGGCTCCGGCTGGAACGCGTACACCCACCTCGTCGGCATCGGCGACGCGAACCGCGACGGCCGCAACGACCTGTTCGCGTACGGCCCCAACGGCACGTACCTGTACAAGGGCACCGGAAGCGCGACCGCTCCCTTCGGCGCGAAGGAGTACGCCGACGTGCCGTACGACATGCCGCTGACGCACACCTCGGTCGTGTGACGAGAGCAAATCCGCACCACTGACGAACAGTTGTACAACCCTCCCCCGCGATCATGAGTCTGACCGGGCGTGGCGCACAGTGCGCCCGGTCTCTCTGGGGGAGGACCTCTCTTGTTCCACGTACGAGTCGCCGCTCGTCATCGCCTCGCCGCCGCCGTGACCACGGTCCTGGCGGTCACCGCGGGTACGGCCCTGACCACGGCCGCCCACGCGAACGCAGCACCCACGGCACCCGCCGGCGTCGTCCGGGCGGCCTCGGCCGCGCCCGCCGACGCGCAGGACGCCGCCATCTCCATCCCCGCGACCACCCGGATCGTCGGCGCCGGCCAGAGCGGTTTCCTGGCCGCCGAGGCCACCGACACGGGGACCAACTTCCGCTGGACGAGCACCGCGACCGGCACGACCACGGAGCTGCCCAGGCGCTACAGCGGGTACTACGTCGGCGGTACCGACACCATCGCGACCAACGAAGACGCCAAGACCAGCTACCTGCTTCATGACATGGCGTCGCCGGGCAGCGCGCCGAAGGTCATCGAGCAGCCGGACACCCGCCTGCGGTGGCGCGGGCTCGTCGGCCGTCAGCTCGTGTTCTCGTCCTGGGACTCGAACACCGAACTGGGCGGGCTCCGCCTCGTCGGCGAGGGCATCGGCGAGGGCTCCGACCGGAAGGTGACGGGTCTCCCGGCGAACTTCCAGTACCAGAACATGGAGACGGTCTCGGCCACCACCATGTTCGTCCGCTACACCGTGGACGATGCCGACGCCACCCGCTTCTACCTCGCCGTCGTGGACGTCGACACCGCCTCCGTCGTGGAGAAGCGCGAGGTCGGCCCGGCCACCCACGTCGTCGACTCGGCGGTCTCCGCGGGCCGTCTGGCCTGGGTGGAGGGCGTCTCGACGGCGAAGAACGAGCTGAAGTACGCCGACCGCGGTGGGGAGGGCAGCCCGGCCGTGAAGGCAGTCGACCTGGGCAACGGCCTCCGCGCCCACGTCAGCATCCTGGGCGACTGGCTGGCCTACACCCCGCTGCCGTACGCACAGAACGAGCAGTTCCCGTCCGACCGCTTCGGGTTCACCGCGCTCAACGTCGTCGACAAGCGGACGGTGAAGCTGCTCGACCACGCCACGTCCGCCGTCCCCACCCCCGACGGCGCGCTCCTGGTGCGCGGCGGAACCCTGGCCCAGGGCGAGGGGATCTACCGGGTCGCCCTCGGGGCGGACGGCACGCCCACGGCCACGCTCGTCGCGAGCACCGGCATGCCCACGGCGCTCAAGCTGGTCAAGACGGACGTTCCCGCGGTCGTCGACCTGGACGCGAACGACGGCACGGCGAAGCTGAGCTGGACCCTCTCCCGCCACAACGCCAATGGCACCGTGACGATCCGTCACAACCGTACGGGGAAGACCGCGCAGCGCACGTTCACCGGCGCGCCCACCAGCGGCACCCGGGTCGTCGACCTCGCCTGGAACGGGCTCCTCTCCAGCCCCGGGGACACCTCGTCCTTCGCGCCGGCCGGCGACTACACCTGGGAGTTCGACGCCACGCCGCAGAACGGCCTCGGCCCGGACCTCAAGGAGTCCGGCACCTTCAAGGTCACCCGCACGACGGGCCTGCACGACTACACGGACAACAGCAGCCCCGACCTCCTCTCCCGCGACGCCTCGGGCGTCCTGTGGCGCGACGACTCGGTCAAGGTGCCGTCCGCGCAGTATCCGTACTCGACGGGCCGGGTGAAGGTCGGCAGCGGCTGGCAGATCTACGACCAGCTGGAGGCCGTCGGCAACATCGCCGGCACCACCACCGGCGACCTCGTGGCCCGCGACACGGCCGGCGTCCTCTGGCTCTACCAGGGCAGGGGCGACGGCGGCTTCGCCGCCCGTACGAAGATCGGCGCCGGCTGGAACACGTACAACAAGATCACCGGCGGCAGCGACCTCGACGGTGACGGCAGGTCCGACCTGCTCGCCACCGACACGACGGGCGCCCTGTGGTTCTACAAGGGCACGGGCAACGCGGCCTCGCCGTTCGGCGCGCGGGTGAAGGTCGGCAGCGGCTGGGGCATCTTCAACCAGCTCACCGCCGTCGGCAACATCGCCGGCACCACCGCCGGTGACCTCGTCGCCCGCGACACGGCCGGTGTCCTGTGGCTGTACGAGGGCCGGGGCAACGGCACCTTCGCCCCGCGTACGAAGATCGGCGCGGGCTGGGGTTCCTTCACCCACCTCGTCGGCATCGGCGACGCGGACCGCGACGGCCGCAACGACCTCTACGCGGTCGGCGGCTCGGTCTCCAAGTTCTACGCGGGCACCGGCAACACGACGTCCCCGTTCAAGCCCGCCGTGACCGGCGGTCTGCTCTGGGACTCGGCGCCGGTCAACCAGGTGTTCTAGCCGCCCGAGCGGGGCCCGCACGGCACGGTCGCCCAGACCGTCTTGCCGACGCAGCGGTCCTTCACGCCCCAGGCACTGGCGAGGGCGGATACGAGCAGCAGCCCGTATCCGCCCTCGTCGGGCATGGCCACCGGCCGTGGTGCGCGTTCGCCCCGCGCGTCCGAGACCTCGATCCGTACGTGGTCGTCCTCCCGCTCCATCCGCACCTCGAAGTCCCTGCCGGACACGCGCCCGTGGGTCGCGGCGTTGTTGGCGAGCTCGGCGACGACAAGCTCCGCGGCGGAGGGATCGGGTACGCCCCAGTCCCGTAACTGCTGCACGGCGAAGAGACGGGCGAGCCGGGCGCCGCGGCGGGTCGCCGACAGGCGCAGGACGAATTCACTGGTGGGAGTGGCGTTTTCGGACTTCATGGGGCCGAGCCTCGCGCCCCGGACCTACCCTGACCAGCAGCGACGGTACGACGCTGAGTGACGGTACGGGTACGCCAAGAAGGCGGTACGGATGTCGGGGAACCAGGAGGAACGGCCGGAGCGGCCGTCCGAGATCGACGGTACGGCGCACCTGTTCCGTGCGCTCGGGAAGATCATCAAGGTGCTGCGGAGAAACGCCGGCCTGAGCCAGGCGGAGCTGGCGGCGGCCACGCACTGCAGCGAGGACCTGGTCTCGTCGGTGGAGCGCGGAGTACGGACGCCCCAGCCGGACTTCCTGCTGCGGGCGGACCCCGTCCTGACGGCCGGCGGGGTACTGCTGGCGGCGGTGGACGACGTCCGCGAGGCGCTGGCGCGGGCGCGGACGCGGCATCCGGACTGGTTCCGGCGATTCGCCGACGCGGAGGCGCAGGCGGTTGCCATGCACTACTACGAGGTGCAGGCAGTCCCAGGCCTCCTGCAGACCGAGGCATACGCGAGGGCGGTGTTCCGCCACCGCCGCCCGGTGTGGGACGAGGAGACGATCGAGAAGTGGGTGGCGGACCGCCTGGCCCGCCAGGCGATCTTCGACAAGTGGCCACCGACGACGATCAGCTTCGTCCTGGAGGAAGCGATCCTGCTCCGACCGACGGGCAGCACGGAGGTCCTGCGCGAGCAACTGCGCCGGCTCCTTGACATCGGCAGGCGGCGGACTGTTCACCTCCAGGTGATGCCACTCCAGAGGGAAGAGCACCCCTCACTCGACGGCTCGTTCACCCTGCTGACTCCCAAGGGGCGACGCGAGGTCGCCTACACCGAGATCTACGGGCACGCCCGACTGATCACCGATCCGGAAGAGGTGCGCCAGTACGCCGAGCGCTATGGGATCATCCGGGCGCAGGCACTCACGCCCCACGAGTCCCTCGCGCACATCGAGAAGAGGCTGGGAGAGCTATGAGCAGCACGGAACTTGCTTGGTTCAAGAGCAGCTATAGCAGCGGCGAAGGCGGCAACTGTATTGAAGTCGCCTACGACTGGCGCCAGCCCGCCCACAACGGCGCCGAAGGCGCCCCCGCCGCAATCCACGTGCGCGACTCCAAGGTCCCGCACGGGCCCCAGCTCGCCGTCGCTCCGACGGCCTGGGCGTCGTTCGTCACGTACGCGGGGATGTGAGCGTCAGAACGCGAAGACGGTGCCCGTCTTCG
This sequence comes from Streptomyces sp. NPDC127129, assembly GCF_042671585.1. Lineage (NCBI taxonomy): Bacteria > Bacillati > Actinomycetota > Actinomycetes > Kitasatosporales > Streptomycetaceae > Streptomyces > Streptomyces sp. NPDC127129. The sequence continues at coordinate 63,282 of NZ_JBHXTV010000007.1, forward strand.
CGTTCAGCTCGCACGCGTTCCCGAACTCCCTCTTCCAGCCCACCGGGACGTTGTCGTACGTGCCCTGCGCCTCCGCCACCACCGGTTCGTAGATCATCGGGCACACCATGTCGGACTGGCCCTCCAGCCTGTCGAAGTCGCCGCCCGCCTCGTCCAGTGCGACGCACGCGGACTCGGCACGCGGGTGGTTGCCGCCGGTGGGGCCGCAGCCGAGGTAGACCTCCTTCACGTCCCCGGTCGCGCCGGAGGTGATCGTGAGGAAGATCCGGGTGGGCGGGGTCGGCGCGGCGTCCGCCGCGCTCGCGAGGCCGAGGCCCGCGACGGTGGCCGTGGCCACGGCGAGGGGAAGGGTGCTCTTCATGCCACGGGCAACGAGGCGCGCCCGACCCCGGTCACTAAGCTCCACCCACATGACCGGGAAGTTCATCCTCTTCGACGTCGACGGCACGCTCATGGACGCCGTCGCCAACCAGCGGCGCGTCTGGCACACCTGGGCCGCCCGTCACGGGCTCGACGGGGAGGAGGTGTACGCGGTCGCGCTCCGCACCCGGCCCGTCGAGACCTTCGCCGCCGTCGCGCCAGGCCTCGACCCCGAGGCGTGCCTGGCGCTGCTGCACGAGCTGGAGGACGCGGACGTGCGGACCGGTACGTACTCCGCCTTCGCGGGCGCGGCCGAGCTTCTCGCCGCCCTCCCTCCCGGCTCCTGGGCGCTCGTCACCTCCAACTACGAGCACCGGGTCCGGGGCCGCTTCGAGCGGACCGGCCTTCCGCTCCCCCGCCTCGTGGTGGACGCCGCTTCCGTCGCCGAGGGCAAGCCGTCCCCGGCGCCCTACCTGCTGGCGGCCGAGAGGCTGGGCGCCTCGCCCGCCGACTGTCTGGTGATCGAGGACGCGCCCTCCGGTGTCCGCTCTGGCCTCGACGCCGGCATGACGGTCTGGACGGTCAACGCCCCCGGGCCGACCGCCGGTGCGCACCGCCACTTCGCCACCCTGGCCGAGGCGGCTCCCGAGATCCTGGCCGTCTCCCTCCACGCGACGGTCTCTTGATCGTCTTCGGGGGCGCACCCTAGGCTCTCGTGCCCATGGAACGGGGAGAGCGGGGCCAGGCGCGGCGGGGACGGTTCCGCAGGGCCGTCGGACATCGTGCGACCGGAGCCGTGGCGGCGGGCCTGGCGGTGCCGGCCGTTCTGGTCTCGGTCTTCGTCGTCCTGCCGGGTGTGGTGGTCGACCACGATCTGGCCGGGGCGAGCGTCGCCGCGCAGGACCGGCTGAAGGCGGTGAACGATGTCCGTACGACGCTGCTCCAGGTGATCGGCGGCCTCGTCCTGCTCTTCGGGGCCTACGCCACGTGGCGCCAGCTGCGGGTGAGCCAGGACGGTCTGCGTGCCACCCAGGAGGGGTACGTGACCGACCGGTTCAGCCGGGCGGTGGACCAGCTCGGCAGCGACAAGCCGGATGTCCGTATCGGCGGACTGCACGCCCTGTGGCGGATCGCGGAGCAGTCCCCCCGCGACCGGGAGGCCGTCATCTCGATCCAGGCCGCCTATCTCCGTACCCGCCTGCCCTGGCCGCCCTCCGCACCGGAGTCGCCGGCGCCGGACGTGCACATCAACGACATGGCCCCGCTGGAGACCCGCACGGCCGACGCGCAGGTGGCGCTGACGGCGCTCGGGGTCCTGTGCCAGAACCGGGAGCAGTCCTGGGTCAATCTCAGCAACACCGATCTGCGCCGGGCGGACTGCGACGGGCTGTGGTTTCCCGAGGTCAACCTCGACCGCGCCGTCATGGAGGCGGCGAGTCTCTACCGCGTCAACCTGACCCAGGCGTCCCTGGTCTCGGTCAACCTGAGGCACGCCGATCTCACGACCGGGATCCTCCGGCGTGCTCGCTGCGTCCTGGCCGACATGCGGGGCGCGAAGCTGGTCGAGACCGATCTGGGGGACGCCGACTTCACGGAGACCGATCTGCGCGAGGCGAACCTGCGGAAGGCCGATGCCCGCGGCGCGGTCTTCTCCCGGGCCGACCTCCGGCTGGCGGATCTGCGCGGCGCCGACCTGAGCTCCGCCGACCTCGCGGAGGCCCGGCTGACCGGCGCCCTCGCCAGCGAGCGGACCCGCTGGCCGGCCGGCTTCGACCACGCGGCCGCCGGAGTCGTCGACGTCGAGGATCCCGGCCCCGAGCCCTCGCCCCTGCTCCAGCCGCCGGGGGTGACGTGGCAGGCCCCGCCGCTGCGGTCCATGGCGTGACCGGATCCGCCAACTGCGCCATGTGTCACGCGACTTGACGGAGCGTAGGGTTCCTTGGATAGCTCGGCTATCCTGCTGGCCATGCAGGGGGAGCTGGAAGACAACTCGTTCATGACCGGTAGCGGAGCCACACCGTTGGAGTCGGGGGATCCCCGGCGGATCGGCGCGTTCAGGCTGCTCGGGGTCCTGGGGTCCGGCGGCATGGGGCGGGTCTATCTCGGCGCCGTGCCGGGGAGGTTCGCGGCGGTCAAGCGGGTGCTTCCCGTCCTGGCCGAGGACCCGGACTTCCTGAACCACTTCGGGCACGAGTTGGACAACCTGGCCCGGCTGCCGGGCGGGGCGAGCGTGAAGCTGCTGGCGAGCGACCGTACGGCCGGGCCGCCGTGGTTCGCGACCGAGTACATCCCCGGGATCACCCTCGCCGAGGCGCTCAGGCTCCACGGCGGGCCACTGCCCGTCCCCGCCCTGTGGCGGCTGCTCCGGGAGGCGGCGGCCGGGCTGAAGGCCGTGCACGCCGCCGACATGGTGCACCGCGACCTCAAGCCGTCCAACATCATGCTGACGCCGGACGGTCTGTCGCTCATCGACTTCGGCGTGGCGCGCGCGGCCGACCAGAGCCGGCTGACCCGCACCGGCATGGTCATCGGCACGCCCGCGTACATGGCACCCGAACAGGCCGTCGCCGAGCGCGAGCTGACGGGCGCGGCGGACGTCTTCGGGCTCGGGAGCCTGCTGCTGTACGCGGCGACCGGCCGTCCGCCGTTCGGAGACGGGTCCGGGCCCGGCCTGCTCTACCGCGTCGTCCATGGGGAGCCCGACTTCGGGCGGCTCGTGGAGAGCGCCCCCGCCCTGGCCCATCTCGTACGGGCCTGCCTCGCCAAGGACCCCACGGCCCGGCCGACCGCCGCGCAGGTGGTCGAGCTCGCGGACGGGTACGTGGAGGACGCCCCATGGCCGGCGGCCGTCATGGCGCAGGTCGAGGCGCGGGCCGCGTTCGCCGCGGCGGCGCCGACGGCCGAGCAGCTCGCGGACCCGGAGGAGGAGGAGGAGCCCGCGGAGAACGGGCAGGCCGTGGACATCGGGACGGTGGCGCTCGTCCCGCGGGGGTCCGAGGAGCCCGTGACGGCGGGACCCGACCCGGCCGCCGCCACCGGCCCCCATGCCACGGGCAGGCCACGGGAGCGGCGGAATCGGTTCTTCATGCTCGCCGTACCCGTCGTCGTGACCACCGGCACCACCCTCACCTTCGCTCTCGGTCCGTACGAGATCGGCCGCCAGGGCGCGGGGACCGACTCCTCGGCGGCACGCCCCTCCGCCGTCTCGTCGCAGCCCGCGCCCGGCGGTCCCGCGCCGGCGACCGCGGCCCCGTCCACCTCCGCCCCGCCCTCTTCCGCCTCCCCCTCGTCCACGTCGGGATCGCCCTCGGGCCCACCGTCCGGCCCCGGTGCGGCCGGCGGTGCGGCGGCCGGGGGCGGCGGCGCCGTGCCCGGCGGCGGGGGCTCGGCGTCCGGGGGCGGTTCGGGGGGTGCGGGCGGTTCGGGTGGTTCCAGCTCCTCGGGAGGCGGCGGGGGCTCCGCCCCCTCGACGCCGAGAACCACACGGCCGGCGCCCCCGCCCTCGGGCGGCGGCAGCGGGCCCTCGGGGACGTACTCCCTGGAGAACGCCTCCAACGGCCAGTGCGTGGGTGAGTACAACCCGGGGTACGGCATCTTCGCCAACACCTACGAGTGCGGTTCCGTGCCCAACAACAGCGGCACCATGTCGTACTCCTGGACCTATTCGGCGGGCGCGAACGGCACGTTCCGGCTGGTCAACAAGAAGACCGGGCGCTGCCTCCAGGCGGGCGGGAACCCCGGCGGCGTCGGTGTCGGCGACTGCAACGGCTCCAGCAGGCAGGCGTGGAGGTTCCACGCCACGACGTCCTCCGGCCGCACGATCATGAACGTGAGCAACGAGGAGTGCATGACGGTCGGGCCGCCGTTCCTGACCACGTACGCCTGCGACTCGGGCAGCCGCGCTCAGCTCTGGCGGAACATCTCAGCCCTGTAGACCTCTTCGGGCAACAAGGGCAGGCAGCCGTACAACCAAAACCCGCAGTCGGGTGTCTGATCACGGATGGCGCGTCCCGCGCCCCGGCTTTCCCCTGCCGAAGGAACAGATTTGCGTCACGCACACCGCTCCCGCCGGCGGCTCGCCGCAGCGGTCACCGCCGTCCTGGCAGTGACCGCCGGCGCCCTCGTCTCCACCCCGGCCGTCGCCACCCCCATCGCCGTACGGGCGGACGCGACCGTGGTGGGCACCGAGGCCGGGCGGCAGGACGTCATCGCGTACCCGCGCGGCGCCGAGACCTACGCGGCCGGTTCGACGGGATTCCTGTCCAGCGAGCGCAACCCGGAGGGCTCCCCCACCACCTACACCTACCGCTGGACCCGCCTCGCGGACGGTGTCACGACCGTGCTTCCGGGGTCGTACTACCTGGGCAGCGCGTCCGACGTCATCGTGATGGTGCGGGGGCGGGGCGCCTACACGGTGTACGACATGGCCACGGGCGCCGGCCCGGTGGAGATCGACACCAGTGGCCTGGGCACCACCCAGAGCCTGAAGAGGGTCTCGGGTTCCACCCTGGCCATGACCGTCGCCAACACGAACGGTGGCACCGACCTCCGCCTCGTCAGCAAGCCCAACGGGACGTTGCTCGATCTCAAGGTGGCGGGTCTGCCCGGGAACGCGAGGATCACCCGCGTCGACAGCAGCATGCCCGGCACGCTCGTCGTCCTGCACTCCGGCACGGTGGACGGGGTGTACAAGAACCGTATCGCTCTGGTGGACCTGGCCACCCACAAGGTCGTCGAGGACCGCGAGACCCTCCGTGTGGAAGAACTGTCGGACGCCTTCGTGTCGTCGACGCACACGGCCTGGATCGAGAAGCCCACCGACGGCACCGCAACCCTGGCCGTGGCTCCGCGAGGCACCGGGGAGACCGAGCGTTTCCCGCTGGGCGTCGCGCGGTACCCCAGCGTGGGGCTGGTGGGCGACTGGGTGACGTACGCGGTACAGCACGGCGATGGGGCCACCACTCCAGACCCTCTCCATCCACTGACGGCGCGTTCCTTGAAGACCGGTGCCACGGTCAGGCTCCTGGAACACATGTCGTCCGCCGCTCTCACGCCCGACGGCAGCATGCTGGTGCGGGGTGGCACGCTGGAGCACGGCGAAGGCCTCTACCGGATCTCCGTCGGCGCCGACGGCAATCCCGTCACGACACTCGTGGCGACCACGGGCGAACCCACGCTGACCACGCTGCTGGGCCAGGACATGCCCAGCGTGGTCGACTTCGACCGGAACGGCGGCACCGAGCCTCTGACGTTCTCGTTCAGTAAGGGCAATGTGCGGGTCTCCGTCGAGCTGACGCATACCGCGTCCGGCAAGAAGTCGTCGGCAGGCGGGCTCACTCCCCCCGGGGACGGCGGACCCGCCACCTTCCAGTGGGACGGCAGGTTCACGGACTCCCCCGCGTACAACGGCGACTACAGCTGGACGATGAAGGCGACGCCCGCGAACGGCATCGGGCCCGCGATGGAGTCGTCCGGCACGCTCACCGTCGTCCGCAAGGCCGTCGCCCGCGACTTCTCGAACAACGGCAACTCCGATCTCCTCGTCCGTGACGGCGCGGGCAAGCTCGTCCGTTACGACAGCGGCCAGGTCGTTCTCGGCTCCATGCTCGGGCCGCTGGAGGTCTCGCCGATCGGCGGCGGCTGGAACATCTACGACCAGATCATCCCCACCGGCAACCTGAGCGGCGCGCCCCACGCCGACCTGGTGGCCCGGGACAGGAGCGGCGGGCTCTGGCTGTACGAGGGCACCGGCGCCACCCCGGGTGCGCCGCTCTCCCCGCGGAAGTTCGTCGGCGGAGGCTGGCAGATCTACGACAAGGTCGTCAGCGGTAGTGAACTGACCGGCGACGGGAAGGCCGATCTGCTGGCCACCGACAGGGCGGGGGTGCTGTGGCTCTACGCGGGCACGGGGAACACGAGCGCGCCCTTCTCGCCGCGCAAGAAGATCGGCGGTGGCTGGGGCGTCTACAACCACCTCATCGCGGCCGGCAATCTCGGCGGAGCCTCAGGCGGCGACCTGCTGGCCCGCGACAGGGAGGGCGTCCTCTGGCTCTACCTCGGCAAAGGCGACGGCTCCTTCGCGAGCCGTACCAAGGTCGGTGGCGGCTGGAACGCGTACTCCCAGCTCGTCGGGATCGGTGACGTCGACAGGGACGGTCGCGCGGACCTGCTGACGCACACTCCCAGCAAGGACTACTGGAAGAGCCTGCGGTTCTACGCGGGCACCGGTGACTGGCGTGCGCCCTTCACGTCCCGCACCTCGGTCTACGACCCGGGCCTCGGTCAGGCTCCGCTCTCCCTGTACTGACGGAACACCGGCACCCGCAGCTCACCCTCCGCCCGGAACGTGACCTCCAGATCCATCCCGATCCGGAGGTCCGCCTCCGTCACGCCCACGATCTCGGTCATCATCCGGGGGCCCTCCGCCAGGTCGACCACGGCCGCCACGTAGGGCACGCGCTCGCCGAAGGGCGGGAGGTCGTTGCGGTGGACGACGGACCAGGTGTAGAGCGTGGCCCGGCCGCTCGCCCGCTCCCACGTCACGTCCTCGCTCCAGCAGTGCGGGCAGAACTCGCGGGGGTAGTGGTGCGCCCGGCCGCACGCGGCACAGCGCCTGAGCAGCAGACGGCCCTCCCCCGCCGCCTGCCAGTACGGGCGGGTGAAGGCGTCGACGTCGGGGTCGGCGGCCGTCATCAGAAGAGTCCGATCGCGTGGTCGAGGGACCAGGTCTGCCAGGACATGGCGAAGAGGGCGACGAGCGAGACGAGCGCCATCATGGCGTTCTGTCCCTGCTCGGCCCAGTCGTGGATCATCAGGCCGAGGTAGAGCAGGTTGAGGAGCAGGCCGCCGGCCAGGGCGATCGGGGTGAGGAAGCCGAGGGTCAGGCCGAGGCCCAGGGCCAGTTCGGCGTAGACGACGACGTACGCCATCAGCTTGGGGCGGGGGGCGACGACCGACTCGAAGCCCCTCTTCACGAAGGGCCACCGGTGCTTTCCGGCGACATCGGCCGCCCAGGCTATGCCCGTGCCGCGCTCGAACCAGCCCTTCTTGTCCTTGTGACGCCAGCTCTCCAGCCACCAGAGGCCGAGGCCGATGCGGAGGACGGCGAGCCATTCGGCGCCGGTGAGCCAGACGGTCTGCATCGGTCGGTACCTGCCCCTCCTCGATCCTGATCTGACGGTACGTCAGTTCAGCGGATCGGCCGCCGTCTGCGCAAGACCCCCGCACGCCCCCGCAGATCCCACCCACGCGTGACCGTTTCGCAACCGATTCCCCTCTTGACCGAGACCCAACAAGTGAGCGCGCCGTTACGCTGAGCACTCATGGCCAACACCCCCCATTCCAGACCAGCTCCACCCGAACGGCCCGATCACCCGGTCTACGTCATCGGAGGCGGGCCCGGCGGACTCGCCGTCGCCGCCGCGCTGCGCGCGAAGGGCGTCCGGGCCGTCGTCCTGGAGAAGTCCGACGCCGTGGGCGCCTCGTGGCGCTCCCACTACGACCGGCTGCGGCTGCACACCACCCGGCGCCTCTCCGCGCTCCCCGGCCTGCCGATGCCCCGCTCCTTCGGGCGGTGGGTCGCCCGCGCGGACGTGGTGCGGTACCTGGAGAAGTACGCCGAGGTCCACGAGCTGGAGATCGTGACCGGCGTCGAGGTCACGCGGGTCGAGCGGGCCGGCGAGGACTGGCTGCTGCACGCGACGGGCGGGCGCCGGCTGACCGGGCGCGCCGTCGTCGTCGCCACCGGGTTCAACCACACCCCGCGCATACCTCGGTGGCCGGGCCTGGACGCGTACGGCGGGGAACTCGCGCACGCGAGCGCGTACCGCAACCCCGCGCCGTACGCGGGGCGGGACGTCCTCGTCGTGGGCGCCGGGAACACGGGCGCCGAGATCGCCGCCGACCTCGTCGACGGCGGGGCGGCGCGGGTGCGGCTCGCGGTGCGCACGGTGCCGCACATCGTGCGCCGCTCGACGGCCGGGTGGCCGGCCCAGCGCACGGGCATCCTGGTACGGCGACTGCCGGTCCGCCTGGTCGACAGGGCCGGCGGGCTGGTGGCCCGCCTCTCCGTGCCGGACCTCTCGGAGCACGGCCTGCCGCGGCCGGACACGGGGCTGTACTCCCGGGTGCGGGAGGGGGCGGTCCCGGTGCAGGACGTCGGTCTGATCGACGCCGTGCGGCAGGGGAAGGTGGAGATCGTGGGCGCGGTCGCGTCCTTCGACGGCGACAAGGTCGTGCTGGCCGACGGGTCGGCGATCACCCCGGACGCCGTGATCGCGGCGACGGGCTACCACCGGGGCCTGGAGCCCCTCCTCGGTCACCTGGGCGTCCTGGACGACCGCGGCCGGCCGGTGGCGCGGGGGCGGCGCACGCCGCACGAGGCGCCGGGGCTCTACTTCACGGGGTTCACGAACCCGATCAGCGGGATGTTCCGCGAGATGGCGATCGACGCCGAGAAGATCGCGCGGGCGATCGCGCGACAGCCCCGCCGATGACCCGAGGGGCACTCGCGCGACGGCCCCGCCGGTGATCCGCGTCGCGGGCGATCGTCCCGCCGGGCGGAACGATCGCCCTGACGGGGCACGCGTCGTTCTGGATCGGTCCGGTCACGACCATTCCTGACTTGCCGTCAGATCTGTAATCTGACTGTGCGTCAGGTTCATCGTCATAGGCGGAAGGGTGGAGCGGAACGATGCTCGGATCGACTCACGGCACCTTCACCACCGATCTCCGCGCCCGCGTGGTCGCCTGCGGCGAGCACTCCGGGGCGCCCGGGAACGCCGTGCACGGCTTCACCGCCGTCGAGGGCGACCTGGACGTCAGCGGGCGGCCGCTGCACGCTCCCGTGCCGGACCTGGACCGGTTCTTCCGGCCCGGGTCCGTCGCCGTCGTCGGGGCCTCCGACGCCGAGGGGCGGCCCAACACCGGGATCACGCGCCAGCTGATCGCCTGGGCCGAGCGGGTCGGCGCCCGGCTCGTGCCCGTGCACCCGACCCGTACGACCGTCTTCGGCATCGACTGCGTGCCCTCCGTCGGCGCGCTCGCCGAGCCCGTCGACCTCGCCGTCCTGCTCGTGGCCGACCCGCTCCCCGTGATCGAGGAACTCAGCCAGGCCAAGGTGCGGTTCGCCGTCGCGTTCGCCTCCGGGTTCGCCGAGACCGGCGGCGAGGGCGCCGCCGCGCAGGAACGTCTCGCCGACGCCGTGCGCCGCTCCGGGATGCGCCTCCTCGGCCCGAACACCAACCTCAACGCCTTCGAGCGCTTCCGCGACGACCTCGACGGGCCCGCGATCGCGCTCATCACCCAGTCCGGCCACCAGGGACGGCCCGTCCACACCCTCCAGGAGCTGGGGGTACGGCTCTCCCACTGGGCGCCGACGGGCAACGAGGCCGACCTGGAGACCGCCGACTTCATCTCGTACTTCGCGACCCGCCCCGAGGTGGGGGCCATCGCCTGTTACGTCGAAGGCCTCAAGGACGGCCGCTCGTTCCTCCTCGCCGCCGACCGCGCCGCCCGCCAGGGGGTGCCCGTCGTCGCGGTCAAGGTCGGGCGGACGGAGACCGGCGCGCGGATGGCCGCCTCGCACACGGGCAAGCTGACGGGCGCGGACCAGGTCGTGGACGCGGCGATGCGGCAGTTCGGGGTGATCCGGGTCGACGGTCTGGACGAACTCCAGGACACCGCCGCCCTGCTGGCGCGGGCGCGCAAGCCGGTCGCGGACGGGGTGGTCGTGTACTCGATCTCCGGCGGGACCGGCGCGCACTTCTCCGACCTCGCCACCGCCGCCGGGCTGAGGCTGCCGCCCCTGCCCCAGGCCAAGCAGGACGAGCTCCACCAGTGGATACCGCCGTACCTGAACGTCGCCAACCCCGTCGACAACGGCGGGCACCCGGTGGGCGACTGGCGCGGACGGAAGATCATCGACGCGATCCTCGCCGACCCGTCGGTCGGCGTCCTCATCTGCCCCATCACCGGCCCCTTCCCGCCCATGAGCGACAAGCTCGCGCAGGACCTGGTGGAGGCGGCCGAGGCCACCGACAAGCTGGTGTGCGTGGTGTGGGGTTCGCCGGTCGGGACGGAGGCGGCCTACCGCGAGACCTTGCTCGGCTCGTCGCGCGTCGCCACCTTCCGGACGTTCTCCAACTGCATCGGCGCCGTGAAGGCCTATCTCGACCACCACCGCTTCAGCACCGCCTACCGCTCCCCCTTCGACGAGGCACCGCGCACGCCCTCCCCCTCCTTCCGCAAGGCCCAGGCGCTGATGCGGCCGGGCCGGCAGCTCAGCGAGCACGCGGCGAAGCAGCTGCTGCGGGCGTACGGGATCAGGGTGCCGCGCGAGCAGCTGGTGACGAGCGCGGCGGCGGCGGTCCGGGCGGCGGCGCTCGTCGGCTATCCGGTGGTGATGAAGGCGTCGGGCGCGCAGCTCGCCCACAAGACGGAGCTGGGGCTCGTGAAGGTCGGGCTGACGTCGGCGAGCCAGGTGCGGGACGCGTACCGGGAGCTCACCGACATCGCCCGCTACGAGGGCGTCGACCTCGACGGGATCCTGGTCTGCCAGATGGTGGGGCGCGGGGTGGAGATGGTGGTGGGCGTGACCCGCGACCCGCTCTTCGGGCCGACGGTCACGGTGGGGCTGGGGGGCGTCCTCGTCGAGGTCCTGAACGACGCGGCGGTGCGCGTGCCGCCGTTCGGCGAGGACCAGGCCCGGGACATGCTCGGCGAACTGCGGGGGCAGGCCCTGCTGAAGGGCGTACGGGGGGCTCCGCCGGCGGACGTGGACGCGCTGGTGGAGGTCGTGCTGCGGGTGCAGCGGATGGCCCTGGAGCTGGACGGCGATCTCGCCGAACTCGACATCAACCCGCTGATGGTGCTGCCACGGGGGCAGGGCGCGGTGGCGCTCGACGCGCTCGCGGTCTGCCGACAGGAGCCCTGAGCCGTGACGGATGACCTGCTGCACGCGGTCGAGAACGGCGTCTCGTGGATCACGCTCGACCGGCCCGAGGCGATGAACGCGGTCACCTGGGACCAGCGCGAGCGGATCATCGCGCTGCTCGGGGAGGCGTCCGCCGACCCGGACGTACGGGCGGTGGTGGTGACGGCCACCGGGCGGGGCTTCTGCGCGGGCGCGGACCTGCGGGGCGGGCCGCCGGCGGGCGAACGTGTACCGGGTGACGTGGCGCGGACGATCCGGCAGGGCGCGCAGCGCTTCATCGGGGCCGTCCTGGACTGCGAGAAGCCGGTGATCGCGGCGGTGAACGGGACGGCGGCCGGGATCGGGGCGCATCTGGCGTTCGCGTGCGATCTGGTGCTTGCGGCCGAGTCGGCGAAGTTCATCGAGGTGTTCGTGCGCCGGGGCCTGGTGCCGGACGGCGGCGGGGCGTATCTGCTCCCGCGGCTGATCGGGCCGCAGCGGGCGAAGGAGCTGATGTTCTTCGGCGACGCGGTCTCGGCACGGGAGGCGCGGGAGCTGGGCCTGGTGAACCGGGTCGTCCCGGCGGAGGAGCTGGAGAAGACCGCGCGGGAGTGGGCTGAGCGCCTGGCCCAGGGCCCGACACGGGCGCTGGCGCTCACCAAGCAGCTGGTGAACGCCTCGCTCGACGTGGACCGCGCCACGGCCTTCGCGGCGGAGGCGGCGGCGCAGGAGATCAACATGACGACCCGGGACGCGAACGAGGGCGTGCGGAGCTTCGTGGAACGCCGGACGCCTCGGTACGAGGGGCGCTGAAGCGGGCACAGGGGTTCTCATCTGACGATCCGTCAGCTTCAATGGGTGATGTGATGGGACACGCTGGGATGGCGGCCACCGCCGTCCGATACCTCAGGTCGGCCGGATCACCGACGGCCGTCGAACCGCATCCACGACCGCTGCTGCGGGCGGTACGGGAGGACGAGCGGCTGCCCGTCGACCCGGCCGAGTTCCGGCGCGTGCTGGGGCACTTCGCGAGCGGGGTCACCGTCATGACGGCCCTCGATCCGGACGGCCCGGCCGGCTTCGCCTGCCAGTCCTTCGCCTCGCTCTCCCTGGACCCGCCCCTGGTGGCCTTCATGGTCGCCCGTACGTCGACGACCTGGCCCCGGCTCGCCCGGGCCGGCGTCTTCTGCGTCAACGTCCTGGGCGCGGACCAGCGGGACCTCTGCCTGGGGTTCGCCAGGAGCGGCGCGGACAAGTTCGCGGGAGTGGCCTACGACGCCGCCCCGGCGACCGGCTCCCCCCGCCTGACCGGCGCCCCGGCCTGGATCGACTGCACGATCGCCCAGGTCCACACGGGCGGCGACCACCTGATCGTGGTCGGCCGGGTGGAGGCCCTGGGCACCCCGGCCGAGGACGACGGCGAACCGCTGCTCTTCCACCGGGGCCGGTTCGGCCGCTTCGGCGGCTAGGAACCGCAGGCCGAGGGGCGTCAGGCCGCTGTCGCCAGGGGGCTTGCGGAGGGGCTGCGGCGGCGGATGACCAGGGCCATCAGGGCCGCCGCCGCGCACAGGGCGCCCGAGGCGTACCAGACCACGTCGTACGAGCCGAAGGCGTCCCGCGCCACTCCGCCCGCGAAGGCGACGACAGCCGCGCCCACCTGGTGGGAGGCGAGCACCCAGCCGAAGACGATCGCGCTGTCCTCTCCGTAGTGCTCGCGGCACAGGGCGATCGTCGGCGGGACCGTGGCCACCCAGTCCAGGCCGTAGAAGACGATGAAGAAGAGCATCGGCGGGTGGACGGAGGGCGCGAGGAGCATCGGGAGGAAGAGCAGGGACACCCCGCGCAGGGCGTAGTAGACCGCCAGCAGGCGCCGCGCCTCGAAGCGGTCCGTGAACCAGCCCGAGGCGATCGTGCCGACGACGTCGAAGACGCCGATCACGGCGAGGAGCGAGGCCGCCGCGGTGATCGGCATGCCGTGGTCGTGGGCGGCGGGCACGAAGTGGGTCTTGACCAGACCGTTCGTCGAAGCGCCGCAGATCGCGAAGGTGCCGGCCAGGAGCCAGAAGGGGCCGGTTCGGGCCGCCTTGAGGAGGACGGTCACGGCCCGGCGGGCCGCGCCGGTGACCGGGGCGGGCTTCGGGACGAACTCGCCGCCGTACGGGGCGAGGCCCACGTCCGCCGGGTGGTCGCGCAGCAGCAGCCAGACGAACGGGACGACCGCGAGCGCCGAGAGCGCGACGGTGACCGCGGCCGGCCGCCAGCCCTCGTTCTCGACCAGCCAGGACAGCAGCGGCAGGAAGACCAGTTGGCCCGAGGCGCCGGCCGCCGTGAGGATGCCGGTGACGAGCCCGCGCCGGGCCGTGAACCAGCGGTTCGTCACCGTCGCCGCGAACGCCAGCGCCATCGAGCCGCTGCCGAGGCCGACGAGGATGCCCCAGTACAGGACGAGCTGCCAGGAGGCGGTCATCCACACGGTCAGCAGCGAGCCGAGCGCGATGACGCTCAGCGCGACGGCGACGACCCGGCGGATGCCGAAGCGGTCCATCAGCGCGGCGGCGAACGGCGCCGTCAGGCCGTAGAGCGCGAGGTTCACGGATACCGCGAAGCCGATCGTCCCGCGTGACCAGTCGAACTCTCCGTGCAGCGGTTCGATCAGCAGACCCGGCAGTGAGGCGAAGGCCGCGGCGCCGATGATCGTGACGAAGGTGACGACCGCGACGAACCAGGCGCGGTGGACACGGGGCTTACGGGCGGAGACGGGCGACGCGGGGGTCTCGGTTGTCTGGGTCACGTCACTCAGCTTCATGGCCGGGAGTCGCCCGCACCATTGGCCCGAATGACAGCTTTCGCAAGGATCGGGACATGGGTTCACGGCCGTACCGCCCCGGTCGAGGCGGAGCCCGTACCGCCCGCGGGACGGGCGCCCCCCACCGGTCCGGGAATGCCCTCCCGGACCGCGGACTTGTACGGGGTGCGCCGAGCAGTGGCGCTCCGCCTGCCTGCCGGCCTCGGCGAGTGGTCTGGATCACAAAGGATTCTCTCGTGCCTCACCGTATCGCCGTCCTCGCCCTGCCCGGCCTCCTCCCCTTCGAGCTGGGCATCGCCCACCGGATCTTCGGCCGTGCCAAGGACGCCGAGGGCAGGCCGCTGTACACGATCGTCACCTGCGCCCCGGCCGCGGGACCGGTCCGGACGGACGCGGATTTCGCGATCCACGTGGAACACGGACCGGAGGCGCTCGCCACGGCGGACACGGTCGTCGTCCCCGCCTCGTACGAACTCGGACCCGTCTACGACGAGGGCCGGCTGACCGACGAGCTGGCGGCGGCGCTCGGGCACATCCGGCCCGGGACGCGGCTCGTGTCCATCTGCACGGGCGGGTACGTGCTGGCCGCCGCCGGCTACCTCGACGGGCGGCCGGCCACCACGCACTGGGCCTCCGCCGCGCACTTCCAGCGGCTCTTCCCGAAGGTGCGGGTCGACGCGGACGTGCTCTTCGTCGACGACGGGGACGTGCTGACCTCGGCGGGCGTCGCCGCCGGGATCGATCTGTGCCTGCACATCGTGCGCCGGGACCACGGGAGCGCCGTCGCCAACGACGTGGCCCGCAGGACCGTCGTACCGCCGCACCGGCACGGCGGGCAGGCCCAGTACATCGAGCGGCCGCTCCCGGAGGCGGGGACGGCGACCACGACGTCGGCGCGGGCCTGGGCGCTCGCCCATCTGCACGAGCCGATCCAGCTGCGGGACCTGGCGGCACGGGAGTCCATGAGCGTACGGACGTTCACGCGCCGCTTCCGGGAGGAGGTCGGCATCAGCCCCGGCCAGTGGCTGACCCAGCAGCGGGTGGAACGCGCCCGCCACCTCCTGGAGTCCACGGACCTGGCGGTCGACCAGGTGGCCCGGGACGCGGGCTTCGGCACGCCCCAGTCCCTGCGCTCGCACCTCCAGGCGGCGATCGGCGTGACCCCGACGACGTACCGCCGCACCTTCCGGACGGGGGCCGCTTCGGGCGGGTGAGCGCGCGGTCAGTCGGTCCGGGCGCGGTCGCGGCTCTCCGCGCCCGCCCCGGTGACCGGCGACGCGCCCGCCGGATCCGCCGGGGAGCGCGGCGCGGCGGCGCGCACACGGCGCCACTCGCCCGCCGCGCCGACCGCCGTGAGCAGCAGGGTCAGGGCGACGCCCCACAGGATCGCCGACGAAGGCGGCACCACCTGCAGCAGCCCGCCGGCCAGGGAGCCGCTCGCCGCGTAACCGGCGCCCACGGCCGCGTACATCACCGAGTACCCGGCGGCCAGGGCGTTCGGCGGCAGGATCTGGCGGAGCGCCAGGTTGCGGCTGAGCATGGCGGGAGCCTGGAGCAGCCCGGCGAGGACGAGGGCCAGGGCCATCGCGCCCGCCCACGGCAGGACGGCGACCAGCACGACGCCCGCCGAGACGCCGAGGATGAGGACCAGGCTCTGCACCGGCAGCGGGCCCGGCCAGCCGCCGCGGAGCCCGTACACGAACGCGCCGACCGCCGAGCCGATCGAGAGCCCGGCGAGCAGCGGACCGGCCCAGCCGATCGCGACACCGCGCTGTTCGAGGAGGGCGGGGAGGATCAGCTCGGCGAGGGCCAGCAGGGTCAGGCTCGCCGCGCCCGTCACGTACACCGGCCAGGCCCGGACGAGAACGCGGCGCATCGGCTCGCCGGGCCCGTCGGAGTCGCCCGCCGTCTTCCAGCCGACGGGGAGCAACCACAGGCCGGCGACGGACGCCCCCATCAGGCCGCCCGCGAGCAGCAGGGGGACGCCGGGGCCGGCACCGAGGGCCAGGCCGGTCGCGAGGGCCGGGGCGGCGGCCCAGATGGCGAAGGTCAGGACGGACTCCATGGAGAGCGCCTGGGTGACCGCCTTCTCCGGGACCATGCCGGTCAGGAGCGCCCGCATCCCGCCGGGCGCGGCGCCGGGACCGGCGCCCGCGAGGAAGGCGAGGGCGCCGAGGAGTGCGGGGTGACCCGTCCCGGCGGGCCCGAGGCCGAGACCGGCGAAGGCGAGGGCGCCCACCGCGAGCCCGGCGGCGAGGTGCGGCCGGGCCCGCTCGGCGTTCATGCGGATGCCGAGGACGGGCGCGGCGACGATCTCGCCGAGGACGTACGCGGCGGCGAGTACGGCTCCGAGGGTGTACCCGCCGGGCCGCTCACGCACCAGGAACACCAGGGCCAGCGGCGCCATGGCCACGGGCATCCGGGCCGCGACGGCGACGGCCGACCAGGCGAGGACGGGGCGGGTGACGAGGTCGCGGTAGGCCATGGCCATGACCGTAACGGCGGGACGGCGATGACCGACAGCGTGCGGACGCGTCCGACCGGCGACGGGCGCCCGTCAGTTCCTGTTCAGCGTCCGCGTCACCCCCGCGACGACGGCCGTGGTCAGCACCCAGCCCGAGGCGATGAGCAGGTAGGCCAGCCACTGGCTGGCGTCGTGCGTCCAGTACCAGGCGGTGCGCTGGCCGAGCCCGCCGATGGGAATGAGCAGGTCGAGGGTGTAGACGAAGGGCTGGAAGGGGGCGCCTTCGCCCGGCTTCACCGGCACGGGAGAGTGCGTCCTGAAGACCAGCGTGCCGAGCAGGGTCAGTGCCATGAGCCACACGCCCGCCAGCCAGGGGCGGTAGCCGTAGCCGACGGTGACGTCCAGCAGGTGGCCCCAGAGGCGTCCGGCGGGGTTCAGCGTGCGGCGGCGGTGGCGCTGCTTCGCCAGGAGAACGCGCCGCGCGTCGCTGTCGTGGCCTATCTGCCGGTACATGCCCGCCAGTTGCTCGTACGGCTGTGGCACGTAGCCGGGATTCCGGCGGAGCCATGCCAGGCGGCGTACGACATCGTCGCTCGCTCGCGTCGTGTCGCCGCCCCCGGCGGATCCGTCCTCCCCCGTCTCCACGTCCTCCGTGGACGTCGTAGGCGTCCCGTATCGGATGGAGCCGTAGGTGAACCCCTCCAGCAGTACTTCCTCCTGCCATGCCCGCTCGCCGTCCTGACACCAATGGGCGTGTGCGGAGCGGAGATCCACCGTCCCCGAGGGGGGCGAGGCGGTCCTGAAGTCGAAGTCCCCCACGTGCATCGCCGTGCCCACCAGAGCGGTACGGCCGCCGTCCAGATGCGCGCCCTCGAAGGTAAGGAGGTCCTCGATGCGGGCGCCGCGCAGCCGTACGGTCCCCCGCGCGGCGAACCCCCGGGAGCACTCCACGGTCGAGGCGACCACATGGCCCGCGGCAAGGGCGACTCCGCCGGGGTTCTCCAGCCGGGCACCCCCCAGGAACAGCCCCCCGGGCAGCTGTGCGCCCGGTATCCGCAGCCCGCCCCGCGTGGTCAGTCGCCGGGCGAAGACGCCCGCCTCCATGACGAGTCCCCCCGCAGACACCGCCCACTGTCCGTCGCCCGAGATCCTCACGTCGTCCAGGTCCAGCACCCCTGCCACCCGGGCGTTGATGAGCACGAGGGCGCCTTCGAGGACCGACCGCGACAGGTCGAGGACGCCGTCGACGCGAGCGAGCCTGGCGTCGATCCCGGGAACCCGGCTGTTCACGATCTCGACCGTCCGGGTCGTGGCCCCCCGCAGACTCACCTCCTCCTCCAGCCTGCAGCCCTCGATCGAGAGCGTGTGACGGATCTCCGAACCGGTCAGGTCGAGACGACCGGTGATCCGCGCGCCGGCGATCCTTAGGGCGGCGACGGCGCCGGAACTCTCGGATTGCGCGCCGAGCAGCAGCGTCGCCAAGACGCCGGCACGGACGGTGCGTTCCGGACCCCATCGGTCACCCGTGGCGGCTTCGTCCTCCTCGGGCACACCCGTACGCAGGTCCACGCGACGCCCCTCGGGAAACGCCTCCCACAACGCACGTTCCGGTGGGGTCAATTCGTCGTATGAATGCACGCATGCAGGGTAAGGGGCGGCTCCTATCCGAAGGTCAGGACGCCCCGCGCGACCCTGCCCTGTTCGGCGTCCTCCGCCGCCTTGGCGAACTCCTCCACCGGGTAGGTGGCGGTGACGAGTTCGTCGAGCAGGAGACGGCCCTCGCGGTACAGCTCCGCGTAGAGGGCGATGTCCTTCTGCGGGCGCGAGGAGCCGTAGCGGCAGCCGAGGATCGACTTGTCGAGGAACATCGCGGCGGGCGGGAAGCTCGCCTCCGCGGTGGGGGCGGTCATGCCGAGGAGGACGGCCTGGCCGTGGCGGTCGAGGAGGTCGATCGCCGTACGGACGAGTCCGGTGTGGCCGACGCACTCGAAGACGTGGTCGGCGCCGGTGGGCAGGATGTCGCGGACGGTCTCCGCCGAGTCGAGGAAGTGCGTGGCTCCGAAGCGGCGGGCGACCTCCTCCTTGGCCGGGTTGGTGTCGACGGCGACGATCGTCAGCGCACCGGCGATCCGGGCGCCCTGGATGACGTTGAGCCCGATGCCGCCCGTCCCGATCACGACGACCGTCTCGCCGCGGTCGACCTTGGCGCGGTTGAGTACGGCGCCGACACCGGTGAGGACGCCGCATCCCATGAGGGCTGCGGAGGTGAGGGGGATGTCCTCGGGGATCTTCACGGCCTGGACGGCCTTGACGACGGTGCGCTCGGCGAAGGAGGAGTTGGAGGCGAACTGGAAGAGGGGCCGGCCCGTGGTGGCGCGGGAGAAGGGCTGCTTGGGCATGCCGATGGCCTTGCGGCACATGGTGGGGCGGCCGCGGTCGCAGTCGGCGCAGGCGCCGCAGTTGGCGAGCGTGGAGAGCGCGACGTGGTCGCCCTCGGCGACGTGGGTGACGCCGGGGCCGACGGCCTCGACGACGCCGGCGCCTTCGTGGCCGAGGACGACGGGGGCGGGGAAGGGGATGGTGCCGTCGAGGACGGCGAGATCGCTGTGGCAGAGCCCGGCGGCGCGGACGCCGACGAGGACTTCGCCGGGGCCGGGATCGCGTACCACCAGGTCGTCGACGACCTGGACGTGCTTGCCGTCGTAGACGACGCCTCTCATGTGCGTGCTCCTTCTCGTCGGCGGTGCGGTGGGGAGGGGGTGGGCGTGGGGAGGGGCCTGGAGGGTGACCGGCCTCGTGGTGCGGAGGGGCGGCTCGGTGCGGAAGCGACGCCCGCCGGGGCGGCAGCGTCCCGTGTGCCCACCCGGGCCTACTGGTTGGGGCGGGTGCCCTCTGCTGCCGCCTTGGCCATTTCCTCCAGGCGGGTCAGGAGCGGCATCGGGTCCACGCCCACCGTTCCCGGCAGGAAGTCCGCGATGCGTTCCGGGGTCCACGGGCCGCCCTCCGCGTACCCCGCCCGCAGTTCCCTCGGCTGGGCCCAGACCGCGATCTTGGGGCCCGCGATCGTGTATACCTGGCCGGTGATCTTTTCCTCCCGGGCCCGCTCCGAGAGCAGGTAGACGACCAGCGCCGCCACGTCCTCCGGCTCCCCGATCTCCTTCAGCTCCATCGGCACGTTCGCCGACATCCGCGTCCGCGCCACCGGCGCCACCGCGTTCGCCGTGACCCCGTACTTGTGCAGGCCCAGCGCGGCCGACCGGACCAGCGAGATGATCCCGCCCTTGGCCGCCGAGTAGTTCGCCTGCGCCACCGACCCCTGGTGGTTCCCGCTCGTGAAGCCGATCAGAGTCCCGGTGCCCTGCTTGCGCATCACCGCCGACGCCGCCCGGAACACCGTGAACGTCCCCTTCAGGTGCGTCGCGACGACCGGGTCCCACTCCTCCTCGGCCATGTTGAAGAGCATCCGCTCGCGCAGGATGCCCGCCACGCACACGACCCCGTCGATCCGCCCGTACTCGGCGAGCGCGACGTCGACGATCCGCTGTCCGCCCGCCATCGTCGAGATGTCGTCGGCGACGGCGACGGCCGAACCGCCCGCCGCCTCGATCTCCTTCACCACCGACAGCGCGACCTCCGACGTCGGCTCCCCGCCCTCGATGGAGACCCCGTAGTCGTTGACGACGACCTTCGCCCCCTCCGCGGCGCACGCGAGAGCCACCGCGCGCCCGATTCCGCGCCCCGCGCCCGTCACCGCCACGACCTTGCCTGCCAAGAAGTTCCCCACGCCCGGCCCCTTCCCGCGTTTTCTGACGGTCCGTTAGATTCGTTCGTCGACAGGATTCTACGGTCCGTCAGATACAGGAAAACAAGACCCTGGAGGCCCCGATGTCAGTCACCTCGCAGCTCCCCGCCGAGTTCCACGACATCGCCAAGCGCGTCAACAACTGGGGACGCTGGGGCCGGGACGACGAGATCGGCACCCTCAACCTGATCACCGACGACGTCGTACGGGACGCCGTCGCCACCGTCCGCTCCGGCCACCGCGTCCCGCTCGCCCTCGACCTCACCCAGGACGGCGTGCAGACCGGCATGATCCCGGGCCGGGTCAATCCGCTCCACGTCATGGTCCAGATCAACCAGGAGCTCTTCGGTCCCGGCACGGTCGCCACCAGCGACGACGCCGTGACCCTCGGCCTCCAGGCGGCCACCCACTGGGACGCCCTCACCCACGTCTCGCACTCCGGCAAGATCTACAACGGCCGGCCCGCCTCCACCATCACCCCGCACGGCCGCTCCGAGTTCAGCGGCATCCACACCGCCCGCCACGTCGTCAGCCGTGGCGTCCTGCTCGACGTGGCCGCCGCCAAGGGTGTCGACCGGCTGCCGGGCGACCACGCCGTCACCCCCGAAGACCTCGACGAGGCCGCCGAATTCGGCCGCGTCACCGTCCGGGCCGGCGACATCGTCCTCGTACGGACGGGGCAGATACGGCAGTACCTCGCCGGGGACAAGCACGCCTACGCGTTCCCCTCCCCCGGCCTCTCCCTCCGTACGCCCGAGTGGTTCCACGCCCGCGACGTCGCCGCCGTCGCCAACGACACACTCACCTTCGAGATCTTCCCGCCCGAGATCGAGAACCTCTGGCTGCCCGTACACGCCCTCGATCTCGTCGAGATGGGCATGCTCCAGGGGCAGAACTGGAATCTGGAAAGCCTGTCCACAGCCTGTGCACAGAGCGAGCGGTACGCGTTCCTGCTCTCCGCGATGCCGGAGCCCTTCGTGGGCGGCACGGGCACACCGGTGGCCCCGGTGGCGATCCTCTGAACCGAAGAAGTCAGACGCGGGTGGCGGCGCACTCGCGCGCGCCCCGAGCACGGCACGGACGCCGCCACCCAAGACACGACCCGCACTCGTCGAGGGCGGCAGGGCGCCCTCGTCGTCCCCTCACGTCGAATCGCTCACCCTAGAGTGAACAAAACGACACGAACCGTCAACAGTGCACTGAGGCGGTCGGGGTGGCGACGGAGGTCTGCGAGGCCTTCGTCACCCCTCGGTCCACCTCGCACCAGATGCTCTTGCCGACGCCCTCGCGCTGCCATCCCCAGCGGTCGGCCAGGCCGTCCACCAGCTCCAGGCCGCGCCCGTTGGTGTCCTCGCCCTGCGCGTGGCGCGGCATCGGCGGCCGGTCGCTGGAGTCGGCGACCTCCACCCGTACCGTCCCCGCCTCCGGGCAGCCGGCGCCGAACAGCATCCGCAGCACGGCCGGACAGCCCGTGTGGACCACCGCGTTGGTCACGAGTTCGGAGATGAGCAGCACCAGCGTCTCGGCCAGCGGCTCGTCATCCTCTATGCCCGACCCGGCGAGCCTCGAACGCGCCCAGCGCCGGGCGCGTCCCACCTCCGCCGGGTCCGGCCCGACCTCCAACTGAACCTGAAGCACCTGCACCGTTCACACCATCCGAACCGGCGGACACATCGCCTCGCGCCTCACAGCCATCGACGCCCTTACGGAACGTGATTCCCTTGTGAGACAGCATGGTTGACGTACAGTCACCGCAACAAGCGCTTCGGGCATATTCCAGCGCGAAGGAGTACGCATGGTCCATACTGTGCGACGCACGCTGCGGAGAGTCGAACAGGAGGGCGCCCAGCGCCTCCACGGGGTACGAGCGGCGGGCATCGCCCGGTCCGGGGCCGCCGTTTCGGCGACACCGGGACGATCCGGGCTCACAACCACTCGCATCCCACGGAGAGTACCGGAGCGGGACCCCGACTCCGGGCCGTGACGGCCCGCCCGAAGGACACAACCCGATATCGACGCTCTGTGAGCGCCCACCCACACCGCGCCTACAGGGCAAGCGCCTCCACCTCCTCCGCCCGTGCCCGAGTGAGGCCGCGTTCGGCCCGCACCCAGGCCCGTTTGAGATGCAGATGCACGTCCGCCTCCCAGGTGAAGCCCATGCCGCCGTGCACCTGGAGGCAGTCCCGCGCGCAGTCGACGGCGGCCTCGTCGGCGAGCAGCTTGGCGCCGGCGATCTCGACGGGATCGCCGGTGACGGCAGCGGCGTAGACGGCGGCCCGGGCGACCTCCGTGCGCACGAGCATCCGCGCGCAGAGGTGCTTGACGGCCTGGAACGCCCCGATGGCCTGCCCGAACTGCACGCGCGTCCGTGCGTGGGAGACGGCCGTCTCGGTGGTCCGAGCGGCACTCCCGACCTGCTCGGCAGCGGTGAGGAGCGCGACCTCGGACCAGGGCACGGGGCGGCGCGCCCGCGGACGGGTTCCGCCCACGGCCCCCGGCCCCACAGGTCCCGGCACGCGGTGCAAGGGCGTCAAGGGGTCGACCGACCGCACGGCCGCCGCCCCCGTCACGTCACCGAGCACCACGTCCGCCTCGTCCAGCCACTCCACCAGCCCCTCGTCGACCGCGGTCACCACCACCTCCCCCTCCGCGGCCCCGTCCACCGTCCCCGCCGCCAGGTGCGTCGCCGTCAACGGCCCCGGCAGCAGCACCCGTCCCGCCTCCTCGAAGGCGAGCACCGCCTCGGCGAGCCCGAGTCCGACGCCTCCCTCCGCCTCCGGCAGCCGGAGCGCGAAGAACCCGGCAGCGCCCAGCTCACGCCAGAGCGCCCGGTCGAGCGTGCCGCCCGAGTCCACCGCCGCCCGCATCGCCTCCCGGTCGAAGCGGCCGGCGAGCAGCTCCCGTACCCCTGCCTTCAGCGCCTTCTGGTCGTCCGTCAGCCGGAAGTCCACGAGACCACCACCACCCCTCACCGCCCCTTCGGCAGGCCGAGTATCCGCTCGGCGACGATGTTCGCCTGGATCTGCGACGTACCGGCCGCGATCGTGTACGACAGCGAGGAGAGCCGGTCCAGGTTCCACTCGCGCCCGAGGTCGAGCGCGTCGGGCCCGAGGACGGCGGCCGCCGCGTCGTACAGCTCCTGCCGCGCGTGCGAGTACCGCAGTTTGAAGACCGATCCGCCGACCCCCGGCACTCCGCCCGTCGCCTCCGCCTCGCTGACGTTCCACTGGGTCAGCCGCCACAGCGCCCGGAACTCGGCGCTCAGCCGCCCGAGCCGCCGCCGCACGCCCGGGTCGTCCCAGGTCCCGTTCTTCCGCGCCGCCCCCGCGAGTTCGCCCAGTACGCGACGGCACGCGACGACCTCGCCGACGAACGCCGTACCGCGCTCGAAGGAGAGGGTCACCATGGTCACGCGCCAGCCGTCGTTCTCCTCCCCGACCCGGTTGGCGACCGGCACCCGCACCTCGTCGAGGAACATCTCCGCGAACTCCGCCGACCCGGCGAGCGTCCGCAGCGGCCGTACGGTGATCCCGGGCGCGTCCATGGGCATCGCGAGCCAGCTGATGCCCCGGTGCTTCGAGGGCGCGTCCGGGTCCGTCCGTACGAGCAGCTCGCACCAGTCGGCGACCTCGGCGTGCGAGGTCCATATCTTGGAGCCGGAGACCACGTACGCGTCCCCGTCCCGCACCGCCCGCGTCCGCAGCCCGGCCAGGTCGGATCCGGCGTCGGGCTCGCTGAACCCCTGGCACCAGACCTCGTCGCCGCGCAGCACGGGCGGCAGCCAGCGCTCCCGCTGTCCGGGCGTCCCCTCGGCGGCGATCGTCGGTCCCGCGTGCAGGAGTCCGACGAAGTTCGCGCCGACGTACGGGGCTCCGGCGCGCTCGGTCTCCTCCAGGAAGATCAGCCGCTGGGTCGGGGAGGCGTCCCAGTGCACGTCCGCGTACCCGGCGTCGTACAGGCGCCGCTGCCAGCCGCAGTCGTACGCCCGCCGTCCCGGCCAGTCCAGCGGATCGGGCTTCGGCGGCAGCGTCGGCAGGACCCGCGCGAGCCACTCCCGCAGCCGCGCCCGGAACTCCTCCTGGGCCGCGCCGTCCGCGAGGTCCATCAGACGATGCCCAGGTCCAGCATGCGGATGGCGTTCCCGCGCATCAGCTTGTAGACCGTCTCGTCGTCGAGTCCCTTGACGTGGTCGAGGGCGACTTCCCTGGTGTGCGGGAACGTGGAGTCGACGTGCGGGTAGTCGGTCTCGAAGGTGGCGTTGTCGCGGCCGACGACGTCGAGCGAGGCGATGCCGTGCTTGTCGCGGAAGAAGCAGCAGAACATCTGCCGGTAGTAGTACGTGGACGGGGGTTCCGGGATCAGGTCCCTGACCCCGCCCCAGGCGCGGTGCTCCTCCCAGACGTCGTCGGCGCGTTCGAGGGCGTACGGGATCCAGCCCATCTGTCCTTCGCTGTAGGCGAGCTTGAGCCGGGGGAACTTCACCAGCACCCCGCTGAAGAGGAAGTCCATCATCGAGGCCATGGCGTTGTTGAAGCTCAGGGAGGCCTGGACGGCGGGCGGGGCGTCGGGGGAGGCGGCGGGCATCTGGCTGCTGGAGCCGATGTGCATGTTGACGACGGTCCCGGTCTCCTGGCAGACGGCGAAGAACGGGTCCCAGTGGCCGGAGTGGATCGACGGGAGTCCCAGATAGGTCGGGATCTCCGAGAAGGTGACCGCCTTGACGCCGCGCGCCGCGTTCCGCCGGATCTCGGCGACGGCCAGGTCGATGTCCCAGAGCGGGATGATGCAGAGCGGGATGAGCCGGCCGCCGCTGTCGCCGCACCACTCCTCGACCATCCAGTCGTTGTAGGCGCGGACGCAGGCGAGGGCGACCTCCTTGTCCTTGGCCTCGGCGAAGGTCTGGCCGCAGAAGCGCGGGAAGGTCGGGAAGCAGAGGCTGGCCTCGACGTGGTTGAGGTCCATGTCCTTGAGCCGCTCGACGGGGTCCCAGCAGCCACGGCGCATCTCCTCGCGGGTGATGCCCTCCAGGGTCATCTCGTCGCGGTCGAAGCCGACGGCGGCGATGTTGCGCTTGTACGGGAACTTGAGGTCCTCGTAGATCCACCAGTCGGTCGGCGGCCCGTCCGGGTCCATCGTGATCTGGTACTTGCCGCCGACGTAGGCGAGCTCACCGATCCCGGCGGTCAGCGGCTGCGGCCCACGGTCGCGGTACCTGGCCGGCAGCCAGGTCTTGAAGAGGTGGGCCGGTTCGATCACATGGTCGTCGACGCTGATGATCCGTGGAAGTTCCGTCATGAGACCCTCTCCCGTTCCCGCATTTTCTGATGACCCGTCAGATACCGATCGGTCTCAGGCTAGCCCCCGCCCCCTGGACCGACAAGCAGCGTGCCTCTACGCTCTCCAGGCAATCTGACTGCCCGTCAGTTACGGACGGAGAGGGGAACGTCGTGACCGACACCGCACACACCCTGGGCACCTCCCGCACCCTCTGGGAGCTCGTCGAGCGGCGCGCCGCGCTCACGCCCGACCGGCCCGTCCTCCTCCAGGAGGACCGCGTCCTGACCTTCGGCGAGCTGCGCGAACGCGCCGAGCGGTGCGCCGCCGGGCTGTACGGGAGGGGAGTGCGGCCGGGCACCGTCGTGGCCTGGCAGCTGCCCACCCGGATCGAGACCGCGGTCCTGTCCTTCGCGCTCGCCCGCATCGGCGCCGTACAGTCCCCGGTCATCCCCTTCTACCGCGACCGCGAGGTCGGCTTCGCCCTGCGCGAGTCGAAGGCCGAGTTCTTCGCCGTCCCGGGCGTCTGGCGCGGCTTCGACCACACGGAGATGGCCCGCCGGCTCGGCGCGCGCGGGGTCTTCGAGGCGTACGGCTCCCTGCCCGACGGAGACCCGGCCGTCCTGCCGCCCCCGCCTGCCGACGGGACCGTCGTGCGCTGGATCTACTGGACCTCCGGCACCACCTCCGACCCCAAGGGCGTCCTGCACACCGACCGCTCACTCATCGCGGGCGGCTCCTGCCTCGCCCACGCGCTCCACCTGACCGCGGACGACGTCGGCTCGATGGCCTTCCCGTACGCGCACATCGCCGGGCCCGACTACACGGTGATGCTCCTCCTGTACGGATTCCCGGCGGTGATGTTCGAACAGTTCGCGCTGCCCGGGGCGCTGGCGGAGTACCGCAGGCACGGGGTGACCGTGGCGGGCGGCTCCACCGCCTTCTACTCGATGTTCCTCGCCGAGCAGCGGAAGCAGCCCGGGCGGAAGCTGATACCGAGCCTGCGGCTGCTCGCGGGCGGCGGGGCGCCCAAGCCGCCGGAGATCTACCACGCCGTCGTACGGGAGATGGGCTGCCAGCTCACCCACGGGTACGGCATGACCGAGGTCCCGATGATCACGATGGGCTCGCCGGACGACACCGTCGAGAACCTGGCGACCACCGAGGGCCGGCCGCCCGCGGGCATGGAGATCCGGATCGCCGACGGCGGGGAGGTACGGCTGCGCGGCGAGGCCGTCTGCCAGGGCTATCTGGACCCGGCGCAGAGCGCCGCCGCCTTCGACGAGGACGGCTTCCTGATCACCGGCGACGTGGGGCATGTGACCGCGAGCGGGCATCTCGTCCTGACCGGGCGGATCAAGGACATCATCATCCGCAAGGGCGAGAACATCTCCGCCAAGGAGATCGAGGACCTCCTCCACCTGCATCCGGAGGTCGGCGACGCGGCCGTCGTCGGCCTTCCGGACCCCGAGCGCGGCGAACGCGTCTGCGCGGTGGTGGAGCAGCCGCCGGGCGCGGGTCCGCTGACCCTGGCGGGGATCACCGCGTTCCTGCGCGAGCAGGGTCTCTCCGTCCACAAGCTCCCGGAGCAGCTGGAGGTGGTGGAGGCCCTGCCCCGCAACGACGCCCTGCGGAAGGTGCTGAAGTACAAGCTCCGCGAACGGTACGGGCCGGCGGGCGCGGCTACTCCGTCATGAAGTAGCGCGCGAACGCCGTCACCGCCTGCTCCTCGTCGACCGCGCCCGAGGCGACGGTCGGCAGCGTGCGGGCGCCCAGCGCGGCGCCGACGGGGGTGATGCCGAGGGCCAGCAGGGCGCGTTCCACGTCGGCGGGGGTCGTGGCGATGGCGAGGACGGCGTGCAGGAAGGGCCGGGCGATCTCGGCGAAGCGGTCGGGGTGGTCGTGCAGGCGCTTCACCGCGCCGCCGGCGAACTCCTCGCGGCTGACCTTCTGGTCGCCGTCGATGTCGGCGATCCCCGCCATGCCCTGCCAGAAGGCCTCGGCGCCGTCGGCGAGCGCCTGCCCCCGGTCGGAGCGGAAGGAGACGTCGAACTCCGCCAGGACGCGTTTGGCCGCCGTACTGAAGTCCTCGCGCGAGATGGTCCCGTCGCCGTCCTGGTCGAACGCGGCGAAACGGGAGGCGATCCGGCGCTGGTAGACCGCTCCGGGTCCCTGCTCGGGTTCCATGGGCTGCATTCCGGGAGGGTACGACGAGACGGGCCGCCGTGCCGAGGGGGTGGCGGCCGGGACGCGTGCGCCGTGCGGGCATCCCCCCGCCGTGCAGCCCTAGGCGGAGAGCGGCTGGGCCTCGTCGTCGACGGCGGCTTCCGCGTCGCCGTACACGTCGAAGAGGCGGCGCACGCCCAGCGCGGCGAGGACCCGGTTGACGTGCGAGGCGTCCTCCGAGCCCCGCGCGGGCAGCACGACGCGCAGCCGGCCCCGGCAGGAGCGCATCAGCCGGCGCGAGGCGATGAGCACGCCCACCCCGCTGGAGTCGCAGAAGAGCACGCCCGAGAGGTCGAGGACCACGTCGTGGCGTCCGCCCGCGACGGCGTCGTGGACGCGCCTCCTGACCAGGGGCGAACTCAGCAGATCCAGCTCCCCGCGGATCCGCAGGACGGTCCAGGGGCCCTGCTCGTCTTCGTCGACGTCGAGGTTCACGCGATCGCGCCCTTCAAGCGGAAGCAGTCGTTCAAGCGGAGGCAGTCGTTCCCGTGCCCTCCCGCTGCCCCGCCACGACGGGCCGAAACCCCTCGTCGCGCGGATGACGCTTTCCTTACCATCCGGGCCCTCCCGGAGGGCGTAGTTGTCCCAAAGCGGAGTGCGCCGTCGGACAGGCCACTACTTTGGACGGAGAACTCGGGTCGGGAGGGCCACGGAAGAGCACCGGAGGGCGACGCATGGCGAAGGACACACCACCGCGCTGGGACCGCAGGATGCAGCAGCGGCTGGCGCGCGGTGAGGCCGCCGCGCTCGGCGAGCTCTACGACCGGTTCGCCTCGCTGGTGCACAGCCTCGCCCACCGGGTCCTGGACGACGACAGGGCCGCCGACCAGGTCACCCGCGAGGTCTTCGGCTACATCTGGGAGAACCCCGATGCCTACGACCCCAAGCAGGGCAACATGCGCTCGTGGGTCGCCAAGCTGACCCAGCGGCAGGCCGTCCACCGGCTGCGGCAGACCGAGGCGACGGCGTACGCGGAGACCGGCGAGGGGTCGGCGGAGGAGCTGGAGCAGAAGGTCCGCCAGGCCTCGGTCGCCGCCCGCGCCGACTACATCGTGACGTCGATGCCCGCGCCGCTGCGGGCCGCCCTGGAGCTGGCGTACTTCCAGCGGCGCGACTACCGCCAGACCGCCGCGGACCTCGGCGTGACCGAGGACGAGGCGCGGCGCCGGCTGCGGCTCGGGCTGCAGCTGCTGTCCACGGCGAACACCCGCCCGCTGGAGGGGTCCTCGCCGCCCGGTTACGGACGTTCTCTGTGAACGGGCCCGACGACACGCCCGACGGGGTGGCGCGCGCTCCCCGGATACCGGGACCGCGCGCCGCGGCGGACGACCACGCGGACCTGACCGTGGACGTCACCGTGTCCACGCCCGAGCCGGCCGAGGAACCCGCTCAGTCGCCCGCGCCCGCAGAGCTTCCCCCGGCGCCGGCCCCGACACCGCCGGCACCGCCGCCGCACAGCGTGCTCAAGTCCCTCCTCGGGGCGTGGGCGCTGTCGGCGTGCTCGCCGGAGGAGACGCAGGCGGTCGAGGACCATCTGACCGTGTGCGCCCCGTGTGCGGACGAGGCGCTGCGGCTGAGGGACGCGGTCGGGCTGCTCCACTCCGAGCGCGACCTGGACCTCGACCCGCTGCTGCGCTCCCGGGTCCTGGAGAACTGTCTGGGGCGCCGTCCCGCCCGTATCCCCGTGCCCGCATGGGCGGCTCCGTACGACGCGGAGACCGCCCGGCTCGACGCGCTGCTGCGGGACATCGGCGAGTCGGAATGGCACGCGCCGGTACGGCTGAAGTGGTTCGAGGGCGAGCGAGGCGTGAGCCGCCGGACGACCGTGGCCGGGGTGATCGGCCATCTCCTGACGGTGGACGGCCTGGTCGCCACCTCCCTCGGCCTGGACGACCCGCTGGGCCCGAAGGCGACGGAGGTGTCGCCGCAGGAGCGTACGGAGGCGTACTGGCGGGGCTCGGACCACCCGCCGACGCGCGGGGTCCGCGAGCCGTGGCGCGAGCAGAGCCACACGCTGATCCGCACGGTGTCGTTCGCGGGGCGGGGCGTGGCCGACCTGACGGTGACGTACGGCGACTTCGCGCTGCCGATGCGGGACTCGCTCCTCGAGCGGGCCTTCGAGTGCTGGGTGCACGCGGACGACATCGCGAACGCGGTGGCGTATCCGTACGAGCCGCCGAGCGGCGCCCATCTGCACGGCATGATCGACCTGGCGGCCCGGCTGCTCCCGGCGGCCCTGGCCGGCCGGCGCCGCGCGGGCCTGGCCTCCCCGCCGCGGGAGCTGGTCGCGGCGGGCGCCCCCGGCCGCTCGCTCCACCTGGAGGTCGAGGGCTCGGGCGGCGGCCACTGGTACATCGCCCTGGACTCCCCGGCGGCCGTCGGCTCCCCGGACCACGCGGTGGCCCAGGTGGCGATGGACGGCGTCGAGTTCTGCCAGCTCGTGGCGGGCCATGTCCCGCCCGAGGAGGCGGCGGCCGGCCAGGACGGCGACCGCGAGGCGATCCGCGACGTCCTCTTCGCGGCGGCCGGCCTGAGCCGCCTCTAGCCGGGCCCCGCTCCTGCGCCGGGGCCCCGCTCGTGCGCCGGCGCTCCGCTCCGGCGCCGTTCCGCGTCCTACGCGAAGACGACCGTGCGGCGGCCGTTCAGGAGGATCCGGCGTTCCGCGTGCCACTTCACCGCGCGGGCCAGCGCCTGGCACTCCACGTCGCGGCCGACCGCCACCAGCTGGTCCGGGGTGACCTCGTGGCCCACCCGCTCGACCTCCTGCTCGATGATCGGGCCCTCGTCGAGGTCGGCCGTCACGTAGTGGGCCGTCGCGCCGATCAGCTTCACACCGCGCGCGTGCGCCTGGTGGTAGGGCTTCGCGCCCTTGAAGCTCGGGAGGAAGGAGTGGTGGATGTTGATGATCCGGCCCGACAGCTGCTTGCACAGGTCGTCGGAGAGGACCTGCATGTAGCGGGCGAGCACGACCAGTTCGACGCTCTCGGCGCGCACGAGCTCCAGGAGTTCGGCCTCCGCCTCCGGCTTGTTCTCCTTCGTGACCGGAATGTGCCGGAACGGGATGCCGTACGAGCTGACGAGCTCGGAGAAGTCCGTGTGGTTGGAGACCACTGCGACGATCTCGACCGGCAGCGCCCCGATCCGCGAGCGGAAGAGCAGATCGTTCAGGCAGTGGCCGAACTTCGACACCATCAGCACGACACGCATGCGCTCGTCGGCGCGGTTGATGTGCCAGTCCATCGCGAACGAGTCGCCCACCGCCGCGAAGCTCGCCCGGAGCTTCTCCACGGTCACCGGCTCCTCCGCGGAGAAGTGGACACGCATGAAGAACAGGCCCGTGTCCCGGTCCTTGAACTGCTGACTGTCCTCGATGTTGCAGCCCGTGATGAACAGATAGCTCGACACGGCGTGCACGATGCCCTGTTTGTCCGGGCAGGAAAGCGTGAGGACGTACTGGTCGGTCATCCCCGTAGGGTGCCACACCGCGCGACGGCGGCCCGGCCGGCGTCCGTCAGGCGGACCGCGTGATGATACGGAGGACGTCCAGGGAACGCGGGGGCGTGTCGGGGTCCTCACCGTCCGCGGACGCCATCCGTATGTGTGCCTCGCGGGCGGCCCGTACGGCCTCCGGCCACCCGTGGTGCTCCATGTACGCCGAGAACGGCGCGTCGGGCCCCACCTGGTGCATGATCCGCAGCACCCGCAGCACGGCGACGTCCACCAGGGCGGCCTCGCCCGAGTCGCGGAAGATCGTCCCGACGTACTTCTCGGCGGACCAGTTGTCGAGCCAGGTGTCCTCCACGAGGCGGTAGACGGCGTCGGTGACGTCGCCGTACCCGTCGTGGCCGGCCAGCCAGGTCGTCTCGTGGAACCCGGGGTCGGAGAGCATGTGCAGCGCCGAGCGCACGTTGATGCGCCAGCGCCACCACGGCATGTCGTTGAGCGGCATGTCGCCCATGGTGGAGGAGCGACGGCCGCGACGGGAAGAGTTCACCGAACCCGAGACTGGACTGGACACCGTTCGATCGTACGTTCCCTTCCAAGATCGGCGGACCGGCCCCCTCCCGAGCGGCCCCCGGCCCCGGCAATTCACCTTCACGTCACTTGCTGTTGAACCATGCACACTTCTGCGTTACCCGTGAGGCGGAAGTGTGCATGGTCATGACCGGTAGGCGACTGACCTCACTCCTCGCGTATGTCACGACGGCGGCGGCCGGGGCGTCGCTGCTCACCGGCTGTGGCGTGCTCCCTGGGACCACGGGGGGATCCAGGGAGCCCGTCACGGTGATGACCTGGGCCCCCGACGGCACCCGTGCCACCAACCAGCCCGGCATGCCCGCCATGGCCCAGGCCTTCGCCCGCTGGGTCAACGCCTCGGGCGGCATCGACGGCCACGAGCTGAAGATCCTCACCTGCAACGAGAAGAACACCTCCTCGGGCGCCGCCGACTGCGCGCGCCGTGCCGTCCGTGAGGACGTCGTCGCCGTCGTCGGTTCGTACAGCCAGAACGGGCGCGCCTTCATGGCCCCGCTGGAGGCGGCCGAGATCCCGTACATCGGCGGCTACGGCATCTCCGAGGACGAGTTCACCAGCCCGCTCTCCTACCCCGTGAACGGCGGCCTCGCCTCGCTCATGGCCGGCCACGGCCGGCAGCTCGCCGAGTCCTGCCGCAAGGTCTCCCTCGTACGGCCCGACACCCTCGCCGGGGACAAGCTGCCCGACCTGCTCAACTCGGGCCTGCGCAAGGGCAGTCACGACGGTGCGGTCGACATCCCGGCCGTCGAGGACGCCGCGGAGTACACCACGCAGGCCGAACGCGCCCGCGCCAAGGCCGGCAGCAAGGACGGCTGCGTCGCCGCCGTCCTCGGCGAGCGCACCCAGACGTTCTTCGACTCCTTCCGCCGCCTCCCCGGGGACGAGGACGGCGAGCGCGCCCCGGACGACGGCAAGGGCAAGGACGACATCCGGATCTCCTCCGTGCTCGGCAGCGTCAGCCAGCCCGTCGTCGACCGCACAGGCGGCGCGCACAGCCCCTTCGAGGGCGCGTACGTCACGGGCTGGTACCCGGAGGCGAACGACGCGCGCTGGGCGCCGATGCGCAAGGTGATCAAGGAGCACGCGTTCGCCGACAACCGGGTCGACCCGACCGACGCGGGCGTCCAGACGACGTGGATCGCGTACACCGTCCTGAAGAAGGTCATCGAGTCGCTCGACAGCGAGACGATCACGGCGGGCGCCGTCGCGCACGCCCTGGACCGGGGCGTCCAGATCGACACCGGTGGCCTCACGCCCGAACTGCGCTGGCGCTACGAGGACATGCTCGGCGCACCCCGCTTCCCCCGGATCGTCAACCACGAGGTGACGTTCCAGGTGGTCCGCAGGGGGCAGCTCGTGGCGCAGAAGCCCGGCTTCGTCGACGTGGGCGAGACCGTCCTCAGCGCCCCGTAGCGCAGGAATCCGGCGACCCGGGGCCGCCTCGCGGCCCCGGGCCTCCTACAGCTGGGTCGGGGCCCGCTTCGACAGCCCGTACTTGTCTGCGGTCGGGTTCCAGAGCGAGGCCGCCTCGCGCTTGGCGATCGTGGCGTCGGAGCTCTTCTTGCCCGCCTCGACCGTGTGCGCCGTGCCGCGGGCCTTGCCGCCCTTGCAGAACTTCTTGTTGCCCTTCACCTGGTCCGCCCAGGCGGCGTAGTGGTCGTCGGCGGACGCCGAGGCCTGCCACGCCTTGGTGAGGGCGGCGGTCAGGGCCGCGTTGTCCGGCAGCTTGTCGACGGTCAGGCCCTGCAGCCGGGTCACCAGGCCGCGGCGCTGCCCGGCGGCGTCCCGCAGGTCGGTGGCGGCCTGGTCGAGGTTCTTGCACTGCTTGATGCTCTCGACCGAACGGATCACCGCGTCACGGCTGTTGTTGCTGTCGGCGAGCAGCTTGTCGAGCTCCTTCGCCTGCGGCTCGGCCGGGTCGGCGGCGGCCTTGCCGGTCGGCTCGGCCGAAGGAGCGCCGGAGCTGGCGGCCACGTTCTGGGCGGGCCCCTTGTCCTTGTCCTCGTCCCCGCCGCTGAGCAGCGCGCCGGCACCGAGGCCGACGACCGCGCAGCCGACGACGACGGCGGCGATCAGCGCGACGGGCGACCTGCGGCGCGGCTCGGGCTCGTCGTCGTACTCGTCGTCGTACGCCCCCTCGAAGGGCGCCGGCGCGGTGGGCTGCTGGAACTGCTGCTGCTGCGGCTGCTGGCCGTACGAGGGCTGCTGGAACTGCGGCGGGAACTGCTGCCCGCGGGCCTGCGGCGACTGCTGCTGCGGCATGTGCTGCGTCGCGTCGCTGCGGAAGAGGTTGTCGAACTCGGCGGGCGGCTGCCGCTCTCCGTGCGTCTGCGCCGGAACGGGAGCGATGTACTGGGTCGCGTCCGAGGCGCCCGCGGGCTGCTGCTGCCGTCCCAGGGGGCCGGTGCCGAGGAACTGGGTGTCCGAGCCGCCGCCCTGCGCCACGACGGGCGGGATGTGCTGCGTCGCCTGCATGTCGCCCGCGGACGCGCCCGGGCCGGAGAGGCCCGGACCGGCGTGGCCGGGCATCGGCTGTGCGGCGCCGGGGTGCGTGGGGGCCGCGGGAGGGTAGCCGTAGCCGCCCTCGGGGCCGGGCTGCGCGGGCGCGGCCTGGTGCGGGTATCCGTAGCCACCGGGCGGCGGGGTGTGGGGCTGCATCGGCTGCCCGCCCGGTATCGGCCCCTGGGCCGCCGGCATGACGCCGGGCATCGGCCCCGGCCCGCCGGCGGGCGGCGCGCCCTGCGGCGGGATCGGCGCGAGGTACTGCGTGGCCTGCATGTCCGCGGCCCCGCCGGGTCCGGCCTCGGGCGGAAGCGGCTGGGCCGGCGGCATCGGCTGCGAGGACGGCTGGGGCTGCTGTCCCTGCGGTCCACCGCCGGGGCCCCAGGCGCCGCCCCACGGCTGGCCGCCGGCCGGGCCTGCCGCCCGGCCGGTCTCCACGCCGCCCTCCGCGGGCAGCACGACACCTTCGTGCGTGGGCCGTACCGCCGGATACTGCGGTTCCGGACCCTGTCCGCTCTGCGTCACCGGGACTCCTACTGATGGACCTACGGAATCGTCGGCTCACGCTACCGGGTGCGTCCGGCGCCGCGCACACGTGTGTGAGCCCGGTAACAGACACACAACGGCACCACCCTCAACTGCCGTACCGGCGTGCCCCTATCGCCCCACCGCGCGCACTGTGACGGTGACGCCCGTCACAGCAGGTCACGCCGCATGGAGCTCCAGCCGCGCGCCGAACTCCCGCACCACCGGCTCCCCCGCGAACGGCTCCAGTCGCTCCTTGAGGTCGTCCAGATACTCCGCACCGCGCGAGGACCGCAGCGTCGCGAGAAGTTCGAGGGCGCGCGTCCCGGTGTGGCAGGCCTGCTCCACCTCGCGCCGCTGCACCTGCGCCGAGGCGAGCAGCACCAGACCGATCGCCCGCCGCCTGGCCCGCGTCCCGGGATGGCCGGCGAGTGACTCCTCCGCCGCCCGCGCCGCCGCCTCCGCCTGCCCCAGATCCCGGTGGCAGTGGGCCAGTTCGTCGGCGAGGTACGCCTGGTCGAAGTGCGCGATCCACGACGGGTCGTCACCCGATTCCGGATCCGCCCGCTCCATGGCCCGTACGGCACGGCCCGCGACCGCCTCGAAGGCGTGGGCGTCCCCGAGCAGCGCGTGGCCCCGGGCCTCCGCCGCGTAGAACATCGCCTCGGCCCGCGGTGTCACCCGCCCCCGCGCGCCCTCCTGCGCCGCCCGCGCCAGCTGAGCGATCTCCCGCGGGTTCCCGAGCTGGGCGGCCAGATGACTCATCGAGGCGGCCAGCACATAGCCGCCGTAGCCCCGGTCGCCCGCGGCCTGCGCGAGCCGCAGCGCCTGGATGTAGTACCGCTGCGCGAGCCCCGCCTGCCCGGTGTCCACGGCCATGTACCCGGCCAGCTCCGTGAGCCGCGCCACCGCCGCGAACAGCTGCCGCCCGACCGCCTCCCGGTACGAGCCCGAGAGCAGCCCCGCCACCACGCTGTTCAGGTAGTGCACGACCACCGGCCGCACGTGACCGCTGCCGAACCGGCGGTCCAGGTCGACCAGCGCGGCCGTCATCGCCCGGACCGCCTCCACGTCCGAAACCCCCACGCGCGCCCCGGCCGACCGGGCCACGTGCGCGTCCGCGCCCGTGATCAGCCAGTCCCTGCTCGGCTCCACGAGCGCGGAGGCCGCCACCGTGGAGCCGGAGAGGAAGTCCCGGCGCCCCACGTCGCTGCGCCACAGCTCGCAGACCTGCTCGATCGCGCCCAGTACGGTCGGTGAGAACTGCAGCCCGACGCCCGCGGCCAGGTTCCTGCCGTTCGCCATCCCGATCTCGTCGATCGTGACCGTACGGCCCAGCTTGCGCCCCAGCGCCTCCGCGATGATCCCCGGCGCCCGCCCGCGCGGCTGCTGCCCGCGCAGCCAGCGCGCCACCGACGTCTTGTCGTACCGCAGGTCGAGCCCGCGCTCGGACCCGACCATGTTCACCCTGCGGGCGAGGCCGGCGTTGGAGCATCCGGCCTCCTGAATGAGCGCCTGCAGCCGTTCGTTCGGCTGACGGGCGACGAGTGGCCTGGCTGACATGACTACCCCCTGAGGCCGGTGTGATCGAAGAGAACTGATCACTGCCCGGCGGATATCCGGTCAATGCCGATGTGAACACGCGAAACCGGACGCATCGGCCACGGGCAGCCGGCCGACACCCCCCATCACTGGCTACCCCACCACCGCTCGCCGGCCCCACGCGCGCCCCCGTCCGTGCACCCATGCGCCCCGCCGTGCAGGATCGATGCTCCACAGCGCGCCGCACGCCGCCCGTAACCCCAGGTGACGGCGGGAGTTGAGTTCACCGTGGATGAGACCATCGGAGTCACGGAAGCCGCACAGATCCCCAAGCAGCGAGGCGAGCAGCTGCTGGACAGCGCCGTGCGGTATGCGGAAGAGCGGCACTGGGACGTGTTCCCGGGAACCTGGCTGGAGGCGGTCGAGGGCCGGGAGCGCTGCTCCTGCGGCGCCGAGGCGTGCGCCTCCCCCGGCGCGCACGCCGCCAGGCCCGACTGGTCGACACAGGCGACCGGCAGCGCGGTCGGGGCGCGGCGCATGTGGTCGAAGCAGCCCAAGGCGTCGATCCTGCTGCCGACCGGCCGCACCTTCGACGCGATCGAGGTGCCGGAGTCGGCGGGCTTCCTGGCGCTGGCGCGGATGGAGCGGATGGAGCTCACCCTCGGCCCGGTGACGTGTACTCCGGAGCGCCGGATGTTCTTCTTCGTCCTGCCGGGTGCGGCGGCCAAGGTCCCCGATCTCGTACGGAAGCTGGGCTGGGCGCCGGCGTCGATCGACCTGACCACGCGCGGCGAGGGGTACTACGTGGCGGCCCCGCCCACCCGGGTCGGCGGGCACGGCGCGGTGCAGTGGGCCCGGCGGCCCACCCCTGCGAACCGCTGGCTGCCGGACGCCGAGGAGCTGATCAGCGCGCTCGCGTACGCCTGCGGGCGGGAAGCGGCGGCCGAGAGGGCTCGCAGGCCCTAGGGAGTGTCCGGAAAGTATCGCCGTCCGCCCGCAGGGCGGGGCTCGCGGCGTCATGGGGGTCCCCCCTGCTCGAGCGCAGCCGAGAGCTCGGGGGAGCGTGCGATCGCAAGGCGGCCGGAAGCCCTCATAGCGGAGCTACTTGGGCTTGTGGCCAACGCCGCGAGCGTGCGTGCCGGGCGTCGCGAGCCAGGCGAGACTTTCCGGACACGACCGAGGGGTGCCCTCTAGGGTGTGCCCGTACGGAGTACGGGGACGACCGGAGGGTTGACAGACCATGCCTGACCAGGCATTTGACGGTGTATACGAAGAAGGCGGCGACGCACGGGCGGACGTCGCGACGGCGGGTGGCGCATCCGGGGCGGACGGTGATGCGGTGCCCGCCGTCCGTGTCGAGGGTCTCTGGAAGCGCTTCGGGCAGCAGATCGCCGTCGACGGCATCGATCTCGTCCTGCCCGCGGGCAAGTTCATCGGTCTCGTCGGTCCCAACGGCGCGGGCAAGACCACCACTCTCTCCATGATCACCGGACTTCTCCGGCCCGACGCGGGGCGGGTGCTCGTCGCCGGGCACGACGTCTGGCGCGATCCCGAGTCGGTGGCCCAGGTCAAGGCCAGGATCGGGATCCTCCCCGAGGGGCTGCGGCTCTTCGAGCGGCTCTCCGGCCGCGAACTCCTCGCGTACAGCGGGCGGCTGCGGGGGCTGCCCGGTGCGGAGGTCGACAAGCGGGCCGCCCAGCTCCTCGACGTGCTCGACCTGGCGGGGGCGCAGAACAAGCTGGTGGTGGACTACTCCACCGGTATGCGCAAGAAGATCGGGCTCGCGGCGGCGCTGCTGCACAACCCGGAAGTCCTCTTCCTCGACGAGCCGTTCGAGGGCGTCGACCCGGTGTCCGCGCAGACGATCCGGGGTGTCCTCGAGCGGTACACCGGCTCGGGCGCGACCGTCGTCTTCTCCAGCCATGTGATGGAGCTGGTGGAGTCCCTCTGCGACTGGGTCGCCGTGATGGCCGCCGGCCGGATCCGCGCCCAGGGCCCGCTCGCGGCCGTACGGGGCGACGCGCCGTCGCTGCAGGCCGCGTTCCTGGAGCTGGTCGGCGCCCACGGGCGGGACGCGGCCGGGGACTCCCTGGACTGGCTGGGCGGCGGTGCCGCCCGATGACCACGGTCTCCGCACCCGAGTCCCTGACCTCCGTCTTCGTCCGGCTCAAGGTGTCGCTGCTGCGCAACGGGCTGCGGCAGTCGGCGGGCCGGACCGCCGCGTACGTCGTCTCGATCGTGATCACGGCCGCCTTCGCGGCGGCGATGGTCCTCGCGTTCGTGCTGATGCGCGGCAGCGCGGACGCGGACTCGATCGTGATCCTGCTGACCGGGGTCCTCGCCCTGTCGTGGGCCGTGATGCCGCTCTTCGTACCGGGCGGCGACGAGACGCTCGACCCGTCCCGGCTCGTGATGCTGCCGCTGCACCCCCGGCCGCTGGTGCGGTCGCTGCTCGTGGCCTCGCTGGTGGGCACCGGCCCGGCGTTCACCCTGCTGATAGGGGTGGGCGCGGCTCTCGCGCTCGCGCGGGGAGCGGCGGGGGTCGTGGTCGCGGTTCTCGCCGTGCCGCTCGTGGTCCTGGTGTGCGTGGCGCTCTCGCGGGCCGTCGCCGCCGCCAACGTACGGCTGCTGACCTCGCGCAAGGGCCGTGACCTCGCGGTACTGAGCGGGTTGCTGATCGCGGTCGGCATCCAGGTGGTCAACTTCGGCGCGCAGCGGCTCAGTCGCGCCGGCGGTCTCTCGTCGCTCGAACCGGCCGCCGCCGTGGTGGGCTGGCTGCCGCCGGCCTCGGCGATCGCGGCGGTGGACTCGGCGAGCGAGGGCGACCACGCGGTCGCCGCCGCCCAGTTGCTGCTGACGGTGGCCGTCCTCGTGGCGCTGCTGTACTGGTGGCAGCGGAGCCTGGTGAAGCTGATGACGACACCGGACGGCTCGACGATCGGCGCGTCGTCGGAGTCGTCCGGCCGGGACCGGTCGGGTACGGGACTCCTCGCGCGGCTGCTGCCCGGCGGGCGTACGGGAACGGTGATGGAGCGGACCCTGCGCTACATCGCGCGCGACCCGAAGACGAAGGCGGCCTGGATCACCTCGCTCGCGATCGGCGCGATCGTGCCGCTCTTCAACGCCTTCCAGGGCACGGGCTCGATCTACTTCGCGTGCTTCGCCTCGGGCATGCTCGGCATCCAGATGTACAACCAGTTCGGGCAGGACACCTCGGCGTTCTGGATGGTCGCCCAGACGATCTCGACGACGAAGGACGCGTACGCCGAACTGCGGGCGCGGGCGCTCGCGCTGCTCCTGATCACCCTGCCGTACACGGTCCTGGTGACGGCGGCGACGGCGGCGGTGCTCGGCGACTGGTCCTCCCTCCCGGAGGCGCTGGGCCTGGCGTTCGCCCTGCTCGGCGCGATGCTGGCGACGGGCGCGGTGACGTCGGCGAACTTCCCGTACTCGATCCCGCAGGACAGCGCGTACAAGAACGTCGCGCCCGGGCAGGGCAGTCTGGCGTGGATCTCGATCTTCGGCGGAATGATCGGGGGCGCGCTGCTGTGCGCCCCGGTGATCGGGGCGGCGGTCTACCTCCACCTCGCGGACGAGGAGTCCCTGCTCTGGATCCTGCTGCCGGCCGGAGCCGTGTACGGCGCGCTGATCGCCTGGGGCGGCCTGAAGATGGCGGCCCCCCGGACGGCGAACCGGCTGCCGGAGATCCTCGCGGCGGTCAGCAAGGGATGACGGAGGCGTGCGGGCGGCGGGTCCGGTGACCGGCCGCCCGCACCGGCCTCCGGGCGGAGGGAACGTACCGCGGGCACCGGCCGGTGGTACCTCGGAGGACGCGCTTCCGGTCGAACAGGGCCTCCGACGACTGCTCCAATTTCGAACAAATTTCGCATCACCGCAGGTCAGTTGGTCGTTCGAGATTGCACGACCACCTCGTGGAGCGCTCTCGACCAGGCCGCGCACCCGCCCCCAACAGCCCGAACGTTCGGTCGTGACCGGAAAGCGGCGAAGGATGTGCGATCACCCTCCGCAGCAACAAGACTCCGAGGCGCAATCACGAAGCACTCGTCTCGAAAGGACACCCCCGTGCGTTACGTCCTCCGCAACACCGCCCTCACCACGGCTCTCGCCACCGGCCTCGCCCTCGTCGGCGTCGCCGCGACGTCCGGCAGCGCCCAGGCCGAGCCGTCCGGGCTGTACCCGCCGTCGGCGCTCGTCCTCACGATCGGCAAGGGCGAGGCCGCGGCGACGGCGACCATCGACAGGGCGGTCACGCTGAACTGTGCCCCGACCGCGTCCGGCACCCACCCCGCCCCCAAGTCGGCCTGCGCCGACCTGAAGACGATCAACGGCGACTTCGCCCAGCTGGGCACCGCGTGGAGCAGCTCCGCCCCCTGTACGCGCATCTGGGAGCCGGTCACGGTCACCGGCGAAGGCGTCTGGGAGGGCAAGCGGGTCAGCTGGTCGGCCACGTACGGCAACACGTGCGAGATGCGCAGCGGGCTGGCGAAGACCGCGGTCTTCGCGTTCTGACCCCGTAGGGCACACGACGCGTAGGGCACACCACGCGTAGGGCACACATCGGCGGCCGTCGGAAGGGCATCCCGACGGCCGCTGCCGCGTGTCCCGGCCGGACCAGGGAGCGGCCGTCCGGTGCGTGCGATCGCAAGGCGTCGCGAGCCCGGCACGATCCGAAAGACAGGCCCCTAGACCGGGGACGGCCCGGGGGGTGTGGTGCGGTGGCGGGTCAGGACACGGGTCGTACTGCCGTCGGCCTCCGTGACGTCCCGGACGTGCGAGAAGCCGAGCCTGGCCAGCAGCGCCAGTGACGCCGTGTTCGGTGCGGCCACGGTGGCGTGGACCTCGGTCAGTCCGAGGGTGCCGAAGCCGTACGCGACGATCGCCTCGGCCACCTCGCCCCCGAGGCCGCAGCCCCAGGCCTCGGGGGCCAGGGCGTAGATGATCTCGAAGCCGTCGACCTGGTCGGTCCGCTTGATCTCGGCGTGGCCGACCAGCCGCCCGTCCCGGCGCACGGCCCAGACGTCGAACAGCTCCTCGGCGTAGACCTTGCCGAAGATCCGCCCGAACAGGGCCCTGTCGGCCGCCTCGGACGTGGTCCCGTCGCCCATCCAGCGGGACACACGCACGTCCTGGAACAGGGCGACGAAGCCGTCCTCGTCCTCGGGGACGTACGGCTCCAGGTGCAGACGCTCGGTGCGCAGGGTCGGGGTCACGACCGGCGACGCTACGCACGCACGAGCGAGGCCCGCAAACGAATTCTGGAGCGGTGCGCGTGCCGGGGATCCGCCGTCCGCCGCTCGTGCCGGGGGCGGCTTCCGGCAGGAGCGGCAGGAGGGCGTCGTCACCTCAGCCGACGGCGGTCCCCTCCAGTTCGACCATCTGGCCGGGGATCGCCAGCCGGGTCACCCCGAGCATCGTGGTCGTCGGCGCGACCCCGGCGGCGCCGAGTCGCGTGGCCAGCACGCCGTAGTGCTGGAAGAGCAGGTCGACGTCGGTCGTGTAGACGTTGAGCCGGACGAGGTTCGCGACGGACATGCCGGCCTCGCCGAGCACGGCCTCCAGGTTGGCGACGCTCAGCGCGAGCTGCGCCGCCATGTCGCCCTCGTGCCGGGGCCTGCCGTCCTCGCCCATCGCGGTCTGCCCGGAGATGTAGAGGGTCCGGGTGTGCCCGGAGACGACCTCGCCCTGGTTGAAGCCCATCTCCACCGACCAGGTCACCGGGTTGACCGCCGTTCGTTCCATCGCCACGTCAGCTCCATTCGTCTCAGCGGGAGTTGCTGATTCGCGTACGCCGCATCGGCCCGGCGGCCGGGTGGCCACCGGTCTCGGCGTCTCGTCAGGGAGCCTCGCAACAAATCACGACACCCTTCGTCACGTATTCCGGCGCTCGATTAGAGTCCTCGCATGCGCGCCGACCGGCTGGTCTCGCTGGTGCTCCTGCTGCGCGGGCGCGGTCGGCTGACCGCCGAGACACTGGCCCGCGAGCTTGAGGTGTCCACCCGTACCGTGCTGCGCGACATCGAGGCGCTGTCCGCGG
Source organism: Streptomyces sp. NPDC127129 (assembly GCF_042671585.1). Classification (NCBI taxonomy): domain Bacteria; kingdom Bacillati; phylum Actinomycetota; class Actinomycetes; order Kitasatosporales; family Streptomycetaceae; genus Streptomyces; species Streptomyces sp. NPDC127129. Next base: position 105,785 of record NZ_JBHXTV010000007.1, read on the forward strand.
CCGGTGTCCCGGTCTACTCCGAGCGCGGCCGGCACGGCGGTTTCGCGCTGCTGCCCGGCTTCCGGACCGAGCTCACCGGGCTGAACCACGACGAGGCCCTCGCGTTGCTGACCGCCGCGTCGGGGCGCGGCGAGCGGGTGTTCGGGCTCGGCCCGGCGCTCGCCTCGGCCAGACGGAAGGTGGTCGACGCACTGCCCGAGAGCCACCGGGCGACCGCGAGCGATGCGGCCCGGCGGATTCTCGTGGAGCCGGAGACCGACCTGCTCTCACGACGGCAGGCCGCCGACGAGATGCCGGGCGCCACGATGGCCGAGGTGCGGCGTGCGGTACTCGCCGGTCACAAGCTGCGCATCCACTACGCGGCCACGGGCGGGTCACCGCAGTGGCGCACCGTGGACCCGATCGGCCTGGTGACCGTACGCGACCGGGGCTACCTGCTGGCCACGAGAGGGGGCGCGGACCGCACCTACCGGCTGTCGCGGGTACTGGCCGCCGAGGCACTCCCCGAGCCGGCGGAGCGTCCCGTCGGGATCGACCTCGACCGGATCTGGCGGGAGCGCGCCGCGCGGTTCCTCTCCGACGGCCACCTCACCGTGCTGGTGCGGGTGAACCCGGCGCGCCGGGAGGAGCTGCTGGACGCCGCGCTGGCCGTCCGCGCGGAGGAACCCGACGCGGACGGTCTGCTCCGGCTGGAGGTGACGTACCAGGACGCGCGGCACGCCGAATGGGCGCTGTGGCAGCTGGGCACGGACGCGGAAGCCCTGGCCCCACCCTCACTGCGCACCGCCCTCCACACCCGAGCCACCACCCTGGCCACCCGCTACGAACCCCGCCCCGCCCCGTAGCCTCGTCCCCCGTTGCGCTTCCGCCGGCCGTGCCGGGCCTGCCCTCGGGCCGGGGCTGAGGCAACGATTCTGCGCCGGGTGTCATCAAACAGGGCAACTATCCGTGCCAGGCGATCCCTTCAGGCGGAAGACCACCGTGGACAAGCCCTCCGTGCCCCCTGCTCCCTCCCTCTCCTCCGCACCCCCGGAGCGGAGAGGCCGGACCGGCTACCGGGCCACCGTCCACGCGGTCTCCCCCGCTGCCCACCGCGACACCTTCGACGCGCACGAGGCGTGCTTCCTCGGCGTCAGCCTGGACAACAGCAGCTTCAGCCCCGGCAGGTTCGACGCCATGCTCACGTGGATCTCGCGGCGCTACAGCCGCTGCACCGTGCTGATCGGCGACAGCATCCACCGCCTAACCCTGGCCTCGACCCGTGGCATGGATCCCGACCGGGCCCTCGCGCACGCCCTCGACCTGGGCCGGCAGTTCGTCCACGACCGGAAGCCGGCCCTGGACGCCCACCGGGCCCGGACCGAGTTCACCTTCGTCACGTGCGGAGAGGTCCAGGAGACCCTGGAGTACGCCGAGTTCCACCACGAGCTGCGCACCCTGTTCGCCAAGGACGACGTCTTCCGCTCCTCCGTGGAGGCCTTCGGCCGCGCCTACCACGCCAAGCACTCCGCCACGGTCGACGACGCGGAACTCCGGCGACGCGTCGACACCTCCAGCGCCTATTTCCTGGAGGAGTTCGCCGTCTTCTGCTGCCTCACCCGCCGCGACCTGCCGGTCATGGTCTACCCCGGGCAGTTCAGCACCCTCACCGAGATCGCTGCCGGGGACCACCCCCAGGCCCCCGACGAGCTCCGCGACCTGACCCTGGTCTCCCTCCGCGTCCAGGGCCGGTAGCGCAGCCCCGTACGCCCCCGCGAAAACCGGTGGAACGGCGGCACCGTGCACCCGTACCGTGCTGCCGAGCCACGTCGTCGAGCCAAGGGCAGGCCGTTGTACACCGTGTGAGACCCCCCGAGCGCTGAACCGTCGCGCGTCGCGCCCTGCGCGCCGCGCCCCTTCTTGCTGCGGATTTCTCACTGAAACCGGTGTACTCCTGTGCTCAACAGCTGGGTGGTCATGCCCACCTGCCTTCCTGTCGTCCTCCGCCGTTGCCACACCTGCGGATCCGAACGCTTCGCGGCGAACGGCAAGTTCCGCGTCAACGCCAACCACAAGCTCCTCGACGCCTGGCTCCTCGTGCTCTGCACCTCCTGCGGGGACACGGCGAAGCTCACGGTCCTGGAGCGGGCGAACGTCCGCTCCGTCCGGCCTGAGCTGCTCGACCGGATGCACGACAACGACCCCTGCCTGGCAGCCGAGTTGCTCCAGAACCCGGACCTGCGGCGCCGCAACCGTGTCGCCCTCGACTGGGACGGCGCATGGCGCCTCGACACCGGCGGATCGGATCACCTGGGCGGCGAGACCGTCGACGTCTCGGTCCGCTTCGCCGCGCGGATTCCCGTACGGCCGGTCCGGCTGATCGCCGAAGGCTTCGGCCTGTCACGGGCCGAGGTCGAGAGGCTGATCGCGGAGGGCAGGCTCGTCTCGGCGGACCGGCTGCGCGGCCGGCTCTCGGGCGACTTCGCCTTCATGCTCAAGCGCTGAGTCCTCCGAGGGACCAGGGTCTGTCGCCAAGGGCCCGCCACCCGGGGCCTGTCCGGCGCCGACCGCCGCCGGACAGGCCCACGTCCCGCCCGCCGCCCTAGTCCTGCCAGTAGAAGAGCGCCGTGTCGACCGTGACGGCGCTCCGCCCGCCGAAGTAGTAGACGCAGAGGTCCGTGACCCGGATCGTGCCCGTCTCCCAGTCGATCCAGCGGAAGCCCGCCGATTCCAGCGCCCGCCGGGCGGCCTCGGAGAAGTCCTCCTCGGCGGTCGCGAACGGGCCGAGGGTGCTGATCAGCAGCCGGTCCCCGCCGGCCTCGATCACGTGGTACGTCCCTTCCCCCTGCTGGTTGTCCTCACCGCAGGAGACCGGCGGCTTCGGCGCCAGGCCGGCCGCCGTGAGGGCGGCCGTCGCCCGGCGGAGCTGGTCGTCCACGTCGGGGCGCGCGTGCGGCTCGGCGCAGACGGCCTCGAACCGCCACCGCGGGTCGCTCAGGCGCTCACAGCCGGGACCGTACTCGTGGACGATCGCACCGCGGAGCTCCTCGTCCAGGCCCTCGACCTCGACCCGGGGACGCCCCAGGCGTTCGTAGAGCGCACGGGCCTCGGCCCTGTCCTCAGTGAGGCGGTACAGCGCGTACGCCGCCCACACCGCCGCCTCGGTCGTCGGCGCCTCGTCGAGGTAGGCGCGCAGACGGTCCGCGTCGGTCGCGAGCGCATGCGCGACGTACGCCACCCGCCGGTCCGGGTCCGCGAGCGCGTAGGTCACGTCCTCGTCGGCGCGGTACCGCATCCAGACGTGGAACTCCCGGTCCTCGGGGCGATCCTCCCCGAGCTGGGCCAGGATCGCGTCCGCTCCGTACCGGTCCACGAGCCCGTCCAGACCGGCATCGCCCGCGTCGCGCTCGCGCTGCCGCGGCGAGGCGGCGAGCGTCGCCAGCTCGGGCGCGGCCGAGCGGTCCCCGAGCAGGCCGCGCGCCTTCAGGAAGGCCGCTCCCATGTCGTACGCGGTGTCGGACGCGCGGTCCTCGTGCCGCAGCCACGGCAGCAGTTCCGTCCGGTCGGCGAGCAGGTCGAGGAGGGCCCTGCGCACCTCGGGGGTGTCCTGGGGGTCCTGGACACGCGCGATCAGCTCCGGGACGTACCGCTCCGGGACCCGGCCGGTCAGCGCGATCACGCATGGCCTGCGGCGCCACCACGGGTGCCCGGGGTCCGCCACGTACCGGGCGAGTTCCTCCGCGCCGGCCTCCCGCAGGGCTTCGGGGTCGCCGAATCCGGCCTTCGGTATCAGCGCCTCGATGCTTCGCATCCGGGGATGCTACTGCCCCGGCAACGCGCTGAGCAGGCCGATTTCACCGGCGCGCACGGTCTGCCCGATGGGGACACCATGGACGTATGACGCTGCCCGGCGAGCGTGGCCTCGCCGTCGTCGAGGCGCCGTCCGTGCTCGGGTTGCGGCCGTCCGGGGTCCAGGAGCTGCCGGACGCCGTGCTCGGCGGGGTGGCGCGGGTCGCGCGGGTCGAACCGCCCGCGTACGACCCGGTGCGGGACGCCGGGACCGGGGTGCTCAACCCCGGTGGGATCGCGCGGTACTCGGTGCGGCTGGCGGACACCGTCGGCGAGGTGCTCGGCTCCGGGCGCTTCCCCGTCGTCCTGGGCGGCGACTGCAGCATCCTGCTCGGGAACCTGCTCGCTCTGCGGCGCCGGGGGCGGTACGGGCTGCTGTTCCTCGACGGGCACACCGACTTCTACCAGCCGGCCGCCGAGCCCACCGGCGAGGTCGCCTCGATGGAACTCGCCCTGGCCACCGGGCGCGGCCCCCGGCCGCTCACCGACCTGGAGGGGCGGGGGCCACTGGTGCGGGACGAGGACGTCGTCGCGTTCGCGTTCCGGGACGCCGACGAGTCCGCCGCGGCGGGGAGCCGGCCGCTCCCGCCCCGGCTGTACGCCCTCGACCTCGACGACGTGCGCGCGGCCGGCGCGGGCGAGGCCGCGCGCGGCGCCGTCGCCCGGCTCGCCGAGAGGGACGGGTACTGGGTCCACCTCGACGTCGACGTCCTGGACGACGCGGTCATGCCCGCCGTCGACTACCGGCAGCCCGGCGGGCTGAGCTGGGCCGAACTGGAGGACGTGCTGAGGACGGCCCTGGCCCACGAGCGTGCCGTCGGGTTCGACGTCACGATCTTCAACCCGAGGCTCGACCCCGACGGGACGATCGCCGCCCGCCTGACCGACTGCCTGCGGCGTGCCCTGCGGACCAGGGGCCTGCCGGACCAGGGGCCTGCCGGACCGGAGCCCTGCCGGTGAGGTGCCCTGCCGGTGAGGTGCCCCAGGACCTCGGCCCCTAGGGGGTGCTGCTCCCGAGGATGTCGGCGAACACGATCACGGCCGCGCTCTTGCCGTACTTGTCCTCCTTCTCCGACGCGTAGTCGCCCTTCCTGACGAGCACCTGCTTGATGTTGATCCTGGTTCCGACGGGGAAGGTCATCTCCTGCTCGGAGGCGTTGTTCTTGCCGAGCGACCTGCCCTGGTGCCCGTCCGGCAGGCCGAACTCCCAGACGACCTCCTTGCCCGCAACGTACGTGTGGGTCAGCGGATCGCCGAAGGTCGTCGACAGGATCGCCGGCCATTCGATCGTCTGATTGAGCGTCACATAGCCGCCGTCCGGGTGGTTCTCGTCCTGCTTCAGGATCCCCTCGAACGAGTCGTAGATGTACTTGCTGTCGCCGCGCACCACTTGGCCGTCGGCGTTGGCCGGCGGTGTGTCGAAGTCGCTCCACACGCCGTTGATGCGGGCGAAGATGTCGTACGTGTTCCGGAGGTGCTGGGCGTCCCATCCCTCGACCGTGTCGTCGGTCGCGTAGTTCCGGGCGACGGCCAGGCGCTTCCACGCGTCGAGGACCTGCGTCTCCTTCGCCTGGAAGGAGAACTCGGGGGACGCGATCTCGGAGGGGCTGTAGCCGACCTCGCCGAGTGCGGCGAGCAGCGGGTTGATCCGGCGGTAGTCCGCGCTGAGGTAGTTCTCGCCGAGGTTGAGGTCCTGCTGCTTCTGCTTGGCGGCGAGCACCGCCGGATCGAGCTCCTTGGCGCGGGATTCGAGGTACGCCCTGCGGGACTCCTCCCGGCCCTCGGCCGTTCCCCAGTCCTTGGCGACCGGGGACACGCGGACCTTCTTGCCGCCGTCCTCGGGGGCGACGAGATAGGAGCCGAAGCTGAAGCCGGCGATCGAGTAGCCCATCGGACTGTCCGCGTCGTCCTCGTGCTTGACGACGGCCGTCCCCTTCGCGAGTCCCTGCGCCAGGACGCGCTGGACGGCGGGCGCGGACTCGGCGGAGTGCGCGTGGTCGTGGGCGTCGTGGGCTTCGTGGGCGTCGGGGGCGTCGTGGGTCGGTTCCGGGGCGGACATCGCGCGGACGGCGTTGGCCTCGGCCTCCCGCTCGAACCTGTCCGAGGGGTCACTGACCTTGAGACCGTCGCCCGTCTCGGTGCCCGCGACGGGGCCTTTGCGCTGCTGGATCACATGGGTCAGTTCATGGGCGAGCGTGTGCTTGTCCCCGCCGCCCCGGCCGACGACCACGTGGTTCCCGGAGGTGTAGGCCCGGGCACCGACGTCGGCGGCGGAGCGCTGGGCCGCGTGGTCGGAGTGGATGCGTACGTCGGAGAAGTCCGCGCCGAGCCGGGCCTCCATCTCGCCGCGCAGCGTGGGTTCGAGCGGCTGCCCCCTCGAACCGATCACCTGGTGCACGGAGGAGCGCTGCACCATCCGCGTCACCGCCGCGTTGCCCACGGTGCGTTGCAGCGCGGCGAGCGAGTCCGGGGCGGGTGCGGAGGCGCCCGGCGCCGTCGATGCGCTCTCTGCCTGCGGCCGGCTGCGGGCGCCCCGGGACGCGGGGGCGGGCCGCCCCGGCTCGTCGCGTTCGCGTTCGCGTTTCATCCTGGCTCCTGTTGCTGGGCGGCTTGCCTCCACTCCTAGCACCGGGGAGAGACCGCGTGAGAGGGCTGTGGAGGCAAGACCGAGGGCAGACGTCGCCGCCCCCGCGTCCCGACGGCGGCTCCCGTCCGGGTGCGGTCCGGGTGCCGGTCAGGTGCCGGTACGGGTAGCGGTCCGGGTCCGAACGAGTGGACTCACCGGGGGCCGAGGGCGCGGAAGGGGCGTGCGCGGCCGTCGCGGGGGTCACGTTGGCGTTCCTGATCCTGAACCGGAAGAGGCGCCCCCGACATGCGACGTACCCCCTCCCGCAGACTCTTCGCCGCAGCGCTCCTCGTGGCGTCCGTGCTGGCCCCGACGGCCACCGTTCCCGCCACCGCCGTGCCCGCGCCCGTGCCCGCGTCCGTGCCCGCCGGCACCGGACACCACGGCGGCGAGGAGTGCCGGGACGGCGGCCTCGGACCCGAGCTGACCGCCCGTCTGGACAAGGCCGTCGAGGACGTCCGCGTGCAGGCCGGCATTCCCGGCATCGTCGTTGGGGTGTGGATGCCGGGCAAGGGCTGCTACGTCCATGCCACCGGTGTCGCCGACAAGGTCACCGGCAGGCCGATGACCACGTACGGCCCCGTACGGATCGGCAGCGAGACCAAGACCTTCACGGTCACCGCGCTCCTGAAGCTCGTCGACGACGGCAGGATCGGTCTCGACGACCCGATCTCCCGCTACGTCGACGGCGTACCCAACGGTGACAACATCACCCTGCGTCACCTGGCCGAGATGCGCAGCGGTCTCTTCCCGTACACCTCCGACCCGGGCTTCATCCAGGATCTGGAGAGCCACCCGACCCGCCAGTTCACCCCGCACGAGGTGCTCGCGTACGGCTACCGGCACGACAACACCTTCGCGCCGGGTGCCCAGTTCGAGTACTGCAACAGCAACCTCGTCCTCCTCGGCCTCGTGATCGAGAAGGTCACCGGCCGGCGCCTCGCCGACGTCGTCGACAGCCGGGTGCTGCGCCCGGCGGGCCTGCGGGAGACGCTGTTCCCGCACGCGGCGGAGTTCCCGGAACCGCACCCGCGCGGGTACACCGACCAGACACCGGACGGCTCGGTCGCCGACTCCACGGACTGGAACCCCAGTTGGGCCTGGGCGGCGGGTGCGATGATCTCGGATCTGCACGACCTGCGCCGCTGGGCGAAGGTCGTCGCCACCGGGGAGCTGCTCAGCCCGGAGACCCAGGCCGAGCGGCTCAGGACTCTGCCGACAGGTTTCCCCGGAACGAGCTACGGCCTCGGGATCTTCGAGACCAACGGCTGGATCGGGCACAACGGCTCGATCCCCGGCTACGAGACCGTGACCGTCTACCTGCCCGCGCAGAAGGCGACCATGGTGCTGATGCTCAACACCGACATCCAGTCGGCGGGCGAGGAGCCGAGCACGCTGGTCGCCCGGGCGGTCACCGGGGTCGTGACGCCGAACAACGTCTACGACCGTCCGGTCCGCCCGCCGCTGAGCGACCCGACCCTGTAGTCGCCCGACCGTACGGCGAGTGCTAGGGCGTCAGGACGCCGTTGAGGAACGGTTCGATCGCCGTCCGCCAGGCGTCCGGGTGGTCGTAGTGGAGGAGATGGCCGGCGTCCGGAATCTCGGCGTACGCCCCGCGCGGGAGGACGCGGACCATCTCCTGGGCCTCGGCGCGGCCCAGTTCGCCGTCCAGGCCGCGGACGATCAGCGTCGGACAGCGGACCTGGGCGAGCGAGTCCCAGTGGGCGTCGTGGACCCAGGTCTCCCGGGAGGTCAGCATCTGGGCGGGGTCGAAGACCGGGTACCAGCCGTCGGGGCGCTCGGTCATCACCTCGGCGAAGAACTCGCCGCGCGCGGGGTTCGGCCGCTCGACCCAGGGGTCCTCCTCGCCGAACCACCGCCGCACGCCGTCGAGCGAGGGGAACGGCACCGGCCAGCGGCGGAACCAGTCCTGCCACTCCCGCTGCGAGGCGGCCCCGAGGGCCGAGGCCCGCATGTCGCAGACGACCAGGGCCTGGACGAGGTCGGGGTGTTCGGCGGCGAGCTGCCAGGCGGTGAGCGCGCCCATGGAGTGACCGACGAGGGTGACGGGGCCGAGGCCGAGCTGCTCGACGGCGGCGGCCGCGTCGGAGACGTACGCCTCGCGGGTGAAGGGGCCCGCGGGGGGCTTGTCGCTGAGGCCGTGGCCGCGCTGGTCGAGGGCGACGACGCGATGCCGCCCGGCCAGCCAGCGGGCCGTGGGCGCCCAGTGGGAGGCGCGGCCCATCAGGCCGTGGAGGAGTAAGACCCCGGACCCGGTCGTACGTGACTGCTCTTCCGTGAACTCCCAGGCCGCCAGGCGTACGCCGCCGGCCCCGGTGACGTCGAGACGTCGCACCATGTTCCCTGGCACCCCCTCTTTCCCATCGAGCGTGTCGAGCACCGCCAGACTATCGAACCCATATTCGAAAATGGGGTTCTGCCACGCAACACCCCTCGTTCGAGTGACCGTGCTCAAGGATTGACGAGCGCCGCCGAGGGGAGATCTTCAGCGGGAGGCGGACCGCTCGGGGAAAACGGTCCGAGGGGAATGACCCTGGGAGCTCGGGGCTCCGGGTCAGCACAGGGGAGGACAGGCCCCGGCGCCCATGGGCGCCGGGGCCCTCTGTCTTCCGGCACACCACCCCGGACGACTCCATCGCACCCACCCCTCCCCGGCCGTACGGCTGCCCCCAGCGTGGCACGCCGAGGGCCACGGGCGTGGCGATTCCGCCGTAAAACGGGCCGCGAAGGCACCACCGGGCCCGTGACCAGGGCCGGAGCGGGAATCCGGGCCCGCAGGGGCCCCGGAGACGCGGAGTCCCCGCGGGCTCACGGGATCTCCCGTCGAACCCGCGGGGACTCCGCGTCTCGAACCCGCGGGGACTCCGCGTCCGCCGCTTCCGCCGGAACGGAACCCTGCCGGCCGCTTCCGCCGGAACGGGCACTTCCGGCGGGACCGTCCTAGCGCTTCGCCACGAAGACGTGGGCCGCCACGTCCGGCTCCAGCTCGGCCGCCTCGCCGCTGCTGCCGACCAGGACGCCGCCCGCCGACTCCGTCACGCTCACGACCGAGCCGGGCTGCACGCCCGCGCGGCGCAGCGTGTACATCAGCTGGGCGTCCGTCTGGATCGGCTCCCCGATCCGGCGCACGATCACCGTCTTGCCGTCCGCGCCCGGGTCCAGGTCGGCGAGGGAGACCATCGAGTCGTCCAGGAAGGACTCCGCCTCGGCCTTCTCGCCCAGCTCCTCGAGGCCCGGGATCGGGTTGCCGTACGGCGACTCCGTCGGGTGCCGCAGGAGCTCCAGGACGCGCCGCTCCACGGCCTCGCTCATCACGTGCTCCCAGCGACAGGCCTCCGCGTGGACCTGCTCCCACTCCAGACCGATCACATCGACGAGCAGACACTCGGCGAGCCGGTGCTTGCGCATCACTCGCGTCGCCAGGCGCCGGCCCTCGTCCGTCAGCTCCAGGTGCCGATCGCTCGCGACGGCCACCAGACCGTCCCGCTCCATGCGGGCCACCGTCTGGCTGACCGTCGGGCCGCTCTGGTCGAGCCGCTCCGCGATCCGGGCGCGCATGGGGACCACACCTTCCTCCTCCAGTTCGAGGATGGTGCGGAGATACATCTCCGTTGTGTCGATCAGTCCGGACATACGTGCCCCTCGATGAGTCGTGCGCTGGCCCTGCACCAATTCTTACGCATCCCACCGACAACCGTGCCCCGCCGGTGAAACGAAGAGGAAAGGCAGTATTGACAGAGCAATGGTCCAGACCGCACCGTGATCCGCGACACGACGACAAGGAGCTTCGGGTATGGGCGACAGCGCGCGCGAGTCCAAGCTGGCAGGACAGTTCTTCGACGCGGCGATCGGTCTGCTGCAGCAGGTCCGCGACCAGGACGCCGAGGAGATCGCCGCGGCCGGGACCGCGATCGCCGAAGCCGTCGCCGCCGGCGGCCGGCTCTTCGCCTTCGGCGCCGGACACTCCTCGCTGGCCGCCCAGGACGTCGTCTACCGCGCGGGCGGTCTCGCCCTGATGAACCTGCTGGCCGTCCCCGGGGTCGTCGGCGTCGACGTCATGCCCGCGACGCTGGGCTCCGCCCTGGAACGTGTGGACGGTCTCGCCGGGGCGGTGCTCGACTCCTCGCCCGCCAGGGCCGGCGACGCACTGATCATCATCTCGCTCTCCGGACGCAACGCCCTGCCCGTGGAGATGGCGATGAACGCACGCGCCCTGGGGCTCACCGTGATCGGTGTGACCTCGGTGGCGTACGCGACGGAGACGAAGTCCCGGCACGTCTCGGGGACGTACCTGAAGGACCACTGCGACATCGTCCTCGACTCGCGGATCGCGATCGGCGACGCCGAGCTGACGCACGACGCCATCGAGGCGCCCTTCGCCCCTGCCTCGACCGTCGTCACGAGCGCCCTGATGCAGGCCACCATGGCCGCGGCGGCCGAGGAGATGGTCCGCCTGGGCATCGAGCCGCCGCTGCTGCGGTCGGGGAACGTCGACGGCGGGCACGAGTGGAACGGCCGCGTGATGACCGAGTACGCCGACCGGATCTTCTTCCGTCACTGATCGGGCCGGGAGCCCCGGTCACCCGGGCTGACCGGGCCGTCCCGGACCGGAGCTCGCGGCGCCGCCCGCGCCGGCCGTCCCCGCCAGGTCCAGCGCCGCCGCGACCCGTACCGCCACCGCCTCCGCGTAGACCGCGTCCGGGCGCTCGAAGGCCGTACGGGACGCGCCGCGCAGGAACGTCACCGCACCCACCGTCCTGCCCCGGCTGCGCAGCGGCAGGCAGAGCGCGTGGACCGCGTCCCGGGGCCAGTGGCGTGTCGTCGCCCAGTCCTCGGCCGCCTGCGGGCCCGCCGTGGCGGGCGCCGACGCCCGCACCGGGCCCGTACGGGAGAGGGCCTGGAGCACCGGATGGCCCGACGGGTAACGCAGCGGGATGCCGCCGCCCGCCACGGGGACGACCGGGCCCGGCTCGCCCGCCGGCGTCGCCGCCACCCGTACGAGCCTGCGCTCCCCCGCCGCCACGTCCACGAGCGCGTGGTCGGCGAACCCGGCGAGGGCGAAGTCGAGCAGGACCGTCGCCGCCTCCCTCGGGTCCTCGCACTCGGCCGCCACGGCACCCGCCCGGTGCAGCTGGCGGTACCGGAAGCGCAGCCGGTCCGCCTCCTGCTCGGCGACCCGCTCCTCGGTGACGTCCTGGAACAGCCACCCGACGCCCAGCGGGACCGGCTCCTCGGCGAGCGGCGACGCCAGCCGCACGAACCCGCTGCGCCAGCACCGCCGCCGCTCGCCCTCCGGCGTGCGGAGCGTCACCCACACCTCGGCCGCCCCCTTCGGCGCGCCTTCCGCGAGCACGTGCTCCAGCGCGGACTCCAGCTCCTCCACGCCCTGGACGATCAGCTCCCCCAGCGGCCGCCCGAGCAGGGTCGTACGGCCCGCGCCCATGGCACGGGCCGCGTGGTCGTTGACGACGGTGGGGCGCAGGTCCACGTCGACGAGGACGACACCCCAGGACGCGTCCTCGAACAGCGCCTCGCTGAGCGCGATCGAGCGCTCCAGATCGATCTGCGCGTGGACCTCGCCGAACGCGCAGTACACCCCGGCGGGCTTGCCGTCCGCGCCGCGCACGCCGGCGGACTGCGTGCGCACGAGGACGCGCCCGCCGTCCTTCCGGACCAGAGCGAACTCGTGGACGAGCCGTCCCGGCGCCTCCATCGCGGCCATCAAGCGCGCCAGCGCCTCGACCGCGTCGGCGGGCCGTGCCGCCCACCCCTCGAAGCCCCGCCGGCCGACGGCCTCGTCGGCCGACCAGCCGAGGATCCGCTCGGCCTCCTTGTTCCAGTGCGTGACGGTGCCGTCGGCGTCGAGGGCGCAGAGCGCCGCGTCCATTCCGTCGAGGAGCGCGGCGAGCAGATCGGCCCCCGGCCCCTCCGCGTCACGCCGCTCCGCGGTCCCACTCCTGGCAGCACTCATCCCGGAACCCCCTGCAGGACGGTGTACGCACGTGCATCCGCACGCCTCAGATCATTCAACTTGAACGTGACGCAGGACACACCCGGTTCCATGAAATCGTTGCGTCCCGGAAACGAACGCGGGGCGCGCGGGAGGCGCGGGGGGCGCGCGAGGGACGCGCGAGGGGCGCACGGGCCCCGAGGAGAATCAGCGAATAAATAGCTTGAGCCTTCGCGGAAGGGTTCCTAGGCTGTGGAGCACACGCGAAAGGAGGTGATCCGAAAACATGATTTCTTTTCGGACTCGTGAGGTGACTGCGGGCTAACGGCCTGCCGTCGCACTCTGTGCACCTCGGCAGGACAGCTGCCGAAACCCAAGCAGTCACCCGACCCGTGGGCCGCCGGTAAGTCCGGCCGGCTCTCGTCCGAACTCGAGCGGACGGGACCAAGGCCCACGGGTCGTCTGCGTTTTCCGGGCCGATGTGTACCACCAGTCGCCCTGTCGCGGATCCCCGCCGCAGATCCCCGCTCCCCGCCGCAGATCCCCATACCGCGACCGGCGACAGCGGCGCTCACGTCCCCGACGGCCGCGGCTGCTCCGGCGGGACCGAGCTCTCGGCGACCGCCATCCACTGGTCCAGATCGGCCTGGGTGAACTCTGCCCACGGTGGGATTCCGGGGAGCCGGCGGAGGAGGTCGTAGGCCTCGGGGATCTGGGCTCCGCGGATGACCGGGCAGTGGCAGCCGGCGATGACCTCGGCGTTCAGGTGTTGGAAGTCGGAGACGACCGCCCCGAACTTCTGGGCGTCCAGCAGGGCGACCCAGGGGGAGACCAGGCTTCCGCCGAAGAACTGGCCCTCGCGGAATTCGTCCGGCGACAGCGCCGCCGTTTCGGGCATAGGGCTCGGCACGTTCGTGGCGAAGGTGTCCACTGCCCACAGGACGTTGGCCTTCGGGTCGAAGAGGGCGCGGGTGGTGGGGTTGTCGTACAGGGGCGGTCGTTTGGCGACCAGGGTGCGATCCCCCGCGTCGATCGTGTCGCCGTCGGTCATGAAGCGGCACCGGTTGATGGGGGTCTCCCACTCCTCGGCCATGCGGCCGATGGAGAACCATGTCGTCAGCAGGGTCGCGTTCGGGCATTCCGCGAGGACCGCCAGGAGATTGCCGGCGTGGTCCCGGTCGTCGTGGGTGAGAAAGATCCACCGTACGTCGAGGGGGTCCACGACGGACCAGGCCGCTTCCAGCCACTGGGAACGCACTGCGGGCGCCCCGGTGTCCACGAGGACCGGTTCCGCTCCCCGGATCACCATGGAGTTCATCGGGAAGTGACCGACCGGCGGGGCCTCGAGGGCCCAGGGGATGACGAACGTCTCCTCGGCGATCCTGTACGGCTGCAGAAGGTCGAAACTCTCGGGGGTCGTCATCGCTGCTCTCCCTAGGACGGAGTCGCCGCAACCCATGCATCCAGTGCAGCCCCGCGCAGGGCCGTCGTCAAACCCGGAACACCCCCCTAGGCCATCGACAGCCTCCCCGTGCGCTGTGAGCGGGCCTCGCCCGCGCGGAGGATGAGCGCGGCCGCCGCCAGGAGCAGGGTGGCCAGGGCGGTGAGGCCGAGGAGTGTCGGGGCGAGCTCCGTCAGCGTGCGGTGTTCAAGGAGGGCTCCGCGGACGGCGATCAGGCTGCCGGTGAGCGGGAAGGCCGCGCCGACGACCTGGATCGCCGCGGGCAGGGCGAAGTGCGGCAGGCGGACGGCCGAGACGAACCAGAGCGGCTCGTCGAGGATCGTGTACAGGAACGCCGAGTCGCGCGAGAAGACCAGCAGGCTGTTGAGGAACGCGCCCCAGGCGACCGCCGGGACCAGCAGGGCGAGGAAGACCACCCCGTACATCCACCAGGCCGAGACCGACAGCGCGCCGAAGCCGGTGAGGGCGGCGACGGTGAAGCAGGTGAGCAGCCAGGCGTTCTGGAGGAGGGCTCCCGCCCCGTTGGCGATCATGAGCGTGAGACGGCCGGCCGGGGAGAGGAAGAGGAGCTCCAGGGTGCCGGTGGAGCGCTCGAAGGAGAAGTGCCAGGCGCTCTGGACGAGGGAGAAGAAGAAGGCGTAGGCGAGGGTGCCGGTGGCCAGGAAGGCGAGGAGGCGGTCCGGGTCGGCGGCGAGCGGCCAGTTCGCGGCGGCCGGCGAGGCCGTGGCGACGGGGCGCAGCGTGTAGTAGGTGGTGGCCAGTTGGAGGACCGGCCAGACGAGCATCGAGAAGGCGACCAGCGGCTGGCCGAAGAGGCGGCGGTGCTGCTTCAGCGCCTCCGCCGCGAAGACTCTCAGCGCGTGGTTCATACGAGGGCCTCCTCGCCGGTCTCCGCGAGGGCGAGGATCGCGTCCTCCAGGCTCGCCTCCGCGATCTCCAGGCCGCCGATCGAGCCGCCGGCCCCGACGACGGCAGCGGCGAGGGGGCCCGCCATGTCGTCCGGGTGGCGCAGGGTGATCAGCTCGGCGCCGTCGGGCAGGGGTTCGCGGGCCGCTCCGAAGCGTTCCGCGACCGCGGCGGTCGCCGGGCTCGGGTCGGTGACCGTGAGGCGGACCGTCCGGTGGCTGCCGGTGGCCGCCTTGAGCTCCGCCGGGCTGCCCTCCGCGAGGTGGCGGCCCGCCGAGATCACGTACACATGGCTGCAGAGCTCCTCGACCTCGGCGAGGTAGTGGGAGGTGAGGAGGACGCCCGTACCCTCCTCGGCGAGGCGGGCGACGACGCGGCGCAGGTCGCGGGCGATCGGGGCGTCGAGGCCGAGGGTGGGCTCGTCGAGCAGGAGGTAGGCGGGCCGGTTGATCAGCCCGCGGGCGATGGCGAGGCGCTGGGTCATGCCGCGCGAGTACCGCTCGACCATGGTGTCCGCCGCGTCCGTCAGGCCGACCAGTGCCAGCAACTCGTCGATCCGGGTGCGCAGTTCGCGCTTCGGGACGTCGTAGAGCTGGCCGAAGTACCAGAGGTTCTCCCGTCCGGTCATCCGGGTGTAGACCATGCGCTCGCCGCCTGCGATGAGGTTGATGCGGCGGCGGACGGCGCGGGCGTGGGCGACGGTGTCGAGGCCGTCGACCGTGACCTGCCCGGAGGTGGGGCGCAGCAGGGTGGCGAGGACCTTGATGGTCGTGGTCTTGCCGGCGCCGTTGAGGCCGAGGAGGCCGGTGATCCGGCCGGGCGGGATGTCGAGGTCGAGGCCGTCGACCGCCCGCTTGAGCGTGCGCGGGCCGAAGAATCCCTTGTCGCGTACGGGGAAGTCCTTGCGCAGCGCGCGCACCTGAATGCCCGTCATGTCAGTAGCTCCTCTCTACGGCCCGGGCCTCGGCCCGCGGCAGGTACGTCAGGCCGAGCAGCAGGTACACGGCGCTCACCGCGACGCCCGCCGCCAGCCTCGGCAGGAGGCCGGGCAGCGACTGACCTCCGGTGGTCGCCGCGTGCAGGACGTCCGTCGCCGCGGTCGTCGGAAGCAGTTCGGCGAACCACTGGACGGGCTCGGGCAGGTAGGCGCGGGGGAAGGTGAAGCCGCCGACCAGGCCGAGGACGATGAAGACGGTGTTCTGCGAGATGTGCGCCTCACCGGCGGCGATCATCAGGCCGCCGAGCCCGACCGAGAGTGCGAAGACCGCGCCGGCGAGCGCGAGGACGCCGAGGAGCAGGCCTGCGGCGGAGGCCACGGGGACGGAGAGGCCGAGCAGGGCCACGAAGACGCCGAGGGCGAGGAACTCGACCAGGCTGCTGAGCACGGCGAAGGCGGTGAAGCCGGCGAGGTACGGGAAGCGGCCGGCCGGGGCGACGAGGAGGGCGCCGAGCGTCCCCTCCCGCTGCTCGGTGATCAGCGCTTTCGCGGACCAGAGGATGAGGCGGACGGTGAACTGGAAGGCGGTGGCGCCGACGACGATGTAGGCGAGGTAGGCGGTGGTGCCGCTGCCCGCGGCGAAGTCGTCGGCGACGGCCCCGCCGCCGACGACGTGGTAGCCGAGGTACGCCAGCGAGATGGCGAGCGCGGCGGGCAGGACCGTGCCGACGGCGTAGGTCCATGGGTAGGCGCGGCGGGTCATCTGCCAGGTGCGCCAGGCGGTTGCCCAGGCTATGGGCATACGGGTGATCCCCTCCCCCTGTGGATCTCTGCGACCGTTCTCTCTCGGTCGACAGGTGAGTCCCCTTTCGAAACTTACAATGAGTTTCTATCGGGAACTCACTCGATGGCGCAAGATGGAGCGGTTGCCCGACCGAGGAGGAGCGCATGGTCCGAGCCGTGCCCGAGCGCGACGCCGCCTGCGCGATCGCCCACGCCGCCGCCGTCGTCGGCGACTGGTGGAGCCTGCTGCTCGTACGGGAGACCGCGCGCGGCCGGCACCGCTTCGACGAACTCCAGGGCGAGCTCGGCATCTCCCGCAAGGTCCTCACCGAGCGCCTCGGTCACCTCGTCGACAGCGGCGTGCTCGACAAGGTGCCCTACCAGGAGGGGCCGGTGCGGTACGAGTACCGGCTCAGCCCGGCCGGGCGCGCCCTGCTCCCCGTCCTGGTCGCGATGCAGGACTGGTCCGACCGCTGGCTCCTCGGCGACGGCACCCTCACCGCCTCGGCCGACGAGGGCAGCGCCGAGGCCGTCCGCGTCCACGAGCTGCCCGGCACCCGGCTGCCGCGCCTGACCCTGCCCGCCCACACCGGCGCCGAGCGGGACCCGGTGGACCCGGACGCCACCGCCACGGTGCTCTTCTGCTACCCCGCCACCGGACGGCCGAGCCCGCTGCCCGAGGGCTGGGACGGCATCCCCGGCGCGGTCGGCTGCACCCTGGAGAACCGGCTGTTCAGGGACGCGTACGGGGACTTCACGGCGGCCGGGATCGCCGTCCACGGGGTCTCGACCCAGCGCCCCGACGAGCAGCGGGCCTTCGCCGCAGCCGAGGACATCCCCTTCCCGCTGCTCTCCGACATGGACGCCCGGCTCTCGGCGGCGCTCCGGCTGCCGACCTTCCGCACCGCCGGGCAGGCGCTGCGGCTCAGGCGCGCGGTCCTGGTCGTCGACCGGGAGCGGACCGTACGGCACGCGCGCTTCCCGGTCACGGACATCCCGCACGCCGTCGAGGAAGCGCTCGCGGAGGCGACGAAGCTGTCAGGGTGAGAGGCGCTCCACGCGCCAGTGGGTCTCCCCCGCCACGACGCCCTCGCTCTCGCCCTCGCCCTCGCCCTCGCGAGCGTCCGCGGCGTCGCCCACGCGTACGTACCGCAGCCGGTCGTGCAGCCGGTTCTCGTGCCCCTGCCAGAACTCCACCGCCTCCGGCACGACCCGGATGCCGCCCCACTCCGGCGGCACCGGCACCTGCACGTCCGCGGGGTAGCGCGCCGCCAGCTCCTCGTACCGGGCGAGCAGCTCCTCGCGCGACTCGATCACCGAGGACTGGTGGCTGGCCCAGGCGCCCAGCTGGGAGCCGTGCGGGCGGGTCCGGAAGTACGCGACGGTCTCGTCCCTGCCCGTACGGACCGCACGGCCCGTGACGATGACCTGGCGCGCCAGCGGATGCCAGGGGAAGAGCAGCGAGACGTGCGGATTGGCCGCGAGCTCGCCGCCCTTGCGGGAGCCGTAGTTCGTGTAGAAGACGAAGCCGGCCTCGTCGTAGTGCTTCAGGAGCACCGTGCGGGAGGAGGGGCGGCCGTCCGGCGTCGCCGTCGAGACGACCATGGCGTTCGGCTCGTGGATCGCCGGGTTCGTGGCGGCGGTCTTGAACCAGCGCGTGAACTGTTCGACCGGTTCGGGGGCGAGGTCGGCCACAGTCAGCTCCGTGGTGCGGTACTGCTCGCGCATGTCGGCGGGATCGAAGGCGTCGGTCACAGGAATCATCCTGCCGCAGAGGCGGAGCCTGCCCGGCATCACGTGCCGCTAATCATTCCTCGCCGGATCGGCACACTGTGCCGGATGTCACGCTTCCCCGCATCATCGGAACCGTACAGACTCTTGGGCTGGACGACTGTCCATACCGACCAAGAGGCCTCAGCGGGCCGACAGGTCCCCCTCAGACCTCCCGGTCCTTCCGACCGAAAGGTCCGCCAACCCGCCGGATGATTGATCATCGATTGAGGAGCCGCCTGATGTCCGACTTCGTACCCGGGCTCGAGGGAGTCGTCGCGTTCGAGACGGAGATCGCCGAACCGGACAAGGAGGGCGGCGCCCTGCGGTACCGCGGCGTCGACATCGAGGATCTGGTCGGTCACGTCTCGTTCGGCAACGTCTGGGGCCTGCTGGTGGACGGGGCGTTCGACCCCGGTCTGCCGCCGGCCGAGCCCTTCCCGATCCCCGTGCACTCCGGTGACATCCGTGTCGACGTGCAGTCCGCGCTCGCCATGCTCGCCCCGGTCTGGGGTCTCAAGCCGCTGCTCGACATCGACGCCGAGCAGGCCCGCGAGGACCTCGCCCGCGCCGCCGTCATGGCCCTGTCCTACGTCGCCCAGTCGGCGCGCGGCCAGGGGCTGCCGATGGTGCCGCAGAGCGAGATCGACAAGGCGCAGTCGGTCGTCGAGCGGTTCATGATCCGCTGGCGTGGCGAGCCGGACCCGCGGCACGTCAAGGCCGTCGACGCGTACTGGACCTCGGCCGCCGAGCACGGCATGAACGCCTCCACGTTCACCGCCCGCGTCATCGCCTCGACCGGCGCGGACGTGGCCGCGGCGCTGTCCGGCGCCGTGGGCGCGATGTCCGGCCCGCTGCACGGCGGCGCCCCGTCCCGGGTCCTCGGCATGATCGAGGAGATCGAGCGGACCGGTGACGCCACCGCGTACGTGAAGAAGGCCCTGGACAAGGGCGAGCGTCTGATGGGCTTCGGCCACCGCGTCTACCGCGCCGAGGACCCGCGCGCCCGCGTCCTGCGCCGTACGGCCAAGGAGCTGGCCGCGCCGCGGTTCGAGGTCGCGGAGGCGCTGGAGAAGGCGGCGCTGGAGGAGCTGCACAACCGCCGCCCGGACCGTGTCCTGGCGACGAACGTGGAGTTCTGGGCGGCGATCATGCTGGACTTCGCCGAGGTCCCGGCGCACATGTTCACGTCGATGTTCACCTGCGCGCGGACGGCCGGCTGGTCGGCGCACATCCTGGAGCAGAAGCGCACCGGCCGCCTGGTCCGGCCCTCGGCGCGGTACATCGGCCCGGGCCAGCGCAACCCGCAGGAGATCGACGGCTACGCCGACATGGCGGCGTACGCGGGCTGACCCCGCGGCAGCGCAGGAACACTCCCGGGGCCGGCCCGCACAGCCCGCCCCGGCCCGAGCCCGGGACCGCCACGCGGCCCCGGGCTCAGCCGTGCGGCGGGCCGGGGGCCCGGCCGTGCGAGGGCCTGGGGGCCGGGTTGCGCGACAGGCGAGCGCACGGTCCGGCGACGGGCGAGGCCTCCCGCGACGGGCTAGGGCACGGTTGCGCGACGGGCGGGGCCCGATTGTCCGACGGGCGAGCGCCCGGTCCCGCTACGGGCGAAGGCCAGGTTGCGCGGCGGGCGAGGGCGCCCGGTTGCTTGACGGGCCAATGGGCCCGGTCTCGCGGCGGACCGGCGAGCGGGCGGTGCCGCGACAGGCCCGGTCCTGGGGGTCAGGCTGTCGTGAGGCGGCGGTCTTCCGCGAGGAGGAGGTCCGCGTGGTGGCGGGCCGCGGCCAGCGGGTGGGCGCGGAGCTTGCCCTTCAGTTCGTTGCGGCCGTACTCGGCGAACAGCGGGTTCGCCGGGTCGGTCGTGATCCCGGGCGCCGTCGAGGCGTGCGGGAAGGGCAGCGGCGCGATCCGGGCGTCGAGCCTCGGGTTGTAGAAGAACGGGACGGAGAAGCGCTCCGTCGCCCCGCGCGGGGACACCACCCGGTGGTTGGTGGCGCGCAGATAGCCGTCGGTCGCCACTTCGAGCAGCTCACCCAGGTTGACGACGAACGCGCCGGGCAGCGGCGGGACGTCGTGGAAGAGGCCGTCCTCCCGCTCGACCTGGAGCCCCCCGACGTGGTCCTGCAGGAGCAGCGTCAGGAAGCCGTAGTCCTTGTGGGCGCCCACACCCTGGTCGGCGCCGTCCCCGGCGCTTCCCGGGTAGCGCACCAGCTTGAGGTGCGGGTGGGCCCGGTCCCCGAAGATGTCGTCGTAGAAGCCCGTCGGCGCGCCGATCGAGGCCAGCAGCTCGTGCAGCAGCCGCTGGGCGACCGCGCTGAGCCGCTCGACCCAGTTGAGCGCGGCGAGGCGCAGCTCGGGGAGGGCGGCGGGCCACTGGTTCGGGCCCTGGAGCCACCAGTACGGGGCCTCGCCGGGGCCCGGCACGCGCGCGGGACGCTCGGCGCCGATGTCGAGCTGGTCGCGCCAGTCGCGGGAACCGCCGGTGCGCTCGTCGCCGATCCGGGTGTAGCCGCGGAAGTGCGGCGAGTTGGTGGTGTCGAGGGCGAGCCGGTCGGCCTCCGGGAGGGCGAAGAACGCCTTCATCGCGGAGGTGAGGGCCGCCGTCTCGGCCTCCGTGATGCCGTGCCCGACGAGCTGGAAGAAGCCGACGTCGTGGGCGGCGGAGTGCAGCTGGGCGTGGAGGAGGCGTCGGTCCTGCGGGCCGCGGTCGGCGGCGGAGAGGTCGACGATCGGGAGCTGGGAGCTGTACGGCTGGGTGTGCGACGAGTGCGTCATGGTGTGCGTCCGCGGGGTGTACGGGTGCCCGGGCGCACCGCCGGGGATGGGGCGGGGGCGCGGGTGCCTGAAGAGAAGAAAGGGGCTCGGAGGTCAGGCGGAGCGCCGACAGCCCATGCTCGTGACGCGGACGAAGTCCACGTGGCGGCGGCGTACGAGCGGAAGCATGGAACCAGCGTACTGCGGGGCGGCCGGGACGTATGTGGCGTGGGTCACGGCCGCCTGTGGGGTCCGTCACGGTGCCCGCCGCGCTCCGCCCGTGACCCGTCGGTCCCGCCCGGCTCGCCGCCCGCGGACCGGCGGGTGACCATGGTGGACGGGACCGGTCCGGGGGCCGGACGCGGTGGGAGGCACCCGTGGCAGACACCCGCACGACCGACGTACTGATCGTGGGCGCCGGGCCCGTGGGGCTGAGCGCCGCCGCGGAGCTGCGCCGCCGCGGCGTGGAGTGCCGGCTCGTCGACCGGCTGCGGGCCCGCCTCCCGTACGCGAAGGCGGTCGGTGTCCAGCCGCGCACGCTGGAGATCTGGGACCGGATGGGACTGGCCCGCGCCGTCCTTGAACGCGCCGTCCCGCTCCGCGGCCAGCTCGTCTACGTCAACGGCCGGGAACAGGCCCGGTTCGAGCTCGCCCTGCCGCAGGACGTCCCGTACCGGTTCGCCGCGCTGCCGCAGTACGAGACGGAGCGGCTCCTGGAGGAGTACGTCGCGGGTCTGGGCACGGCCGTCGAGCGCGGTACCGAACTGCTGTCGTTCGCCCAGGACGCGGACGGGGTGACCGCCCGGCTGCGCACCGCCTCCGGCACCGGGGAGGAGCTGCGCGCACGCTTCCTGATCGGCTGCGACGGCGCGCACAGCACCGTCCGCAAGGGGCTCGGCCTCAGCTACGAGGGCGGGGCCTTCCCCGAGGAGTACATGCTCGGGGACGTCGAGACCGACTGGGACCTTCCGTACGGGTACGGCCTGCGGTCCCTGCACCGCGCCGAGGACGGCTCGACCGACGACGTGCTGGTCTGCATCCCGCTGCCGGGGACGCGCCGATACCGGATGTCGATGACGGTGCCGCCCGAGCTGTCCGCGGACGGCGCGGGCAAGGCGCGGGGCGACGGCGTCGCGCACGGCCTGGAGGGCGGCCGGGTCCCCGAGCTGGCCCACATCCAGGCCGTCGTCGACCGCCTGGCCCCCGCCCCGACCCGCCTCTCCGCGCTGCGCTGGTCCTCCGTCTTCCGCATCAGCCACCGGATCGTCGACCGGTACGGCGAGGGCCGGGTCTTCGTCGCGGGCGACGCCGCCCACATCCACCCGCCCACCGGCGCCCAGGGCATGAACACCGGCATCCAGGACGCCTGCAACCTGGCCTGGAAGATCGCGCTCGTCGTACGCGGTGAGGCCGGGCCCGCCCTGCTCGCCAGCTACGACGCCGAGCGCCGCCCGGTCGGCGAGGAGGTCGTGGGCCGGACCGTACGGCACGCGAACCAGGGCATCGAGAACGACTCCGAGGACCCGGCCACCCTGATGCTCCGGGAGGCCCAGCTGCTCGTCTCCTACCGGGGCGGTCCGCTCGCCGGCAGCCCCTACGGGCCGGACGACGCGCCCCAGCCCGGCGACCGGGCCCCCGACTGCGGCGGTCTGACGCTCCCCCTCGCCACCTACCCGCTGCGGCTCCTCGACGTCCTGCGCGGCCGCACCGGCCACGTCCTGCTGCTCTACGCGGACCAGGCCGCCGATCTGGCCAGGGCCGCCGAGGCGGGCGCCGTGGTCGCCGCGGTCGTCGGCGGGCGGGAGCCTTCGGAGACCGGCCTCGCGTCGGAAGGCGGTCTGGCCTCGGAGGACGGCCTGGCCCCGGCCGACGGCGTCGCGCCCGGCGGCGTCGGCCCGGCGCCGGAGGGCGGGCTCGCGACCGTCGCCGTGCTCGCCCGCGACGCCGACGCCGACGCGGACGGGGCGGGCTCGGGGTACCGGGACGCGGCCG
Source organism: Streptomyces sp. NPDC127129 (assembly GCF_042671585.1). Classification (NCBI taxonomy): domain Bacteria; kingdom Bacillati; phylum Actinomycetota; class Actinomycetes; order Kitasatosporales; family Streptomycetaceae; genus Streptomyces; species Streptomyces sp. NPDC127129. The sequence continues at coordinate 128,817 of NZ_JBHXTV010000007.1, forward strand.
GGGAGTTCGCGCGGCTGTACCGGCCCGACGGCCCGACCGGTTTCCTCGTACGCCCGGACGGTCAGCTCGGCGCCCGTTTCCCGCTCGCCGGCACGGCGGCGGCGCTGACCGGCTACCTCGCGGCCCTGTCGGGACCGGCCTGAGCTCAGCCCAGCGCCTCGTCCAGGAGCTTCGACCACTGGGCCACCACCCGGTCCCGGCGGGCCCGGTCGTCCGTCAGGAGGGTCGCGAGGCCGAGGCCGCGGGCCATGTCCAGGAAGCCCTGGACCGTCTCCCGCACACCGGGGACCGATTCGTCCGCGGCGAGGAGGGTCACCGCCATGCGGTGGGACTCGCGGCCGACGCGCGCCTCCAGCTCCGTCACGCGCGCGTGCAGCTGCGGTTCGTGGGCCGCCGCCACCCAGAGGTGGAGGGCGGCGCGGAAGAGCGGCCCGGTGAAGAGGTCGACCAGCGCCGACACGGCCTCGCGGCGGTTGCGGGCCGGGAGGGTGCGCAGCGCCTCCGACCGCTCCTCGGCGACGTACTCGACGGCCGCCGTGAAGAGGTCCTCCCGGGTCGGGAAGTGGTGCTGGGCCGCGCCCCGCGAGACGCCAGCCCGCTCGGCGACCACCGCGACGGTGGAGCCCGCCCAGCCGTGTTCGGCCAGGCAGGACACCGCCGCCTCCAGGAGCCGCTGCCGGGTGGCGCGGCTCCTGTCCTGCTTCGGGCCGGTCACAACCGCCATTCGGGGTCCCGTCGTTCGAGGAAGGCCGTCATCCCTTCGCGTGCCTCGGCGGAGGCGAAGAGCGTGGCCGACCTCTGGACCAGGTCCTCCGCTTCGCGTTCGAAGGTTTCCAGGACTTTAGCCGTGACCAGGCGCTTCGATTCGGCCAGCCCCTGCGGGGAGCCCTTGCGCAGCCCGTCGAGGATCGCGTCCAGGGCGTCCTCGCCGGCGGTCACCAGGCCCATCGCGCGGGCCTCCGCCGTCCCGAAGCGCTCCCCGGTGACGTAGTACCGCGCCGCCGCGCGCGGCTCCAGCTTCGGCAGCAGCGTCAGCGAGATGACCGCGGGCGCGACCCCGATCCGTACCTCCGTGAGCGCGAAGTCCGACGCGTCCGAGGCCACCACGATGTCGCACGCCCCGAGCAGCCCCAGGCCGCCCGCCCGGACGTGGCCGCGCACCACGCCCACCACCGGCTTGGGCAGCTCGACGATCTGCCGCAGCAGGTCCACGAAGGCGTACGGGCTCGGCGGGGCCTTCAGGTCGGCGCCCGCGCTGAACGTCGAGCCGGTGTGGGTGAGAACCACCGCCCGTACGGCCGGATCCTGTCCGCACTCGGTGAGCGTCCCCGCCAGCTCGGCGACCAGGGCCGCCGAGAGCGCGTTGCGGTTCTCCGGGGAGTCCAGCGTCAGTGTGGCGATGCCACGGTCCAGCTTCATGCGTCGTCCCTCAGCTCGGTCACTCGCGGTCCCTCAACTCACGACGCAGGATCTTCCCCGACGCGGCGCGCGGCACTCCGTCGATGAACTCCACGCGCCTGATCTTCTTGTACGGGGCGACCTTTCCGGCCACGTACGCCATGACGTCCTCGGCGCCCAGCTCCGGCGCGGTCGGCTGCCGGACGACGTACGCCTTGGGGATCTCCGTGCCCTCCTCGTCGGTCACGCCGATCACGGCCGCGTCGGCGATGCCCTCGTGGGTGAGCAGCAGGGCCTCGAGTTCGGCCGGGGCGACCTGGAAGCCCTTGTACTTGATGAGTTCCTTGACCCGGTCCACGACGAACAGCCAGCCGTCCTCGTCGACGCGGCCGATGTCCCCGGTGTGGACCCAGCCGTCGGCGTCGATCATCGCGGCGGTGGCGTCGGGGCGTCCCAGGTACCCCTTCATGACCTGCGGGCCCCGGATGGCGACCTCGCCCTCGGCCCCCGGCGCGGCGTCCTTCGACGGGTCGTCGAGGGACAGGATGCGCATCTCGGTGGAGGGCAGCAGCCTGCCGACGGCGCCGGGCGGAGGGCCGACGGCGTCGAGGGGCACGACGTGCGTGCCGGGCGACAGCTCGGTCATCCCGTACGCCTGGCGGACGGGCGGCAGCCCCAGCCGGGCCGAGCAGGCCTCGGCGAGGGAGGCGTCGAGCGGTGCGGCGGCGCTGACGATGTACTCCAGTGAGGAGAGGTCGTGGTCGGCGACGGCCGGGTGCTTGGCGAGCGCGAGGACGATCGGCGGGGCCACGTACAGGCCGTTGATGCGGTGCTTCTCGATCGCCGAGAGGAACTGGTCGAGGTCGAAGCGGGGCAGGACGACGACGGTCGCGCCCTGCCGCAGGGGCGCGTTCATCAGGGCCGTGAGGCCGTAGATGTGGAAGAACGGGAGGACCGCGAGGATGCGGTCGCCGGGGCCCATGGGGACGAGGGGGTCGAGCTGGGCGAGGTTGGTGGCGATCGAGGTGTGGGTGAGCATCACGCCCTTGGGGACTCCGGTGGTGCCGGAGGAGTACGGCAGGGCGGCGACGTCCTCGTCGGGGTCGAAGGCGATGTCCGGTTCGGGGGCGGTGGTGGCGGCCATGGACTGGAGGGACCGGATCCCCTCGCCCTCGGGCGCCTGGTCGCAGACGAAGATCTCCTCGACGCCGCCGGCGAGTTCGGCGGCCCGGCGGGCCGGGGCGAGCAGCGGGGAGACGGTGACGATCCAGCGCGCGGAGGAGTCCTGGAGCTGCTTGGCGAACTCCTCCGGCGTGGCGAGCGGGTGGACGGTGGTGACGGAGGCGCCGGCGCGGGTGGCCGCGTAGAAGGCGACGGGGAACAGGACGGTGTTGGGGCTGTGCAGGGCGACGACGTCCCCCTTGCGGACCCCGGCCTCGGCGAGCCCGGCGGCGACGCGCCGGTGGAGGGCGTCGACCTGGGCGTGGGTGAGGGTCGTCCCGCCCACCCCGTCGATCAGGGCCGGCGCGTCCCCGAACTCGGCGGACCGGCCGAGGACGGCCTCGTGGATGGGGAGGGATACGACCGGGACGTCCGCGTACTCGCTGTGAAACACCATGCGTGCCCCCTGGGAGAGGTGGAAGGTGCGGAGATGGCGTGCCGGGTCAGGATGGACCGGGTCAGTACGACTTGGGGAGACCCAGGGACTGGTGGGACACGTAGTTGAGGATCATCTCCCGGCTGACCGGTGCGATCCGGGCGACGCGGGAGGCGGCGATCAGGCGGGCGAGGCCGAACTCGCGGGTGAGGCCGTTGCCGCCGAGGGTGTGGACGGCCTGGTCGACGGCCTTCACGCAGGCCTCTCCGGCGGCGTACTTGGCCATGTTGGCGGCCTCGCCGGCGCCGACGTCGTCGCCCGCGTCGTACAGGGCGGCGGCCTTCTGCATCATCAGCCGGGCCAGCTCCAGCTCGATGTGGGCCTGGGCGAGGGGGTGGGCGATGGCCTGGTGGGCGCCGATGGGGGCCTTCCAGACCGTGCGCTCCTTGGCGTACTTCACGGCCTGGGCGAGGGCGTAGCGGCCCATGCCGATCGCGAACGCCGCCGTCATGATGCGCTCGGGGTTGAGCCCGGCGAAGAGCTGGAGCAGGCCCGCGTCCTCGTCGCCCACCAGCGCGTCGGCGGGGAGGTGGACGTCGTCGAGGATCAGCTCGAACTGCTTCTCGTTCGCGTCGAGTTCCATGTCGATCTGACGCCGCTGGAAGCCGGGGGCGTCCCGGTCGACGACGAAGAGGCAGGGCTTGAGGCTGCCCGTCCGGGCGTCCGAGGTCCTGCCGACGATCAGGGTCGCGTCGGCGATGTCGACGCCCGACACGAAGACCTTGCGGCCGTTGAGGACCCAGCCGTCCTCGGTCTTCGTGGCCGTGGTCGTGATCCGGTGGGAGTTGGAGCCGGCGTCGGGCTCGGTGATGCCGAAGGCCATGGTGCGCGAGCCGTCGGCCAGGCCCGGCAGCCAGGTCGCCTTCTGTTCCTCGGTGCCGAAGCGGGCGATGACGGTGCCGCAGATGGCGGGCGAGACGATCATCATCAGGAGCGGGGCGCCGGCGGCCCCCGCCTCCTCCAGGACGATCGACAGCTCGGCCATGCCGCCGCCCCCGCCGCCGTACTCCTCGGGCAGATTCACCCCCAGGTAGCCGAGCTTGCCCGCCTCCGCCCAGAGCGCGGCCCGGTCGAAGCCGGGACCGTGGCGGTGTCCGAGCGCCGAGACGGCGGCCCGGAGCGCGGTGAGCTCTTCGCTCTCGATCATGGTGCTCATACGGTCTGGTCCTCCTGTGCTTCGGTCTGTACGGACTGCTGTACGACGGCGAGCAGGGCACCGACCTCGACCTGGCGGCCGGGGGCGGCGTGGAGCGCGGTGAGCGTGCCGGAGGCGGGAGCGACGACGCGGTGCTCCATCTTCATGGCCTCCAGCCAGAGGAGCGGCTGTCCGGCGGTGACGTGCGCGCCGGGCGCGAGGCCGTCGGCGACGCGGACGACGGTGCCGGGCATGGGGGCGAGCAGGGAGCCGGGTTCGCGCTGCTCGGTGGGGTCGGGGAAGCGGGGTACGGCGGTGAGCCGGTGCGGGCCGACATGCACGGTGTCGCCGTGCCGGGCGACCTCGAAGTCCCGGACGACGCCGTCGACTTCGAGCCGTACGCGATCGGCGGTGACGTGCACGGTCCGGACGCCCTCGGGGGCGGTGACGGTGTATCCCCCGCGGGTGGGCCGGTAGCGGACCTCGTGCTCGCCGTACGTGGCGATCTGGTCCTGCGAGCACAGGTTCCGCCAACCCCCTCCGAAACGGCCTCCGTTGGCGGCGGCCTGCGCGAGTGCGGCGGCGACGGCCGCGTACGCCTCGCCGGGCGGGGCCTGTGTGAGCGTGTCGAGGTTCCGTTCGTAGAACCCGGTGTCGAGGCGGGCGGGGTCGCCGAACTCCGGATGCCGCAGGCTCGCGACCAGCAGGTCGCGGTTGGTCACGGGCCCGTGGATCCGGGCCCGCTCCAGCACGTGGGCGAGTTTGCGGACGGCCTCGGGGCGGGTGGCCGCGTGGACGACGACCTTGGCGAGCATGGCGTCGTAGTGCACGCCGATGGTGTCCCCGGAGACGTAGCCGGTGTCGACGCGGGGCCCCGCACGGAACTCCAGCGCGTGCAGCGTGCCCGTCTGCGGCGTCCAGCCCGACGCCGGGTCCTCCGCGTAGAGGCGGGCCTCGATCGCGTGACCCGACGCGGCGGGCGGCTCCGGGGCCAGCGCCCCTCCCTCCGCGACGGTGATCTGGAGGGCCACCAGGTCCACGCCGTGGACCTCCTCCGTCACCGGGTGCTCCACCTGGAGGCGCGTGTTCATCTCCAGGAAGTGCGCCTTGGGGGTCCCCCCTGCTCGAGCGGAGCCGAGAGTTTGGGGGACATCGGCGACCAGGAACTCGACCGTGCCCGCGCCGACGTAGCCGACCGCCTTCGCCGCCGACACCGAACGGTCGTACAGCTCGGCGAGCAGCGACGGCGGCAGACCCGGCGCCGGGGCCTCCTCGATCACCTTCTGGTGGCGGCGCTGGAGCGAGCAGTCGCGGGTGCCGAGCGCCCACACCGTGCCGTGCGTGTCGGCGAGGATCTGGACCTCCACGTGGCGGCCGTTCTCCAGGTACGGCTCGACGAACACCTCGCCGTCCCCGAAGGCGCTCGCCGCCTCCGCCGAGGCGGCCGCCAGCTCCCCCTCGAGGGCGGCCAGTTCGCGGACGACCCGCATGCCACGGCCGCCGCCGCCCGCCGCCGCCTTCACGAGGACCGGCAGGTCCGCCTCGGTGACGTCCACCAGGGGCTCGACCCCGAGGAGCTCCTTCGCCCGGGTCTTCGAGGCCATCGCCTCGATCGCCTCCGGCGGAGGGCCGATCCAGACCAGGCCGGCGTCGAGCACGGCCCGCGCGAACTCCGCGTTCTCCGACAGGAAGCCGTACCCGGGGTGCACCGCGTCCGCGCCCGCCGCGAGCGCCGCCTTCACCACCAGGTCCCCGCGCAGGTACGTCTCGGCGGGCGTCGCCCCCGGCAGCCGTACGGCCGCGTCGGCCTCCCGTACGTGCAGGGCGGAGGCGTCCGCGTCCGAGTACACGGCGACCGTCCCGACGCCCAGCTCCCGGCAGGTGCGGAACACCCGGCAGGCGATCTCGCCCCGGTTGGCGACCAGCAGCCTGGAGATCATCACTCGCCTCACATTCGGAAGACGCCGAAGCCGCCGCGCGCGCCCTCGACCGGTGCCGTGTGGATCGCGGACAGGCACAGCCCGAGGACCGTGCGGGTGTCGCGGGGGTCGATGACGCCGTCGTCGTACAGCCGCCCCGACAGGAACATCGGCAGCGACTCCGACTCGATCTGCGCCTCGACCATCGCGCGCAGCCCCGCGTCGGCCTCGTCGTCGTATGGCTGCCCCTTCGCGGCGGCGCTCGCGCGCGCGACGATGGAGAGCACGCCCGCCAGCTGCTGGGGGCCCATGACGGCCGACTTGGCGCTCGGCCAGGCGAAGAGGAAGCGCGGGTCGTAGGCCCGGCCGCACATGCCGTAGTGCCCGGCGCCGTACGACGCGCCCATCAGCACGCTCAGATGCGGCACGCGCGAGTTCGACACCGCGTTGATCATCATCGCGCCGTGCTTGATGATGCCGCCCTGTTCGTACTCCCTGCCGACCATGTAGCCGGTGGTGTTGTGCAGGAAGACCAGCGGGATGTCGCGCTGGTTCGCGAGCTGGATGAACTGCGCCGCCTTCTGGGACTCCGCGCTGAACAGCACGCCCTGGGCGTTCGCCAGGACGCCCACCGGATAGCCGTGCAGCTCCGCCCAGCCCGTCACCAGGCTCGGCCCGTACAGCGGCTTGAACTCGTCGAAGTCGGAGCCGTCGACGATCCGGGCGATCACCTCGCGCGGGTCGAAGGGGGTCTTCAGGTCCCCGGGCACGATCCCGAGCAGCTCCTCCTCGTCGTACTTCGGAGGCTCCGCGAGGGCCGGATCGGCGTGCGCCTTGCGGTGGTTGAGGCGCGCGACGATGCGCCGGGCCTGGCGCAGGGCGTCGACCTCGTCGACGGCGTAGTGGTCCGCGAGTCCGGAGGTGCGGGCGTGCATCTCGGCGCCGCCGAGCGACTCGTCGTCGCTCTCCTCGCCCGTGGCCATCTTCACCAGCGGCGGACCGCCGAGGAAGACCTTCGACCGCTCCTTGATCATCACGGTGTGGTCGGACATCCCGGGGACGTACGCCCCGCCGGCCGTGGAGTTGCCGAAGACCACGGCGATCGTCGGGATGCCGGCGGCGGAGAGCCGGGTCAGGTCGCGGAAGAGCGCGCCCCCGGGGATGAAGATCTCCTTCTGGGACGGCAGATCGGCGCCGCCGGACTCGACGAGCGAGATGACCGGGAGCCGGTTGGCGTAGGCGATCTCGTTGGCGCGCAGGGCCTTCTTCAGCGTCCACGGGTTGGAGGCACCGCCGCGCACGGTCGGGTCGTTGGCGGTGATCAGGCACTCGACGCCCTCGACGACACCGATGCCGGTGACGATCGACGCGCCGACGGGGTAGTCGCTGCCCCAGGCGGCGAGCGGGGACAGCTCCAGGAACGGGGTGTCGGGATCGACGAGCAGCTCGATCCGCTCGCGGGCCAGCAGCTTGCCGCGCCCCCGGTGACGGGCGACGTACTTCTCGCCGCCGCCGGCGAGGGCCTTGGCGTGCTCGGTGCCGAGGGCGGCCAGCTTGTCGAGCATGGCGGCGCGGTGGGCCGCGTAGTCGGGTCCGCCCGTGTCGAGGGCGGAGGCGAGGACGGTCACAGCAGTTCCTCCGGGACGGTCACAGGAGTTCCTCCGGTACGTCGAGTTCGCGGGCGCGCAGCCACTCGCCGAGGGCCTTCGCCTGCGGGTCGAAGCGGGCCTGGGAGGCGACGCCCTCGCCGAGGATCCCGGTGACGACGAAGTTCACGGCGCGCAGGTTCGGCAGGACGTGCCGTACGACGTCCAGGCCGGCGGTCTCCGGCAGGAGGTGGCGCAGTCGGTCGGCGGTCAGTGTGTGGACGAGCCAGCGCCACGCGGCGTCCGTGCGGACCCAGACGCCGATGTTCGCGTCGCCGCCCTTGTCGCCGCTGCGGGCCCCGGCGACGCGGCCGAGGGGCGCCCGCCGCGTCGGCCCCGGTGCGGGCGGCTCCGGCAGGGGTGGTTCGTCGACCGGCTCCAGCTCCCGCGTCCGGGCGGGTACGGGGAGGTGGATCCGGCTCCCGTCGGGCAGGACGGCCGTGTGCGGGACGTCGGCGGCGGGGACGTACGCGGCCTCGAAGACGCCGTAGGGCGCGCCCTTGCCAGGTGGGGCGGTGACGTGGAAGCCGGGGTAGCTCGCGAGGGCGAGTTCGATCGCGGCGCCGCTGAGGGCGCGCCCGACGGGTTCGGGCGCGGGGTCGCGGACGACGAGCCGGAGGAGCGCGCTCGCGGTCTCCTCGGTGTCGGCGTCCGCCCGGTCCGTCCGCGCCAGCTCCCAACGGACCTCGGCGGGGCGGGACTTGGAGTGCTGGAAGGCGTCCTCGACCTGTTCCCTGACGAGCCGGGCCTTGGCGTCGACGTCGAGTCCGGTGAGGACGAAGACGACCTCGTTGCGGTGGCCGCCGATCCGGGTGAGCCCGGCCTTGAGGGTGGGCGGCGGGGCCTCCCCCCGTACGCCGTCGATCCGCACCCGGTCCGGCCCGTCCTGGGTGAGCCGTACGGTGTCGAGCCGGGCGGTCACGTCGGGTCCGGCGTAGCGGGCACCGGACGTCTCGTACAGGAGCTGTGCGGTGACGGTGCCGAGGTCGACGACGCCGCCGGTGCCGGGGTGCTTGGTGATGACGGCGCTGCCGTCGGCGTGGAGTTCGGCGATCGGGAAGCCGGGGCGGCGCATCGCGTGCCGGTCGTGGTCGGCGAAGAAGGCGTAGTTGCCGCCGGTGGCCTGGGTGCCGCACTCCAGGACGTGTCCTGCGACGACCGCGCCGGCCAGCTTGTCGTACTCCTGCGCGTCCCAGCCGAAGCGCCACTGCGCGGGGCCGGTGACGAGGGCGGCGTCGGTGACGCGGCCGGTGACGACGACGTCGGCGCCGGCGGCCAGGCAGGCGGCGATCCCGGCGCCGCCGAGGTAGGCGTTGGCGGTCAGGACACCGTCCCGGGGCGGCAGCCGGTCGCCCTCGACGTAGGCGACACGGGTGGGCAGCCCGAGCCGGGCGGCGAGCCCGTCGAGGGCCTCGGCGAGACCGGCGGGGTTGAGGCCGCCCGCGTTGGTGACGATCCGGACGCCGCGCTCGTGGGCGAGGCCGAGGCCCTCCTCCATCTGGCGCAGGAAGGTCCTGGCGTACCCGGCGTTCGGGTCCTTCAGGAGGTCGCGGCCGAGGATGAGCATGGTCAGTTCGGCCAGGTAGTCGCCGGTGAGGACGTCGAGGGAGCCCGGTTCACCGCCGGTGAGCATCTCGCGGACCGCGTCGAACCGGTCGCCGTAGAAGCCGGAGGCGTTGCCGATGCGGAGGAGGTCCACCTACGCCCCCTGCGGCGCGCGGCCGGTGCCGGCCGGGCCCGCGAAGGCCTGGGCGATGGTGAGCCAGTGCGCGGCGTCGGCGCCCTGGGCGCCGAGCGCGGCGTCGTCGAGGTGGACGCGCTGGGTGACGAGGAGGCAGAAGTCGAGGGCGGGGCCGGTGATCCGCTGCGCGGCGTCTTCGGGCCCGTACACCCACTCCTGGCCGTCGGGGGCGGTCAGTTCGACCCGGAACGGCTCGGCGGGCGGGGTGATCCCCCGTACGAGATAGGCGTAGTCGCGGGCGCGGATGCCGATCCAGGCGACGTGGCGCAGCCGGGCGGTCGGCTCGCGGACGGCACCGAGGGCGTCGGCGATGTCCTGACCGTGCGCCCAGGTCTCCATGAGCCGGGCGGTGCCCATGGAGGGGGCGCTCATGGGCGGCCCGTACCAGGGGAACCGGGCGCCGGGCGGGGCGGTGCGCAGGGCCATCTGCAACCGCTCGCGCCCGACGCGCCAGCGCCCGAGGAGTTCGGCGGGCGGCAGCGCGGCCCCCGCCTCCGCTCCGTCGTCGACGAACGTCCCGGGCGCGGCGAGCGCCTTCTCGGCCTCGGCACCGAACCCCTCGGGGTCGGTGACGGCGAGCAGGGCGGCCCGGTCGGTCCAGGCGAGGTGCGCGATCTGATGGGCGACGGTCCAGCCGGCGGCGGGAGTGGGCGCGGCCCATCTGTCGTCGCTCAGCTCCCGTACGAGCCGGTCGACCTCCTCGCTCTCACTGCGCAGATCGTCGAGCACGACGACAGGGTCGGACACGGTGCGCTCCCCTCGGGACACGGGCGTGTGCCGAGGAGCATGGCAGCGGCGCGAGAAACAATCAAGCGTGCTTGCTTTACTTTTTTCGGCCGACTGCCGACGCGTCAGGGTTCCCGGCGGCGGATCCCGGCCAGGAGGCCGTCCAGCGCGCTCACCGTGAGGTCGAGCGACTCGGGCGTACCGCTCCGGGCGAGCCAGAGGGCGGCCTCGTTCATCGCGCCCGACAGCAGGCGCGCCAAGGGCTCGACCGGCTGATCGGCGATGACCCCGGCGTCGACCAGGGCGGTCAGGGCCTCGGCCAGGTGCCGGGCGGAGGACTCCTCGTCCAGGGCCCGCCACTCCTCCCACCCCAGCACCGTCGGCGCGTCGACCAGAACGATCCGCCGTACGGCGGGGTCGGAACCGGCGGCCAGAAAGGCCCGGCAGCCGGCGCGGAGCTGCTCCCAGGGGTCGTCCCGCTCCTCCGCGGCGGCCGCGACCCGCTCGCCCAGCTCCCGCTGGACCTCGGCGACCACGGCACGGAAGAGCCCGGCCTTGCTCTCGAAGTGGTGGTAGGCGGCGCCCTTGGTGACCCCGACGGCCTGGGCCACTTCGGCGAGGACCACGCCGTGGTAGCCGTCCTCGGCGAACCGCCGCCGCCCTTCGGCCAGCAGTGCCCGCCGGGTCGCCGCCCGCTGCTCCGCCCGGCTGCCCGCCGCCCGCACGTCCGCCATCACTCCGTACCGCCCTTCCCGTTTCGCATACCCCGGGTATGCTAACCGTACGATTCACATACTCCGGGTATGTGAAATGGACGCACGCGCAGAGGAGTCACGCCATGAGGACCGGGCTCGACAGCTTCTATCCCGTGATCTGCACCCGCGACGTCGCCGCCGCACGCGACTTCTACACCCGCCATCTCGGCTTCACGACGACCTTCGAGGCCGACTGGTACGTGAGCCTGCGCCGCCCCGACGCACCGCACTACGAGCTCGCACTGCTCGACCACGGCCACCCGACCCTCCCCGAGGGGTACCGCACGCCCACCCAGGGCGGCCTGCTGCTCAACTTCGAGGTGCGGGACGTCGACGCGGAGCACCGCCGGCTGGTCGGCGAGGCGGGCCTGCCCGAACTCCTCCCGCTGCGCACGGAGGAGTTCGGGCAGCGGCACTTCATCGTCGGTGCCCCGGACGGGGTGCTCATCGACGTGATCACCCCGACCCCGCCGACCGAGGAGTACGCGGGCCAGTACACGCCCTAGAAGCCCAGGGGTCCCAGGGCCCAGGGCTCTGGAGCCCCGGCGCAGCTAGGGTCTTTCGTTTGGATCAGGCCGGATCAGTGAGCGGGGTCTGGTGCCGTGGATCGCAAGGCGGAGGAGGGAGGCATGGCGGAGCCATGCCGACCGACGACAACGCGGCGAGGCGCGGCACCAGGGCACGCGAGCCCGGCAAGATCCAAACGAGAGGCCCTAGGCCTGGGGCGGCAGGGCGGCGGCGCGCTTCATCTGGGTGCGGACGGCGCCCATGCTCGCCGCGATGACCAGGGCGATCGCGAGCGCGTCGGTCAGGGAGAGCGCCTGGCTCAGGACGAGGAAGCCGGCGCCCGCCGCGATGGCCGGTTCCAGGCTCATCAGGATCGCGAAGGTGGGGGCGGGGAGGCGGCGCAGGGCGAGGAGTTCGAGGGTGTAGGGGAGGACGGAGGACATCAGCGCGACGGCGAGGCCGAGGCCGATCGTGGAGGGGACGAGGAGCTTGTCGCCCGCCTCGACGAGGCCGAACGGCAGGCTCAGGACCGCGCCGAACGCCATCGCCAGCGCCAGCCCGTCCGCCTGCGGGAAGCGCCGGCCGGTCCGGGCGCTGAAGACGATGTACGCCGCCCACATCGCGCCCGCCGCGAGCGCGAAGGCCGCGCCGACCGGATCCAGCCGGTCGAAGCCGCCGCCGCTGAGCAGGACGACGCCGCCGAGCGCGAGCCCGGCCCAGAGCAGGTTCATCAGCCGGCGCGAGGCGATCACGGAGAGGACGAGCGGGCCGAGGACCTCCAGGGTCACGGCGGCGCCGAGCGGGATACGGTCCGCGGCCTGGTAGAAGAGGATGTTCATGCCCGCCATGGCGGTGCCGAAGGCGACGACGGTGCCCCAGTCGGCGCGGCCGTAGCCGCGGACCTTGGGGCGGCAGACGATCAGCAGGACGAGGGCGGCGAGGACGAGCCGCAGCGTGACGACGCCGAGGGCGCCCGCGCGGGGCATGAGCATGACGGCGACGGCCGACCCGAACTGCACGGAGAGCCCGCCGGCGACGACGAGCGCGACGGGCCCGAGCCGGGTGGCACGCCCGGCGGCGGTGGCAGCGCCGGCGCCACGGCCGGCGGCGGACGGGGTGGCGGCCACGGCGCCCGGCGCGGGCCCCTGCGCGGGGCCCGAAGCCGCCGCCGGTGCCGAGCCTGCGGCGATGTCCTTGACCGGGCTGTCCACCGGCTCACTCCCTGCCTAGTTCATCAGATTAGACCTTCAAGTCCAGAATAATAGACTCGTCAAGGGGGTTCCGCCTCTCACGCTACGAGCGCCCGCGCGGCACGTGAAATGCCGATTGGGCTGCGGTTATGCTCCGGATGCATGAGCATCGAGCTGCGTCATCTCCGCTGCTTCCTCGCCATCGCGGAGGAGGGCAACGTGACCAGGGCAGCCGCCCGGCTCCACCTCACCCAGCCCGCGGTCTCCCGCACGCTCGCCGCGCTGGAGAAACACCTCGGCGTCCGGCTCGTCGACCGCTCCACGCACCACCTGGCGCTCACCGCCGAGGGGCGCGCCTTCCACGACCGCGCGGCGGCGGCGGTCGCGGCGTTCGACACGGCCCTCGACCCGGAGCGGCTGCGCCACCGGCCGCTGCGGCTCGGCCACGCGTGGTCGGCCTTCGGCCCGTTCACCACGCCGCTGCTACGGCGCTGGCAGCGCGAGCACCCCGAGACCCCGCTGGAGCTGCTCCGCATCGACGACCGCACGGCGGGCCTGGTCCGCGGCGAGGTGGACGCGGCGCTGCTCAGGGGGCCGGTGGACGCGCCGGGCCTGGCGACGGAGGAGCTGGCGACCGAGCACCGGGTGGCCGCGGTGGCGACGGACAGCGCGCTGGCCTCCCGTACGACCCTGACACTCGCGGACCTGGCGGACGAGACGGTCGTCCTCAACACGGTCTCCGGCACGACGACCCCCGCCCTGTGGCCAGCGGCGCACCGCCCGGCCGCCACCCTGACGGTCGGCAACACCGACGACTGGCTCACGGCGATCGCGGCCGGCCGCGGGGTCGGCGTCTCCTCGGCGTCGACGGCGGCGATGCACCCCCACCCCGGCGTCACCTACCGTCCCCTCGCGGATGCCCCACCGGTGCACGTCCTCCTGGCCTGGCGCGACGCCTCCCCCCACCCGTCGACCCACCTCCTGGTCGCCCTGGCCCGCACCATCGCCCAGGGCGCCTGAGCACGAGCGTGAGCGCCGTGGGTCAAAGAACGGCGTCGGGGCCCGCGGGGAACGGGTGGCCGTGGCCCGGGACCACGACGTCGGAGGTCGCGAGGACGCGGCGGCGCGAGGTGCGGAGTCCGTCCCGGTCGGGAGCCACCGGGTCCTCCGCCGGGCCGTCCGGGCGCCACCAGAGGTCGCCGACGAAGGCGACGACGCCCTCGGCCGTGCCGGCGAGCAGCGTGATGTCCTCCGGGCTGTGGCCGGGGGTGCGGATCAGGCGCAGCGACGGGGTGAGTTCGTGGCCCTCGGCGTCCCGGTCGGTCCACTGGTCGTTCAGGTACTCGGCCTTGTGGTCGTGGACGCGCGCCCGGCCGAACAGGCCCACGTTCATGGTGTTGTCGGGGTGGTGGTGGCTGAGCACGACGTCGGTGATGTCGTCCGGGCCCAGGCCCAGTTCGGCCAGCGGGCCGAGGATGCGGTCGCGGCTCGCGACCATGCCCGGGTCGACGATCACATGGCGGTCGCCGTCGGTCACGTACGAGACGGTGGCGGCGACGCCGGGGCCCGTGGACGTGGTGTACCCGGTGGTCAGGACGGTGTAGGTGGCGGTGCTGGCACGCGGCTTGTCTGTCATGACCGCAAGCTTCGCCGGGCGGGAGGCCGTCGACGAGTGGCCGTGCTGCCACCCATCGCAGGTTTTGTGCCAGGCGCGTGCCAGACTCCCCGCATGCCGCCCTTCCTCAGCATCGCCGCCTACGCCCCGCCGCGCGTCGGCATGCTCGCCGTCGGGCTCGTCTCCGAGGTCTTCGGCGCACCCCCCGAGGGCCTGCCCCGCTTCGACTTCGCGCTCTGCTCCGACCGGCCCGGGACGGTCACGACCGACCTCGGCGTGCCGCTGGCCGTCACCCACGGGCTCGACCGCCTCGCATCCGCCGATCTCGTACTCGCCCTCCCCTGGGCCGACTTCCGCACCCCGCCGCCCGCCCCCGTGCTCGACGCGCTCAGGGCCGCCCACGCCCGCGGCGCACTCGTCGGGGCGCACTGCGTCGGGGCGTTCGCGCTCGCCGCCGCCGGGCTGCTCGACGGGCTGCGGGCCACCACCCACTGGCGGTTCGCCGACCTGCTCGCGCGCCGCCACCCGTCCGTGACCGTCGAGCGGGACGCCCTGTACGTCGACGAGGGCCGGATCCTCACCGGCGCGGGCGCCGCGGCCGGCTTCGACCTCTGCCTCCATCTGCTGCGCCGCGAGTACGGATCCGCCGCCGCGAACGCCGTCGCCCGCGACCTCGTCCTCCCGCCCCACCGCGACGGCGGCCAGGCGCAGTACGTCGCCGCCCCCGTCCCCGAGGACTGCGAGGACGAGCGGCTGGCCGGCGTCCTCGCCTGGGCGCGCGAACACCTCCACGAGCCGCTGCCCGTGGCCGAACTGGCCCGCCGCGCCCTGATGAGCCGCCGCTCCTTCGCCCGCCGCTTCGCCGCCGCGACCGGGACGACACCTCATGCCTGGCTCCTCGGCCTGCGGCTCGGCAGGGCGGAGGAGCTCCTGGAGACGACGGACCTCCCGGTCGAGGAGATCGCCCGGCTGGTCGGGTACGGCAGCGCGGCGGTCCTGCGGGAACAGTTCGTCCGTCGCCGAGGCGTACCGCCGCGCACCTACCGCCGCGCGTTCACCAGGACGAACGCGGCGGGCCGCGCAGACACGTCCGGCCTTCGCACGGAGACGGTCTGACCCCGGACACCCTCACACCCGTGGCGCGGACTCCCGCCACTCGCGGCCGATGTCGCGCATCAGCGGCGGGTACACGAGCAGGTGCCGGAAGGGGGAGATCGCGGCCATGTAGGCCTTGCCGAAGAGGCCGTTGGGCTTCACCAGGACGGCCATCTGGCCGCGGTGGCCGCCCGCGCCGTCGGGAACCCAGCTCAGGTGCATCACTCCGTGCATGGTCCGGTTGGCCATCTCCGCCGCCCACTCGTCCTCCCTCAGGTAGACGGAGGTGAAGGGCAGCCGCGTGAACTCCGGTCCGGCCGGGCCGTCGCGCAGGTCCTGCGGCAGCCGGTCGCGCAGGGTCGGCACCCGGGAGCCGAGCCCCTTGTCCCTGTCGTCCCAGCCGAGCACCTTGCCGAGCTTCCAGCGGATCGCGAAGAGCAGGCGGGCGACCGGGGAGGAGTTGTCACCCGTGTCGCCACCGGCGAAGTTGTCCACCAGGCGCGGGAATTCGTCGGGCCCGCCGGGCGTGGGCAGCGCCCAGACGTCGTAGAGACGGAAGTCAGGCGCTATCTCGTGGATCCGCCAGGGGCGGGACGTGTGCGCGGACTTGGGAAGTTCCATGGCGTTCCTCCTGCGGTTCGTTCCGTACAGAGGGGTGCGTCGTGCGGGGGTCGAGCCCGAGGGCGCCCGCGACCGCGGCGACGACGAGTGACACGTCGTCGGGCACGCGGCCGGCGAGGGCGATCGAGGTTCCTTCGAGCGCGCCGATGTAGGCGAGCGCGACGTCACCGGCGGGCGGTCCGCCGGGGATCGTCCCCGCCGCGCGTCCGGCTTCGACGAAGGCCGTGCAGAGGTCGCGGAGCTCGCGATAGCCCGCCTCCACCCGCTGTCCGATCGGGTGGTCCTGCCCGGAGAACTCCAGACGCAGCGCGACGACCACGCGGGCGATGTCGCGCCGGCAGAAGACGGTGTGGGCGCGGGCGAGGGTGAGGAGCGCGGCGAGCGGGTCCGGCTCGCGCTCGACGTGCTGTCCGACCTCCTGGTCCCAGGCCTGGAAGACCCATTCGGACACGGCGAGGGCGAGGTCCTGCTTGTCCTTGAACTGGTGGTAGAGCGCGCCACGCGTGTAGCCGGCGTCCCTCGCCACCTGTTCCAGGACGAGATTGCTGTACCCGTGCCGGGACAGTCCCCGGGCCGCCGACTCCAGCAGCGCGCCGCGCGTCCGCTCCCGCCGCTCGGCCTGGGTCGAACGCCGCGGCCGCGGAGAGTCCGGCTGCTCACGTACATTCATGTATGTATGTTACTGCTCCCGGACCGCCTCCGCCAGGACCTCCGCCATGTGCCGGGCCGTGCGGCCCGCCAGGGACTCGAGCTGGGTGCGGCAGGAGAAGCCGTCGGCCAGGATCAGCGCGTTGTCGTCCGCCGCGCGGACCGCCGGGAGGAGCTGGTCCTCGGCGCAGGCCACCGAGACCTCGTAATGGCCCGGCTCGAAGCCGAAGTTGCCCGCGAGACCGCAGCAGCCGCCGCTCAGCTCACCCACCAGGCCCATCCGTTCGCGCAGTCGGCGGTCCGGCCCGTCACCCAGGACCGCGTGCTGGTGGCAGTGGGTCTGGCCGGCGACCGGGTGGTCCAGGCGGGGCGGCTCCCACGCGGGGGCGAACTCCTCCAGGGCCTGCGCGAAGGTCCGTACGGAGGAGGCCAGTTCCCGCGCGCGCGGGTCGTCCGGGAGGAGCTCCGGGAGGTCCGTCCGCAGGGTCGCCGCACAGGACGGTTCGAGGACGACCACGGGGTGGCCGAGCCCGGGCTCCATCACGTCGAGCGTCCTGGCCATCGTCGCCCGCGCCCGGTCCAGCTGCCCCGTCGACACGTACGTCAGCCCGCAGCACACCCGCCCCGGCGGCAGCCCCACCCGCACCCCGGCCGCCTCCAGGACCCGTACGGCCGACTTGCCGACCCGGGGCGCCAGATGGTTGGTGAACGTGTCCGGCCAGAGCCACACGTCCGATGCCGTCTCCAGGCGCGTACCGAACCAGGAGACGAACGTCCGCGACGCCACCTTCGGCAGCTCCCGTTCCGGGGCGACGCCCGCGAACCGCGAGGGGAACATCCGCGCCAGGTTCAGGGCCGGGCCGAACATCCGCAGCCACTCCGGCAGCCGCCCCATCGTGACGTGCGACCACGGCCGCCGCCGGTCCGCGTAGTGCCGGTCCAGGAACTGCGCCTTGTACGCGGCCATGTCCACGCCCACCGGACAGTCGCTCCGGCACCCCTTGCACGACAGACAGAGGTCGAGCGCCTCCTTGACCTCCTCCGAGCGCCAGCCGTCCGTGATCACCTCGCCGAGCGCCATCTCGTGCAGCAGCCGCGCCCGGCCCCGCGTCGAGTGCCGCTCCTCCCCCGTCGCCCGGTACGAGGGGCACATCACCTCCGGCCCCGACGTCGGTCCCTCCACCCGGCACTTCGCCACGCCCACGCAGCGCGCCACCTCCCGGCCCACCACCGGCAGGGCCTTGAAGCGCAGGCCCTCGTCCAGCGGCAGCGGCCGCACCAGCATCCCCGGGTTCAGCCCGCCGTCCGGGTCCCACACGTCCTTGACCGCGCCGAACAGCGCGACCAGCTCGGAGCCGTACATCCGCGGCAGCAGCTCCGCCCGCGCCTGGCCGTCCCCGTGCTCCCCCGAGAGCGAGCCGCCGTGCGCGACCACCAGGTCGGCCACCGCCTCGGAGAACGCCCGGAAGCGGCCGACCCCCGCGCCCGAGTACAGGTCGAAGTCGATACGGACGTGGATGCAGCCGTCGCCGAAGTGCCCGTACGGCGTCCCCCGCAGGCCGTGCTCGGCCAGCAGGGCGCGGAACTCCCGCAGGTACGCCCCCAGCCGGGCCGGCGGCACCGCGCAGTCCTCCCACCCCGGCCACGCCTCCCCGCCCCCGGGCATCCGGGTCGCCGTACCCGCAGCGTCCTCCCGGATCCGCCACAGCGCCCGCTGGTCCGCCGCGTCGACCACCACCGAGGCGTCCAGCGCGTCCGCCGCCCGCACCAGCTCGCGCGCCGCCGCCTCCCCGTCCGTCTCCACGAACAGCCAGGCCCCGCCGCGCGGCAGCCCGGAGGTGCCCCGCACCAGATCGGCCGCCATCCCCTCCACGGTCAGCGGGCCGTACGGCAGGAGCCCGGCCGCCGCGTCGGCCGCCGCGCTCTCGTCCGCGTACCCGAGGACCACCAGGACCGGCGAGGCGGGCAGCGGAACGAGCCGTACGGTCGCCTCCGTCACCACTCCGAGCGTCCCCTCGCTCCCGCTGAGCAGCCGGGCCACGTCGCCGCCCCGCTCCGGCAGCAGCGCGTCGAGCGCGTAGCCGGAGATCCTGCGCGGGAGACCCTCCGGATATCCGGTCCGCACCAGCGCCAGATTCCGGTCGATCAGCTCCCGCAGCCCCGCCGGGGCCCCCTGCCACCCCCGCCCGGGGAGCAGCGCCTCGCCCCCGTACGTACGGACGTCGAGGGCGAGCACGTTGTCGGCGGTCGTGCCCCAGGCCACCGAGTGCGCGCCGCAGGCGTTGTTGCCGATCATCCCGCCGAGGGTGCAGCGGCTGTGCGTGGAGGGATCGGGGCCGAAAGTCAGCCCGTACGGGCGAACCGCGTCCCGCAGCCGGTCGAGGACCACGCCCGGCTGGACCACGGCGGTCCGCGCCTCGTGGTCGACGGAGACGACCGAGCGCATATGACGGGTGAGGTCGAGCACGATGCCCGTCCCCGTCGCCTGCCCCGCGATCGACGTGCCGCCGCCCCGGGGGACGACCGGCACCCCGCGCGCGCGGCAGACGGACAGCACCGCCGCCACGTCGTCGGCGTCCCGGGGCGCGACCACACCCACCGGCACCCGGCGGTAGTTGGACGCGTCCATGGTCATCAGCGCCCGCGCCGTGGTGCCGAAGTCGACCTCTCCTGCCACGGCCGCGCGCAGCGCCGCCTCCAGCTCGGACCGCTCGTGGTGTTTTCGCACGAGGTCAGGATGTCTCACCTGTCGTCTCATCCGGCGGACATCGTCGGCCGTGTGCGGTCCGACCCGATACGCTCCGCCTCGTGGCTGAGATCCGGATTCCCGCTGACATCAAGCCCGCCGACGGCCGTTTCGGCGCGGGCCCCTCCAAGGTGCGTACGGAGGCGCTGGACGCCCTGGCCGCCACCGGCACCTCCCTCCTCGGCACGTCCCACCGCCAGGCTCCGGTCAAGAACCTGGTCGGCGAGGTACGTGCCGGAGTGCGTGACCTCTTCTCGCTGCCCGAGGGCTACGAGGTGATCCTGGGCAATGGCGGCTCGACCGCCTTCTGGGACATCGCGACCCACGGGCTGATCGAGTCGAAGTCGCAGCACCTCACCTTCGGCGAGTTCTCCTCCAAGTTCGCGAAGGCCGCGAAGCTGGCCCCCTGGCTGGCCGAGCCGACCGTGATCTCCTCCGACCCGGGCACCCACCCGGAGCCGCAGGCCGAGGCGGGCGTCGACGTGTACGCGTACACGCACAACGAGACCTCCACCGGTGTCGCGGCCCCGGTGAAGCGGGTCGCGGGCGCCGACGAGGGCGCGCTCGTCCTGGTCGACGCGACCTCGGGCGCGGGCGGCCTCCCGGTCGACATCACCGAGTCGGACGTCTACTACTTCGCGCCGCAGAAGTCCTTCGCCGCCGACGGCGGCCTGTGGCTCGCGGCCTTCTCGCCGGCCGCCCTGGAGCGCGCCGCGCGCATCCACGCGTCCGGCCGGCACATCCCGGAGTTCTTCTCGCTCCCGACGGCGATCGACAACTCGCTGAAGAACCAGACGTACAACACCCCGGCGCTGTCGACCGTCTTCCTGCTCAACGAGCAGCTGAAGTGGATCAACGGTCAGGGCGGTCTGGACTGGGCCGTGGCCCGGACGAAGGAGTCCTCGCAGGCGCTGTACGGCTGGGCCGAGGAGTCCAAGTACGCGACGCCGTTCGTCACGGACGCGGCCAAGCGCTCGCAGGTCATCGGCACCATCGACTTCGCCGAGGACGTCGACGCGGCGGCGGTGGCGAAGGTGCTGCGCGCCAACGGCATCGTGGACACCGAGCCGTACCGCAAGCTGGGCCGCAACCAGCTGCGGATCGCGATGTTCCCGGCGGTCGACCCTGCGGACGTGCGGGCCCTGACGGCCTGCATCGACCACGTGATCGAGAAGCTCTGACCCCTGGCCGTACGGAAGGGCCCGGCATCGGACATCGGCCGATGCCGGGCCCTTCGCCGTACCCGCGGGCGACCGTCCGGGCGGGTCAGCCCATCTGCGCCTTGATGTGGTCGACGACCTCGTTGAACTCGACGGTCGGCGAGAACTCCACGACCTCGACGTCCTCCAGGGCCTCGGGCACATGGCCCGGTCCCCAGTAGTACGCCTGACCGGCCTCGAAGATCTCCTCTTCCGAAGCGGTCCGCATCCTGATCCGGCCCTTGAGCAGGTATCCCCAGTGGGGGCACTGGCACATGTCGTCCTTCAGGCCCTTGAACGCCGGAGCCATGTCCATGCCCTTCGGGAGGCTGACGAAGCCGAGCGTCATGCCGCCGCCGACGTCCTTCAGCCGGACCTCCACGCCGTCGCCCTCCAGGGCGACGGGGGTGTTCTCGCGAGTGAATGCCGTCATGGTTCCTCCACGCGTTTTCCGGTCCCCTTCCAGTGTCGGCCCGGCGGCCCCCACGGTCGAGACGGGGAGTCAGCGGCTGAGGCGCTGGAAGCGGCGCACCGCGAGCGGGAGGAAGACCGCCGTGATCGCGAGGGGCCAGACGAAGGCCATGAGCACGGCGTTCTGCTCCACCCAGCTGCCGCCGCCCGCCCCTGGGTTGCCGAACAGCTCGCGGGTCGCGGTGACGGTCGAGGAGATCGGGTTCCACGCGGCGGCGGGCGCCAGCCAGGAGGGCATCAGGCCGGGGGCGACGTACACGCTGGAGACCATCGTCAGCGGGAAGATCACGGCGTACAGGGCGCCCGCGGCCTCGGCGTTCGGCAGGACGAGACCGGCCCACACCCCGACCCAGATCAGCGCGAAGCGCAGGAGCAGCAGCAGGCCGAAGGCGAGCACCGTCGCGGCGGGGCCGCCGTCGGAGGTCCAGCCGATGGCGAGGGCGGTCACGGCGAGGATCGTGAGCTCGGCGCAGGCGACGAGGAGGTCGGCGACGCCCCGGCCGGTGGTGACGGCGGACGGCGCCATCGGCATGGAGCGGAAGCGGTCGACGACCCCCTTGCGGACGTCCGTGACGACGGTGGTGGCCGTGTTCATGAAGCCGAAGGCCATGGTCGTCGCGAACATGCCGGGCATCAGGAACTCGCGGTAGTCGCCGCCGCCGGGGACGCGCATCGCGCTGCCGAAGACGAACCCGTAGAGCAGGACGGAGACGATGGGGAAGCCGAGCACCCAGAGGATCGCGAGGGGCTGGCGGCGGTAGTTCAGCAGGGTGCGGCGGACCACGTTCCAGCAGTCCACGACGGCCCAGTAGGCGCGCCCGTGGCGGGTGCCGGGGGTGAGGTCGAGGGTGGCCTCGACGGTGGAGACCGGGTCGGTGGTCGTCATGCTGCTGCTCCGTCCGTACGGGCGCCGTGGCCGGTCAGGCTGAGGAAGACGTCGTCGAGGCTGGGGCGGCGCAGTCCGATGTCGTCCACCGCGATGTGTTCGTCCTGAAGGGTCCTGGCCACCTCGGTCAGGGCCGTGACCCGGTCGGAGACCGGGGCGTGGACCCGCCGTTCGTGGGCGTCCACGACCGGTTCGCCGTCGGCCAGGCGGGCGACGACCGCGCGGGCGGCGGCGAGGTCGGCGGGTTCCGCCGTGACGACCTCGATCCGGTCGCCGCCCACGCGGTTCTTGAGCCCGTCGGGGGTGTCGTCGGCGATGGCCCGGCCCCGGTCCATGACCGTGATCCTGGACGCGAGCCGGTCGGCCTCGTCGAGGTACTGGGTGGTGAGCAGGACCGTCGTGCCGCCCTCGACCAGGGTGCGGACCGCGTTCCAGACCTCGCCGCGGCCGCGCGGGTCGAGCCCGGTGGTCGGTTCGTCGAGGAAGAGGACGCGCGGGGCGAGGATCATCGAGGCGGCCAGGTCGAGGCGGCGGCGCATGCCCCCGCTGTACTTCCCCGCGCCCTTGTCGGCGGCCTCGGCGAGGTCGAAACGGTCCAGCAGTTCGACGGCGCGGTCGCGGGCGCGGCGGGCGCCGAGGTGGAAGAGGCGGCCGAAGAGCTCCAGGTTCTGCCGGCCGGTGAGGCCCTCGTCGACGGCGGCGTACTGGCCCGCGAGGCCGATCCGGGCGCGGACGGCGCGCGGGTCGCGGCCCACGTCGAGCCCGGCGACCTCGGCCCGGCCCTCGTCGTGCCTCAGGAGGGTGGCGAGGACGCGCACGGCGGTGGTCTTGCCGGCGCCGTTGGGACCGAGGAGTCCGTGGACGGTGCCGGGGCGGACGGTGAGGTCGAGGCCGTCGAGGGCGTACGTGCTCCCGCGCCTGCCGCCGTACCGCTTGCGCAGGCCCTCGGCGAGGACCGCGTGTTCGTGCATGGGAATCCTCCGTTCGGCGAAACTGAGTACACCGTACCCGATTCAGAGTACGATGTACTCAGTTTTAAGGTGAGCCCATGAAGGACGCGACGACGAGCAGCCTGGAACTCCTGTGGGGCACGGGCGGACGCCCCAGCCGAGGCCCCAAGCCGGGCCTCACCCTCGACCGGATCGTCACGGCCGCGGTCGGGGTCGCCGACGCGGAGGGCCTGGACGCGGTGTCGATGCGGCGCGTCGCGGCCGATCTCGGGGTCGGGACGATGTCGCTGTACCGGTACGTCCCCGGGAAGACCGAGCTGCTCGACCTGATGCTCGACCGCGTCCAGGGCGAGTCCCTCCAGGGGGACCCGGAACCGCCCACCCACTGGCGGGACACCGTCGAGAAGCTGGCCCGCGCCCACCTCGCCCTCTTCCGCGCCCACCCCTGGCTGCTCCGGGTCAACCAGGCCCGCTCGGTCGTGGGCCCCAGCGCGCTGCGCGGCCTCGAACTCTGCCTGACCGGGCTGAAGGGCCCGCACGGGATGGGGCTGAGCGACCCCGAAACGATCGGGGTGATCATCACCGTGCAGAGCTATGTGGCCGGCGTCGCCCGCACGGAGATCGACACCGTGGAGGCGGTGAAGGACACCGGCGTGAGCGACGAGGACTTCTGGGCCGACCAGAGCCCGTACCTGGAACGGGCGATGGCCACCGGCGACTACCCCCGCATGGCGGCCCTCGCCGAGGACACCTTCTCCAGGGAGTTCGACCACTTCACCTTCGGGCTCGAACGCCTCCTCGACGGCTTCGAAGCGCTCGTCAGCCGCGCCGCAGGAGGCGCTTCGCCCCGATGACCAGCGCGGTCGCGGCACCGAGCACGATCACGCCCACGGTGAAGTTGCCGCGCTCCTCCGCGGTCGCCGACGAGTCCGCGCCGCCCTGGCCCGGGTCCTTCGGCGATCCACCGGGAGCCTCGGCCGAGGGCCGCCGGTCCGGATCGTCACGGTCCACCCGGACGACCCTGCTGTTCGCGCCCTCCGAGCCGAACATCAGCGCCGAGCCGTCCCTCGTGTACGTCACCGACTCCGCCTGCCCCTGGAAGGGCGCGCCCGCGGCGGTGCCCTCGTCACCGAGGCGGCCGTCCTTCCACACGTACTCCCTCGCGCTGAAGTAGCCGCGCAGCAGGAGCCGTTCGCCGTCCGGCGAGAAGGCGCCGTCGGTCACCCACGGCACGTCGTCGACGCGCCGGAAGACGTTCGTGCCCGCCGTCGAGAGCCGCTCCGGGCCCGCGTACAGCCCGCCGGTGTTCTCGTTCTTGCTGGCGATGTAGACCCGGCCCGTCTTCGGATGCACCATCAGGGCCTCGGCGTTGCGCGGCCCGTCGGCGTACTTCACGTCGTACTGCTTCGCCGTCACGGTCTGGTTCCCGAGCTGCTTCGGCTCGGGGAAGCGGTAGATCCAGACGTGGTCCCAGGTGCCGTCCCTGTTGTCGCCGATGTCGCCGACGTAGATGTCGCCGTCCGGGCCGACGGAGATCGCCTCCATGTCCCGGGGCGTGCCCACGCCCTTCATGGTGAGCGTCGCGACCGTCTCGCCGGTACGGGAGTCGATGCCGTAGATCAGCGGCGCGTCCTGGTCGTTGTGCGTCCAGTAGACCCCGGGGTGGAGACGGCTCGCGGCCAGACCACTGGACTCGGTGATCCGGGGGTCCTTGATAGTGAAGTCCTGGTCCGCCTCGGCGGCCGCGGCGGGGACGGCAGCCACGGTCAGGACCAGCGCGGCGGCGCCGACAACACCCAGGAGTGATCGCATGTCCTCCAGCGTGCCATGCCACGGATCAGGAGGCCGCCGGGGCGGGGGCGGCGGCCGCCGGCGGTCGCGGTGGCGGCGACGCCGGGTGGCCGGGATCACGTCGCAGGGGGCGGGCGGCCTCCGGGATGATGTGACCATGCGTTTCATGTTCGTCGGCGACAGCTGCACCATCGGACAGGCCGGCGACCACACCTGGCGCTACCGGATGTGGCAGCACCTCGAGGCGACGCTGCCCGGCGGGTACGAGATCGTCGGTCCGCGCACCGAGCTGTACGACTCCGTCGCCGAGGCGCCCGTCTCGCACGCCTACGCCGACCCCGCCTTCCCCGGATCCGCCCGCCGCCATCTGGCCGGCTGGGGCGAGGGGTGGCTGCACATGGCGCCGCTGATCGGCGAGACGGTGACCGCCACCGGGGCCGACGTCCTGCTGGTCTCCCTCGGCCTGATAGACCTCGGCTTCTACACCAACAGCGCGCAGACCGTGGAGAACACGCGCGCCTTCGTCGCCGCCGCCCGCGCGGCGAACCCGCGCGTCAGGGCCGTCGTCATGCCGGTCATCCCGAACGTCCGGGCCACGTACGACCCGCCCTTCGCCGCCGAGTGCGAGCGTTTCAACGAGCTGCTCGCCAAGGCGGTCGCCGACCTGGACACGGCCGCCTCGCCACTGCTGCTCGCGACGGCACCGGAGTCGTACGACCTGCCCACGGACACGTACGACGGCACGCACCCGGGTCCGTCCGGCGAGCACAAGCTGGCGGCCGCGTTCGCCTCGGCGATGCACCAGGCCTGGGGCCTCGGCGCCGCGTACGCGGGCCCGTACGGCGGCCGCTGACAGACCGTCGCGCGCGCTGACAGCGCCCCCGAGGGGCTGTCAGGCGCCTGCCCGCCGGGTGTCAGGCGGGATCGGCATCGTCTTCCTCGTCAGGAACGACGACACCGGATCACAGGAGACACACCCCGATGAACGCCAACCTCGCCGCGGTCATGCAGCTGCTCATCGCTCTCGCCTTCGTCAGCATCCCGATCGTCCGCCACCGCTTCGGCCCGGCCGCCACGACGGCCGCCGAGGCCGAGCTCTCCCGCCAGGGCATCCGGCCCGCGGTCCTCGCCGAGAACGACCTCAAGTTCGACGCGAGCGGGCACGAGACCTGGGCCCCCGTCTCGGTCGCCGCGATCATGACCGCCGTCGCCGCCCTCAACTTCGCTGGGCACGGCTGGGGCGGGACGCTGACCTGGATCTTCCAGGTGCTCGTCGTCCTCGGCAACGCCCTGATCCTCTACAGCAACCTCACCGCCGTCTCGGCCGTCAGCACCGCGTTCCGGCGCAAGGGCGACCCCGAGCTGGCCCGCGTCGACGTCCCCGCCTTCCTGAAGGCGGCCGAGAACGCCTTCCCCGGCTGGGTGCGGATCCAGCAGAACATCCGCCACGCCATCGTCTTCGGCGGCTCCGCCCTGGCGATCGTCGCGGTCTTCCTGTGAACCCTCGCCCCTCGCCCCTCACGCCGAGCGGGTCAGCCGGTTCGCCAGGGTCGACAGGGTGTACGCCCCGATGCCGAGGACGACCTCCAGGGCGTTCTGGCGGGTGTACCCGAACCCGAGAAAACGCTCCAGCTCCTCGTCGCTCACGGCTCCCGAAGCGGCGAGGAGCTGGTGTGTGAACTGCCGTACGGCCTCCAGGCGTTCGGGGTTCTCCGCCGGGCCGAGGCCGGCGAGTTTCGCCTCGTGGATCCCGATGCACAGATGGCACTGGTTACGGACGGCGACGGTCAGGACGACGGTCTCTCGGGAGTGCGGGTCGAGCGTCGTGGTCTCGAACATCGCGCTCAGCCGGAGAAAGCCGTCCAGCGCGTGCGGCGACTCGGCCATCCGGGCCACGGCCTGCGGGACGTGGCCCCAGGCGGCGGCGACGCGCTCCATCGGGCCGCGCGAGGCGGCGGGGGCGGTCTCTACGGTGTGATCGGTGAACAAGGCGGCTCCAGGGTAGACGCGAGCAGAGAGTAGAATCGACAACATGGTTGACCAGTTCGACGAGAGAAACGTAAACCAGGTTGTCGATACCGGCAAGGGGGAATCCGATTCCGTCGCCGGGTACGAGCTGCCCCTGCTCCTCTTCGCCGGTTTCCGCACCCTCATCGACCGGCTCCACGCCGAACTCGCCCACCAGGGCCACCCCGACCTCCGCCCCGCCCACGGCTTCGCCCTGCAGGCCATCGCGGCGGGCGGCCCGCGCGGCACGACCGCCAGCGACATCGGCCGCCACCTCGGCGTCTCCAAGCAGGCCGCGGGCAAGACCGTCGACCGGCTCCTCGGCCTCGGCTACGCCGAGCGCGCCGACGACCCCGCCGACGCCCGCCGCAAGCTCGTCCGCCTCACACCCCACGGCCTCGACGCCCTCGCCCGCTCGGCCGCGGTCTTCGACCGGCTCCACGCGGAATGGTCCGCGACCCTCGGCGCCGAGCGCGTACGGGACATGGAGAGCGCGCTGCGCCTGGTCGTCCCCGCGGAGACCACCTTCCGCCTCGACGCCGGCAGCTGGCTCGGCGGCTGACCCGGCGGCCGACCCGGCCGGCTCCAACGAGCGTGCGCAGGAACCCCCTTGCCTGGAGCGCGCTCCAAGGCGTTGGCTTGGGGACCATGAAGTACACGCAGCTCGGACGCACCGGACTCAAGGTCAGCCGACTCGTCCTCGGCACGATGAACTTCGGCCCGCAGACCGACGAGGCCGGAAGCCACGCGATCATGGACGCCGCGCTGGACGCGGGCATCAACTATTTCGACACCGCCAACGTCTACGGCTGGGGTGAGAACAAGGGCCGCACCGAGGAGATCATCGGCAGCTGGTTCGCCCGGGGCGGCGGCCGCCGCGAGAAGACCGTCCTCGCCACCAAGGTCTACGGCTCCATGTCCCGCGAGGGCGAGACCTGGCCCAACGAGGACAAGCTCTCCGCCCTGAACATCCGCCGCGCCGTCGACGCCTCCCTCACCCGGCTCGGCACCGACCACATCGACATCTACCAGTTCCACCACGTCGACCGGCTGACCCCCTTCGACGAGATCTGGCAGGCGATCGACGTCCTGATCCAGCAGGGCAAGATCCTCTACGCCGGCTCCTCCAACTTCCCCGGCTACAAGATCGCCCAGGCCAACGAGACCGCCGCGCGTCGCGGCGCCGTCGGCCTCGTCAGCGAGCAGTGCCTCTACAACCTCTTCGAGCGGCGCGCCGAGATGGAGGTCATCCCGGCGGCGCAGGAGTACGGACTCGGGGTCATCCCCTGGTCCCCGCTGCACGGCGGGCTGCTGGGCGGCGTCATCAAGAAGCAGGTCGAGGGCGGACGGCGCGCGAGCGGGCGGGCGGCCGACAGCCTCGCCGACACGGCCGTACGCGCCCGGATCCAGGCGTACGAGGACCTGCTCGACAAGCACGGCGTCGAACCCGGCGAGGCGGCGCTGGCCTGGCTGCTCACCCGCCCCGGAGTCACGGGCCCCATCGTCGGCCCGCGCACGGCGGAGCAGCTGGAGAGCGCCCTGCGGGCGGTCGAGCTGGAGCTCTCGGACGACCTGCTGGCCGGACTCGACGAGGTCTTCCCCGGTCCGGGACCGTCGCCGGAGGCCTTCGCCTGGTGAACGGGCGGCCGGAGCGCGCCCCGTCCGGGACACCCCGGACGGGGCGCGCTCCGTCCGCGGGGTGGGCAGGGGGCGGTACGCACCCTCGGCCTGCGGCCCGCCCTCGCGCGATACTCGCGGACATGACACTCGACATGATCAAGACGCCCGACACCCCGGCCTGCGCCACCGCCCTGGAGGTGGCCACCGCCTACTGCTCGCCGGCGCTCCTGAACCACTCGGTCCGGGCCCATGTGTGGGCCGCCGCGTACGGCACGGCGCAGGGCATCGACTTCGATCCCGAGCTGCTCTACGTCTCGGCGCTGCTCCACGACATCGGGCTGACGCCGGAGTTCGACAGCCACACGGTGGGCTTCGACCATGCCGGCGGCCATGTGGCATGGGTGTTCGCCGCGGGCGCGGGGTGGCCGGCGGCCAGGCGGCAGCGACTGGCGGACGTGATCGTCGCGCACATGGCGAACGACGTCGACGGCCACGCGGATCCGGAGGGCTTCCTGCTGGAGCGCTCGACCAGCCTGGACATCTCCGGCCGGTACACCGACGACTTCTCCGCCGCGTTCAAGGCGGAGGTGCTGGCGCGCCACCCGCGCCTCGGGATCGCGGAGGAGTTCCTCGGCTGCTTCCGCGACCAGGCGGAGCGGAAGCCGACGAGTTCCGCGGCGGCGGCGATGCGCGGCGGCATCGGGGAGCGGGTGCTCACGAACGCGCTCGACGCCTAGCCGCTGACCGCCGGCTGCCGGCCGACAGCCACTGGCCGGCAGTCACCGGCCGGCAGCTACTGGCCGAGCACCGACGACAGCGCGACGATCGCGAACATCAGCACGAGCACACCGGCCATGATCCGGTTTCGGGTCTTCGGGTCCACCCCATGAGGTTAACCCGCGCCGCCCAGCGGCCATGCGGCGACCGTCTCGTACCGGGGCTGCTCCCCGCGCACCCCGCCGGCCGGCAGGTTGCTGCGGACGAGCGCCAGCTCCGGGACCTCCCAGCGGGTGCCCTCGAAGGGGGCGAGCGCGTCGACGAACGGACGCAGGTCGAGGTCGGCGGCGCGGGAGCGGGCGACCGTGAGATGGGCCTGGTAACGGCGGTGCTCGTCCATCGGGACGCCCGCACGGCGGGCGGCGGCGTCGGCGCGCTCGGCGAGCAGGCGCATCTCGTCGAGGTCGCCGGCCGCCCCCGTCCACAGCACCGCCCGGCCGAAACGACCGCCGCCGTGCAGCCGCAGGCCGAACGGCGGCGTGCGGTGGGCTGCCCGGGCGAGCCGCGCGTGGAGGTCGGGCAGCAGCTCGTCGTCGACCTCGCCCATGAACGCGAGCGTGAAGTGCCAGCCGGGCCGCGAGGTCCACCTCAGCCGCTCGGCGCCGGGCAGGTGGGCCAGGCGGTCGACCACGCCGTCGAGTTCCGTCAGCTGCTCCCGGGGAGGCAGCACGGCAGCGAAAAGCCTCATGCGAAGAGTCTCGCAGCGGTGGGGCGCTCCGGGGGCCGGCACCTGTCGGGTCCGGTCCCCGGAGCGGGCACGGCTACGCCGCTGTCGCGAGCGCCTCGCGTTCCACGAAGCGCACCCGCGGGTGCCCGTGGTGCCAGCCCACGGACATCCTCAGGCCGCCGACCCGGGCCAGGACCAGGCCGATCGCGCCGGCCGCCACGAGCGAGACCAGGCCGCCCGTCGCGAAGCCCACGCGCGGTCCGTACGTGTCCGTGATCCAGCCCAGCAGCGGCGCGCCGATCGGCGTACCGCCGGCGAAGACCATCATGTAGAGGCTCATGACCCGGCCCCGCATCGCCGGGTCCGTCGCGAGCTGGACCGCCGAGTTGGCGGTGATGTTGACGGTCAGGCCGAACATGCCGATCGGGACGAGCAGCAGCGCGAAGAGCCAGAACGACGGCGAGAGCGCCGCCGCGATCTCCAGGACGCCGAAGACGACGGCCGCGCCCACCAGTTTCCGCAGCCGCGTGGAGCCGCGCCGGGCGGCGAAGAGCGCGCCCGCGAGCGAGCCGGCCGCCATGAGCGTGTTCAGGAAGCCGTACGTCCCCGCGCCGACGTGGAAGATCTCCTCGGAGAAGGCCGTGAGCCAGATCGGGAAGTTGAAGCCGAAGGTGCCGACGAAGCCCACGAGGACGATCGGCCAGATCAGCTCCGGGCGCCCGGCGACGTACCGCAGCCCCTCGCGGAGCTGGCCCTTGCCGCGCGGCGCGCGCTCCACGGGGTGGAACTCGCTCGGGCGCATCAGCAGCAGTCCGGTGAGCGGGGCGAGGAAGAACAGGCCGTTGAGCAGGAACGACCAGCCGCTGCCGATGGTCGCGATCAGCAGGCCGGCGACGGCGGGGCCGATGAGCCGGGCGGACTGGAAGTTCGCGGAGTTCAGCGAGACGGCGTTGCGCAGCTGCTTCGGGCCGACCATCTCGGAGACGAAGGACTGCCGGGTCGGGTTGTCGACGACGGTGACCATGCCGAGCAGGAAGGCGACCAGGTAGACGTGCCAGACCTGGACGTGGCCGGAGAGCGTCAGGACGGCGAGCGCGAGTCCGCAGAGGCCGAGGGCGGCCTGACTGATCATGAGGATGCGCCGCTTCGGGTAGCGGTCGGCGATGACGCCGCCGTACAGACCGAAGAGCAGCATCGGGAGGAACTGGAGCGCTGTCGTGATGCCGACGGCGGCGGCGGAGCCGGTGAGGCTCAGGACCAGCCAGTCCTGGGTGATGCGGGCCATCCAGGTGCCGGTGTTGGAGACGATGGCACCGGTGAAGAACAGCCGGTAGTTGCGGATGCGGAGTGAGGAGAAGGTTTCCCCCCGCCCGCGGGTGTGGGTGTCGGGTTTGTGGACGGGTGCGGAGTCTGCTCCGGGTCCCGTACTCAAAGTGCGTCGCCTCCTCGGCGTCGGGCTGGGGGGCCGGAGGCCGTCCCCCCGAGGGTCAGAGGTGTGCGAGCTTCTCCAGGACGGGGGCGGCCGCGCGCAGCTTGGCCCATTCGTCCTCGTCCAGGCCCTCGGCGAGGGCGGCCAGCCAGGCGTTCCGCTTGCGGCGGGACTCTTCGAGCATGGTCTCGGCCTGCTCGGTCTGGCTGACGACCTTCTGCCTGCGGTCGTCGGGGTGAGGCTCCAGCCGGACCAGTCCCTTGGCTTCGAGCAGCGCCACGATGCGGGTCATCGACGGCGGCTGGACGTGCTCCTTGCGGGCCAGCTCACCGGGGGTGGCCGAGCCGCAGAGCGCCAGAGTGCCGAGGACCGACATCTCGGTCGGGCTCAGCGACTCGTCGACGCGCTGGTGCTTGAGTCGTCGGCCGAGGCGCATGACGGCGGAGCGGAGCGCGTTCACGGCGGCGACGTCGTCGGCGGTGCCGTGGGACAGGTCAGGCATGTTCGTTAGCATAACTCATTAGCGGAGCTAAATACCACTCGGAATGCCCGTGCTCGAATCAGTCACCCGAACGAGTGAGAAGGATCCGAAAAGTGACACACCGGGCCCATCCGTGCCGCGACCCTGACTGGCATGGGATCGACCGTGCTCAGCCTGCGCATCGACGGTGAGCTGTTCGACCGTCTCAAGGGACACGCCGCCAAACGCGGAATGAGCGTCCAGGACTACGTGGTCCGGACGCTCATCCGCGATGACTTCGACGAACGGTTCAATTCGGCCGTCGACGAGACAGAGAAGTTCTACGGGCTGACGAAGCCCGATCAGGTCAGTCCGCTCACGTGAGGCCGAGGGCCGGCATCGCGTAGTAGAAGACGAAGACCGCCGACACGACGTACATGGCCACCGGGACCTCGCGGCCCCGGCCTGCGGCGAGCCGCAGCACGCTGAAGGCGATGAAGCCGATGCCGATGCCGTTGGTGATCGAGTACGTGAACGGCATCATCACCATCGCCAGGAACGCCGGAACCGCGATGGTGAAGTCGCTCCAGTCGATCTCCTTGACCGAACCGGCCAGGATCAGGAAGCCGACCGCGAGCAGCGCGGGCGTCGCCGCCTGGGACGGGACCATCGTGGCGAGCGGCGTGAGGAACAGCGCCACCGAGAACAGCGCGCCGGTGACCACCGAGGCGAGTCCGGTACGGGCTCCCTCGCCGACGCCCGCCGTGGACTCCACGAAGCAGGTGGTGGCGGAGGACGAGGTGGCACCGCCGGAGGCGACGGCCAGGCCGTCCACCAGCAGGACCTTGTTGATGCCGGGGAAGTTGCCGTCCTTGTCCATCAGCTTGGCCTCGTCGCCGACGCCGAGGATGGTGCCCATCGCGTCGAAGAAGCAGGACAGCAGCACGGTGAAGACGAAGAGGACGCCGGTCAGCATCCCGACCTTCTCGAACCCGCCGAAGAGGCTCACCTCGCCGACCAGCCCGAAGTCGGGCGAGGCCACCGGGTTGCCGGGCCAGGTCGGGGTGGTCAGGCCCCAGGACGGGACGGTGGCGACCACGTTGATCACCATCGCCACGATCGTCATGACGACGATGGAGATGAGGATGGCGCCCGGCACCTTGCGGATGATCAGCGCGAGGGTGAGCAGCGTGCCGAGGACGAAGACCAGGACCGGCCAGCCGGTGAGGTGACCGTCACCGCCGAGCTGCAGCGGGACGGTGGTGTGCGCGGCGTCGGGGATACGGGAGACGAAGCCCGAGTCGACGAGGCCGATGAGCATGATGAAGAGGCCGATGCCGATCGCGATGCCCTTGCGCAGACCGACCGGGACCGCGTTCATCACGCGCTCGCGCAGACCGGTGGCGACGAGCAGCATCACGACGAGGCCCGCGAGGACGACCATGCCCATCGCGTCCGGCCAGGACATCCGCGGCGCGAGCTGGAGGGCGACGACCGTGTTGACGCCGAGGCCGGCCGCGAGGGCGATCGGCACGTTGCCGATGACGCCCATGAGGAGCGTCGAGAAGGCCGCGGTGAGCACCGTCGCGGTGACGAGCTGGCCGCCGTCGAGCTGGTGCCCGTACATGTCCTTGGCGCTGCCGAGGATGATCGGGTTCAGCACGATGATGTAGGCCATCGCGAAGAAGGTGGCGAAACCGCCGCGGACCTCGCGGGCGACCGTGGAGCCGCGCTCGGAGATCTTGAAGAAGCGGTCGACGCCGGAGACGGGAGTGCCGTTCTCCGGGGCAGGGGGCATGGCCTTGGCGGTGGCCGTGGTGGTCATGGGGGTTCCTCGCGGGTGGCTTATTCGGCGGTTCATACGAAGGAAACCCGCCTCAGGCAAACCGTTTCAGTATGAACACATGAACGAAGGAGCGTCCATCTCCGCGCGTAGACCCCTTTCGCCGCCGCCTAGACTGACCGCATGGCGAAGTGGACCCCCAAGCACGAGGCACCCGAGCCCCTGGAGGGGCCCGTCGTCGCCACCATCACCGGCGGCACGATCCTCTGGTTCGTCCTCTTCCTCGTCCAGGTCCCCTTCTACGGCTGGTTCGACGACCGGGACATGACCTGGTGGGTGTGGACGTGCCTGGCCGGGGCCGGCCTCGGGCTGATCGGCATCTGGTACGTACGCAAGCGGGACGCGGCCATCAAGAGGGACGCGGCGCGGAAGGCCGCCGAGGGCGCCGCCCCCACCCCGTAGGACCGCCGGACACCGCGCCGGGCCGCCGGACGGCCCGTAGTACCCCGGGACGATTTCGCTCCTCCCGCGGTCGGATGTTCACGCTTCTCGGCGGGTGAACGATCCGTTCCGGCCGTACCGTCGGAAACATGACTCAGCGGGCGAAGATCGACTCGGACGGCGGCGGAAGCGCAGCGGACGAGCCCCCCGTCGTCCACAGCGTCGCCGGCCTGACCTCCGCCGAGGTCGCCGAACGCGTCGCCCGCGGCGAGGTCAACGACGTCCCCGTCCGCAGCTCGCGCTCCACCGTCGACATCGTCCGCGGCAACGTCTTCACCCGCTTCAACGCGATCATCGGCGTGCTCTGGGTGATCATGCTCTTCGTCGCGCCGATCCAGGACAGCCTCTTCGGCTTCGTGATCATCGCCAACACCGGCATCGGCATCATCCAGGAGCTCCGCGCCAAGAAGACCCTCGACGGGCTCGCCGTCATCGGCGAGGCGAAACCCACCGTCCGCCGCGACGGGGCCGCCGCCGAGGTCTCCACCTCCGAGATCGTCCTCGGGGACCTGATCGAACTCGGCCCCGGCGACAAGGTCGTCGTCGACGGCGAGGTGGCGGAGGCCGAGAGCCTGGAGGTCGACGAGTCCCTGCTCACCGGCGAGGCCGACCCGGTCGTGAAGAAGCCCGGCGACCGGATGATGTCGGGCTCCTTCGTGGTCGCCGGCGGCGGCGCGTTCACCGCCACCAAGGTCGGACGCGAGGCGTACGCCGCCCAGCTCGCCGAAGAGGCCTCCCGCTTCACGCTCGTCCACTCCGAGCTGCGCTCCGGCATCTCCACGATCCTCAAGTACGTGACGTGGATGATGGTCCCGACCGCGATCGGCCTCATCATCAGCCAGCTCGTCGTCAAGGACACCAACTTCAAGGACTCCATCGCCCGGACCGTCGGCGGCATCGTCCCGATGATCCCCGAGGGCCTCGTCCTCCTCACCTCCGTCGCCTTCGCGATCGGGGTGATCCGCCTCGGCCGCAAACAGTGCCTCGTGCAGGAGCTGCCGGCCATCGAGGGGCTCGCCCGCGTCGACGTCGTCTGCCTCGACAAGACGGGCACGCTGACCGAGGGCGGTATGGACGTCACCGCGCTGCGGCCCCTGAACGGCACCGACGAGACGTACGTACGGAAGGTCCTCGGCGCCCTCGGGGAGTCCGACCCGCGCCCCAACGCCTCGCTCCAGGCCATCATCGACGCCTACCCCGACTCCGAGGAGTGGCGCTGCACCGAGTCGCTGCCCTTCTCCTCCGCCCGCAAGTACAGCGGCGCGGCCTTCAGCGAGGGCGACGGGGACGCCTCCTCCTGGCTGCTCGGCGCGCCCGACGTGCTCCTGAAGGCCGACGACCCCACCCTCGCCGAGATCGACCACCTCAACGAGCAGGGGCTGCGCGTCCTGCTCCTCGCCCGCACCACGCGTGAGCTCGACTCCCCCGACGTCGCCCACGACGCGCGCCCCACCGCACTCGTCGTCCTCGAACAGCGGCTGCGCCCCGACGCCGCCGACACGCTCGCCTACTTCGCCGACCAGAACGTCGCCGCCAAGGTGATCTCCGGCGACAACGCGGTGTCGGTCGGCGCGGTGGCGGGCAAGCTCGGCCTGCCCGGCGCCGAGAACACCGTCGACGCCCGTCTGCTGCCGGCCGAGCCGTCCGCGATGGCCGACGAACTCGACCGCAACGCGGTCTTCGGCCGGGTCTCCCCGCAGCAGAAGCGGGACATGGTCGGCGCGCTCCAGTCCCACGGCCACACCGTCGCCATGACGGGCGACGGCGTGAACGACGTCCTCGCGCTCAAGGACGCCGACATCGGCGTCTCCATGGGCTCCGGCTCGGAGGCGACCCGCGCGGTCGCCCAGATCGTCCTCCTGAACAACTCCTTCGCGACCCTGCCGTCGGTGGTGGCCGAGGGCCGCCGGGTCATCGGCAACATCACCCGGGTCGCGACGCTCTTCCTGACGAAGACGGTCTACTCCGTCCTCCTGGCGATCCTGGTGGTCTGCTCCCAGGTCGAGTACCCCTTCCTGCCCCGGCACCTGACCCTGCTGTCCACCCTCACCATCGGTGTCCCCGCGTTCTTCCTCGCGCTCGCCCCCAACAAGGAGCGCGCGAAGCCGAACTTCGTGAAACGCGTGATGCGGTACGCGATCCCGGGCGGGATCGTCGCGGCGGCGGCCACCTTCACGACGTACCTCGTGGCCCGCTCGTACTACAGCGGCCCGGGCTCCCTGGACGCCGAGACGAGCGCCGCGACCCTGACGCTCTTCCTGGTCTCCATGTGGGTCCTGGCGATCGTCGCCCGCCCCTACACCTGGTGGCGCATCGCCCTGGTCGCGGCCATGGGAGGCGCCTTCCTCCTGGTCCTGGTCGTGCCCTGGCTCCAGGAGTTCTTCGCCCTGAAGCTGGTCGGCGTGACGATGCCCTGGACGGCGGTGGCGATCGCGGCGGCGGGCGCGGGGCTGCTGGAGCTGGCCTGGCGCTGGGTGGACCGGCGGTTCCCGGCCTGATCATGAGGCTTACTCTGTGCCCACAGCGATCGCTGTGACATCAGAGACGTGGGGGGATCCGCGTAGACATGCACGTGACGAAGAGCCGCAGGCTCCTGCGGAGAACGGTCATGGGCGCCTTGGCGGGCGTCCTCGCCGCCACCGGTACGACGCTCCTGCCGGGACAGGTCTCGGCAGCCGACCAGGCGGCGAACGGGGGCGGCCCCGTACGTGCCACGAAGGGCACGGCCAAGGACACGGGGGTGAAGCTGTCCACCGGTGAGCGGCTGGAACGCATCCCCGGCACGAAGGGCTTCCGGGTCGCGGCCGCCGAAGGCCGGCCCGCCACCGGAACGTACGCCTTCGCCCAGGCCGACGGCGAGCTGACGGTCCAGCCGATCGGCAGGAAGCAGCCCCTGCGGGCCACGACCGTGCGGACGGACGAGTCCGGTCCGGAGATGACGCCCTACGGTGCGACGGCGAACCAGCGGGTGAACTTCTCCGTCGGCGGAGACCGTGGCAGAGGCGCCCTCATCAACCTGTGGAACACCTCCACGTGGACGCGCCACGCCGTCGAGAGCGAGCAGTACGCGGCCAGGGGGACGGCGACCGTCCCGCCGGGCACGTACTTCGCCACCATCCAGTACGACTACTACGCGGAGACGCGGCCCGCGTATCTCCTCACGAAGACGTTCACCGTGGGCAGCACCACGGCCAACGTGGTCTTCGACGAGACGGCCGCCAAGCCGATGGGCATCGTCGCCGACGACACGGGCGCGCGCCGGGCGGGCGCCGCCGTGTGGCTGACGACGCCCAACGGGGACGCGGTCGGCCAGGTCGGCGGCGGCGCCGACAAGATCTTCGTCACCCCGTTCACCATGAGCGGCGTCACCGTCCACCTCCACGACGTGCTGGCGAAGTACGGCTCGAGTCAGCTCAAGCCCAGTCCGTACCGCTATGACCTGGTCCACCAGTTCAAGAGCACGGTGCCGGCGAACCCGGTCGTGACGGTGAAGACCGCCGGTCTCGCGAAGACCGTGACGACCTTCCACGCACAGGCCGGCCGTCAGACGGGACGGCTGGACACCTGGCGCAAGCCGGCCGACACCGAGCCGTTCGTCGCACCACAGGCCGCCTCCAATGTGACCGCGCCCGGCACCCTCACGGAGTACGTGACTCCGAACGTGACGTTCGGCCGCTCGTTCTCCGACGGCGACAACCTCGTCACTCTCGACGACCGCACGCTGCCGGCCGGCACCTCCGCCGGCGAGACGATCGGCCGGGGCCCGCTCCAGCCCGGAGCCGGGGGCGGTTCCGACCGGCGCAGTACACAGATCGGCCTGTACGAGCCCTCCTCCTACAGCGACGCAGACGGCAACCGGGGTGCCGACTACGGCGCGCTGCAGAAGTACCGGCTGACGTCCCGGGGAGTGACTCTGGTCGACAGCGCCTACGAAGAGGGCTTCAAGGTGTACGGAGCCAACGTTCCGCAGGCCGCCGCCCCGTACGAGTTCACCCACACCACCATCCGGCGCGGCCCGCACGCCCGGCTGTCGACCAGGCTCGTCCGTGAGTGGACGTTCACCTCCAGCGGCTACTCGTCCGTGCCCCGGCAGGACAACTTCCTGCCCCTGCTCGACGTGGCCTTCGACGTGCCCGGGCTCGACAGCCGCAACACGGCCCCGGCCGGTACGGTCCGGGTCGCCACCACGGTCACCTCCCGGTGGGAGACGGCGACGGCGTCCCTGACGGGGCTCGAGTACTCCGTCGACGACGGTGCGACCTGGCGTCCGGCCTCCGCCGAGGGCGACATCACCGTCGGCGCGGACGACCGCTTCCTCTCCCTGCGCGCCACCGGCACCGACGACTCCGGTGCCACGGTCCGGACGACCCTGATCCGCGCCTTCGGCGGCCCCGGCTCGGTCAGGCTGCCCGACGAGTCGTCGGGTGACGTCAAGATCAGCGGTGTGACGGTCAACGGCAACAACCCGATCGTCGTCGACGGGGCGTACGGGCAGTACCCGGTCTTCGCCAAGGCCGCGTTCACCGCCTCCTCGCCCGCCGGAATCGCCCGGGGCGGAATGACGCTGTACAAGGGGTCGTACGAGCGGCCCGACGCCGTCATGCGCCTGTGGACGGTGTGCAGCCCGGCAGACGGGACGACCGCCTCCTGCACGGGAGACGTGGCCGCCGCCCCGCGTGAGCTCGCCGACAACGCGCTCGCCGGTGAGTGGAAGGTGGCCGTGTGGGCCGAGTCCCAGGACGGCACGAGCTATGCCGAGAGGCACACCGCCCGCACGGTGCGGGTCGTACGCACGACACGGCTGACCACCGACGCCACGCCGGAGCCGGTCACCAAGGGCGCCACGCTCACCGTCACCGGCCGGTTCACGGCCTCCGACTGGCTGACCGGCGGTCAGCTCGGCTTCCCCGGTCAGCGGGTGGAACTGGAGTTCCGCAAGGCCGGCACCACCGGCTACGCGCTGGTCGGCTCCGCCGTGACGGATTCCACCGGCAAGGCGGCGGTCACCATCAGGGCGACCTACGACGGCGAGTACCGCTGGAACGCGGGCCCGAGCCTGATCCTCACGACGACCAGGCCGACCCTGACGCCGGACGCGATCGACGTGCGCTGACGCGCTTCTGCCCGGATGCCCCGGCCGCGGGAGATCCCGCGGCCGGGGCATCCGGCTGTTCGGCCCCGCCCTCGCCCCGTCCGGCGGGCCTTCCTAGGCCGGGTCCTTGGCCGTCGCCCTCCACAGGTGGTGGCAGGAGACCAGGGTCGCCGCGAGCAGCAGGCTGTTGCGGACGACCATCAGGGTGTTGCCCAGGGTCGTGCCCAGCATGACCTCCTGGTAGTACGTGGGGAAGACCAGCGCCGTCACCGCGCTCGCGGCGAGCAGCAGCCAGGCCACCGGGCGCTGCGTGGTGTGCCGGGAGGTGAGGCAGACCGCCGCAAGGCCCAGGAGCCAGACCATGTACTGCGGGCTGATCACCCGGCTGGTGACCGTGAACAGCAGGATCGCGGCGAGCGCCGCGTCGAACGGTGTCGCCTCGGTCCACCGCGAGGCCCGGCCCCGCCAGAGCATCAGCCAGCCGAAGGCGGCGGCCGTCGCCATCAGCGAGAGCTGGGTCACGGTCGCCACGTGCGCGCCGACGAACTCGATGGCGCCGTAGCGGACCTCGATCCCGATCGGCATCCCCGAGGCCCGCATCAGGGACAGCGCCGTGCCGCCCATCGACTCGATCTGCACGCCACGGGCGCCCTGTTGCAGCAGGAAGTCGAAGCTGTGCCGGAAGGCGAGTGCCAGGAAGGCCAGCAGCGCCCCGGCGGTCACGGCCGCGGACCGCCACGCGTTCCGGCTGGTCCGGCCGCGCTCGGTGCCCACCAGGGTGAGCAGCGGCCACACCTTGACCAGCGCGCCGAGCGCGGCGAACGCCCCGCCCGCACGCGGGTGGCGGCGGCCGGCGAGCAGCGCGAGGACGGCGAGGGCCGTCACCTGGATGTCGAACCGGCCGTGCGGCAGGTTCAGGAGCAGGGCGAGCCCGGCGGTCCACAGCCAGGCGCCGGCGAGCCGGCGGCCGGGGCGGGCCAGCGCCAGCGTGACCACGGCGTCGGCGGCGAGCGTGAGGACGAGGAACGCCGCGAAGTAGTCGAGGAAGGGCAGCAGCGACGGGAAGAGGAACAGCAGCCCGGCACCCGGCGGGTACTGCCAGGTGACGTCACCGACCGGGTAGGAGCCGTCGGTCAGCCGCTCCGACCACAGCGGGTAGAGGTACTCCACCTCGGCCGAGACGTTGCTGACGCCGATGTCGTCCTGGACCAGCAGGTACACCATGCCGATCCGGGTCAGGACCCAGACCGTCCAGATCGCCGCGAGCGACTTCCGGGTGGACCAGGAGGCGGCCCACGCCTCCCTGAGCCCGGCCGCCCGGGCAGGGCGGGGGACGGCCGGGCCGGAGGCGGCGGGATCCGCGGTGGCGGGATCGGCGGTGGCGGGATCGGCGGTGGCAGGACCGGCGGTGGCAGGACCGGCGGTGGCGGCGTCAGAGACGGCCCGGTCGGCGGTGGCCCCGTGCGGGTGCTCCTCGGGAGAGGCGCCGCCCAGCAGGCCGGCCTTCTGCTGCGTCATGGCTCGGGAATGTAGGCCGGTGGGCCCCCGCTCCGCGTGAACGCACCGCCCGCGTCCGCCCAGGTCCCCCCGTCGGGCGGGCGCCCACAGGGCCAGTCAGTCGAACCACCTGTCGCGGGCCAGTTCCGCGGTACGCGACGGGTCCTCCAGGAGCGCCGCGACCTCGAAGCGGCGCGGCCACTGGCCCGCCGCCCAGGCGAGTCCGGCCGCGACGCCCTCCAGGGTCGCGGCGTGGATCGTGCCGTCCGGGGTCCGGCGCCAGTCCAGCTCGACGCCCGCGGCGCGGAGCTCCTCGTGCTCGACGTACGACTCCGGAGTCGCCGGCCCGAGGAGCGCGTGGACCGAGGGCGGGACGTCGTGCTCCTCGCCCACCGTGCTCACCTCGGCCTCGACGGTCTCGCTCAGCCGCCGGACCTGGAACAGCTCCGCCAGGTCCGCCGCCCGCGCCGGGGCCACCGGCAGCAGCGGAAGCCCGCCCGCGAGCGGGAGGAGGTCGGGGGCGTCCGCGACCAGGGCCTCGGAGGCGTCGACGACCACGAGTTCGCCGTCCACGACCGCGCGCAGATCGTCCGGGAGGGTGACCTGCTCGGGGTCGAGGTCGGCCAGTGCCGTGTACAGGGCGTGGAGTTGGGCGCCGGAGACCGCACGGTCCGGGTCGGCGAGCCGGCCGAGCAGTTCGGCCGCGCCGCCCGGCTCGTCGAGGAGCGCGGAGACGGAGGTCCGCACGCCCAGCGCCCGGAGGACCTGCTCGTCCTCGAAGCCGGTCGCGTCGGCGGAGTCGTACAGGCCGATGAGGAGGGGGTCCGTGCCCGCGGCCCGCAGGCCCGCCGGGCGGCGGCCGTCGAGGACGGGGTGGTCGCGCAGCCACCAGGCCGTGTACGACCGTACGGTCTCG
This sequence comes from Streptomyces sp. NPDC127129, assembly GCF_042671585.1. Classification (NCBI taxonomy): domain Bacteria; kingdom Bacillati; phylum Actinomycetota; class Actinomycetes; order Kitasatosporales; family Streptomycetaceae; genus Streptomyces; species Streptomyces sp. NPDC127129. Next base: position 170,262 of record NZ_JBHXTV010000007.1, read on the forward strand.
GTCGTGCCGTCCGGCATCAGGACCCGTACGGGCTGGGTGAGCGCGTCCCGCAGCGGCGGCTGCGCGAGCAGGGCGAGCGCCTGCGGCCAGGCGTCGTCGTCGACCAGGTCCAGGTCCCGTACGGCGACGATCTCGGTCGCGACCGGCGGCACCGGGGCCTCCGGCAGCCGGTCGAGGACGTCCTCGCACCAGACGTCGACCGCGTCGAGCAGTCCGGCGTCGTCGGTCTCGGCGAAGTCCCCCTCGCGGGGTTCCAGTTCGTCGGGGTCGAGGACGAGGTCGGTGGCCCGGACGAGGGCGAAGCCGGCGAGCACCCCGCAGGCGGCGAGCGGCTGTTCGCCCCAGCGGTCGGCCAGTTCGGCGTCGCAGAGGGCGAGTTCGTCCTCGCGCATCACGGCGGCGAAGGCGCTGCCGGGCAGGACCAGTTCACCTGCGGGGGCGAGCTCCCCGTCCTCGTCCGGGAGGGCGAGGGCGCCGAGCCACGGCTCCTCGCCCGGCTCCAGCTCCGCGTCCCGGACCAGCGAGAGGACCGTCTCGGCCAGCTCGTCGGCGTCCAGGGTGTCCGCGTCCTCGTCCCAGATCTCGCCCGCGTCGAGCGAGGCGGCGACCGCCGCCCTGACCTGGGGTGTCGTCAGGACCGCGCGGGGCGTGGCCGGGAGGGCTCCCAGCTTCTCCAGGATCGGGTGGGCGGCGTCCGGATGGGCGACCTTCAGGCCGAGGCGGGTCAGGTCGGCGGGGGTGCCGTCCTGGGGAAGAAGCACGTGCCGGGGGCCGATGGTGGTACGGATCCTGGCGTCCTCGGGCGCGTCGGCCGGGACGGCCAGCGGCACCGGGAGGCCGGTCAGCCGGTCCGGGTCCACACCCGCGAGGGAGTCGTACAGCCGCCACCACCACGACGGCGGGCGGTCCACGCCGGCGAGCCGGTCGATCGCCTCGGTCAGCGGGACGCGCCCGACGCCGAGCGTGCGCAGCTCCGCCCGTCGTTCGAGCCCGGCGGGCAGCAGCGTCGGGAAGACCTCCGCCAGGACGGCGACGGTGTCGCGGCCCGCGCCCTCCACGACCTCGGCCTCCACCGGGCGGAGCGCGGGCACCTCCTCCGACGGCGCCTCGGGCGCCAGGAACGCGACGCGCGGCAGCCGCTGGAGGATCGCCGCGCGGACCGCCCCGTCCAGGGCGCCCTTTCCCAGCGGTCCGGGCACCAGGTCGATCGTCGCGGACGTCACCGGCTCCCAGTCGGCGAGGAGTTCGGCGTACGCGTCGGCCGCGCGCTCGACCAGGAAGTCGGTGAGCGGCCCGGGGGCCGGGTGGCGCCGGGCGGTGTCCAGCGGGAGGGAGGCGATCAGCAGGGCGGGCAGGCCGAGCGGTTCGTCGGTGGGGGTGGGGGCGTGGACGACGGAGGCCGTACGGGGGTGCAGCGGGGCGCCCTGGGCGTCCACGGGTACGGCCCAGGTCACCGACCAGAACGGGCGCAGCCGCTCCTCGACCGGCCGGTCCTTGAGGAGGGCGGTGTCGAGGGGGCCGCCGTGGCTGACGGTCCGCCAGCGGTGGGTCTCGCGGGTGGCGGAGTCCTCGATGTGGACGTACGACTCGTGCTCGGCGCGGGTGAGGACCCGTACGCCCTCCGCGGTCTCGACGACGACCTCGGCGAGGCCGGGGAGCGTGAGCAGCAGGGCGTCGTCGACGGAGGCGAGGAGCCGCTCGGCGAGGTCGACGGCGGCGGAGTCCCGCAGCGGGAGGACGACGACGGTGTCGTAGCCGTCGGGGGCCGTTCCCTCGGCGGGCAGCGGAAGGCGCAGGAGCGGTACGTGGCCGTCGCGGCGGCGCAGCTCGTCCCCGAGGCCGGGGCTGTGCCGGGCGGCCTCGGCGGCCAGCTCGCGGGCCTCGGCGAGCGACCAGCGGACACCGCCGTGGCGGCCGAGGACGGCGGGCTCGTCGGAGACGGCGAGAACGGCGGCGAAGCCGACGCCGAAGCGGCCGACGGCTCCGCGGTCGTGCTCCCGCTTGGCGGAGGCGCGGAGGGTGGAGAGCGACTCGACGCCGGTCGCGTCGAGCGGGGCGCCGGTGTTGGCCGCGGCGAGGAGGGCGGGGGCGTCGGGCCCGGCGGGGTGCAGGGTGAGCCGGAGCCGTCCGGTGACGCCGGCACGGTGGGCGGCGTCGGCGGCGTTCTGGGCGAGTTCGACGACGAGGCGGTCGCGGTAGCCGCCGAGGGCGAGGTCCTCCTCGGCGTTGGCGTCCTCCCGGAACCGGGCGGGCCCGGCGCCCCAGGCATCGAGCACGCCTCTCCGCAGCCGGGCGGTGCCGAAGGGGTCGGCTCCGTCGGTCGACGTCCTGACGCTGACGCTCACGTCTGACTCCACTCTGCGGGGCGGGATGATGCCGGGGCCCGAAGGTACCGCGCCGTGGGGTCCACCCGGGTTGTGGGCAGGCGTTCCACGGGGGCGTGGGGGTCCCCCGGACGGAGTCCGGGGGAGGGTGGGCACAGCCCACGACGGCGCCGCACCCGCCGGGCACCGCAAGCCATCGGGAGCCCGGGCCCGGCAAGGACGCCGCCCCCGAGGGGCTACGAGTGGCCCAGGTCTTCCGAGGTGCCGTCCGGCTCCGTCGTCGAGCCCGAGTCCTTCGCCGGACGGAGCGGGAACGCGTCCGCGCCCATCGAGTCGAGTACCGGCGGCGCCGGACGCGGCGGCTTCGGCATGACCGCCGCCTCCGAGTGCCCACCGCAGCCGTACGCCAGCGAGACGACCCGCCCGTCGGCCGGCGAGAACTCGTTCGCGCAGACGCCGAAGGCCTGCTTCAGCGAGCCCGCCAGCGGCACCAGGAACGCGCAGGACTCGCACGACGCCGGCGCCGCCTGCGCCATCGGGGTCTTCGCCCCGAACGACTCGTCCCAGCGGTCCGCCGCCACGTGCAGCCCGTACCGCGACAGCACCCGTGCCCGGCGCATGCCGAGTTCCTCCGCCACGGAGGCGATCGCGCCCCGGGACGGCGTACGGGAGACGATCTCGGCGTCCTCCGCGTCGAGGTGGTCCGCCATCTCCTCCGAGACCGCGGAGTTCGGCGGCGGCGTGTCCTCGCCCGTGTACCCCGGCTCCAGCCTGAGGTCGTCCTGCTCCGTCGGCAGCAGGTCCCCCGGGCCCATGTCGCCCGGCCGCAGCCGCTCGCTCCACGGCACCCACTCGGGGGCGAGCAGGGCGTCCGAGCCGGGCAGCAGGACGGTCTCGTCCAGGGTGACGTTCTTCGCCCGGGAGGCGCGGGTGACCGTCACGGCCCAGCGCCAGCCGCGGTAGCCCGGCTCCTTGCACTCGAAGAAGTGCGTGACGATCCGGTCACCCTCGGCGACGGCCTCCACGTGGGCTCCGACGATGCCGGGTGCGGCAGCCTCTTCGGCGGCCGTCCGGGCCAGGTCTACCGCCTCGGCGCACAGACGGTCGGGGGTACGCGGGGTACGGCTTCGCGTCGTCGCAGCACTCACAGGTCTCGCTTCTCTCCTACGCCGTCTCACGGGTGCGCCGGCCGAGGAGCGGGAGCGAAAAGCCCCGGGCGGCGGGCGGAGCGGACCAGAGGGCCGCATCGACGTCCGCGCCCGACATGTCTCGCGTCTCTCGGGCACACCTATCGTCATCCATTCTGCGGGATGCCGAAGAGGCGCGCGGCCGAGATCTTCCGCCGGTGGCGCGCTACGCACGCTACCCCCTCCGCCGCCCGCCGCCCACCTGCCCGCCCCAAGTGGCCCGGATCGTGGACCGCCTCCCGCCGTGGCACGGTTCACAAGTCGAAGCCGTGGGGCACTATGACGGAGTGGCAGCCGCACGGTCGTCCGCACGATCCGACGATCATGCCGGGCCGCTCAGCCGAGCGGGCCGGAAGGTCGGGCGCGCCCTGCACTGGCCGGTCACGGGCACGGCCAAGGGCATCCGCAGGGCGACGCACGCCCATGGCGCGGGCGAGTCGGGCCTCGGCAAGCTGATCGAGCTCCACGCCGTGAACGGCGCCGGAGACGTCATGATCACGGTCGCGCTCGCGTCCACGGTCTTCTTCTCCGTGCCCACGGACGAGGCGCGCGGCCGGGTCGCGCTCTACCTGGCGATCACCATGCTCCCGTTCACCCTGCTGGCCCCCGTGATCGGCCCGCTCCTCGACCGCCTCCCGCACGGGCGGCGCGCGGCGATGGCCGGGGCGATGCTGACCCGCGCGGTCCTCGCGATCACCATGTCGGGCGCGGTGGCGACCGGAGGCATCCAGCTCTACCCGGCGGCGCTCGGCGTGCTCGTGGCGTCGAAGGCGTACGGCGTGGTGCGCAGCGCCGTCGTGCCACGGCTGCTCCCGCACGGCTTCTCGCTGGTCAAGGCGAACTCCCGGGTCACCCTCGCGGGTCTCCTGGCGACCGGGATCGCGGCGCCGATCGGTGCCGGGCTCCAGCAGATCGGACCGCAGTACCCGCTGTACGGGGCGTGCGCGCTGTTCCTGCTGGGCGCGTACTGGGCGTTCCGGATGCCGCACAAGGTCGACTCGGCGAAGGGCGAACGGCGGGCGCACCTGCTCACGCACGGCGAGAAGAAACCGAGCCTGCGGACGGTGGGTCCCTCGGTGCTGCACGGGCTGCAGGCGAACGCGGCACAGCGGATGCTGTCCGGGTTCCTGATCTTCTTCCTGGCCTTCCTGCTGCGCGAGCATCCGCTGTCGGGGCAGAGCGCGGCGGTCTCGCTCGCGATGGTGGCGGTGGCGGCGGGCGTGGGGAACGCGTGCGGGACGGGCGTCGGCTCGCTCCTGAAGGATCGGGGCCACGCACCGGAGGTGATCATCGCCACGATGATCACGACGGTGTGCGGGGTGGCGATCCTCGCTGCGGCCTTCTTCGGCGGGGCGATGGTGGCCGTGCTGGGCGCGGTGGCGGGCCTGACGCAGGCGCTGTCGAAGCTGTCGCTCGACGCCCTGATCCAGCGGGACGTGCCGGAGGTGGTGCGCACGTCCGCGTTCGCCCGTTCGGAGACGCTGCTCCAGATGGCGTGGGTGGTGGGCGGCGCAATCGGCATCTCGCTGCCGCTGAGCGGCCCGGTCGGCATGTCGGTGGCGGCCGGCTTCCTGGGCCTGGGCGCTCTGCTCTCGGTCCGCGGCCTCCTCACGGCCGCCCGCAAACCCCTGCCCTCCCAGCACCCGGAGTGACGGACCCGGCCGCCGGCGCCGCCACACCGGGGGGAAAACGCGGCGCGCCGCACCCCCGCGTGGCGGAGTTCGACACGCCCGATAGCCTTCGGGCCATGACCGTTGCGTTCTTCACCGGCTCGCGCCGCCGGGCCGCCGTCGCCCTCGGGGCCGTCTCCGCCGGCCTCCTCGTACTCTCCGCCTGCGACAAGCCGACTCCGCTCGCGACCCTGACGGTCGGGACCGACTCGGTGCACTCCGAGGCCGCCTGCTACAACGACGGCGACGCCATCAAGGAGTCGCAGATCCAGCAGTGCCTCAACAAGAAGGCCGAGAAGACCATCACGGTCGCCGCGGACGACAAGATCCGCTTCGGCGTCGACCCGTCGATCGCCGAGAACGGCTGGACCATCTTCCTCGGCGGCCAGAACGCCGAGCCTGAGCCGTACCACAAGACGTACCGGACCATCCCGGCCAGCGCCTTCTTCTCCTCCCAGACCGGCGAGGCGACCAACGAGACCCAGGTCACCATCGTCGAGAACGACGGCAAGAAGCTGACCGGCGTCTGGCACTTCCTGCTGAAGAAGGAATCCTGATCCTCCGGTGACGGTCCGGATCCTGATCGTGACGGCCGTGGCGGCGGAGGCGGACTCCGTCGCGCGCGGCCTTCGCCACGACGGACCGCACCCCACCGCCGACGTGCTCGTCGGCGGTGTCGGGCCCGCGGCCGTCGCCGCGGCCACCGCCACCGCGCTCGCGCGGGCCGCCACCCCCTACGACCTCGTCGTCTCCGCCGGGATCGCCGGCGGGTTCCAGCCCCTCGCGCCCCTCGGCTCCGTCGTCGTGTCCGACACGATCGTCTCCGCCGACCTCGGCGCGCAGACGCCCGACGGCTACCTCACCGTCGAGGAGCTCGGGTTCGGGCGGTCCACGCACCCCGTGGCTCCCGAGCTGACCCGGCGGATCTCCGACGCCCTCGCCCGCGGCGAGCGGCGCCACACCGTCGCCCCCGTGCTCACCGTCTCCACCGTCACCGGCACCGCCGAGCGCGCGGCCGAGCTGGCTGCCCGTCACCCCGGCGCCGCCGCCGAGGCGATGGAGGGGTTCGGCGTCGCCGAGGCCGCCGCCGCCCACGGCGTGCCCGTGGTGGAGATCCGCGCCGTCTCCAACGCCGTCGGCCCGCGCGACCGCGCCGCCTGGCGCATCGGCGAGGCCCTGGAATCGCTGCGGCACACGTTCCAGCTGCTCAAGCCCACCGTCTTCGTGGAGCCCGCCTCATGACGCCCAAGCTCAAGATCGCGTACTCGCCGTGCCCGAACGACACCTTCGTCTTCGACGCCTGGGCCCACGGCCGCGTCCCCGGCGCCCCGCGCCTGGACGTGACGTTCGCGGACATCGACCTCACCAACGGCTGGGCCGAGGCCGGTGACCCCGCGTACGACGTCCTGAAGGTCTCGTACGCCGTGCTGCCCTGGATCCTCGACGAGTACGCCCTGCTGCCCTGTGGCGGCGCGCTGGGGCGCGGCTGCGGCCCCCTGGTGCTGACACGGGAGCCGGGGGCTCGTGGGGGTACCTCCCAGGCCGAAGGCTCTGGGGGACTCACGGGGAAGACGGTCGCGGTGCCGAGCGAGCGTTCGACGGCGTACCTGCTCTTCCGGCTTTGGGCGGCGGACGTCGTCCCGGGAGGGGTGGGGAACGTCGTCGTGATGCCGTTCCACGAGATCATGCCCGCCGTGCGCGACGGGAAGGTCGACGCGGGGCTCGTCATCCACGAGGCCCGGTTCACCTACCAGAACTACGGTCTGCACGCGCTGGCCGACATGGGCGCCCACTGGGAGGACACCACGGGCCTGCCGATCCCGCTCGGCGCGATCGTCGCCCGCCGCTCGCTCGGCCAGGACGTGCTGCGGAGCCTCGCGGAGGCGGCCCGTGCGTCGGTACGGATGGCCTGGGACGACCCGGCGGTCTCGCGCCCGTACGTACTCGAGCACGCGCAGGAGATGGACCCCAAGGTGGCCGATCAGCACATCGGTCTCTACGTCAACGAGTTCACGGCCGACCTCGGGGAGGCCGGCTACGCGGCCGTGCGCGGGCTGCTCACCCGCGCCGCGGCCGAGGGGCTGGTACCGCCCCTCGGCCCGGACGCGCTGTCGTTCCCCTAGGCGCGACGCCCGGGGGCGGTCACACGTCGAGCTGGTCCGCGACCGCCCGCAGCAGGCCCGCGATCTTGCCGCCCTGCGCCTTGTCGGGGTAACGGCCGCGCTCCAGCATCGGCGTGATGTTCTCCAGGAGCGTCGTCAGGTCCTGCACGATGGACGCCAGTTCGTCGGGCTTACGGCGCTGCGCCGCGGCGACGGACGGGGTCGGGTCGAGGACCGTCACGGAGAGCGCCTGGTCACCGCGCTGTCCCGCGACCACCCCGAACTCCACACGCTGCCCCGGCTTGAGGGCGTCGACTCCGGCAGGGAGCACCGACGAGTGGACGAAGACGTCGCCGCCGTCGTCGCGGGAGAGAAAGCCGAAGCCCTTCTCGCTGTTGAACCACTTGACCTTGCCGGTAGGCACGTCTGTCCTCGTCCTCGTACTCGATGGGAATGCGCCGGGAATCCGGCTCTGGAGACCAATACAGCGGGTCGCCGAGGCACCAAGGCTAATGGGCTTCGGGCCGGTGACAAGACGTCGCCGGTCTGTTCCTTCGGCCTGGGAACTACCCTGGCCGAATGCGTAGTGAAACCCCTTCGGCCCCGTCGGACGAGAGCGCTCCGGGTGACGGTCTCGTCCGTGCCGGTGCGATTGTCTTCATCATCGGCGCGGTGGCGACGCTGGTCACGGTCGCGCCGCTGTTCCTGGGCACCGAGCCGTTCCCGCCGATCGCGTACGCCGTGTGCATGCTGATGGGCGTCGGATTCCTCGTCGCGGGCGCCGGTGTGCTGCGCTCGATCGGGGCGCAGCGACGCCAGGCGAGGGCGACGGCGGTTCAGGGCCGGTAGGCCTGGTACCCCTCCAACCAGCCCCGGAACGCGGTCAGGTCGGGCAGGACGACATCGGCGCCGGCCGCGCGCAGCTCGGCCTCGTCGCACGGGCCGGTCGCCACGGCCACCGACAGGGAACCCGCGGCCGCGGCGCCGCGCACATCGCCAGTGTGGTCGCCGACGTACACCCCGGCGCCGTACTCGCGCAGCGCCTCCGCCTTGCCCTCGGCCCAGAGTCCGCCGATGACGGCGTCGGGGTCGATGCCGAGGTGGGAGAGGTGCAGCTTGGCGTGCGGCTCGTTCTTCGCGGTGACGACAATGGCCCGGCCGCCCGCCTCGCGAACGGCTTGAATCGCATCCCCGGCGCCGGGCAGCGCGAGCGACGGCTCGATCGCGTACGCCGGGTAGAGCGCGCGGTACTGGGCGACCCGCTCCACGATCTCCGCCTCCGGGAACCAGTGGGCCAGCTCGTGCTCCAGCGGCGGCCCGAGCCGCGAGACCGCCAGGTCGGCGTCGATCGGGACGCCGACCTGGGCGGAGAAGGCCTCGTAGGTGGCCTTGATGCCCGGGCGGGAGTCGATCAGCGTCATGTCCAGGTCGAAGCCGACGGTCAGCGGGAGTCGCGGGAGAGTCATGGGTGACATTGTGCCCGGGTGTTCGATCAAGGCCGCTGCTTAGACTGACCCCCGCCGACCCGGTGAGCCAAGGCTTACCGAAGTCGACGTACCACCCGCACCTCCCGATGGGCCCCGATACCGCCGCTCTCCGCTCCAGACGCGTTCTGGCCACCGCCGTCGCCGTCGTCGCCCTCCTCCTCGCGATCCTGCTCAGCCTCGCCGTGGGCGCCCGGGCCGTCGCCCCGTCGACGGTCCTCGACGCGCTGCTGCACGGCGGCACGAGCGACGACGCCGAGGTCGTACGGCAGATGCGCGTCCCCAGGACCCTGGTGGGGCTGATGGTCGGCGCCGCCCTCGCGCTCGCCGGCACGGCCCTGCAGGGCATCACCCGGAACCCGATCGCCGACCCCGGCATCCTCGGCGTCAGCCAGGGCGCCTCGGTCGGCGTGGTCCTCGCGATCGCCTTCGCCGGGGTGCACACGCTGACGGGGTACGTGTGGTTCGCCTTCGCGGGCGCCGCCCTGGCCTCGGTCGCGGTGTACGCGATCGCCTCCAGCGGGCGTGGCGGGGCGACGCCGGTGAAGCTGGCGCTCGGCGGCGCCGCGATCAACGCGCTGCTGCTCTCCGTGACGACCGGGGTGCTGACCACCAGGGCCTCGGCGCTCGACGAGTTCCGGTTCTGGCAGATCGGCTCGCTGGACGGGCGGGACGCCGAGGTCGTCGGGCAGATCTGGCCCTTCCTGCTGCTCGGCGCGGTGCTCGTGCTCTCCGTCGCCCGGGGCCTCGACGCGCTCGCGCTCGGTGAGGACGTGGCGAAGGGGCTCGGCCAGAAGGTCGCGACGGTGCGGATCGTCGGCGGTGTCGGGGCGACCGTGCTGACCGGCGCGGGCGTCGCGGCGGCCGGACCGATCGCGTTCGTCGGCCTCGCGGTCCCGCACATCGCCCGCGCGATCGTCGGCGGCGACCACCGCTGGGTGCTGCCGATGGCGGCGCTCGTGGGGCCCGTGATGCTGCTGGTGTCCGATGTGATCGGACGGGTGCTCTTCCCGCCGGGCGAGGTGCCCGCGGGTGTGATGACGGCGCTCATCGGGGTGCCGTTCCTGGTGACGCTGGTGCGCCGGAAGGCGGTGCCGGCATGACGACGACGTCCGTACGTCCGGCCGCGCGCGTACGTCCTGCCGGGTACGGGGTCGTGCGCGCGGGCGGCGGATCGTTCCTGCTGCACCGGCGCTCGGCGCTGGTGGCCACGGGGCTCCTGCTGCTGCTCGCCGCGGTCTGCGTCGCGTACCTCTGTGTCGGCGAGAGGTTCGTCGCACCGGGCGAGGTCCTGAAGGTCCTCTTCGGGCAGGAGTCCCGGTCCGCGTTCGTGGTCGAGGAGCTGCGGATGCCGCGGCTCGCGGTCGGGCTGATGGTCGGAGCCGCGTTCGGGATCGCCGGCGCGCTCATCCAGACCGTCGCCCGCAACCCGCTCGCCAGCCCCGACATCATCGGCATCAGCCAGGGCGCTGGCGCGCTGACGGTCGGCGCGATGACCTTCGGCCTCACCTCGTACACCGTCCTGCCGTACCTCTCGATCGTGGGCGGCATCGGGGCCGCCGCGCTCGTGTACGTCTTCGCCTGGCGCGGCGGGCTGCACGCGACGCGGTTCGTGCTCATCGGGATCGGCTTCGCGATCGCGCTGCGCTCGCTGATCACCCTGTTCATGACCAAGGGCGACTACCTGGTCGCCCAGCAGGCCCAGATCTGGATGACCGGCTCCCTCAACGGGCGGGGCTGGGACGAGGCGGCGCCGATCCGCTGGACGCTGATCGTGCTGCTCCCGGCGATCCTGTGGGCCGCCCGCGCCCAGCGAACGGTCTCCCTGGACGACGACACGGCGACGGCGCTCGGGGTCCCGCTCGGGCGGGTACGGCTGGGGCTCGTGTGCGTCGGCGTCGTGCTCGCCTCGGTGGCCACGGGGGTCGCCGGTCCGGTCGACTTCGTGGCGCTGCTCGCGCCGCAGATCGCCCGGCGGATGACGCGTACCGCGCAGATCCCGCTGCTGTCCTCGGCGCTGACGGGCGCGTCCGTCGTGGTGCTCGCGGATCTGCTGGGCAGGCGGCTGTTCTCGCCGACCGAACTGCCGGTGGGTGTCCTGACGGCGGCGGTCGGCGCCCCGTATCTGATCTGGCTCATCGTCCGGAGCCGAAGCGTGGGAGGAAAGTCGTGAGCCGGCTGACCGCGCGCGAGCTGACGCTCGCGTACGAGGACCGTACGGTCGTGGAGGAGCTGGACCTCGCCGTCCCGGACGGCAGGGTGACGGTGATCGTCGGCCCGAACGCGTGCGGGAAGTCGACGACGCTGCGGGCGCTCGGGCGGCTGCTCAAGCCGGCGGGCGGGGCGGTGCTCCTCGACGGGGAGTCGCTGGCGAAGCTGCCGACGAAGCGGATCGCGCAGTCGATCGGGCTGCTGCCCCAGACCCCCGTCGCCCCGGAGGCGATCACGGTCGCCGACCTGGTGTCCCGGGGGCGGCAGCCGCACCAGGCGTGGTGGAGGCAGTGGTCGGAGGCGGACGAGCGGGCGGTCGTGGAGGCCATGGCCTCCACGGACGTCGCCGCTCTGGCCGACCGGTCGGTGGACGAGCTGTCCGGGGGTCAGCGCCAGCGGGTCTGGATCGCGATGGCCCTCGCGCAGGAGACGGACCTGCTGCTGCTCGACGAGCCGACGACCTATCTGGACATCGCCCACCAGGTGGAGGTCCTGGACCTGGTGCGCCGCCTGAACGTGGCACGGGGACGGACGGTCGTCCTGGTGCTCCACGACCTGAACCAGGCGGCGCGGTACGCGGACCACCTGGTGGCGATGAAGGCGGGGCGCGTGGTGGCGGAGGGCGCGCCGGCGGACGTGGTGACGGCGGACCTGGTCCGCGACGTCTTCGGCCTGGACTCGGTCGTGGTCCCGGACCCGGTGACGGGCTCCCCACTGGTGGTACCGGGTGCACCGTGGGCGGCGGCCCACGAGATCGCGACACCGCACGGCCCGTGAACACGGGCATCTCGGGGCATGCCGGGGGGCCTCGCGCCGACGGGCGCGGCGGGCTCGCCCCGGACACCCCAGGAAACGCTCGCGCTAGCGGGCTCGGCGGGCTCGCCAGAGGAGGAAGGAGGCGGAGGCCAGCGCCGCCGCCTTCAGGGTCCAGGGCCAGGTCTCCGAGAGCGCCGCGCCCATCGCCTCTCCGCCCTTCGCGACCGGCTCCCCCCAGCGGCCCTCCACGCGGCCCCACAGCCAGACCACGCCCGCCGTGGCCGCCAGGGCCGGGAGGACGACGACCGCCCACCGGGCCTCCGTACGGGACAGGCGGCGCGAGGCGTACGCCAGGAGCCAGCCCAGGGCCAGCGCCAGGAGGTTGCCGAAGACCGCGCCTCCGAGCAGCAGGAGCGCGGCCAGCACGAGGACCGGGGCGCCGAGGCGGAAGCGGCCGCCCTCACCGTCCTCCGCCACGGGCCGGCGTCCGCGCAGGACGCGGCGCCAGAGCGGCGCCCGCGCCGCGGCCCCCTCCTCGGACCCGGCGCGCTCCTCCTCGTCGTCCGTCTCGTCCCGCGGGGGCTTCAGGATCTCCGGGATCTCCACCCCGCCCCTGAACCCCGGCACCAGGTCGTCCCCGGGCAGCGACTCCTCGGGCTCGCCGTCCAGCCGCCACCAGTCCGGCTCCGTGTCCGGCTCCGTGTCCGCCGCGCCGACCTCGTCCGTCCCCGCCAGGTGGGGAGGCGTCGGCCAGGTCCCGGTCCCGCTCCGCGGCTCCGGCACGGTCCCCGCCTGCGGGTCCTCCGGCCCGCCACCCGCCGCGCGGTCCACCACCTCGTCCGGTGAGCCCAGCTCGTCGAGGAGGGTGCGGACGGCCGCCGGACTCTCCCGGCCGTACGTGGCGCGCCGACGGTCGATCTCGCCCCGGAGCGACGACACGAGCCTCATCCGCTCCCCCGACGGCAGCTGCCGCCGCTGCGCCAGATCGCCCACCCGGCTCAGATAGTCGAAGACCAACTGGTCGCTCTCGATGCCCACAGTCCCCTCCACGGCCGGTACGCCCCGACGTTAGCGCCCGCGCAGGGGCTAACGTGGGGCGGATGGGGATCGGTGAGCTCGATCGGGAGGCGCACGTGCCCGCAGGAACCGGCGGCGCCGCCGCGCCGCGCACGCTCGCGGAGGCGCTGCGCGCGCGGGGCGACGAAGGGCTCGCCGCGCTGCTGCGCGCGCGCCCCGATCTGCTCTCTCCCGTACCGAACGACCTGACCCAGCTCGCCACCCGGGCCGGCACCCGCGGTTCCGTGGTCCGCGCGCTCGAACGGCTCGACCGGTTCACGCTCCAGACCGCCGAGGCGCTGGCCGTGGCCCCGGATCCGGCCCCGTACCCCGTCCTCCTCGCCCTCCTCACCGGGGACGACGGTGACCCGGACATCGAGGCGGCACTGCCCCGCGCCGTGGAGGTGCTGCGCGATCAGGCGCTGGTCTGGGGCGAGGACGAGCGGCTGCGGCTCGTACGGACCGCGCGCGAGCTGCTCGCGCCGTCCCCGCAGCACCCGTCCCCGACCGGTCTCGGGCCGACCGTCTCCGAGGCGACGGCGGGGATGTCGCCCGGCCGGATCCAGGAGATCCTCACGGCCGCCGGGCTGCCCGCGACGCACGACCCGGTCTCGGCGGTGGCGGCGCTGACGGAACTGTTCACCGACCGGGACCGGATGGGCGCACTCCTCGACACGGCGCCGTCGGACGCGCTGGCGGTGCTCGACCGGCTCGTGTGGGGGCCTCCGTACGGGGAGGTCACGGCGAACCCGGCGCCGCCGGTCCGCTGGCTGCGCGACCGGGGCCTGCTGCTTCCCGCCTCCCCCCGTACGGTCGTCCTGCCGCGGGAGGCCGCGCTGCACCTGCGCGGCGGCCGGGCGCACCGCTCGCCCGAGCCGCACGCGCCCGCGCTCGCCGTCCTGCGCGAGTACCGTCCCCAGGTTGTGGACAACGCGGCGGCCAGCCAGGCGTACACCGCGCTCGCGACCGTCGAGGAGCTGCTCAAGAGCTGGGACCAAGGCGGCCCCGCCGTCCTGCGCGCGGGCGGCATGTCCGTCCGGGACCTCAGACGGACCGCCTCGGCGCTCGACGTGACGGAGCAGGTCGCGGCCTTCCGGCTGGAGCTCGCGTACGGGGCGGGGCTGCTCGCCTCGGACGGGGAGGCGGACGAGCGGTACGCGCCGACGCCCGCGTACGACGACTGGCTCGATCTGCCACCCGCCGAGCGCTGGGCGCGGCTCGCCACGGCCTGGCTGACGGGGACGCGGACCTCGGGTCTCGTCGGCGGCCAGGACGCGAAGGGCCGCGCGCTCTCCGCCCTGGGCCCGGACCTCGACCGGGGTGCGGCGCCGGAGGTGCGGCGCCGCGTCCTCACGCTGCAGGCGACGCTGGCGCCGGGGGTCGCCGCGGACCCGGAGACGCTGCTGACCAGGCTGCGGTGGGAGCGCCCGCTGCGGGGCACGACGGCGGGCACTTCGGGCGCGCCGGACCCGGGCTCCGGCACCGGATCCGGTGCGGGCACGGCCGCCGGCGGCGCGTACGGCACCGGCACCGGTCACAGCACCGGTCACGGCACCGGTCACGGCACCGGCACCGGCACCGGTCATAGCACCGGTCACGGCTCCGCCGTCGGCCCGGGCGTCGGCATGGTCCACGGTCCCACCGACCTCCGTTCCCGGCTCGCCCTGTGGACCCTCGCCGAGGCCGAGCTGCTCGGGATCACCGGGCGCGGCGCCCTCGGCTCACCCGCCAGGGCGCTCCTCAACCTGCCGCTCGCCGAGGCGGCCGCCGAACCCGTCGCCGAGCACGGCGTCGAGCTGTCGGTCGCCGCCTCCCGCGCCGCGACCCTGCTCGGCCCGCTGCTCCCCGAGGCCGTCGACCACGTGCTCCTCCAGGCCGACCTCACCGCCGTCGCGCCGGGACCGCTCCGGCGCCCGCTCGCCGACATGCTCTCCGTCCTCGCGGACGTCGAGTCGAAGGGCGGTGCGACCGTCTACCGGTTCACGCCGGGCTCGGTCCGCCGCGCGCTCGACGCCGGACGCAGCGCGTCCGACCTCCAGGACTTCCTGACGGCCCATTCCCGTACGCCGGTCCCGCAGCCGCTCTCGTACCTCATCGACGACGTGGCCCGGAAGCACGGCCACCTCCGGATCGGCGCCGCCTCCGCCTACGTGCGCTGCGACGACGACGCGCTGCTCGGCGAGATCCTGGCCGACAAGCGCTCCGCGTCGCTGCGGCTGCGCCGCCTCGCGCCGACCGTGCTCGCCGCCCAGACCGACCCGGCGGCGCTGCTCGACGGGCTGCGGTCGATGGGGTACGCCCCGGCCGCCGAGTCCGCGGCGGGCGACGTCCTGATCACCCGGGCCGACACCTACCGCACCGGTGCCCGCACCGCTCCCGCTCCCGTCCCCGACGGCCCGCCCGCCCCGGACACGACGCTGCTCGGCGCGGCGGTCCGCGCGATCCGGGCCGGGGACGCGGCGGCGACGGCCGTCCGCAAGGAGCGCCCCGAGACCGCGGAGGTCCCGGCCAGGGCGAGCGGGGAGCTGCCCCGCACCTCCCCCGCCGAGACCCTGGCCACGGTGCAGGCCGCCGCGATGACCGGCTCCGCCGTCTGGATCGGCTACGTCAACGCGGAGGGCGCGGCCAGCCAGCGCGTCATCGCCCCGGTGCGGGTGGAGGGCGGTTTCGTGACGGGCTACGACCACACGGCGGACGAGGTCCGCACGTACCCCCTCCACCGCATCACGGGCGTCGCGGAACTGGCCGACGACCAGGTCTAGGACCTGTCTCCCGGCTCAGGCGCCGGCCTTGCCCCGCGGACTGACGAGCGCGGCCGGGTCGAGCTCCACCGGGAACGGCTTCTCGATCAGGGTCGTCCGCCCCGCCTCGGCCACGATCCGCTCCACGTACCGGCCGTCCTGGAGCTCGCAGACGACCAGCGTCGGCACCGGCTCCAGTTCGAGCCGCCACAGGTGCTCGATGCCCGCCTCCGCGTAGTACGGCGGCTTCAGCAACCGGTCGGTACGGCGACCGGACGACGAGGGCGAGACGATCTCCACGACGAGCAGGACGGCTTCGGCGTCGTAGGTGACCGGATCCTCGGCGGCAGCATCGGCTTCGACGACCACGATGTCCGGGATGAAGAGCCCGTCCGGCAGGATGAGGTTGACCGCCTCCAGGACTTCGGCGGGCACGCCCTCGGCCTGGACGGCACGGTCCAGCAGACTCCAGAGACGCGAGGACGCCCGCTGGTGCTTCGTTCCCGCCCCTCGCGTGGAACCGGTCGCCCTTCAGTGTGGCAGCCCCCACCGACAAGCGCCGGACCTCAGGCACACTGGATGTTTGGCCGTGCGGAAGGGATGTACGTACGTGAACGGACCACTCATCGTCCAGAGCGACAAGACGCTGCTCCTGGAGGTCGACCACGAGCTCGCCGACGCCTGTCGGCGGGCCATCGCGCCGTTCGCCGAGCTGGAGCGCGCACCCGAGCACATCCACACCTACCGGGTGACGCCCCTCGGCCTGTGGAACGCGCGTGCCGCCGGGCACGACGCCGAGCAGGTCGTCGACGCGCTCGTCGAGTTCTCCCGCTATCCCGTGCCGCACGCGCTCCTCGTGGACGTCGCCGAGACGATGGCCCGCTACGGGCGGCTGACGCTCTCCAAGCACCCCACCCATGGGCTCGTCCTCACCACCACCGACCGGCCGGTCCTGGAGGAGATCCTCCGTTCGAAGAAGGTGCAGCCGCTGGTGGGCGCCCGGATCGACCCGGACACGGTCGCCGTGCACCCCTCCGAGCGCGGGCAGGTCAAGCAGACGCTCCTGAAGCTGGGCTGGCCCGCCGAGGACCTCGCCGGTTACGTCGACGGCGAGGCCCACCCGATCGAGCTCGCCGAGGACGGCTGGGCCCTGCGCCCGTACCAGAAGCAGGCCGTCGAGGGCTTCTGGCACGGCGGCTCCGGTGTCGTCGTGCTGCCTTGCGGCGCCGGGAAGACGCTGGTCGGCGCGGGAGCCATGGCCCAGGCCAAGGCCACGACGCTGATCCTGGTGACGAACACCGTCTCGGCGCGTCAGTGGAAGCACGAGCTGGTGAAGCGGACCTCGCTCACCGAGGACGAGATCGGCGAGTACTCCGGTACGAAGAAGGAGATCCGGCCGGTCACCATCGCCACCTACCAGGTGCTGACGACCAAGCGGAAGGGGATCTACCCCCACCTGGAGCTCTTCGACTCCCGCGACTGGGGCCTGATCGTCTACGACGAGGTGCACCTGCTGCCCGCGCCCGTCTTCAAGTTCACCGCCGACCTCCAGGCCCGCCGCCGGCTCGGCCTCACGGCGACCCTCGTCCGGGAGGACGGCCGCGAGTCGGACGTCTTCTCGCTCATCGGACCGAAGCGTTTCGACGCGCCGTGGAAGGAGATCGAGGCGCAGGGGTACATCGCGCCCGCCGACTGCGTCGAGGTCCGGGTCAATCTCACGGAGTCGGAGCGGCTCGCGTACGCGACCGCCGAGACGGAGGAGAAGTACCGCTTCTGCGCCACGACGGCGACGAAGCGGAAGGTGACCGAGGCGCTGGTGCGGAAGTTCGCGGGGCAGCAGATCCTCGTGATCGGCCAGTACATCGACCAGTTGGACGAGCTCGGCGAGCATCTGGACGCGCCGGTCATCAAGGGCGAGACGTCGAACGCGCAGCGCGAGAAGCTCTTCGACGCCTTCCGGAACGGGGAGATCAGCGTCCTCGTCGTCTCGAAGGTGGCCAACTTCTCCATCGACCTGCCCGAGGCGACGGTCGCCATCCAGGTGTCCGGCACGTTCGGCTCCCGGCAGGAGGAGGCCCAGCGGCTCGGGCGGGTGCTGCGGCCGAAGGCCGACGGGCACCAGGCCCACTTCTACTCGGTCGTCGCGCGGGACACGATCGACCAGGACTTCGCGGCGCACCGCCAGCGGTTCCTGGCGGAACAGGGCTACGCCTACCGGATCGTGGACGCGGACGAGCTGATGGCGGGCGAGGGCGGACAGACCGGCTAGCCGGCCGCCCCCTGGACGGGCCGTCAGTCCATCAGCGCGATCACCGGGGCGATCACCGCGAGCGCGTACTGGACGACGACCACCCGCTTGCGCGCGCCGTGGGCGAGGACCGCGCGGGGTGCCACGGCGGCGACCAGGCCGGTCAGGGTGCCGAGACCCAGCGTCAAGAAGCCGGCGCGGGATGCGGCGCCCATCGTGCCGTCGTCGCCGATGGTGTCCTCCAGCACGACGACCACGGTGGCGATCAGCGAGAGGAAGAGCACCAGGAGGCCGCCGAGGGCGACGAGACGGAGCGCGGTGGAGGATTCGGGCGTCGCGGGGGCGGGATCGGTCGTCTCAGTGCGATCGGTCGTCCCGGCGCGATCGGTCGTCGCGGGGGCCGTGGTCTCGGGGGCCGTGGTCGTGTCCATGCCCCGATCACATCAGCGGCGGACGGTCCGGGGCATGAGCGGTCGTACTCAGTCCGGGCCGCCCACGTACCTGGGGCGCGGGTTCCGCACACCCGCCTCCTCGGCGTACTCACCGAGGAGGACCACGCTCACGGCGGCGGCGCCGTAGGCGCCTATCGCACGGAGCGCGAGGCCGAGACGGTGCGGGCGGGGGATCGAACGGTCCGGGGTGAAGGTCGCTGAGGTCATGACTCCATGATGGAATCCGGACATTCCGAACACATCAGGCTGGGGGTGGAACTCTCGTCCACCTCAGGGGGGACCCCACCCCCTACGGGCCGTCGTCCCCGCGAAAACCATTCGCCTCCTCCTGACACCCGAAGCTACAATCTCCGACTTCCCCGCCTCCCCCCGTGGAGCGCCGCCGCCCGGTCGGAAACCGGCGGCCGCCCTGACCCGTACGCACACCGGCCCGGAGGCTCCCGCATGTCCACGTCCGTCGAACCGCTCGCGCGCGAACGCGCCCATCTCGCCGACTCGCGCGCCGCGCTGCGGGCGATGCGCGAGGACGTCGAGGCGCTCGACATCAAGGACGTCACCGCGAACTGGGTCAACTCGCTCGTCCTCGGCCGCCAGATCGAGGAGCGCATCAAGGCCCTCGCCGACCTCTCGCACACCCCGCTCTTCTTCGGCCGGCTCGACTATCTGCACACCACGCAGGAGGGCCAGCGCTTCTACATCGGCCGTCGGCACGTCCACGACGCCGACGGGGACCCGATGGTGATCGACTGGCGCGCGCCGGTCTCCCAGCCGTTCTACCGGGCCTCGAAGAAGGACCCGCAGGACGTGGGGCTGCGGCGCCGGTTCGGGTACACGGGCGGCGAGCTCACCGCGTACGAGGACGAGCATCTCTCCGACCCCGCCGAGCAGGAGCGGACGAGCCGGCTGCTCCAGGCCGAGATCGAGCGCCCCCGCGTGGGCCCGATGCGGGACATCGTCGCCACCATCCAGCCCGAGCAGGACGAGATCGTCCGGTCCGGTCTCGGCGGCACCGTCTGCGTCCAGGGCGGCCCCGGCACCGGAAAGACGGCCGTGGGCCTGCACCGGGTCGCGTACCTCCTCTACGCGCACCGGGAGCGGCTCGCCCGCACCGGCACGCTGGTCATCGGACCGAACCGCTCATTCCTCCACTACATCGAGCAGGTCCTGCCCGCCCTGGGCGAGCTGGAGGTCCAGCAGGCCACCGTCGACGACCTCGTCGCGCACGTCGAGGTGCGCGGCGCGGACGAGGCGGCGACCGCGACCGTCAAGGGCGACGCGAGGATGGCGGAGGTGCTGCGCCGGGCGGTCCGCTCGCACGTCACGCTGCCGGCCGAGCCGCTGATGGTGGTGCGCGGCTCGCGCCGCTGGCGTGTCCCCGCATACGAGCTGGAGGAGATGGTCCGCGAGCTGCTGGACCGCGACATCCGTTACGGCGCCGCCCGGGACGCGCTTCCGCAGCGCATCGCGCACGCGGTCCTCGTGCGCATGGAGCAGGCGGGCGAGGCCCCCGACGACCGGGTGCAGGACGCGGTGGCGCGGAACACGGCGGTGAAGGCGGCCGTGAAGGCGCTCTGGCCGCCGGTCGACCCGGCCAAGCTGGTGCTGCGGCTGCTGGGCGACGCCGGCTTCCTCGCCGAGCACGCGGCCGGGATCCTGACCGAGGACGAGCAGAAGCTGCTGCTGTGGGCGAAGCCCGCCCGTTCGGTGAAGTCGGCGAAGTGGTCAGCGGCGGACGCGGTCCTGATCGACGAGGCGAAGGACCTGGTGGAGCGTACGCACTCGCTGGGCCATGTCGTCCTCGACGAGGCGCAGGACCTCTCCCCGATGCAGTACCGGGCCGTCGGCCGCCGCTGCACGACCGGTTCGGCGACGATCCTGGGCGACCTGGCGCAGGGCACCACGCCGTGGGCGACCGAGAGCTGGGCGCAGGCGCTGACGCACCTGGGCAAGCCGGAGGCCGTGGTCGAGGAGCTGACCGCAGGCTTCCGCGTGCCGCGCGAGGTCATCGCGTACGCCTCCCTGCTGCTGCCGCACATGTCGCCGGGGCTCGCGGCCGTCGAGTCGGTCCGGGAGAACCCGGGCTCCCTGTCGATCCGTCACCGCGAGCCCGCGGAGCTGGACGCGGGCGTCGTGGCGGCCTGCGTGGAGTCCCTGGAGCACGAGGGCTCCATCGGCCTGATCGCCGCCGACGCCCGGATCGAGCCGCTCGCGGAGGCTCTGACGGCGGCCGGGTACTCCTTCCTCTCCCCCGGCGAGGAGACGACGGCCGAGTCCCGGCTGACGCTCGTCCCGGCCTCGCTGGCGAAGGGCCTGGAGTACGACTACGTGGTCCTGGACGATCCGGCCGCCGTCGTGGACGGCGAACCGGACGAGCGGACCGGGCTCCGGCGGCTGTACGTGGCGCTGACGCGTGCGGTGTCGGGACTGACGGTCGTTCACTCCTCACCGCTGCCCGCTCAGTTGGCCTAGCCCGCCAGGAAGGCGCGGACGCCCGTGGAGACCCCGTCGTCGCCGAGCAGCGCGTTGTGGTCGAGGCAGCCCGCGGCGTTGTTGGCGGCCCCGGTGAGCGGCACGCTGTTGTCGGGGTTGATCACCTCGTCGCAGTTCGACCACCAGGTGGCGTACCGCACGGAGCCGGGGGTCTCGTCGCCCTCGGCCAGCTTCTTCTGGACGTAGGAGCCCGGGGTCATGTCGCGGCAGGCCTGGTCCCACAGGGCGCAGGCCCACGCGGTGCTCGTGCCGTGGTTGGGGCCGGCGAGCGAGACCCAGTGGGCGACGGAGGACGGGCCGGCGGCGTCGAACTTCACGTACCAGCGGGTGAGGAGGCTGCCGAAGGAGTGGGCGACGAGGTCCACCCGGCTCGCGCCGGTCCGCCGCTTCACCTCCTCGACGTACGCGGCGAGTTCACCGGAGAGGACCTCGTTGACGGACCGGTGGGTGTCGTAGCCGAAGGAGAACAGCTCGGCGTCGGTGTACCCGTCGGCCCTGAGGTCCTCGCGCAGGCCGCCCCAGACACCGGGGTCCGCGTTGTATCCGTGGACGAGGACGACAGGGGTGCGGGCCTGCGCCACGCCTTGGGCGGACCCGGCCGTGACCGGGACGAGCAGGGACGCGACGATCGCGAGCAGCGGGACGAACCTGGCACGGAGTCTCAACACGCTTCCCCCTACGCGGTGTTACGCACGAGTAGTCAGGTGCATGGTGGGGCCTGGGGGTCGGGATGAACAGCCCCGTGCGCGAACCTCAACCGCCGGACGCGAACTCGGGGAGCGCCTCGGTCCACGACCGGTGGGCGACGGCGGCGAGGACCTGGTTCCTGCCCCGGTAGTAGTGCTCCGTGACCAGGCCCCACCCCAGCGCCCAGCCCCGGCCACGGGCCCAGGTGGCGTCGTCGACCCGGGCGGCCTCGCGGAACAGCGGGCGGGTCTCGGCGGTGAGGAGCGTCCAGGCGGAGATCATGTCGCAGGCCGGGTCACCGGTGCCGACGGCGCCGAAGTCGATGACGGCGCTGAGCCGCCCCCCGCGGGTCAGGAGGTTGCCGGGCAGCAGGTCGCCGTGGATCCAGACGGGGTCGCGGTCCCACTGCGGCAGGGCGAGCACGGACTCCCAGGCCTCCGCGGCGGCGGCGCCGTCGACCGTACCGTCGGCCCCGAGCTCCCGGATCGCGCGGTCGATGTAGTCGCCGGTCCACTCGGTGACAGGGCCGCCCCGGATGCACCTCGGGCCGCCGCTCGCCCCGACGCTCCGCAGCGCCACACCGAAACGGCCCAACTCCACGGCCGCGTGGGCGAGGTCGTCGATCGGCGCGTCGAAGGCGTTGGCGCCGTCGATCCAGTCGTACACCGACCAGGGCAGGCCGAAGCCCTCCCCGGGCCGCCCATGGCCGACGGGAACGGGCACGGGCAGCGGAAGGTGCGGGGCGAGGTGCGGCAGCCAGCGCTGCTCCTTGACCACGCTCCCGGCGGTCTCGGCGGTCTTCGGCAGCCGGACCGCCATCGCGTCGCCGAGGCGGTACATGTCGTTGTCCGTGCCGGCCGACGCCACGGGCGTGACCGGCAGCGCGGCCCACTGCGGGAACTGGGCGGCGACGAGGGCGCGTACGAGGTCGGTCATGGCGAGGAGGTTAGTCAGCGGGCCTCGGTGCGGGCCATCGGATTACGGTGGGGACGGCGCGACCACGAGAAGGGTGGACCAGCATGTCCCGTACAACCGTCGTCACCGGTGGGAGCCGTGGGATCGGCGCGGCGACCTGTGTACGTCTGGCGGCCGAGGGGCACGATCTGGTGCTCGGGTACGTCCGTGACGCGGACGCCGCCGAGAAGACGGCGGCGGCGGTCCGGGCGGCGGGCGCGCGGTGTGTCGTGGTCCGGGCGGACACGTCGGTCGAGGCCGACGTGGAGCGGCTGTTCGACACCGCCGAGGCCGAACTGGGCCCGGTGGACTGCCTGGTGAACAACGCGGGCGTGACGGGACCGCTGGGGCGCCTCGCGGACGCCTCCACGGAGAACCTGCGCCGGGTGGTGGAGGTCAACCTCCTTGGCTACCTGCTCTGCTGTCGCCGCGCCGCCCGCGACATGGCGGCGCGGGGCGGCGGGGCGATCGTGAACATCTCCTCCGCCGCCGCGACCCTCGGCAGCCCCGGCGAGTACGTGCACTACGCGGCGACGAAGGCGGCGACCGACGCGCTGACCGTGGGCCTCGCCAAGGAGCTGGGGCCGGACGGCGTCCGGGTCAACGCGGTGGCCCCGGGCACCGTGGAGACGGACATGCACGCGGCCATGGGCGACCCGGACCGCCCGGCGAAGGTGGCCCTCACCACCCCCCTGCGCCGCCCGGGCCGCCCCGAGGAGATCGCGGCGGCGGTGGCCTGGCTCCTGTCCCCGGACGCCTCGTACACGACGGGCACGATCCTGAGGGTCTCGGGCGGCCGCTGACCGGCCGGCCCGGGCCGCCGCCACCGGGCGTGCCCCGGGCCAGCCCCCGCGCCGCGGCCACCGGGCGTGCCCCGGGCCGGCCACCGACCGGGCGCACCCCAGGGCCGCGGCACGGCAGTTACGCGGCACGGCGGTTACGCGTCCCACGCGGCGCGGTTACGCGGCACGGCAGCTACGCGGCCCACGCGGCGCGGTTACGCGGCACGGCGGTTACGCGTCCCACGCGGCGCGATTCCACGACCCCAGCGGCGCGATTCCACGACCCCAGGGCCGCGATTCCGCAGCCCACGCGGCGCAGATACGCGGCTCCCGCGGGCGCGGTTCCGCGGCCCACGCGGCGCGGTTACGCGTCCAGCGCCTCGCGCCAGACCCTGACCGCCTCGGCGGAGACCGGGGCCTTCCAGCCGTTCGGGCGGGCCGCGCCGCCGATGTGGAAGGCGTCGAGGCCCGCCGCGCGGAGTTCCGGGAGGTGGTCGAGGCGCAGGCCGCCGCCCACGAGGATCTGCGGCTCGTAGCCCGGCTCACCCGATCGCGCGGCTTCCGCCCCGAGAACCGGCAGGCCGTCGTCGACGCCCGTCGCCGCGCCCGCCGTCAGGTACGTGTCCAGGCCCGGCAGGTCGGCGAGCTGCTTGCGCAGCGCGTCGCGGTCGGCCGCGCGGTCGATCGCCCGGTGGAACGTCCACCGGCAGCCGTCCAGGACGGCGATCAGCCGCTCCACCGCCACCAGGTCCGCGTCGCCGTCGGCCGTCAGGAAGCCGAGCACGAACTCCTCCGCGCCCGCCTCCCGGAGGTCACGGGCGCGGGCCACCAGGGTGTCGATGTCGGCCGCCGCGAAGCCGTCCGTCAGTCTGAGCATCACGCGCAGCGGAATGTCCACGGCGGACCGGATCGCGGCGAAGCCGGTCCGTGACGGGGTGAGCCCGTCGGCCGCCATGTCGGTGACCAGCTCGAGGCGGTCCGCCCCGCCGGCCTGGGCGGCGACGGCGTCCTGCTCGTCGAGGGCGATCACCTCTAGGACTGCACGGTTGCTCATCGAGCCCATTCCTCCATGAATGACGGCTACAGGTCTAGTCCAATGACCACCCTAGCCGTGCGTGTGGTCTCCCGCATCGTGCGGTGCCTCATCCGCACCGTCCGTCGTCGTCCGCCCCGCGTGGACGGTGAACGCCGCC
The DNA here is from genome assembly GCF_042671585.1 of Streptomyces sp. NPDC127129. Classification (NCBI taxonomy): domain Bacteria; kingdom Bacillati; phylum Actinomycetota; class Actinomycetes; order Kitasatosporales; family Streptomycetaceae; genus Streptomyces; species Streptomyces sp. NPDC127129. Next base: position 194,599 of record NZ_JBHXTV010000007.1, read on the forward strand.
GTCCGCACCTTGCCGTCGTGCTGGAAGTCGAGGAAGAGCCGGTACGAGCCGGCGCTGGGCGCCGTCGCCGTGAACGAGACGTCCGGGCCGGGGCCGCCCTCATGGGGGTGGACGTGCAGATAGGTCAGGTCACCGTCGCGCAGCGCGACGAGATGGCCGTACGCCCCGAGGTAGGGCTCCAGATCGGTGACCGGCCTGCCGCCCTTGCTGACCGTGAGCCTCAGCTCGCCCGCCCTGCCCGGGACGAGCGCGCCGCCCAGCGTGACCTCGTAGCCGTCGACGGTCGCGGTCCGCGCGGCGGCCGGGAGCGGCCGGGGCGCGTAGGCGCCGGGTACGGACAGATCCACGCCCAGCGTCACGCCCTCGGCGTTCTTCGCCGCGGGCTTGAAGTCGGCGAAGGCCTTGTAGCCGCCCGCGGCCGGGAGGTCGACCGGGGTCGACCAGGTGCCGTCGGCCGCGCGCACGGGGTGGAGATGGCGGTAGACCGTGAGGTCCCGCGAGGCCACGACGAAGTGCAGCTCCTTGCCGTGCTCGGTGGTGTACGCGGTGACCTTCCTGCCCGTCGCGTCCTTGACCGAGAACTTCAGCACGCTCCGGCCCACGGCCAGCCTCGGCGTCTCCATGGCGAGCGTGTAGCCACCCTCGGAGACCTGGAGCCCCCCGGCGGCGGGCGCCTTCGCCGCGCCCTCCTCGTGGGCGGCATGCCCGGCCGCCTCTCCCTCGGGCTCGGCCGTCCCGTTCGCGTGCTCCCCGTGGGCGGCCTTCGCCGGTTCGCCCACGGGGCCGATTCCCTGGCCGACCCCGTACGCGGTGCCGAAGGTCGCGGCGAGGGCGGCGGCGAAGGCGGTGATCTTCACTCCGGTGTTCATGGCAGCTCTCCCGTACGTGAGTAACCGTTCAATGCACCTCACGATACCCCTAGGGGGTATCAAGTCAAGCGAGGCGGACGCTTGCGCGAGATACCTGAGGGGGGTATACATGGAACCGACGAACAGATACCCCCTGAGGGTATCAACCTCAACGAGGAGGAAGACATGGGTTCCTGCTGCACTCCTGACGGCGGCTGCTCGACCGACTCCGGCGGGGCGGCGACCACCACCGCCGTCGCCGACACCACCACCACCGTCTACGCCGTGTCGGGCATGACCTGCGGACACTGCAAGACCGCGATCACCACGTCGGTCTCCGCGCTCGACGGCGTCCTCTCCGTGGACGTCGACGTCGCCGGCGGCCTGGTGACCGTGACCACCGGCGGCGCCCCGGACGACGCCGCGATCTCCGCCGCCGTCGACGACGCCGGCTACGAGCTCACCGGCCGCGCCTGACCGTCCGCGTCCGGAGGCGAACCGAGCCCCAAGAAAGAGAGGTGTGCAGGAATGACGACGACCACTCCGGGCGCCGCCCAGGTCGAGCTCGCCATCGGCGGCATGACCTGCGCCTCGTGCGCGGCCCGTATCGAGAAGAAGCTCAACCGCATGGACGGGGTCGAGGCCACCGTCAACTACGCCACCGAGAAGGCGAAGGTCACCTTCGACGCGGAGATCTCCGTCCAGGACCTCATCGCCACCGTGGAGGCCACCGGATACACCGCCGAGGAGCCCGCTCCCCCGCGCACCGAATCCGGCCGCGAGGAGGGGCCGACCGACGAGGAGAAGGCCGACGAGGAGCTGCGGCCCCTCAGGCAGCGTCTGATCACCGCCGTCGTCCTCGCCGTCCCCGTCATCGCGATGGCGATGATCCCGGCGCTCCAGATCGAGTACTGGCAGTGGCTCAGCCTCACCCTCGCCGCCCCGGTCGTCGTCTACGCCGCCTGGCCGTTCCACAAGGCCGCCTGGACCAACGCCCGGCACGGCGCCGCCACCATGGACACCCTGATCTCGGTCGGCACGATCGCCGCGTTCCTCTGGTCCCTGTGGGCGCTGTTCTTCGGGACCGCCGGCACTCCGGGGATGACCCACCCCTTCGAGTTCACGATCGCCCGCACCGACGGCGCCGGGAACATCTACCTGGAGGCCGCCGCCGGCGTCACCGCCTTCATCCTGGCCGGGCGGTACTTCGAGGCCCGTTCCAAGCGCAAGGCGGGCGCCGCGCTCAAGGCGCTGATGCAGCTGGGCGCCAAGGAGGTCACCGTCCTGAGGGACGGCCGTGAGGTCACCGTGCCGACCGCCGAACTCCAGGTCGGGGCGCGGTTCCTGGTCCGCCCCGGCGAGAAGATCGCCACCGACGGCACCGTCGTGGAGGGCTCCTCCGCCGTCGACGCCTCGATGCTCACCGGCGAGTCCGTACCGGTCGAGGTCTCCGTCGGCGACTCCGTCACCGGCGCCACCCTGAACGCGGGCGGCCGGCTCGTCGTCGAGGCCACCCGTGTCGGCGCCGACACCCAGCTCGCCCGCATGGCCCAGCTGGTCGAGGACGCGCAGAACGGCAAGGCCGCCGCCCAGCGGCTCGCCGACCGGATCTCGGCCGTCTTCGTACCGATCGTGATCGCGCTCGCGCTCGGCACGCTCGGCTTCTGGCTCGGTACGGGATCCGGCCTCACCGCCGCGTTCACCGCCGCCGTCGCCGTACTGATCATCGCCTGCCCCTGCGCCCTCGGGCTCGCGACCCCGACCGCCCTCATGGTCGGCACCGGACGCGGCGCCCAGCTCGGCATCCTGATCAAGGGCCCGGAGGTCCTGGAGACCACCCGCAAGGTCGACACGATCGTCCTGGACAAGACCGGCACCGTCACCACCGGCCGGATGACCCTCCTCACGGTCCACACCGCCGACGGCGTCGACGAGACCGACGTCCTGCGCCTCGCGGGCGCCCTGGAGCACGCCTCCGAGCACCCCGTCGCCCAGGCCGTCGCCACCGGCGCCGCCGCCAGGGTCGGCACGCTCCCCGCCCCCGAGGACTTCGCCAACGTCCCCGGACTCGGCGTCCAGGGCGTCGTCGACGGCCACGCCGTCCTCGTCGGCCGCGAGAAGCTGCTCGAAGACTGGGCCATGGAGCTCCCCGCGGACCTCAGGTCCGCGAAGGACGAAGCGGAGAAGGCCGGCAGGACCGCCATCGCGGTGGCCTGGGACGGTGCGGCCCGCGCGGTCCTGGAGGTCGCCGACGCCGTCAAGGAGACCAGCCCCGAGGCGGTCCGGCGGCTGCGCGCGCTCGGTCTGACGCCGATCCTGCTGACCGGTGACAACAGGGCCGTCGCCGAAGCCGTGGCCGCCGAGGTCGGCATCGACGAGGTCATCGCCGAGGTCATGCCCGAGGACAAGGTCGACGTCGTCAAGCGGCTCCAGGCGGAAGGCCGTTCGGTCGCCATGGTCGGCGACGGCGTGAACGACGCCGCCGCGCTCGCCCAGGCCGACCTGGGCCTGGCGATGGGCACCGGCACGGACGCCGCCATCGAGGCCGGCGACCTCACCCTCGTACGGGGAGACCTGCGGGCCGCCGCCGACGCGATCCGGCTCTCGCGCCGCACCCTCGGGACGATCCGCTCGAACCTCTTCTGGGCCTTCGCCTACAACGTGGCCGCCCTGCCGCTCGCCGCGGCCGGACTGCTCAACCCGATGATCGCCGGCGCCGCGATGGCCTTCTCCTCGGTCTTCGTGGTCGGCAACAGCCTGCGCCTGCGCAGCTTCCGGGCCGCCGACAAGTGACCTGACACAAGGAGCCCGTCGTGGCCGGTCACGTACAGCGCATGGAGGATTCCCGGCTGGGAATGCGGCCCTGCAGTCGTGCGCCGTGCGCCTCCTGGACGAGCACCTCAGCTGCTGTGTCACCGAGGCGATCGCCACGAGCCCGAGCGTCCGTCGGAGGAGCGTCAGCCCCACCGAACCGGGCGGACCGGGGCCGCAGACCTACGCGCAGGGGATGAGCCTCGGCACGCTCACCGGCCAGGCGGCCTGTGCCCCACATGCGCGAGCGCCGTGGCCGAGGGCGGCTGAGCCTCCCCCGACCACGGCGCCGTCGCGCAGCGGTGCGCCGTGGTCAGCGCATCGCGACCATCGCCGTGGCGAGCGCCGCGAAGCCCGCGGCCCACAGGGCCGTACGGCCCACGACTCCCCCGCCGGTGATGCGGCCGTCCGCCGCCGGGCGCCACAGCGCCGCCGGCTCCGACCACAGGTAGGCGGGGAATCCCGCTCCGAACACCAGGCAGGCGGTCAGCCAGTAGCCGGCGCTCGGCGCCCGGAGCCGTGCCCGCGCGACGATGTCGGCCAGCACGGCCACGCCGGCCGCGAGGACGGCCCAGGCGAGCCAGGTGGTGGAGATGAACCGCCAGTACAGCACCGGGACCAGGGAGGCGAGCCCGCCCAGCCTCTCCAGCGGATCCTTCCGGTCGAACGCGACCGGCGTGGTGCCGAGCTCGTCCCGCACGAGCTCCTCGAACTCGGCCTCACCGCCCTCACCACCCGGAAGGGTCGCGAAGCGGTGGGTGAGCTCCCTGTCGCCGGCGAACCCGGTGGTCCACCGCACCCCGACCGCGTCGGGCGCGGTGTAGAAGACATGGACCACCGAGGTCCGGCCGGCGCGCACGTCGTCGAGCAGCTCCCGCATCGAGGCCTGGCGCGGGACCAGGTTCGACAGCAGGTCGACGGCCGCGGCGAGCAGAAGCAGCAGCGCGAGCACGCGGAACGCCCGGTGCACCGAGCCTCGGGCCCGTACGGGCAGACGGTCCAGCACAGGCACTGCCACTTCCGTCTCCTCTCTCATCGTCGGTCAGCGGCCGGTCACGGACCGACCGTGATCGTCCAGTAGTAGGTCTGGTGCAGGGTGCCCATCTGCTTGCCCTGCCCGATGTCCGGGATGACGTGCGTCAGGGATTCCGTACCGGTCTCGTTGTAGGCGGCGAAGGCGACCGTGAAGGAGCGTTCGCGCTTGTTGACGTTGACGACCTGGTGGATCTGATCGTAGGAGCCCATGAACGCCTCGGGAACCCCCGACCCCTTCGCCCCGTCGGTCAGCATGCCGGTGATGTCGTTGAAGAAGTTGGTCTTGGGGTCCTTGTAGGAGGATCTGCCTCCGAGCTTGGCCGGGTCGATGTCGTAGTCGGCGGCCTCGATCTGGCTCTTGAGCTGGTTGACGATGTTGAGGCTGTGCTTGTTGGCGGCGAGCTGCTGGGTCATGAAGCTGCCGACGCCGAAGGCCCGGTTGCCTCCCTTTCCGTTCAGCCACTCGTTGAGCAGGTCGTTCCAGGTGTCGGTGGAGCCGATGCCGGCGACGTCGGCACAGCCTGCCGCGACCCCGGAGGAGACCATGGCGCCGTCGACGCACGGGGTGGTCTCGTGGGTGAGGACCTGGACGTACTTCTTCAGATCGACGCCCAGCGCGTGGTAGAGGCCGCCCTTCCACTTGTTGGCGATGGTGTTCAGCGCGCGCTGGCACGCGGCGTCGCAGCCACCGCCGCCACCGCCGCCACCGCCGCCACCGCCACCGCCGCCACCACCGCCGCCGCCACCGCCACCGCCGCCACCGCCGCCGCCCTGGTACTCAGGGCACTGCGGGTTGGTCAGGCTGGGGCAGGGAGCACCGCCGCCGCCACCGCCACCGCTGGAGACCGGGATGCCGCCCTTACAGGTGATGCCGTACTTGCTCGGGTTGTCGCACTCGGGGACCCTCTCGCCGGTCGGGTCCGCCTGGGTGACCGGGTTGTTGTTGGCGTAGGCGTACCCGTTGAGCGACTGGGCCTGGTCCAGGGTCAGCTTGGGGTCGGCGCTGATGAACTGCCCGATGGACGGGTCGTACTGGCGGGCGCCGACATGCGTGAGACCGGTGTTGACGTCGGTGGTCTTCCCGAGGAAGCCCTTGTCGTCCGGCCACGCCGCCCCGGTGACGGTGCCGCGGTTCTCGCCGAAGACACCGGTGTAGCGCTTGGTGAACGTCTGCGTGCTGTCCGAGCCGACGGCCAGGCTCTGCGTGCCGTGGTGGTCACCGGCCAGGTAGGACACCTTCTGGGCGCCCGACTGGTTGGTGCGGACGGCGACGTTCATGGTGCCGGAGGCGTACGAACGCTGGGCCCAGGTGGTGCCGTTGGCCCGCAGGTGCACCTCGGTGGCGCCGGCGTACAGGATCCGCTCGCCGCCGGTCGTGGCACGGACGAGCAGGGTGCCGTCGGCGTCGTAGAGGTAGTCCGTGGCCTTCGTGCCCTCGGTCAGCTTGGTGAGCTGGCCGGACTCCGACCACTTCAGGTCCTGGACGCCGGTGGCGCCGGGACGCTTGGTGGTGTTGCCGGTGTTGTCGTAGACGTAGGAGCGGTCGGGCGCGGCACAGTTGTCGCTGGTGCTGGTGCCGTTCAGGGAGTGCTTGCGGGCGGTCCAGCAGTACGTCGTCTTCGTGTCACCGGCGCTCTTGTGCGAGGTGACGGAGGTGCGCTGGCCCGCGGTGTTGTACGTGTACGAGTCCCAGTACGGCGCCGGGCCGGACAGGGACGCCGCGCTGCGCGGGTCGGAGCACTTCTGCGAGGACGGGGTCCAGGCCTCGGTGAGCCGCCTGTGGCCGTCGTAGCTGAAGCACTGGGTCTCGGCCTTGCCGGCGCCGCCGAGCAGCGTCGGGTCGGTGATCGAGGTGACGTTGCCGGACAGGTCGAAGGTGTAGTTGAGGTCCTGGAGCATGTACGGGCGGGTCTGGTCGGTGACGTGCGAACGCGTCAGCCGGCCGGTGCCCTCCTCGTAGGTGTTCGTGACGTAGGTCTTCTTCACGGCCTCGGTGTTGGCCGTACCCAGGGTCAGCTGCTGGGCCCGGCCGAGGGCCGAGTAGTCGACGCCGAGGAGGTAGCCGGTGGAGCCGCCGAGCGAGGTGACGAGACCGAGGTCGTCGTACCCGTAGGCGATGGTCTCCGAGGCCAGTCCGCCGAGCGCGGGCTCGGTGGTGTTCTGCAGCGAGCCGTCGATGTTGTAGTAGCTGCTGTACGAGAGGGTCGTGGGCACCCCGGCGGTGACCAGCGGATCGGTCGCGGGCAGCGTGAGGGTCGAGGCGGTGGGCCGGGACATGGTGTCGTAGGCGGTCACCGACCGCGTGTACGCCTGGCCGGTCTTGCCGCCGACGTAGCGGGTGGCACTGGCCCGCTGGCCCTTGAGGACGGTGTCGTAGGTGTATCCGGTGAGCTGGTTGGCGTCGGTGACCGAGCCGGTCCAGGTGCCGGTGACGCGGCCGAGCTCGTCGTAGCCGGTGACGACCGTGCCACGCGGGTCGGTGACCTTGGTCGGCCGGTCGAGCGCGTCGTAGTACGTGGTCGAGGAGCCCTTGTCGGGGTCGCCGACCACGCGCTCACGCCCGAACAGGTCGTGCGTGTAGGTCCACTGGGCGCCGTCGGGGCCGGTCACCGCGGACTGCTTGCCGTCCAGGGTGTAGCCGAAGCGGGTGGACGCGTAGGTGACGCCGAGGGCGCCGCCGTACTGGGTGTCGGTCGGCAGGGGCCCCGCGTACTCGCGGGTCTCCACGGCGCGGCCGCGCGCGTCGGTGATCGTCCGGACCGCAGTGCCGCCCTCGGCGGCGGTGACGGCGGTCGAGTCACCGGTGTACGTGGTGGACGTCGACCACTTCTTCACGCCGTACACATAAAGAGTGCTGGTAGTGGCCCGGCCGGCGCCGTCGAGGACGGTCTCGGTCTGCTTGGGCGCCTCGCCGTACTCGGCCCTCGTGTACGTGCCGTTCGGGGTCGAGGTGGTGTCGAAGATCTCCTCGTACGACTCGTAGGCCATGCCTCGCGAGTCGTACCGGGTGTCGGTCAGGAGCCGGCCGCCTTCCGGGGTCGGCGCCTGGACCTGCAGCGGGCGCAGCAGCGCGTCGTAGATCGCGTACGAGGTGTTGTAGGTGGTGCCGTCCTTCTTCAGCTTCCCCGTGGAGATCCACGACTGCTTGGTGTCGGACATGGAGTACGTGTACTTCTGGCTGGGCGCGTAGCCGCCGCCCCGGTTGCGGTCGGGCAGCCAGACGTCGGTGAGCCGGCCGAGGGCGTCGTACGCGGTCTCGGTCTTCTTCAGGTTCGCGTCGTAGCTGCGCTCCGGCTGGCCGCGCCGCGCGTCTAGGAAGGTCGTCGTCTTGAACCCCTTGGGGTCCGTGACGATCGTCTTCGTCAGCGGGCCCTGGTCGACCGGGGTGTAGGCGGTCGTGGTCGCCTTGTCGTTGGTGTCCGCGAGGCTGACCGGGCGGCCGAGGGTGTCGTAGCCGGTGGTGGAGAGCTTCTGCCAGACGGGCTGGTTGTCCGTCCCGTAGCTCTTGGCCCGTCCGGTCCAGGTCGCCAGGCCCTTGGTGGGCTTCATCGTGGCCGACCAGGCGGCACCGTCGTAGGCGGTGGCGGTGTCGGAGAGCACGTCACCGCGGCGCGTGTCGTCGGCGGGCAGGTCGAGATCGGCCTCCGCGACCGTGCAGGCCCGGCCGACGGTCCGGGTACGGGAGGCCAGCGAGACGAGCCCGACGGCGGTGTCCCGGGCGTACCAGGTGTACTCGCAGGTCTCGTCGCCGCTCTTGGCGTCGTCGCCCCGGTCCTCGACCTGGTACGGCATGCCGAACGCGTCGTGGTCGGTGACGGTGGTGTGGGCGCGCCAGGTGTTCGACGCGGTGAGCAGGGTGTAGCTGGTGGACTCGCCGACGCGCACGAAGCGGGCGACGTGGTCGGCGGCGTCGGGGACGTCCTGGCGGGCGGTCTCCTTCAGCCACGGCTTGTGGACCTCCGCGCCGACGGCGGTGGCTCCGTCGTACGTGACCTTCTGCCGCAGCTTGCCCTGGAAGGCGTCGGTGTCGGCGACGCCTGCCACGCCGAGCGCGGGCGCGGAGAGCGGCGCCAGGGTGACGGACTTGGTGGTGCCGTCCTTCTTCTTGTCGCCGTCCATGCCCTGGAAGAACAGGGAGACGGTCTTGGAGCGGGTGGTGTTCAGGGCGCCGCCGTACGCGGTGACCTGACGGTAGCCGCGCCAGTCGGACCAGGTCCGCTCGTCCTTCGGGGTGAAGGGATCGTCGCTGTGGTGCCAGGCGGCACCGGCGTAATCGTAGGAGTTCTCGACGGTGTCGTTCTGGCCGGCCGGGTCGGAGACGGTGACGGCCAGTACCCGGTACTTGTGGAACCAGTCGATCGAGGCCTCCTCGGCCCCGTTGATGTTCCAGAACTGCGGATAGCAGTTGCGGGTGTTGGTGTCCGGGGCGGCTCCGAGGACCTCGCCGCGCACGCACTCGGGCGCGGACAGGGACACGGTGGTGATGGCGCCGGTCTCGGAGGTGACGGTGGAGATCCGGGGCCGGGACAGCGGCAGGATGTCGTCCGTGCCGTCCACCCGGTTGGGCCGCATGTGGTACGTGAAGGAGACCGGCTTCAGCTCGATCGCGGTGCCCGCCTTGGCGGTGCGCACGATCGACTGGAGCGAGAGCACATGGTCGGAGCTGTCACCTATGTCGCCGCCGTCCAGGTACTTCTGGTTCAGCGCCCAGGTGTCGACCGGGTCGTAGGCGCTCGTGGTGGCGTTCCAGGAGAAGGTGTTGACGCTCGTGGTGCGCTTGCGGGAGAAGAACGACGGGCCGCCGGACTTGCAGTCGGTGTCGTCCTTGGAGCAGATCGCGTCGAAGGGGACGTCCGGCCAGTTGTCGGAGGTGGCGTCGGTCAGCGAGCCGCAGTCGGCGACCGTGCACCGCTCGGCGTGGCCGAAGGTCACCTTGGCGTCGGCGGTGTCGGTGAACAGGGCGCCCTTGCGCAGGCCGTACTTGACCTCGGTGAGGTAGCCGCCCCGGACGTACGAGGTGCCGGCCTTGGTGGCCTTGTTCTTCTCGTAGTAGTTCGACTCGGCGGTGTACCAGTACGTGGAGGCGTTCCCGGAGGGGTCCTCGACGAGGTCCACGTTCCAGCGCCAGGCCTGGGTCAGCGCCCGGTCCGCGAACGCGGTGCCCTTGTCGTAGCCCGGCTCGCCCGTGTCGTCGCCGAAGACGGGGACGGTCCAGGTGCTGTTGGTGCGCTCGGTGGAGGCACCGTCGAGCTTGTTCCTGCCGAAGGTGTAGGTGGTGCCCTCGCCGGTGACGACGGTCCAGTACTCGCCGTTGTCGTCGCCGTTGTCGGCGCCGGTGTGGCGGGTCACGGTGGAGGCGTCGTCGCTCTCCAGGTGCCATGCGCCGCTGGTCTTGTCCTTGACCAGGCGGTCGGACCTGCCGTTGAGGACGAGCCGGGCGTTGTCGTACTTCCAGCAGCGGTCGTAGACGTCCTCGTGCCCGTCGTCGTCACAACTGCCGTAGCCGCGCTCGATGTAGGACTCGCCGAGCGAGAAGCCCTCGCCGACGGCGCTGCCCTGGTTGTTCGAGGTCGCGGTGCGGCCGTCGACCGAACCGGAGTCGTAGGAGAGCGAGAGGGACGGCGTCGGGCCGGCCGCGGCGGGCGGCAGGGTGAAGCCGTAGTTCCAGGTGAAGGAGCCCGAGCCGGAGCCGGCCTCCCAGGAGGACGACGCGGCGAGCGGGGTCGCCGCGAAGTCGCCCGAGCCGTTCGCGGCCTCGCCGCCGCCGACACCGTCCGCGGTGAGCGCGAACACGGTCGCGCCGGAGGCGGCGGCGGGGGCGGTGAGCAGCTGGGTGGACGGGCCGCCCGCGGCCTCGGCGAGCGCGAGATCGGCCGACACGGTCTGCGCGGACCGGTCGTTGTGCGACGTCACCGGGGTCTGCGTCCGGCATTCGGCCTTCGCCGGGGTGGTCAGCGCACAGGCGGGCAGGGTCACCAGGCGCAGCCGCCCGGACCAGCCGCCGCCGACGGCGGAGGCGAAGGAGCCGTAGTCGACGGTGACCTTCGCCGTGCCGGCGGTGTCGGCCTCGGCAGTCAGCAGGACACCTGTGACTCCCGCCCTGCGGGTCGCCTGCTGGTCGAGGACGGTCACCCGGGCGTCGGCGCCGGGCGCCCAGCCGGCCTTGCCCGGCTTCGGGGTCAGCGTCACCGGCAGCCCGCCGGGCTCCGCGCTGCCCGCTCTGCCCGCCGTGAGCGGCAGCTCCGCCGAACCCCGCGCGGGCCAGGCGGCCCGCTGCTCCTGGGCGGCCTTCGCGGCCTGGCCGTCGTTGGCCTTCCGCTCCCTGGCGACCAGGTCGCGGGCCTTCTTCGCCCCGCCGCCCGTGATCTCCCTGACCTTGCTGACCCGCTGCTCGGGTACGTCGGGACGGCCGAGGCCGCCGGGGCCCGCCGCCTGGGCGACCGGTGTCCAGCCGACCGGTACGGCCAGCGCCAGTGCCAGCGCGGCCGCGAGGGTCCGGGCGCGACGACCGCCGCCACCGTCCCCTCTGTCGAATCTGCCCATGCCTGTCAACATCTGTGGATCCACCCCGAAAGAACTAAGAGAAAGCATCGGAAAACGAGTTGTGGAACGGCCACGCGCCGGTGTGCCGGGGGCGTGGGTACGACAGGGGCGGGAGGCTTCCTGACCGGAAGCCCCCCGCCCTCACTCGTCGGTCAGTCGCCGACGGTGGTCTCGATCTGGTCCGCACCGGCCATCGCACCGGCCCAGAGCCGCACTTCGGCGATGCGCGCGGGCAGGTGGTGGCTCCACGCGCCGGCGGTGAAGCCCTTGCCGAGGGCGAAGTCACCGGAGCCGACCTGCGCGGTGAACGCCGCGGGCTCGCCGTTGCGGTTGTGGCCCAGGTAGAGGCTGATGGTGCCGTCCTGGGCGTCGAAGACGCCGGTCAGCCGGACCAGGCTGTCCATGGCCGCGACCTCGTCGGAGACGACCGAGGAGAAGGTGCCGTCGGCGTTGAGCCGCCCGAAGTGCCACTTCCCGACGGGGGTGGTCCGCTCCTCCATGGTCTCCGGGTCGAGGGCGGTCTCCTTGCCGGTCAGCTGGAACCAGAAGCCCCAGGCCGACCCGGTCGACGACCGCTGGCCGAAGACCTGGCCGGTGTGACCGACGGGCTTGGTCAGCAGCTGCGCGCTGTCCAGCCGTACGGTCGTCGTCGCCGTGAACGACCCCATGTCGTCCAGGACGGGTCCGGCGGCGGTGGCTGCGTCGTCGACGCCGTCGAGGACGATCTCGCCGCCCTCGACGGCGGCGCCGCCGGACAGGGTCAGCGCGGGGCCGTAGCCGGCGGCCGAGTTGGGCACGGTGGAGCCGGTGGCGTCGGCCGCGTTCCAGTCGGCGACGAGCTCGGCGCCGGCGTACGTCTGCGAGACCGGCAGCTTCGCCTCGTCGGCGATCTCCTGCGCCGACAGGACCCGCTGCCAGACCGCGACCTCGTCGATGCTGCCCTTGAACGGCAGACCGTACTGGCCGTTGTACTTGTAGCGGCCGAACTGCATCGGGCCGGTCGCCGACCACGAGCCGACCACGTTGGTGTTGACCGCTTCCAGCTTGCCGTTCACGAACAGCTGGAGCGTCTTGGCCGCCGGGTCGTACGTGCCGGCGAGGTGGGTCCACACACCGGTCCGTGCGGGGGTGACCGCCTTGCGGCCCCAGTACGCGTCGGCCGTCGCCTCGTCCTTCTCCTTCACCCCGAAGTACCAGGTGTCGTAGGGCTTCTCGTAGGTGACCACGAACGGGCTGTAGTTGGCGCCGTCCTGGGAGAGGACGACACCGGTGGTGTCCTTGCTGTCCAGCCGGACCCACGTGGAGAACGAGTAGCCGGAGCGGGTCTCCAGGACCGGGGCGGAGGTGGCGGCGTGGCCGCCGCCGTTCAGGAGCAGACCGCGGTCGGTGACCGGGCCGCCCGGCAGCGGGACACCGGCCGCGTCGGTGGTCAGCTCACCGCGCCGGCCCCGGTCGTCCCGGACGGCCGTCCCGGCGAGGGCGGCGTCCTGGCGGGTGGCGTCGGCGCCGGTGTCGACGGCGGCACCGGAGGCCTCGCCGAAGCTCCACCGGCCGACGGGACCGTCACCGGAGGCGACGAGGAAGTCGAGCATCTGCTGGGCACCCCAGCGGCCGGCCTTGTCCTGCACCCGGGCGTAGACCCGGTGGGTGCCGGACCGGTCGGGGGTGACGTCGGCGCGCCAGGAGATCAGCTCCGAGGTCGGCCCCTCCTTGATGCAGACCAGCGGGTCACGGACGTGGCAGACCTTCTGCGCCGTGAGCCATGTGGTGCTCGGAGCCACCCGGAACTGGATCGCGGTGGCGTTCACGTCACCGGGGTCCGGGTCGACCATGAAGCCGCCGCTCTCCCCGGGACCGCCGCCCGCCGCGCAGTCGTTGGGCAGGCACTCGGAATAGGTGAAGGACGGGGTGATCGTGGGCGCCTTCGGCGCGGTGGTGTCGACGGTGAAGTAACAGGCAGCCGTGTAGCCGGTGTTGAGACGGTTCGTGCCGTCCTCGTAGTACGAGAGCGTCAGCGCGAGGAGCCGGTGCTTCACGCCCTCGGCCAGGGCGGGCAGGCTCTTCGTCTGGTTGACGTTGTCACCCGTGTACCCGGTGCTCGGGCTGTCGACGTCCGTGTGGGCGGTCACCCACGAGGTGCCGTTCCACTTCTGCGTACGCCAGCGGATCCGCAGGCTGGCACCGGACTCGCCGCCCGCCGCGGTCTGCGGCCTGCCGTTCACGGCCGGTGTCGGGTCGCTGATGACCGCGGGGTCGTTCTCGTTGGGCGCGCAGACCGTGCCGTTGCCGCTGACCACGCCCACGCCGGTGGGCAGTGCGGGCAGGGCCACGAACTTCACGGAGAGGACCGCGTCGTTCCTGAACCGCTTCCACGCGGAGGTGTCCGACTCGTTGTTCGCGCGGATCTCCAGCGTGAGGCGGGAGAACTTGCCCGCCGCGAAGGACTTCACCGTCGGGGTGAGGTTCTCGTTCGTCTCGGCCGGGTTGTCGTTGAACTCGATCGGCGCGTCCGGCGAGTCCGGGTCGCAGAGCGAACCGCGGCCCGCCGACACGTCCCGGTCGACCATCCAGTCCAGTTCCTTGGGCCGCGTGGTCCAGGTGGTGGAGGAGGAGATGTTGTCGGTGCGGACCAGGTCCACGGTGCGCGGGTCGCACTGGAACGCCCACGGCTCGGTCACCCGGAACGTGGCGTCCAGGACGTTCTTGCCCTTGAGACTGGCCGGGGAGAACTCGAAGTACAGCCGCTGCACATAGCCGGGACCGCAGTAGTACCCGTTCCAGGAGCCGCACTTGCCCGCGCCCATGCCGCGGTCGTCGTCGCCGTTGCCCCAGCCGTACGACTCGTAGCCGTCGCTGCGCAGCAGCGTCCGCTCCGACTCGCCCCAGGTCACCGTCGGGTCGATGAAGAGCGGGAAGGCGGCGTCGGGGGTGTCCGACAGCATCGCCGCGTCCGGTACCACGGAGAGCGAGCCCCTGCCGAGCTTCACGCCCATCCGCCGGACCTTGTCGCCCTGGCCGGGCGCGCGCCCTGTGCCGGAGGGGGCGGACTCCGAGGCGTCGGCGGAGGTGCCGGGTGCGGGGGAGACCGACGGGGCGGCCACCAGATTCCCGGCCGAGCCCTTCACGAGCGCCGGCGCCGGGTGCACGGTCGCGCCCGACCGCCCGGTCGCGCCCCTGCCCGCCGAGTCCCACATCTGGGCCGGCGGCGCCTTGAACACCGTACGGCCGTCTCCGTCCACCGCCGCCAGCGCGCCGGACGCGTTCGTGCGGACGGACAGGCCGCGCGTCTTCAGGCCGAACGTCAGGGTCCTGAGCTTCGGATCCGCCGCCGCCTCGGGCGTCTTGACGACGAGCACGTGCTGGAAGCTCTCCACCGTCGCCGTGACCTTCAGGTCCACGTCGGGCAGCACGTTCGGGTAGACGGCGCTCGCGCCGTCGAGGCGGGGAGCGGGCAGCCTGCCAGGCCATTCGAGGGCCAACGAACGCCCGGACTCCGCGATCGAGACGAGTGCGTCCTTGTTGCCGCCGCGCGAGAACGACATCTCGGCCGCGGCGGCCTTCGGTCCGATCGATCCGTCGGAGCGCCGCACCAGCGTCGCGTCCGGCGTACGCCAGCCACCGCCCGGGGCGGCCACGCGCACGGGGACGGCCGACTCCTCCAGGGTGAACGTGGAGCCGTCCGGATTGGCGAACACCGTGGTCCGCTCCGAGCGTTCGCTCGTCACCTCCACCCGGTGCCCGGAGGCTCTGGCCGCCTTCAGGGCCCGGTCGGCCTCCGGCGTCGCGGTGGCCCCGGCGGCTTCGGTCTTCTCCGCCGCCAGGGCGGAGCCGGCCGGAATCACCCCGAAGAGGACTGAGACCGTTGTCGCCAGTGCCACGGCGGCCCCACCGGTCCGTGAACTTCCCCGTCTGTACCACGATTTACCGAGATGTCTACCAGACCCCACGTCTCTACCCCCACCGTTCGCGCCTCAAAGATCGCAATGAATCGCCGGATTGAACCGTGGGCTCTCACGCAGCGTCAAGGATTGACCTAAGATCGGGGACCAATCCTCGCCACACGTGATCTGGATCACCGGTGCAGGCGTCGTTCCAGGTCGTGCACATCGACTGAGCGTCGCGCGCCACCGCCCCGCTCAGGTCCCGGCCGGTGCGTGCCGCACGTGCAGGTGACCGTCGAGGGGATAGTCCGGCGGCGTGGCGGCGAGGATCCGGTCGAAGCCGTAACCGCTCTTCTCCGCGACCCGGCACGAGGCCACGTTGTCCACTTGGTGCAGGAGTTCCAGCCGGGTCAGCCCGTACGGCCCGAACGTATCGAACGCCCAGCGGGTGAGCGCCTCCAGCGCACGCGGAGCCACCCCGCGCCCGCGGGCGGGCGCCGCGGTCCAGTAGCCGACCTCGGCCGACGCCGCTCCCCGCACCACTCCCTTGAGCACCAGGTTCGCCACCAACTCACCTCGGTCCCCCTCGCCTTGGGGCTCGACGACCGCGAAGGTGAACCGGTCGCCGGCCGCCCACCCCCGCGCCTGGTCCTCCACCCACCGCGCCCCGGCGTCGACGTCATCCACGGGGAGCCGTGTCCACCGCCGCAGGACGGGATCCCGGTAGACCTCGACCAGCTCGGCGACGTCCTCGGCCCGCCAGAGGCGGAGCAGCAGAGCGGGAGCGGTCGGCGTCGCGGGGGCGTGGAACTCTACGGGCGCGGTCACCGGGGGATGGTATGCGGCGCCGGCCGCCCCCGCTGCGCGCCTTCGGCCGGCGCCGTACGATCGAGCCATGTCCGCGCTCTCCCTCTGGTCACGGGACTCCGTGCTGTCGATCGGCTCGGTGGGGTCCTGCCTGTCGATCGGTTCGGTCGGCTCGTTCCTCTCCGTCGGATCCATCGCGTCCGCCGCCTCCGTCGCCTCGGTCGGTTCCTGGCTGAGTACGGGCTCCCTGCTCTCGGCGCAGTCGAGCTGGTCGGTCATGTCCTGGCGGTCGCGTTGCGGCGTCATGGCCGCGGGTACGGTCACGGCGGCCGTGCTGGTCGCCGCCGGGATCAGGGGCGCAGGCCGTTCGGCGTGACCGCGACCGACCAGGCCCCCTCCGCAGTGACGCGACCTGTCCGAGTGCGGATCAGCTCACGAGATGGATCGCCAGTCCCGCGATGAGCGTGCTCGACACGAGCGCCGTCCCGAGCCGGCCCCGCGGCCCCGTCAGCCCCCGGCCGAGGAGCGCGCCCCCGGAGGCCAGGAAGAGCTGCCAGCTGGCGGAGGCGACCAGGGCCGCCAGGACGAAGACCGTACGGTCCAAGGGGGTCGCCGGACCCGAAGGACCCGTCGCCAGGATCAGGGCCACGAAATAGATCACGGTCATGGGGTTCAGGATCGTGATGCCCAGGAACGTGAGGAAGGCGCGCGACGGGGTGAGCGGGCCGTCGCGGTCGTCCCGGTTGGCGAGGTCCCGCGCACGGTAGGCCCGTACGGCCGTCCACGCGGAGTGGGCTGCGAGGCCCACGAGGACCACCGCCGAGACCCGGCGCAGCGGGGTCATGACCGGTGTGAGGAGCGGCACGAGCGCCGAGCCGCCGACGACCGCCACCAGGGCGTACACCCCGTCCGCCGCCGCGACGCCGAGCGCCGCGCCCGCTCCCGTACGCCAGCTCGTGCGCGCCGTGACCGCCACCAGGTAGGCGCCGACGGCGCCGACCGGGATCGCGATGCCGTAGCCGGCGAGCAGGCCGGCCACCACCGCGGCGGTCACGCGACGGACAGGATCGGGCCTCCGGTGGAGCCGGGCTGCTGCTGTCGGCGGTAGCTGGCACCGTCCTTCGTACGGGAGAGCAGGCCGCCGGTCACGAGGTAGCGGCGCAGGGCCGGGAAGTCCTCGTGCACGGTCAGGAGCGCCTCGTTGACCTCGCGCTCGGTGTAGGAGCGGGCCGGCTCGAAGAGCGTCTCGGCCAGGTGGGCAAGGAGCTGCGCGCGGCGCGGGGCCCTGCGCGGGATCACCTTCAGTCGTCCTTCGGCGGAGAACAGGTCCGCCACGGGGTGGGAAGTCATGCGCCGAAGCGTGCCGGGCGGCGCCCCGCCCCGGCAACGCAATTTAGCGGGCGCGCCCCGGCGCGTGGTGCCGGGCGCCGAACCGTGGACCGTCGGCCGGATCTCCTGGCTGCCGGACTCCGCGGCGGTGTCCGCCCGTGCCGCCCCGAGGGCCCGAGTCACGAGCGCGCCGGGCCCTCGGGGCGGCAGAATGCAGCCATGACGGAACCCGTGGACCCCGCCCTGCTCCAGCGCTGGAACGCCACCCTGCGCGCCGCGCGCGCCGGCCGCGAGGGCCCGGACCCGGCGCCGTACGGCCGGAACCTGCTGACCCGCTGGGCGGAGCCGCAGCGCAGGTACCACACGGTCGACCACCTGCGCGCCGTCCTCGACCGTATCGACGAACTCGCCGACCTGGGCGGCGAGGGCGGGGAGCTGGAGCTGGTCCGGCTGGCCGCCTGGTTCCACGACGCGGTCTACCGGCCGGACCGCTCGGAGAACGAGGAACGCTCGGCGGTCCTGGCCGAGAAGGCCCTCGCAGAGGCGGGCCTCACCTCCCACGAGGTGGCCGAGGTGGCCCGCCTGGTGCGCCTGACGACCACCCACGACCCGGCGCCCGGCGACCTCAACGGCGAGGCGCTCTGCGACGCGGACCTGGCGATCCTGGCGACGGACGAGGACACGTACGGGGGGTATACGCGGGCCGTCCGCGAGGAGTACGCCTTCGTCCCGGACGACGACTTCCGGCAGGGCCGCGCGGCGGTCCTCGGCCGGCTCCTCTCCCTCCCCCGCCTCTTCCGCACCCCCTACGGCGCGGCGGCCTGGGAGGAACGGGCCCGCAGGAACCTGGCACGGGAACTGAAGGAACTGGGGGCCTGAGGGGCTCAGGGCCGGGCCGTCCGCATCGCGAGACACCCGTCACGGCGGGAATGACAGGCACAAACCGCAGGTTGACGCATGTCATGCCGTCAACCTCCGCCGAGCGCGCCGAAGCCGCCACCGCCCCCGCGGCGCCGTCCACGCCCACCCGCATGCCGCTGGCCGTCTACATCCTCGGCCTCTCCGTCTTCGCGCTCGGCACGAGCGAGTTCATGCTCTCCGGCCTCCTCCCACCCATCGCCGACGACATGAACGTCTCCATACCCCGCGCCGGCCTGCTGATCTCGGCCTTCGCGATCGGCATGGTGGTCGGCGCCCCGCTGCTCGCCGTCGCGACCCTGCGGCTCCCCCGCAAGACGACCCTGATCGCCCTGATCACCGTCTTCGGCCTCGGCCAGGTCGCCGGTGCGCTGGCCCCGAACTACGCGGTCCTCTTCGCCTCGCGCGTCGTGAGCGCGCTCGCCTGCGCGGGCTTCTGGGCGGTCGGCGCGGCCGTCGCCATCGCGATGGTCCCCGTCGGCTCGCGGGCCCGCGCCATGGCGGTCATGATCGGCGGCCTGTCGATCGCCAACGTCCTCGGCGTCCCCGCCGGCGCCTTCCTCGGCGAGCACCTCGGCTGGCGCGCCGCGTTCTGGGCGGTCGGCGTGGCCTCGGCCGTCGCGCTCGTCGGCGTGGTCACCCGCATCCCGCACATCCCGCTGCCCACGACGCGGCCCCGCCTCAAGAGGGAGCTGTCGATCTACCGCGACCGGCAGGTCCTGCTCTCGATCGTGATCACCGCGCTCGCCGCGGGCGGCGTCTTCTGCGCCTTCTCCTACCTCGCCCCGGTCATCACGGACGTCGCCGGGATCGACACCCGCTGGGTCTCCGCGATCCTGGGCCTCTTCGGCATCGGCGCGCTGATCGGTACGACGATCGGCGGCCGGGTCGCCGACGCCCACCTCTTCGGGGTCCTGCTCAGCGGCATCACGGCCTCGACGGTCTTCCTGGTCGCCCTGGCCCTCTTCGCCTCCAGCCCGGTCGCCGTGATCACCCTCTCCTTCCTCCTGGGCGTCTCGGCCTTCTACACCGCGCCCGCCCTCAACGCCCGCATGTTCAACGTCGCCGGCGCCGCCCCGACCCTGGCGGGCGCCACGACGACGGCGGCCTTCAACCTCGGCAACACGTCCGGCCCGTGGCTCGGCGGCACCACGATCGACGCCGGCCTCGGCTTCGCCTCGACGGCCTGGGCGGGAGCGGCGATGACGGCGGTGGCCCTGGCGACGGCCGCCATGGCGCTACGCCTGAGCCGCACCACGTCGAACAGCCACGTCGTGGCCTCGTCGAAGACCCCCACGCCCCAGCCCACCCCCGAGACCGACCTCGCCGCCTGCCGTACCGCCGACTGACCCGCCCGACCGCGACGAGTCCGAGCACCCGGACCGCCCGTGACCCGCGCCGGTCACGGCGCCGGCCGGCCCTTGGGCCGGCGTAGGCCCGCCGCCGTGATCAGGCGGACGAGTTCCTTCGAGCCCACCTCCACCGCGCCCGCCGCCACCGCCGAGGCGTAGCGCTCCGACGGGATGTCGTAGTGGTCGCGCTCGAAGGCGCGGGGCGGGGCGCCGATGCCGGCGGCGAAGGCGTGGAGTTCCTCGTGCGAGACGTCGCTCACCAGGTGCGACCACATGCGGCCGTGACCCGGCCAGGTCGGCGGGTCGATGTAGAGGGTCACCTCAGGCCGCCCACCGGGGCGACCACGACCCCGGCCTTGCCGCAGACCCAGTGCGGGTCCGGGCCGAGCTCGGGTTCGACGTCCAGGGCGTGCGGGTCGCCCGAGGAGCAGACCGGGCAAAGCGGCCAGCGGCCGTGCTGCTCCAGGAGCGAGTCCTGGACGTCCTGGGCGATGAGCCCGGCGACGTACGTAATCCCCTCGGGCCACTGCTCGACCCACCAGCGCCGGTGGGTGACGGCGTCCTCCACCATCGACACGACCTCGGCCGCGGCCACGTCGCGTGCCGCCAGATCGGCGAGGACCAGGGCGCGGGCCGTGTGCAGTGCCTGCTCCAGCGGGTCGATGTCGTCCATACACACATTGTCACCTGCCCAGCCTCAGGGGCGAAGGTCCTGTCCGCATCCGGGGTTCGTCCGGGACTTTCCGGGACCGATGGGGTCTTGACGCTCCCCGCGCTCGAAAATATCTTTCAGGTGTGACCAATGACGTGAAGGAAAGTTTCAGCGGCCAGGTGTCCCCGCCCGGGGCCCCCGCGGCACGGGAGGTTCCCGCGCCCGCCGCCCTCGCGGCCAAGGTGCGCACCCTCGCGCCCTCCATGACCCGCTCCATGCAGCGGGTCGCCGAAGCCGTCGCCGGCGACCCGGCCGGCTGCGCCGCCCTCACCGTCACCGGCCTCGCCGAGCTCACCGGCACCAGCGAGGCGACCGTCGTCCGCACCGCCCGGCTCCTCGGCTACCCCGGCTACCGGGACCTCCGCCTCGCCCTCGCCGGCCTCGCAGCCCAGCAGCAGTCCGGCCGCGCGCCCTCCGTCACCGCCGACATCGCCGTGGACGACCCGGTGGCCGACGTCGTCGCCAAGCTCGCCTACGACGAGCAGCAGACCCTCGCCGACACCGCCGCCGGACTGGACACCGTCCAGCTCGGCGCCGCCGTCGCCGCGCTCGCCACCGCCCGCCGCATCGACATCTACGGCATCGGCGCCTCCGGCCTCGTCGCCCAGGACCTCGGCCAGAAGCTCCTCCGCATCGGCCTGATCGCGCACGCCCACAGCGACCCGCACCTCGCCGTCACCAACGCCGTACAGCTCCGCTCCGGCGACGTCGCCATCGCCATCACCCACTCCGGCTCGACCGGCGACGTCATAGAACCCCTCCGCGTCGCCTTCGACCACGGCGCCACCACCGTCGCGATCACCGGCCGCCCCGACGGTCCCGTGTCGCAGTACGCCGACCACATCCTCACCACCTCCACGGCCCGCGAGAGCGAGCTGCGCCCGGCGGCCATGTCGTCCCGCACCAGCCAACTCCTGGTCGTGGACTGTCTGTTCACCTGCGTCACCCAACGTACGTACGAGACGGCGGCCCCTGCCCTCGCGGCCTCGTACGAAGCCCTGGCCCACCGCCACTCGCCCCGCACCCGGTAACACCGGGAAACCCTCGAAAGAGCCCGCACGTGTCTTCAGCTACGTACTCCGAACTGCGCGCCCAGCTGGCCACCCTGACCACCGAGGCATTCCGTCCCGAGCTCGCGGAGATCGACCAGCTCCCGACGCTCGAGATCGCCCGCACGATGAACGCCGAGGACCAGACCGTCCCCGCCGCCGTCGCCGCGCAGCTGCCGCTGATCGCGGCCGCGATCGACGCCACCGCCGCCCGCATGGCCCGCGGGGGCCGGCTCATCTACGCCGGCGCGGGCACCGCCGGCCGGCTCGGGGTCCTCGACGCCAGCGAGTGCCCGCCCACCTTCAACACCGACCCCTCGCAGGTGCTCGGACTGATCGCGGGCGGCCCCTCGGCCATGGTGAAGGCGGTCGAGGGCGCCGAGGACTCGGCGGAACTCGCCGCGGCCGACCTCGACGCGCTGGACCTCACCCCGAACGACACGGTGGTCGGCGTCTCCGCCTCGGGCCGCACTCCGTACGCCATCGGCGCCGTCGCCCACGCCCGCACCCGCGGCGCGTTGACCATCGGCCTCTCCTGCAACGCGGACAGCGCGCTCGCGGCCGCCGCCGAACACGGCATCGAGGTCGTCACCGGTCCCGAACTCCTCACCGGCTCCACGCGGTTGAAGGCGGGTACGGCGCAGAAGCTGGTCCTCAACATGATCTCGACGATCACGATGATCCGGCTCGGCAAGACGTACGGAAACCTGATGGTCGACGTCCGCGCCTCCAACGACAAGCTCCAGGCCCGCTCGCGGCGGATCGTCGCCCTGGCCACCGGCGCCCCGGACGAGCAGATCGAGACGGCCCTCACCGCCGCCGACGGCGAGGTGAAGACGGCGATCCTGATGATCCTCGCCGACATCGATGCCAAGGCCGCCGACCAGCGCCTGACGGACTCGGCGGGCCACCTGCGTGCCGCCCTGCACGCCGAGACCACCCCCTGAACCTCCCCCGTCCCCCCACAGCAAGGCACCACCGCACCATGAGCACAGACGACAAGAACCGCGCCATCGCCGCCGCGATCCTCCCCCTCGTCGGCGGCGTGGAGAACATCGACTCCGTGGCCCACTGCATGACCCGGCTCCGGCTGGGTCTGCGGGACCGCTCGCTCGTCCAGGACGAGGCCCTGAAGGCCCTGCCGTCCGTGATGGGTGTGGTGGAGGA
The DNA here is from genome assembly GCF_042671585.1 of Streptomyces sp. NPDC127129. Taxonomy (NCBI): domain Bacteria; kingdom Bacillati; phylum Actinomycetota; class Actinomycetes; order Kitasatosporales; family Streptomycetaceae; genus Streptomyces; species Streptomyces sp. NPDC127129. The sequence continues at coordinate 217,051 of NZ_JBHXTV010000007.1, forward strand.
CGACACGTACCAGATCGTGCTCGGCCCGGGCACGGTCGCCCGCGTGACGCCGGAGTTCGAGGCCCTGGTGGCAGCGGCCCCCCGGCCCCAGCCGTCCGCCGACGGTCTCGCCGCCCAGGGCGCGGCGATCAGGGCGGCGCGGAAGGCGAAGAACCAGACGCCGTTCAAGCTCTTCCTCCGCAAGATCGCGAACATCTTCGTCCCGCTGATCCCCGCGCTCATCGGCTGCGGCATCATCGCCGGCCTCAACGGCCTGCTGGTCAACCTGGGCTGGCTGCCGGGCGTGACGCCCGCCCTCGCGGCGATGGCGAGCGGCTTCATGGCGCTGATCGCGGTCTTCGTCGGCTTCAACACGGCGAAGGAGTTCGGCGGTACGCCGATCCTGGGCGGGGCGGTCGCGGCGATCATCGTCTTCCCCGGTGTCGCGAAGATCGAGGCGTTCGGCCAGACGCTCTCGCCCGGCCAGGGCGGTGTGCTCGGCGCGCTGGGCGCGGCGGTGCTCGCGGTGTACGTCGAGAAGTGGTGCCGCCGCCGGGTGCCCGAGGCCCTCGACGTCCTGGTCACACCGACCCTCACGGTCCTGGTCTCGGGTCTGGTCACCATCTTCGGCCTGATGTTCGTGGCCGGAGAGGTCTCCACCGCGATCGGCGACTTCGCCAACTGGCTCCTCGCCCACGCGGGTGCCGGCGCGGGTCTCGTCCTGGGCAGTCTGTTCCTGCCGCTCGTGATGCTGGGGCTGCACCAGGCCCTGATCCCCATCCACACGACCCTCATCGAGCAGCAGGGCTTCACCGTCCTGCTGCCGATCCTGGCCATGGCGGGCGCGGGCCAGGTCGGCGCGGCGGTCGCGGTCTACTTCAAGCTCCCCCGCAACGGCTCCATCCGCCGCACCATCAAGTCCGCCCTCCCGGCCGGCTTCCTGGGCGTGGGCGAGCCCCTGATCTACGGCGTCTCGCTCCCGCTGGGCCGCCCGTTCATCACGGCCTGCGTCGGCGGCGCGTTCGGCGGCGGCTTCGTCGGCCTCTTCAACATGCTGGGCGACAAGGTCGGCTCCACGGCCATCGGCCCGTCGGGCTGGGCCCTGTTCCCGCTCCTCGACGGCAACCGGGGTCTCGGCGAGACGATCGCGATCTACGCGGGCGGGCTGCTGGTCGGCTACGCGGTGGGCTTCGTGGCGACGTACTTCTGGGGCTTCAGCAGCGAACTCCTGGAGGAGTTCGACGTCGACACGGACGAGGCGACCGGTACGGCGGCGGACCCGGCGGCCACGCCCACGCCCGCGACCGGCCCCGGGCCGGCCCCCGCGCAGGAGCCCGTGAAGGTCTGATCCCGTACGGGAAGAGGCGGGCCCGCGCCGACGACGGCGCGGGCCCACCGCGCTCAGTTCGCACAGTACGTGTCGCGCGCCGGGCGCTTCCCCGTCCGCAGGAACTCCGTTACCGCCGCGTTCCCGCACGCGTTGCCGTTGCCCACGTACATGCCGTGCCCTCCCTGGCCGACGGAGACCAGCCGGGCACGGTCGCCGAGGGCCGCGCGCATCTTCAGGCCGGCGGCGTACGGGGTGGACGGGTCGCGGAGGCTCTGGATCATCAGGATGTTGGACGGACCCCGGTCGGTGATCCGGGTCGGCTTCTCGGCCGGGGCCTTCCAGAACGAGCAGGGCGTGATGTTGACCGGGAACCCGGCCGTGAGCGGGTGGCGCACGCGGTCCGCCGCGACGGCCCGCTCGTGGGCGGCGACGGAGCGCGGCCAGCTCACGTCGTTGCAGATGACGCCGACCATCATCGCCACGTCCTCGTCCGGCAGCGCGGCGGCGAGCTCCGGCGGAAGCGCGGGCTTGGTCCTCGGGTCCTGGGCGTCCACCACCAGCCGCGCGAACCCGGCGAAGGCCGCGTCGCTGTAGAGCGCGTTCTGCAGGGCCTGCCGGAAGACGGTTCCGGTGAGCGGGGCGCCGGGGGTGGTGGACTCGGCCGGTGCCCGGTCCAGCCGCTCCGCCAGCGCGATCACCAGCGGACGCACGTCCTCGGGACGCTCCGCGAGCCGCAGCCCCTGGGGCGCCCGGTCCGGGTGCGCCGCCCACGCGGCGAAGTCGGGGAAGCGGTCCTCCGCACCCTGCCCCAGGTACGCGAGCCAGCCTCTGGCCACCCGCCTCGGGTCGGGGTCGTTGCTGCTGTCCAGCACCCAGCGGTCCGTACGGTGCGGGAACCTCTGCGCGTACACCGCGCCGACGTACGTACCGTACGAGACTCCCCAGGCCGACAGCTTCTCCTCGCCGAGCGCCTGCCGGAACCGGTCCAGGTCCCGCGCCTGGTTCGCCGTCGTCATGCTCGCCAGCTCTTCGCCGCCGTTGCGCGCGCACGCCTCCGCGGTACGCCGGGACCTGGCGACGTTCTCGGCGATGCTCCCGTCGGCGCCCGGCCAGGACCGGAGGGTGACCATGCGCCGGTCGTCCTCCTCCAGACGGCAGTTCGCCCTGACGCTGCCGCCCACCCCGCGCGGGTCCATCGCCACCAGGTCGTACGTGCCGCCCAGTTCCCGCCGCAGCGCCTCCGCCTTCGTCGTCAGCCGCTGCACCCCGGAGCTCCCCGGGCCCCCGGGGATCACGGCCAGCGCCCCGCGCCGCTCACCGGGGTCGTCGCTGCGGAGCCGGGAGACGGCGATCCCGACCTGGCGGCCCCGGGGGTCGCTGTAGTCCAGGGGTACGGAGAGGGTGGCGCACTCCTGCCCGGGCAGCGGCCTGGGCTTGAGGTGCGGATGGGTGACGGCGCACTCGGTCCACACGAGTCCGGCGGACGGGATCACGGCGGCCGAATCGGCGGAGGCGGCGGAGGCGGAGGCGGAACCGGTCGCGGTGAGGCCGGCCGCGACGGCGGTGGCGGAGAGGGCGATCAGCAGGGCCTTGGATGCGTAAGTCGTCATGCGGCAAGCCTCGTTGACGTGCCGTCATGATCCCATCCGGCAGCCGGGACGGTCCGGGGTGGGGCTGCCCCCCGGGCCCCGGCCCCACCCCCGGCCCGCTCTGCATCGGCCCGCACCGCACCGCACCGCAGCGCACCGCACAGCACCGCACCCTCACCGGCCCGCACCGCACCGGCCCCGGCAGCCCCACCCCCGTGGAGGCCGTCCGTCAGGGCACGTTCGTGACCGTCTCGCAGCCGCCGGCCGCCACGTCCGTGCCGGTCTCGCCGTCGCAGACGTCGGGGGACCCGGCGCCTCCGAGGAGGACGTCGGCGCTCGGGCCGGCCTTCAGCCGGTCGGCACCCCCGCCGCCGAGGAGCTGGTCCTCGCCACCGGCCGTACCGACGGTGTTCTCGATGAAGAAGTCGGCGTTGTCGCCGAGCAGCCGGTCGTCGCCGCCCCGCCCTTCGATGAGGTCGTCGCCCGCACTGGTGGGCGCCGTGGTGTTCACGGAGCTGTCGCCGAGGAGGACCTCGCCCGCGCTGCCGCCGACGATCCGGTCGTCACCGGCTCCGGAGGCCGTCCCCTCCGCCGCGTTGTGGTCGCCGATGGCGAAGAACCCGCCGTCCGCACCCAGCTCAAGGAGGTCGTTCCCGCCGCTGCCAGAGGCGTTCCGCTGCGCGTTGTTGTCGCCGATGAGGATGTCGGTGCCGGCCCCGCCGCGCAGCACGTCGTCACCGGCTCCGGAGGCGTCGGTGAGGGTCGCGACCGAGTCCCCGGCCATGTCGTCGACCCCCGGACCGCCGTCCAGTACGTCGTCGCCGCCGCCGGTCGCGCTCCTGCCCCGGCTGTCCCCCGCCACGACGTCGTCGCCCGGCCCCGCGAACAGCTGGTCGTCGCCGCCGCCGGTGGCCGCCCCGGCGAGCGCGAAGCTGTCGCCACCGAGCCGGTCGTCCCCCTCGCCGCCGAAGACACGGTCGTCGCCGCCGCCCACCGCGTCACCGGTGAGGGCGAGGACGTCGCCACGGGCGTTGTCGTCACCCGCCCCGGCGTTGACGTGGTCGTCGCCCAGGCCGCCCGCGACGGTGTCGTCCCCGGCCAGGGCGCAGATCAGGTCGTCGCCGCCCGCACCGTCGATCACATCGGCGCCCGCCGACCCGACGATCACGTCGTCGCCGGCGGTCCCCTGGATCGTCCCCGCCCCCGTGAGGGTCGCGGGTACGCCGAAGCACGTGGGCTGTGCGGCGGCGGCGGTCCCGGCCGGCAGGCCGAGAGCGAGGAGCGCGGCAGCGGCCAGCAGGCCGGAAACGCGGTAGGGAATCACGCGGACCTCCAGAAGCCCGAATCATCACGGAACGTCACACCTGTGGACGCTCGGTCACCGATCCGGACGCTACGTCGCCTGCTGCGGGGCGGCGACCGCTGGCCGCATTCGGGTGCACGCCTCAGCGGTGAGCGCCGCCGAGGTCCGCCGCGGACGCCACCACGACCCCGTAGAGGTCGGCGATCGTCGCGAGCGCGCCCCGGTGGAGCTGTTCGGCGGGTACGTCGGCGACCTCCGTCCACAGCGGGCGGGTCGCGCACGCGTCGGCGACGATCGTGGGCCGGTTGCCCCGCAGGAACGCGCCCTCCGCCGTGAACGTCACGCACATGTGCGTCATGAACCCGGCGACGACGACATCCTTGTGCCCCGCGGCGTCCACGTGGCCCGCCAGATCGGTGTCGACGAAGGCGTTCGGGACCTTCTTGACGACGACCGGTTCCCCCTGGACCGGGGCCACGCTCGGGTGGATCGCGCCGATGTCCTCGCGGATGTCGTACGGCGTGCCCTCACCGCCGTCGTTGACGACGTGCACGACCTTCGCCCCCTCCTCCCGGGCCCGGGCGAGGAGCGCGGCGGCGGAGTCGAGCGCGGCCTGCCAGCCGTCCAGCTCCATCACACCGCGCGTGTAGGTGTTCTGGTAGTCGACGAGGATCAGCGTCGCGTCGGAGAGCGACGCGGGCGTCTGGTCGAAGCCGTTGAGTTCGCGCAGAGTCGTCGTCGTACGAGTCGTACCCATGGAAGAAATACCCCCTGGCTCGGGCTGTTTCGCTACGTCTGAAACGCTATGGCCGACCGCGCGGCGTCGGCAATGTCGCCCGACTTGCAGATACGGACATCGAGATGAGCCAGGTGGAACGACTGATCGTCATCGTCCTCTTCGAGGGCGTCGACCTGCTCGACGTCACCGGTCCGCCGGAGGTCTTCGCCCTCCTGCGCCGCGAGACGGACGACGCGTCCGGCTACCGCGTCGTCCTCGCCGCCGAGACCACGGACCCCGTCACCACCTCCGCGGGCGTACGGATCGTCCCGGACGTCACCTTCGACGAACTGCTCGGCGCCGCGGGCGCCCGGAGCATCGACACCCTCCTCGTCCCCGGCTCCGTCGAGGTCGACGACCAGCGACGGGTCCACGCCCTCGCCGAACCCGCCGTCGTCGACCGGGTGAAGGCCCTGGCCGGGCGGACGCGCCGGGTCACGTCCGTCTGCGTGGGAGCGCACATCCTCGCCGCCGCCGGGCTCCTCGACGGCAAGCGCGCCACCACCCACTGGTCGACCGCGCGGCAGCTCGCCTCCGACCATCCGCTCGTCGAGGTCGACGCCGACCCGATCTTCATCCGCGCGGGTGACGTGTGGACCGGCGCGGGGATCAGCGCCTGCCTCGACCTGTCCCTGGCCCTCGTCGCCGAGGACTTCGGCGAGACGGTCGCGCTGCGCGTCGCCCGCCAGCTCGTGATGTACCTGAAGCGCCCCGGTGGCCAGAGCCAGTTCGGCGTCCCCCTCGAACCCCTCTCCACCACCCGTCGCATCGAGGACCTCCGCCACCACATCACCCGCCACCTCGACGAACCGCTCACCGTCGACGACCTCGCCGCCTTCGCGCACGTCAGCAGCCGCCAGCTGACCCGGATCTTCAAGGAGGAACTCGGCGTGACCCCGGGCGTCTACCTCGAGTCCGCGCGCGTCGAACGAGCCCGCGCCGCACTCGAGACCACCGACGCGACCCTCGAACGGATCGCGTCCACCTGCGGCTTCGGTACGACCGACACCCTGATCCGAGCCTTCCGCCGCCGCCTCGACACCACCCCCACGGAGTACCGCCTCCGCTTCCGCACGGCCCCCGGGGAGCGGACGGCCCCGACGCCGGCCGGGGGACCCGGCCAGGGGCGGTCCGGGCCGGGAAAGGCCGCGACGGGCCCCGTTCCCGCCACGTAGCCTGGCCGCATGTACAACGCCCACAGCAAGACGTCCTTCGTGTGTCTGCCCTGCCGGGCCTCGTACAAGCAGCCGTACGGCGACCCGGACAGCCGTGCAGGTCGGCGCTGCCCGCGCTGCGCACGGCAGCTGATCCACGTCGGCTCCGCCTTCGCCCCGCCCCGCAGGCGGGACACGGCCGCCTGGCGCACCCTCTCGGTGCTGCTGAACGCGGGGGTGCGATTCCACAAGAGCTGCTGCGGAGGGCCGGGGTACCGACCCCGGACGCTCGGTGAGGTCCGGGAGCGGATGACGCACGCGCGCCGGACGGGCGAGCCGTTCGCCCGGGTGCTGGTCCGCCGCGACGTGCACTGAGACGACCGGCACGGCCTCGGGCCGGACAGGCGCGTGCGCCGCGCCCCGCCCCTACGGCACCCGCACCCTCGCGTACATCACCATGTCCCGCCGTTCGCCGCCCACTTCCTGCCAGGAGCGCAGCAGGCCCTCGCGGGCGTATCCGGACCGTTCCGCCGTCTTCGCCGAGGCCTCGTTCCACGGTTCGACGAGCAACTGGATTCGGGGGATGCCCAGTTCACCCATGGCCCACGCGCTCACCGCGGTCAGCGCCGCTCCGGCCGCGCCCTCGCCCCGGCAGGAGGGGGCGACCCAGTAGCCGACGGTCGCGCGGCCTTCCGGGAGGTCGCGGAGCCAGAGGCCGATCATCCCGGCCGGCCGGTCGTCGCGGCGGCGGACGATGACGAAGGAGTATCCGGCGCCCGACTCCGAGCGGTGCCACTGGCGGCGTACAAAACCCTCGCCCTCCGCCTCCGAGTACACCGGCGGGACCGACGTGGTCAGCGGGATGTACGGGTCCGTCGACGCCTCCTCCACGAGCGGGAGGTCCGCGCGTTCCCAGGGGCGCAGGTCGTACGCCCCCGCGGGCAGCCGCGGCACGTCGAGGCTCACATCGTCTCCAGATAGGCCGCGAGACGGTCGTACTCCTCCTTGACCCCCGCCTCCATCCCCGTCGCCAGCGCCTGGTCGCGGATCTCCGACGACGGCCAGATCGATGTGCTGGTCAGCGCCGTGCCGCCGTCCGGCGTGTCGTCGAAGGTGAGGGTGACATGGACCGGGGGCCCCGGCATGAGCTCGAAGACCTCGGTGTAGACGAGGCGCTCGTTCGGGACGATCTCCTCGTACGTGCCGGAGAAGACGATCTCGCGGCCGTCGGGGGCCTTCTGGCCCCAGCGCCATGCGCCGCCGACCGTGAGGTCGACGTCGGAGATCACCGTGGGCAGGGCGGCCACGCCGTACCACTGGCGTACGTGCTCGGGTCTTGTCCACGCCTCCCAGACGCGGGCGGGCGGGGCGTCGAAGGTCCGGGTGATGACCAGCTCGCGGTCGGCCGGTGTCGTCAGCAGCGTGATCATGGATCGCTCCCGCCTTCCGAGAGGCTCCGCTTCCGGGAGGGGCTGACCACCCCACCCCACCAGCATCACCCCGAACGCCCGAGGGCGGCACCCCCAGCTGGGAGTGCCGCCCTCGGTCGCGTACAGCGAGGAACTACCGAGCCGAGGCTCAGAAGTCCATGTCACCGCCCGGCATGCCGCCCGGAGCGGCCGCGCCGGCCTTCTCCGGCTTGTCGGCGATGACGGCCTCGGTGGTCAGGAACAGCGCGGCGATGGAGGCCGCGTTCTGCAGGGCGGAACGCGTCACCTTCGCCGGGTCGATGATGCCCTCGGCGATGAGGTCCACGTACTCGTTGGTCGCGGCGTTCAGGCCGTGGCCGACGGGCAGGTTGCGGACCTTCTCCGCCACGACGCCACCCTCGAGGCCGGCGTTGACGGCGATCTGCTTCAGCGGGGCCTCCAGGGCCAGCTTCACGATCGCGGCACCCGTGGCCTCGTCGCCCGAGAGGTCGGCCTCGAGCTTCTCGAAGACGTTGGAGGCCTGGAGCAGGGCCACGCCACCACCGGCGACGATGCCCTCCTCGACGGCCGCCTTCGCGTTGCGAACGGCGTCCTCGATGCGGTGCTTGCGCTCCTTGAGCTCGACCTCGGTCGCGGCGCCGGCCTTGATGACCGCAACACCGCCGGCGAGCTTCGCCAGGCGCTCCTGCAGCTTCTCGCGGTCGTAGTCGCTGTCCGAGTTCTCGATCTCGGCGCGGATCTGGTTGACGCGACCGGCGACCTGCTCGCTGTCACCGGCACCGTCGACGATCGTGGTCTCGTCCTTGGTGATGACGACCTTGCGGGCGCGGCCCAGCAGGTCCAGGCCGGCGTTCTCGAGCTTGAGACCGACCTCCTCGGAGATGACCGTGCCGCCCGTGAGGATGGCGATGTCGTTCAGCATGGCCTTGCGGCGGTCGCCGAAGCCCGGAGCCTTGACCGCGACGGACTTGAAGGTGCCGCGGATCTTGTTGACGACCAGGGTCGACAGGGCCTCGCCCTCGACGTCCTCGGCGATGATCAGCAGGGGCTTGCCCGACTGCATGACCTTCTCCAGCAGCGGGAGCAGGTCCTTCACGGAGGAGATCTTGGAGTTGACGATCAGGATGTACGGGTCGTCCAGGGACGCCTCCATACGCTCCATGTCGGTGGCGAAGTACGCCGAGATGTAGCCCTTGTCGAAGCGCATACCCTCGGTGAGCTCCAGCTCCAGACCGAAGGTCTGGGACTCCTCGACGGTGATGACGCCTTCCTTGCCGACCTTGTCCATCGCCTCGGCGATGAGCTCGCCGATCTGGGTGTCGGCGGCGGAGATGGAGGCCGTGGAAGCGATCTGCTCCTTGGTCTCGACATCCTTCGCCTGCTCGAGCAGGGCGCCGGAGACGGCCTCGACGGCCTTCTCGATGCCGCGCTTGAGGGCCATCGGGTTGGCGCCGGCCGCCACGTTGCGCAGGCCCTCGCGGACGAGCGCCTGGGCGAGGACGGTCGCGGTGGTCGTACCGTCACCGGCGACGTCGTCCGTCTTCTTGGCGACTTCCTTGACCAGCTCGGCGCCGATCTTCTCGTACGGGTCCTCGAGCTCGATCTCCTTGGCGATGGACACACCATCGTTGGTGATCGTGGGGGCGCCCCACTTCTTCTCGAGGACGACGTTCCGGCCCTTGGGGCCAAGGGTGACCTTGACGGCGTCGGCGAGCTGGTTCATCCCGCGCTCGAGACCGCGCCGTGCCTCCTCGTCGAACGCGATGATCTTGGCCATGTGAAGTGGTCCTCCCGGACATGGGGTGGATAACGCTCCAGGACCGCGCCGACGCCCGCGACGGACGGCCTGCGTGCCCTGTGGTTCCTTGCCCCACCTGGCCGCGGACCTCGTCTGCCCGATCCTCGTAAGCACTCTCACCTTCAGAGTGCTAACGCCAATGATTAGCACTCGGCCCATGCGAGTGCAAGCGCCTCTCGATGATCGGAACCCCGTCGCGCGCCGCCGGCGCACGCGACGCGCACGCACGAGGGGCCCGCATCCCGGTCAGGATGCGGACCCCTCGGCGTGAGAACGCGTGAGTGCGTACGTGGTGGCCGATCGCGCCGTGCTCAGACGGCGAGCTTGACCATGTCCGCCTGCGGACCCTTCTGGCCCTGCGAGATCTCGAACTCGACCCGCTGACCCTCTTCAAGGGTGCGGTAGCCGTCCATCTGGATCGCGCTGTAGTGGACGAATACATCCGCACCACCGTCGACCGCGATGAAGCCGTAGCCCTTCTCCGCGTTGAACCACTTGACGGTGCCCTGAGCCATGCCTAACTCCCCTATTACTGGCCCTTGCGCGGGACCGCACTTCGCGGACCCGGGTCAGACCCTGCGCCGGAACGCGTCGACCGCGGCTGAATGTATCTGCCCAACTGCCCTCTGCAACAGGTCAATCGGGCGAGAATTCTGGGCATGGCGTAAAGGAGAATTGCGGAGAATTTACTGAATTCCGGGGCAAGTCGGGCCCGGCAAAGCGCGCAGAAGGTACACAACGCACGTGCACTTTGGCTGCTTCTTGTCGCGTGCGGGCGCATTCTCATATGCGTCTGGCACGAGCAGCGAGGGAAAGCCGGGGGGACTTCCCCAACTCTACCGCGCTCAACCATGCAGAATTGCCCCCTCCGCTTCTCTCGCGGAAGGGGCAATTCGGTTACGCCGGGTAACGCGGGGGCGCCGAGACGGCCCTGCAGCCGCCCGCACCTCGCCGGACGATCAGCCTCCGGCGACGGCCGGGATGATCGAGACGCCGGCGCCGTCGGGGGTCGCCGTCTCCAGGCCCTGCTCGAAGCGGACGTCGTCGTCGTTGACGTAGACGTTCACGAAGCGGCGCAGCTTGCCCTGGTCGTCCAGGACACGGGCCGCGATGCCCGCGTGGTTCTTCTCCAGGTCGGCGATGACCTCGGACAGGGTCGCGCCCTCGGCGGCGACCTCGGCCTGGCCGCCGGTGTAGGTGCGGAGGATGGTGGGGATGCGGACCTTCACGCTCATGGGGTGTTCACCTTCGGTGGCTTCGGGCGGGGCGGGGACGGGGGTGGCCGGGGGCCGGGGCGGCCGGCTCACCGGCCGCCCCCGCACCTCGGCGGTCGCGGGCGTCAGCCCGCCAGGCCTGCTTCGCGGAACGCGTCCAGGCTCGGGCGGATCGTCGCGGTCGCCTGCGAGGTATCGGCCACCGCGTCCAGCGTCTTGAGGCCGTCACCCGTGTTGAGCACGACCGTGGTGAGGGCCGGGTCGATGAGACCGGCCTCGACCAGCTTCTTCGTCACGCCGACCGTCACGCCGCCCGCCGTCTCGGCGAAGATGCCCTCCGTACGGGCGAGGATCTTGATCGCCTCGACGACCTGCTCGTCGTCGACGTCCTCCACCGCGCCGCCCGTGCGGCGGGCGATGTCGAGGACGTACGGGCCGTCGGCCGGGTTGCCGATCGCCAGCGACTTGGCGATGGTGTTCGGCTTCTGGGGGCGCACGACGTCGTGACCGGCCTTGAAGGCGGCCGACACCGGCGAGCAGCCCTCGGCCTGCGCGCCGAAGATCTTGTACGGCTTGTCCTCGACCAGGCCCAGCTTGATGAGCTCCTGCAGACCCTTGTCGATCTTGGTGAGCTGCGAGCCGGAGGCGATCGGGATCACGAGCTGGTCCGGGATCACCCAGCCCAGCTGCTCGCAGATCTCGTACGCGAGCGTCTTGGAGCCCTCGCCGTAGTACGGACGCAGGTTGACGTTGACGAAGCCCCAGCCCTCGCCCAGCGGGTCGCCGATGAGCTCGGAGCAGAAGCGGTTGACGTCGTCGTAGTTGCCCTCGATGCCGACCAGCTCACCGCCGTAGACGGCGGCCATGACGACCTTGCCCTGCTCCAGGTCGTGCGGGATGAACACGCAGGAGCGGAAGCCGGCGCGGGCGGCGGCGGCGCCGACGGCGCCGGCCAGGTTGCCGGTGGAGGAGCAGGACAGCGTGGTGAAGCCGAAGGCGCGGGCCGCCTCCAGGGCCTGGGCGACGACGCGGTCCTTGAAGGAGTGCGTCGGGTTGCCGGAGTCGTCCTTGACGAAGAGCTTGCCGGGCTCGACACCGAGCTCACGGGCGAGGTTGTCGGCCTGGACGAGCTTGGTCCAGCCGGGGTTCAGGTTCGGCTTCTCGGCGACGTCGGCCGGGACGGGCAGCAGCGGGGCGTAGCGCCAGATGTTGGCGGGGCCGGCCTCGATCTGCTTGCGCAGCGCCTCGGGGTCACCGGTGGGGAGGTCGTACGCGACTTCGAGGGGGCCGAAACAGAGCTCGCAGGCGAAGATCGGGCCGAGCGGGAAGACTTCACCGCATTCCCGGCAGGAAAGGCCCGAAGCGGGACCGAGGTCGACGGTCCGGGAGGTTTCGGTGGAAACAGTCTGTACAGCCATGGAGGCGAGGCCCTTTCTCCTCATCTTTCTCATGACGAATGTCGTCATGAGACGGATTTGGCACCTTCCCTAGCCGGGAGCCTCGCTGGCGCGTTGTGTCGCGGACGAGACCGACTGGAGGGTTGCCGGGGCTTCAACGGGCCGTTTCCCTCTGCCCCTCTGGATGAGCGGTATTCGATTGTGTGAAGCGATTGTGAGACGCGGGTGGGACCCCGACATGCATCGGGCATCCGCGTTGTTCAAGACTGTAACCGAAGGCCCGGAGGGTTGAACCTGCCGTCCGAACCGCGAGATGGAGATCACGTGCTGGAGGAAGTGGAGCGCTGGCTGGGCCGGCGGTCCTGGTCCGTGGCGGACCGTTCGCTCGACCGCATCCTGGCGGCGAAGCACGGGACGACGGTCAGCGTCGTCCTGCCCGCCCTCGACGAGGAGGCGACGGTCGGCGACATCGTCTCGGTGATCCGCCGGGAGCTGATGACCGAGGCGGTCCCGCTCGTGGACGAGCTGGTGGTGATCGACTCCGGCTCCACCGACCGTACGGCGGAGTTCGCGGCGGCGGCCGGTGCGCGTGTCGTGGCACGCGACGCGATCCTGCCCGGGATTCCGGCCGTGCCCGGCAAAGGCGAGGTGCTGTGGCGGTCACTGATGGTGACGCGTGGGGACATCATCTGCTTCGTCGACGCGGATCTGCGGGACTTCTCCGCGGACTTCGTGACCGGGATCGTCGGCCCGCTGCTGACCGACCCCGACGTCGACTTCGTCAAGGCGATGTACGACCGTCCGCTGGGCGACTCCCCAGGTCAGGGCGGACGGGTGACCGAGCTGGTGGCACGGCCGCTGCTCAATCTGCACTGGCCGCAGCTGGCCGGCTTCGTACAGCCGCTCGGCGGCGAGTACGCGGCGCGCCGCTCGCTGCTCGAACGGCTGCCGTTCCCCGTCGGTTACGGAGTGGAGCTGGGCCTGCTCGTGGATGCGCTCCACACGGTCGGTCTGGACGCGCTCGCCCAGGTCGACGTCGGGGTCCGCAAGCACCGGCACCAGGACGGCCGCGCGCTCGGCAGGATGGCGGCGGCGATCTACCGGACGGCGCAGCTGCGGCTCTCCCGCGGGCATCTGGTGCGGCCCCGGCTGACGCAGTTCGAGCGGGGCGACGACGGATTCACCCCGCGGACGTACGCGGTGGACACCGAGGAGCGTCCGCCGATGATCGACATCACGGAGTACACGCACCGCCGCGTGGCGTAGCGCGGGATGATGATGCTTTTTGCATACATTTCCGTTCTATGCCGCTCCCTCCACGAATGACCACGTTGCCGGCGGTGCTCGGCCTCGCCGTCGGCTCACTCGGTTCGCTCGGCTCGCTCACCCTCGCCGCGGCCGGCCCGGCCGCGGCGGACGTGGTGGAGCCGTTCGGCAAACGCTACGAAGCCTCGCTGTACGGCGACTTCACGACCATCGGCGCCACCGCGGCCGTGACCGCGGGCGCCGGGACCGGCACCAGCACCGGCACCGGCACCGGGGCTGCCACCGGGACCGGCTCCGGGACCGCTCGCGTCGTGATCCCGGTCGGCGCCAAGGTCGCGTACGCCCGGCTCTTCTGGGGCGGGCACGACGGCACGTACAGGACGCCCAGCGGAGCCCTGTCGAAACGGTGCACCGACGCCGGCCGCGACGCGGCGACCCCGTCGGACGACCACGCCACGACCGAACCGCGCATCAAGGTCGGGACGGGGCCGGAGGCGACGGTCTCGATCGACAGCATGGTGACCGACCCGGCCGACACCGGTGGCGCGCACTACTACACGGGCGAGTCGGACGTCACGGCCGCGTTCGCCGGCGTGACCGGCACCGACACGCCGGTCACGGTCGGCGGCATCTGGACGGCCCTGGGCACGGACTGTGTGGCGGGCTGGTCCCTGACACTGGTCCACGAGTTCCCCGGCCCCGAGCCGGCCTTCGCCCCGGACCGGCGCGCCGTCCGCGTCTACGGCGGGCACGTCCTCCAGCGGTCCACCTCCCCGGCGACCACGATCGCCGTCGACGGCTTCCACCGGGCGGCGGGCCGGGCGCGGGCGAGCGTGACGGTCTACGGCGCCGGGAGCACACCGGGCGACGCCTTCCTCGTGGGCGGCAGGAACGTCACCGCGGCCCACCCCGCCGGCGGCACGGGCGCCTCCCTCGTCACGGCCTTCGACATCCCGGAGGGCACCCTTCCGGTGGGCGCCCGGTCGACGGAGCTGACGTTCACTCCGACGGGCGACACATACGTGCCCTCCGCGCTCGCCTTCTCCGTACCGGTGCCGGACCTGGAGATCACCAAGACGGCGGACCCTCGGAAGGTGAAGCCGGGCGACACCGTCACGTACACGATCACGGCGAAGAACACCGGCCGCCTCGGCCATCAGGACGCCCGGTTCGGCGACGACCTGACGGGGAACCTGGACGACGCCGTCTACAACGGCGACGCGAAGGCGACGACGGGGACCGCGACGTACGACGGGCGCTCGATCGCCTACACGGGGGACATCCCGGCCGGCGCGACGGCGAGGATCACCTACTCGGTCACGGTCGACGACCCGGTGCGCGGTGACGGCAGGCTGGCGAGTGGCATCGAGGCCACGTCGCCCCGCACGAACTGCGGGCCGGGCAGCGAGGATCCGGCCTGCGCCGTGACCCCGGTCATCGTCCTGCCGAAGCCGAGCCCGACGGCCACGCCGACGCCTGAGCCGACACCGACACCGACACCGACGCCGACGCCGACGCCGACTGCCACCGCGACCGGGACCGGGACCGGGACCCCGGCCGCGACCGGGACTCCGACCCCGACCCCGACCCCGAAGCGGACGGACCCGAGGGACCTGGCGGACCCGAAGGCCGCGGAAGGCCCGGATCCGAGCGAGTCCGAGGCCGGGCTGCTCGCCGCCCCCGCCGGCCACGCGCCGCGCCCCACCGCCCCGCACGGCCCCGGCGGCACGATGGCCGAGACGGGATCGAGCGGTGAGCGGCTCTGGCTGCTCGGCGGCCTCGCACTCGCCCTGGCGGCGACCGGTGCGGTGGCGAAGGCGGCCCTCCGCGGGCGCCGCGAGCCATGAGGCGTGGATTCGCCAGATTTGTATACGTACGTTTGAGCGTTTACGTGACGGGCTAGGTTCGCGACATGGTTTCTGTGCTCGTGGCGTCCAACCGGGGTCCGGTCTCGTACGCCCTCGCCTCCGACGGCGCGCTCACCGCCCGGCGCGGCGGGGGCGGTCTCGTCTCCGGGCTGAGCGCGGTGTCCTCCGAGGACAGCGTGTGGGTGTGCGCGGCGCTCGGAGAAGGCGACCGCGAGGCGGTGCGGCGCGGGGTGACCGAGCCCGGCGTGCGCATGCTGGGCATCGCCCCGGAGGTGTACGCCGACGCGTACAACGGGATCGCGAACTCGGTGCTGTGGTTCCTCCACCACCATCTGTACGACGTGCCCCACGAGCCGGTCTTCGACGTGGAGTTCCGGCGGCGCTGGGAGTCGTACCGCGCGTACAACCGGGCCTTCGCCGAGGAGCTGGCGGCCCGGGCCGGCGAGGGCGCGGCGGTCCTGGTGCAGGACTACCACCTGGCGCTGGTCCCCGGGCAGCTCCGCGAGCTGCGGCCGGACCTGCGGATCGGCCACTTCACGCACACGCCGTGGGCGTCTCCGGAGTACATGCGGATGCTGCCCGAGGACGTCCGCGAGGAGCTTCTGTGGGGGATGCTCGGCGCGGACGAGCTCGGTTTCCACACCTGGGGATGGGCGCGGGCCTTCATCGACGGGGCGCACCTCGGCGGCGAGCAGGGCGAGGCCGTCGGCGTCTGGCGGGACGAGGACCCCTGGCGCGGGGTGGAGCACCGCAGGGCGGGCGGCGAGCCGCGGCGCACCAGGGTGCACGTCTTCCCGCTGGGCGTGGACGGCGACGACCTCCGCTCCCTCGCCCACACTCCGGAGGTCGACGACCGGCTGGCCGCGCTGCGGGCCGAGATCGGCGACCGGAGGACGATCGTGCGGGTGGACCGCACGGAGTTGTCGAAGAACATCGCCCGCGGCCTGCTGGCGTACCGGGAGCTGCTCCGCGAGCGCCCGGAGTGGCGGGGCAGGGTCGTCCACCTGGCTTCGGCGTACCCCTCCCGCCAGGACCTGGAGGTCTACCGCTCCTACACGGCGGCGGTCGCCCGGCTCGCGGAGGAGATCAACACCGAGTTCGGCACGGACGACTGGCAGCCGGTGCTGCTGTCGGTGAAGGACGACTTCCCGCGCTCCCTCGCGGCGTACCGGCTGGCGGACGTGGCGCTGATCAATCCCGTACGCGACGGGATGAACCTGGTGGCCAAGGAGATCCCGGTGGTCTCGGAGGCGGGGTGCGCGCTGGTGCTCTCCACGGGCGCCGGCGCCTACGACGAGCTGCGCGAGGACGCCCTGACGGTCAATCCGTTCGACGTCTCGGAGACCGCCCGCGCCCTGCACCGCGCGCTGACGATGCCCCCCGCCGAACGCGCGGACCGTTCGAAGCGCCTGGCCGCCGCCGCGACGGCGCTGCCGCCGCAGCGGTGGTTCCTGGACCAGCTGGACGCCCTGCGTCGGGCCTGACCCGTGCGCCCCTGACCGCGGTCCGGTGAGAACCGGAACGCGGCGGTGGATTTTCCGCGATCGACCCCTCCTCGCAGCGACTCCTTTCGTGTCAGACTCTGCCGCGATCGTTCCCCCAGGCGATCCACAGGCGACAAAGAGAACCACGCGAACCATGCGATGCATGCATGCGAAGGGATCGCAGACGTGAAGAGATTTGTCGTGGGCATGACCATCGGGTCGGCGCTCACCGCGCTCCTCGCCACGGGGCTACAGCCCGCCGTGGCGCAGGAGCTCCAGGACACGTCGTCGGAAGCCTCGGGGACGGCCTCCGCGCCCCGGTCCGACAACCGTCCCGGACCGCTCACCAAGCAGCGCACCGAGCTGCGCAAGCAGGCGATCGACAAGATCGCCAAGGGGAAGGCCAAGGCGAACGCCCGCGGGGTGGTCGAGGTCGCACCCGGCAAGTTCGTCGAGACCACGACCACCACGGCCGTCCGCGAGGAGAAGATCTTCACCATCCTCTCCGAGTTCGGCGACCAGGCCGCCGGGAAGTACGGCACGGTCCCCGGCCCGCTCCACAACGAGATACCCCGGCCGGACCGGAGCGTGGACAACTCCAACGCCTGGACGGCTGATTTCGACAAGGCGTACTACGAGAACCTCTTCAACGGCTCCGGCGAGTCGATGAAGACGTACTACGAGAAGCTCTCGGGCGGCCGCTACTCGGTCACCAACACCGTCGAGGACTGGGTCAAGGTCCCCGGCAACGCCTCCCTCTACGGCGACAACGCCGTCGAGGACACCGGCGGCTCGTGGGCCTTCGTCCAGGACACCGGCGACGCCTGGTGGAACGCCCGGATCGCGGCGGGCCAGACCCCGGCCGAGATCGACGCGTACCTCGCCCGGTTCGACGTCTGGGACCGCAACGACTGGGACCACGACGGCGACTTCGACGAGGCCGACGGCTACATCGACCACTTCCAGGCCGTCCACGCCGGCATGGGCGAGGACGCGGGCGGCGGCGCACAGGGCGAGGACGCCATCTGGTCGCACCGCTGGTACGTCAACGGTGACGACTTCGGCCTGACGGGCCCGGACGTCGCCGGCACCCAGAACAAGGCGGGCGGCGCCCGGATCGGCCAGTCGAAGTACTGGCTGGGCGACTACACCACCGAGGGCGAGAACGGCGGACTCGGCGTCTTCTGCCACGAGTTCGGCCACGACCTCGGTCTGCCGGACTACTACGACACCGACGGCGGCGAGAACTCCACCGCCTTCTGGACGCTGATGAGCTCCGGTTCCTGGCTCAGCCACGGCGCCTCCGCCAACGCCGGCATCGGCACCCACCCGGGTCTGATGGGCGCCGAGGAGAAGCTGTTCCTCGGGTGGCTCGACCACGCGAACGCCGAGCTCGGCACCTCCGGCTCGTACACCCTGAACCCGGCGCAGCTCCAGGTCACGGGCAAGGAGCAGGCGGTCCGCGTCGCGCTCCCGGACAGGACGAGCAGCACGGGCTACGCCACCCCCGTCTCGGGCACGCACGCCTGGTGGACCGGCTCGGCCGACGGCCTGAACCAGTCCCTCACCCGGCCCGTCCCGGCCGCCTCGCGCGTCACCGTCAAGGCGAGCGCCTGGTACGAGATCGAGGCCGACTTCGACTACCTCTTCGCCGAGTACTCCCTCGACGGCGGCACGACGTGGGCCCGCGCCGGAGCGGCCGTCGACGGCTCCTCCGCCGGCAGGTGGACGACGCTGCGGTACGCGTACGACTCCCAGGGCAAGGCCTCGCTCTTCCGCTTCCGCTACCAGACGGACGGCGGTGTCCACTTCGCCGGCGCGTTCCTGGACGACATCTCGCTCTCCGCCGGCGGGACGACGCTGGCGAGCGACGATGTCGAGCAGGGCGTGGGCGGCTGGACCGCCGACGGCCGCTGGAAGATCTCGACCGGTACGGAGACGGCCACGTACCCGCGCTACTACCTGGTGGAGAACCGCGAGTACGTCGGCAGCGACGCGCTCCTGGCCGAAGGCCCCTACCAGTTCAGCAAGGGCGTCACGGCACCCGACTGGGTGGAGTTCTTCCGGTACCAGAACGGCATGCTGGTCTGGTACGTGGACCGGTCCTACGACGACAACAACGTCAGCTCGCACCCGGGCGGCGGCCAGGCCATGGTGGTGGACGCCCGTCCGACGCCGTTCGGGTTCGCCGACGGCACCGCCCCCAGCAACCGCCGCCAGCCCTTCGACGCGACCTTCGGCCTGGAGGCCACGGACGCGACCTGCCTCCACAAGGAGGCCCTGACGGGCAAGGGCAAGAGCCAGACGGTCGCGACCCTGGCGGCGTGCGCGCCGTCGGTCCCGGGCATCGCGGTCTTCGACGACACGGACCCGAACGCGTACTACGACACGGCCGCCCCGCAGGCCAGCGTCAAGGTCGCGGGCCACGGCGTGAAGGTCACGGTCACCGGCGACGCCGGTGACGACCTGACGATCAGCGTGGTCAACCCGGCCGCGCACTGACACACGGCGCGCACAGCCTCGCGGAGGCGGTGCGGGGGTCAGGCCTCCCGTACCGCCTCCGCCAGGTCCGTCAGGAACCGCACCACGCCCTCCGGCCCGGCCACCGAGAGGTCGGCGCGGTCCGCGAGTTCCTGGACCTCCGTCGAGCCGCTGCAGACCAGCAGCCCCGGGGTGCCGTTCGAGCGGAGCTTCTCCACGGCCGCGAAGGCCGGCAGGTCGCCCAGGTCGTCACCCGCGTACAGGACGGACCCGGCGCCCACCTCCCGTACGTACTCCGCGAGCGCCACGCCCTTGTCCATGCCGGGAGGGCGCAGTTCGAGGACCATGCGGCCGGGTTCGAGGACCAGGCCGTGGCGGGTGGCGAGGTCGGCGAGCGGGGCCTTGAGGGCCTCGAAGGCCGCCTGGGGGTCGGCCGAGCGGCGGGTGTGGACGGCGACCGCGCGGCCCTTCTCCTCGATCCAGGTGCCCGGCCAGGCGCCCACGCCGTCGAGGAAGCCGGGGAGTTCGGCGCGTACGGACGCCACGCCGGGGTGCACGGCGGAGGCCTGGACGGTACCGGTGACCGCGTCCCAGCGCTCCGCGCCGTAGTGGCCGAGGACCACGAGGTGGTCGAGGCCGGGGACGCCGGCGAAGCCGCCGTACCGTACCGCCACCCCCGCCGGACGACCGGTCACCACCGCCACCGAGGCGATCCGCGGGGCGAGGGCGGCGAGCGCGGGGACGGCGCCGGGGTGGGCGCGGGCCTGTTCGGGGTCGGGGACGATCTCGGCGAGCGTCCCGTCGAAGTCGAGGGCGACGACGGCCTTCTCCGGCCGCGCGAGAAGCGCGGCCAGACCGTCGCGGCCTGCGGATGTGGTCGGGTGCGGAAGGCTGCTGACCATACGACGACCCTACCGACGCGGGCTCACCGGCGCTGCTCCTTCTCGGCACGGACCCGGCGCAGCCGGTTGACGGTCACCGGGTCGTGCCTGAGAGCGCGCGGGTCGTCGAGGAGGGCGTTGAGGAGCTGGTAGTAGCGGGTCGCGGAGAGGCCGAGCTGCTCGCGGACGGCCCGCTCCTTGGCGCCGGGGCCGGGCCAGGAGCGGCGCTCGACGGCGAGCACGGCCCGCTCCCGCTCCCCGAGCCCCTCGTCGCCGGGTCCGGAGTCGCTCGTGTCGGTCATACGACCAACCTATTACTCCGCGCCCTCGGCCGCCGTCGCCGCTCGTGCGATCTCGCCCAGCACGTCGGAGGGCTTCGCCCCCGGGGTGACGGCCTTGCCGATGTTCTGCTTGACGAGGTCGCTGACCTGGGCCCAGGAGGTCTTGCCGACCGGCGGGAGCTGCGAATTCGGCAGCTCCGTCAGGAACTCACGCAGGTTCTTGTGCTCCTCGTCGCTCTCCATCCGGGAGAACGCGCTGACGGTCACCGGCAGCAGGTCGTTGTCGCCCGCGAACTTCAGCACGTTCTCGTCGCTGAAGACGAAGTCGAGGAAGTCGCCGATCTCCTCGCGGTGGCCGTTCTGCTTGAAGCCCATGATCCAGTCGGCGACGCCCATGGACGCCTTGGACTTGCCGTTCGCGCCGGGCAGCGCGACCTTGCCGACCTTCACGCCCTTCTTCTCGGCCTCCTGCATCAGCGAGGGGTGGCCGTTGAGCATGCCGACCTCACCGCGCGAGAAGGCGGCGAAGGCGTCCTTGCGGTTGAGCTTGCCGGGGGCGACGGGGCCGGTGAGCTTCTTCTGGACCAGGTTCGTCTTCAGCCAGTCGAAGGTCTCGACGTTCTGCTCGGAGTCGATCCGGTAGCGGTCGGTGCCGTCGGTGTAGCCGTCGCCGCCGCTGAGCAGCCACATCATCGTCTCGGCCTGGGCCTCCTCCGGACCGAGCGGCAGCGCGAAGGGGTAGGTGACGTCCTTGGCCTTGAGCTTCTGCGCGGCGGCGGCCAGCTCGCCCCAGGTGGTCGGCGGCTTGCTGATGCCGGCCCGCTCGAAGAGGTCCTCGTTGTAGAAGAGCAGCCGCGTGGAGGCGACGAAGGGCAGGCCGTACTGGGTGCGCTTGTGCTCGCCGGCGGAGGCGAGGGGGGCCTGGAAGTTGGCCTGGACGGGTATGGAGAGCAGCTCGTCGGCGGAGTAGAGCTCGTCGGCCGCCGCGTAGTCGGCGTAGGCGCCGATCTGGGCGATGTCGGGGGCCTGGCCGGCCTTGACCATCTCGGCGACCTTGCGGTCGACGTCGTTCCAGGACTCGATCTGGACTTCGACCTGGACTCCGGGGTGCTCGGCCTCGTAGGCGGCCGTGAGCTGGTCCCAGTACTTCTTGGTGGTGTCGCCACCGGTCAGGTCGTAGTCGGCCGCGACCAGCTTCAGGGTCACGTCGCCGGAGTCGCCACCGGTGAGACCGCAGCCGGAGAGCCCCGCGGTCATGCCCAGCGCGGCGAACGTCGCGGTCAGTCCAAGAAATCGCCGCTGCACAGCGTCGCCCCACCCTCGTGCTCGTCGTTGAGCTGTGATTTTCACAGAAGAGGAAGCATAAGGTCTACACCACTTGGGTAGGTCTTCGGGATCGGGTGCAGACCCGGTGAAGCCGCGCCCGGGCGGCCGCCACCCGGATTTGTATCCCTGCGCAACAATATCGGCCAGTGGACTAGACCTTTCGGCCCTGCACACGCGAGACTGTTCCCGTGAGACACGTCATCGCCCTCGATGTGGGCGGCACCGGCATGAAGGCCGCCCTCGTCGGCGCGGACGGCACCCTGCTCCACGAGGCCCGGCGCGCCACCGGGCGCGAGCGCGGCCCCGAGGCCGTCGTCGAGACGATCCTCGGCTTCGCCGCCGAGCTGCGCGCCTACGGACTGGAGCGGTACGGCGAGCCCGCCGCGGCCGCCGGAGTCGCCGTCCCCGGCATCGTCGACGCCGAGAACGGCATCGCCGTCTACGCCGCCAACCTCGGCTGGCGCGACGTCCCGATGCGCGCCCAGCTCAGCGAGCGCCTCGACGGCATCCCGGTCGCCCTCGGCCACGACGTCCGCACCGGCGGCCTCGCCGAGGGCCGGATCGGCGCCGGGAACGGCGCCGACCGCTTCCTCTTCGTACCGCTCGGCACCGGGATCGCCGGCGCCATCGGCATCGGCGGTGTCATCGAAGCCGGCGCCCACGGCTACGCCGGCGAGATCGGCCACATCGTCGTCCGCCCCGGCGGCACCGAGTGCGGCTGCGGCCAGCGCGGCTGCCTGGAGCGGTACGCCTCCGCCTCCGCCGTCTCCCTCGCCTGGGCCGCCGCCTCCGGCGACCCCGACGCCGACGCCGCCGACTGCGCCAAGGCCGTCGAGTCCGGCGACGCCAGGGCCGTGCAGATCTGGCAGGACGCCGTCGACGCGCTCGCCGACGGCCTGGTCACCGCGCTCACCCTGCTGGACCCCCGCACGCTCATCATCGGTGGCGGTCTCGCCGAGGCCGGGGAAACCTTGTTCACACCACTGAGGGCCGCCGTGGAGGAACGCGTCACGTTCCAGAAACTGCCCGCCGTCGTCCCCGCGGCACTCGGGGACACCGCCGGATGCCTGGGCGCGGGCCTCCTCGCCTGGGATCTTCTCTCCCTCGACTCGGAGGTATCCGCCTGATGGCCGTTTCCACAGTTCTCGCCGGTGCCCGCGTGGTGCTGCCGACCGGCATCGTCGAGAACGGACGGGTGATCGTCGACGGCGGTCGTATCGCGGGCGCCGCGCCCGCCGACGCGCCCGCGCTCGACCTCACCGGCCATTGGGTCGTCCCCGGCTTCGTCGACATGCACAACCACGGCGGCGGCGGCGCCTCGTTCACCTCCGGCACCGTGGACGAGATCCTCACCGGCGTCCACACCCACCGGCTGCACGGCACCACCACCGTCGTCGCCTCCTTCGTGACCGGCGAGATGGACTTCCTGAGCACCCGCGCCGGGCTGCTCTCGGAACTCGCCGAGCAGGGCGAGATCGCGGGCATCCACTTCGAGGGCCCGTTCATCGCCCCCTGCCGCAAGGGCGCGCACGACGAGACGCTGCTGCGCGACCCCGACCCGGCCGACGTCCGCAAGCTCATCGACGCCGCCCGCGGCCAGGCCAGGATGGTCACCCTCGCCACCGAACTGCCCGGCGGCATCGACTCCGTACGCCTGCTCGCCGAACACGGCGTGGTCGCCGCGATCGGCCACACCGACGCCACGTACGAGCAGACCGTCGAGGCCATCGACGCGGGCGCCACCGTGGCGACCCACCTCTACAACGCGATGCCCGCCCTCGGCCACCGCGCCCCCGGCCCGATCGCCGCGCTCCTGGAGGACGAGCGGATCACGGTCGAGCTGATCAACGACGGCACCCATCTGCACCCGGCCGCACTGGAGCTGGCGTTCCATCACGCCGGGCCGCGGCGCGTCGCGTTCATCACGGACGCCATGGACGCGGCGGGCTTCGGCGACGGCCGGTACATGCTCGGGCCGCTGGCCGTCGAGGTGAAGGACAGCGTCGCCCGGCTCGTCGAGGGCGGCTCCATCGCGGGCTCGACCCTCACCCTGGACCGCGCGTTCAAGCGGGCGGCGACCGTCGACGGGCTGCCCGTCGAGTCCGTCGTCCAGGCCATCTCCGCCAACCCGGCCCGGGTGCTCGGCATCGACGACCGGGTCGGCTCGCTGGAACCCGGCAAGGACGCCGACCTCGTCGTCCTCGACGCCGCCTTCGACGTCAAGGGCGTGATGCGCAAGGGCGCTTGGGTGGTTGAACCCGACCTGGCGTGATATCGCCCCATCAGCGGTACGGCGGTTGGTCCGGGGACTGGGCCAACCGCCTTCCGTTTGGCATGATCGTGGCGCGTTCTACGGCTGTTCCAAGAACTTTCGACGGGCTACGGGGGTACGGCAGGTGATTCTCACGGTCACCCTCAACACGGCGCTGGACCTCACGTACCGCGTCCCCGCCCTCACCCCGCACGCCTCCCACCGCGTGACGCAGGTGATCGAACGCCCCGGCGGCAAGGGCCTCAACGTCGCCCGCGTCCTCGCGGCGCTCGGCCACGAGACGGTGGTGACCGGCTTCGCGGGCGGCTCCACCGGCGAGATCCTGCGCGGCCACCTGACGGCGACCCCCGTCCGAGACGAGCTGGTCCCGATCGCCGGACACACCCGCCGTACCGTCGCGATCGCCGACACCACGACCGGCGACACCACCCAGCTGAACGAGCCGGGCCCGGCCATCACCCCCGCCGAGTGGACGACCCTCACGACCCGTTACACCGGCCTCCTCGCCGGCGCCTCCGCGGTGGCCCTCTGCGGCAGCCTCCCGCCCGGCATCCACGTCGGCGCGTACGCGGAGCTGATCCGGCTCGCCCGCGCCGCCGGCGTCCCGGTCCTCCTCGACACCAGCGGCGAGCCCCTGCGGCGCGGCATCGCCGCCCGCCCCGACGTGGTCAAGCCGAACGCGGACGAGCTGGCGCAGCTCACCGGCTCCCGCGAACCGCACCGCGCCACCCGCGACGCCCGCCGCCGCGGCGCGCACGCGGTGGTCTCCTCGCTGGGTCCCCAGGGCATGCTGGCCGCGACCCCCGACGGCCTCTGGCACGCGGCCCCGCCGGCCGCGGTGAAGGGCAACCCGACGGGCGCCGGAGACTCGGCCGTCGCGGGCCTCCTCGCCGGCCTGGTCGACCGCCTCCCCTGGCCGGACCGCCTGACCCACGCGGTCGCCCTCTCGGCGGCGACGGTCCTCTCCCCGGTGGCGGGCGAGTTCGACCGGGGCGCGTACGAGGAACTGCTGACCCGGGTGACGGTGACGGAGCAGCCGGCAGCGGCGTGACGACGCGAGAGGCCCCGCGGGACCGAAAGGTCCGGCGGCGAGCTCACGGCTGCCGTCCTTCTGACGGGGTGCCAGGAGGACACCTTCACAAACGATGATGATCGGACCACATGCGCGATGTGAGGATGTGGGTGAGTTGATCGATCGCGAGGGAGAGTCGAGATGAGCGGCCAACTGGAACTTGCCGATGCGTACGACCTGATCTATTCGGCGGCGTCTCGGATGATGTCGCAGGAAGAGCGTCCCGTGTGGCGCCTGGACAGTCCGGGTGGGCGGTGGTCGGAGGAGCGCCGCGCGGCATGGCGGGAGTTGGAGGCGGCGCTGTCCGCCTCTGAGGGTCCCGCTCCGCAGGCGGGGGACCCGTCGGATCCGGCCCGTCATCTGATCTCCCGGCGTGCCGCCGGGCCTGTAGACCGGCCGATCACCTTCGCTGAGGCGGTGGCGGAGTGGGAGGCCCGTATGGCTGCGGACCCGGGCCCCTGGGAGACCCGGCGCGAGCCGTATCTGGACGACTACCTGGTGCCAGGGCGGGCGGTGGTCATGCATGAAGGCCACATGATGACGCTGACCGGGCCGTTTGGTGACCTGGTTCACCGGCTGAAGCCGGGACGGCCCGCGCTGAAGATCGTCGGCGACACTACGGAGTTGAGCCGACTGGTGCACGAGGCGGCCGACGAGCTGCGGGCGGCGATGGGCGCGAACACCCCCACCCCGCACCCGGTCGGGACGGTCGACGTAGCGCGGGTGTCCCACCGGCCGTCCGACGTTGACGACCTGCGGGCACGCTACGACACATTGTTCCGAGCGGCCCAGCGCGCATCGGACAATATGCCCACCCTGGAGTACATGCGGGAAACCGGCGATGCCTCGGTAAGTCCTTTTACGACAAGGGCCGCGCAGGACGTTCAGAACCTTCTGGCCGGGCGGTCGCGAGTGTTCTGGCGGGAGCAGCACGAGCTGATCGACCCGAGCGTCCACGCGGCTGCGGGGGTGAGCTGGACCGAGGGGCAGCCGGCTCCCCGTCCTGCCGGAGACAAGGCGAAGTTCTTCGCGCGCAGCGCGGAGCTCGGACGGAAGCCGAGGCCGCCCCACCCTGGAGAGGTACGCATCTTCCGCGAAAAGGGCGACCCGGACCACGTCGCCATCTCCGCTGTTCGCGCGGGAATCCTGGCGGAAATCCTCGACGAGTACGCCGCCAGGATCCACCCCGGCGCGGAATCCGGCATCATCCACTTCTCCGCCTACGACCTGACGGAATTCATCGACGAGGGAATCGGCCGAGAACTGCGGGAAACCTACGGATTCTGACGTGGGGCATGCGGTGATCGAAGAAAAACGGGGGATCGATGGCTGACCAGCGGTACAACATTCTCGTCGTGTCGGACAACAGCGGCAGGGGTTACGGGGGTGTGGAGGTCTTCAACCAGCAGATGGCCGAGGCTCTCTCCCGCCGACACAACGTCACGCTGTTCACGGCCAACCCTGAAATGCCTGAGCACGAAGGCATACAGAGGGAGGTGACGACCCAACCCCCGGAGGGTGTGAAGGGGCGGGACTGGATCAAGCAAGTCGCCGGCCAGGACCCCATGGCGCACGGCCTGGAAGACCCTGCGAGCCGGCCCTACGACATGATCATCGGGCACTCGCGCTTCTCCGGACCGGCCGCTGCCGAGCTGCGGGAGAACTGGTACCAGGACGCACGCATGGTGCACTTCCTGCACACAAGCCCCGAACGGCTACCGTTCTTCAAGGGAATTTCCCACGAAGAGGCCATTGAAAAGGGCGCCCAAGATTCCGCGATCGAGCGTGAAACGATGGCCCGCGCGGACGTCGTGGCCGGCGTAGGGCCTCTCCTGTCGGAAGCAAGCAGGCAGCTTTCCGCTGAGGGGGCACACCTTCCTCATTCCCATGAAGTGATTCCGGGCACCCGCATTTACGATCCGGTGCAGCACGACCCCGCTCCTGAGCGGCTGAACCTCCTGCTCATGGGCCGGGCTGGTGACCCCCTTAAGGGCGTACAGGACGCCGCCAGGGCAGTGGCCCTGCTGAACGCATCCGGTGTCTCCGTCCATCTCACCGTCCGCGGTCTACGCGACGAGGAAATGGCGGCGGCGATTGAGGAACTCACTGACCTCAGCGGCGGAAACGTGACAATCAAAGGTCGCACGAGCAATGTTGAGGAGCTCAATGACGACATCAGGGGTTCCCACGCGGTGATCATGCCTTCGAAGCACGAGGGTTACGGCATGGTGGCCGCCGAGGGGCTCGCCCATGGTGTCCCCGTGCTGGTCAACGAGGAGAGCGGCGCCGCGATGTTCTTTCAGGACACCGATCGGGTGCCGGCGGAGATCGGCCAGCGGTGCGTGGTGCCCGAGCCGACCGACGGCGAGCCCCGTTCAAAGGCATGGTTCCACGCGATCAACCAGTTTCATCAGGAGCTCCCCCAGCGTCAGGCCGATGCCCTCTACCTGCGGGAAGTACTCCAGCAGTACTCCTGGGACCACGCCATGCAAGCCCTGGTCCAGGCGACCATGGAGCAGACGCCGCTGCCGCAGCGCGGCCCCGAGATGATGGTCACCGCCCAGGAGCGGGACGCGGCCCGCACGGTCCAGGGGCCGAACGGGCAGGTCCTCAGGCCCGAGGCACCGGAGCAAGGGCCGCCACAGGCGCCGCAGCAGGCCGCCGTCGGACAACAGCGCCAGGGACCTGGGCAGGAAGGCCCCGGGCAGGAAGGGCCGGGACAGGAAGGTCCAGGGCAAGAGGGTCCTCCGGGGCCGCAGGGGGGCGGGCCCCGTACCCCCGGGCCGCAGACCCCGGCACCACAGACCCCGGCGCCACAGACCACCGGCCAGCAGGCCCCGGCACCACAGACCCCCGGCCAGCAGGCCCCGGCACCGCAGACCCCCGGTCAGCAGGCCCCGGCACCGCAGCCTCAGGCGCCGGAGCAGCCCCGGCCGGCGTGGCAGGCGGGTTTCACGCACACCCAGCCCGCCCCGAGGAGCGGGCCCGCCCCCGCCGCTCCTGACAACTCGGCACCCTCGTGGCAGGCGGGCTTCACGCACAAGCAGCCCGGCGCCGCCGAGCGGCGCGGTAGCTCGGCCCCCGCGCCTGGCGCCGGGGAGAGCGCTCCGGGACGGGGCGGCCCCCAGCAGGCGCCGCCCAGCCCCCGCGCCGACGGGGTCGGCATGTGAGTCGGCGCCGGGTGGACGCACCACGCGTCCACCCGGCGCCGGGTGTCTGTATCAGGCGGCCTACGGGCCGACCGGCTCAGAGGTTACTGATCTTGACCCAGTCGAGGATCACGTCGCACTGGTTGCCCGCCTCGCAGGAGAGCTTGATCTCGTTCTGGCCCTTCTGGAGCGAGACCTGCGACCAGGTGGTCTGCCAGTTCTTCTCCAGGTTCGGGTCCGACGAACCGATGAAGTTCTTCAGGTTCATCGCGTTCGTGTTCGCCTTGCCGTTGACGGTCACGGTGGCGTTGGCGTCCTTGGCCGGGACCGAGTACCGCACTTCGATCTTGTACGTGCCGGCCTCGGGGACCTCGGTCTTCCAGGTCGCGGACGCACCGACGGTGTTGAACCCGGTCACGTAGGTGCCGCCCGCACCCTTCGCGCCCTTGATGGTCTTCTCGAGGTGCGCGCTGCCGCCGAGCTGGAGGACCGCCGCGTCCTGCTGCGGCAGGGCCGCCGGGGAGTCGTCGGGGCTGGGCTCGGCGCTCGGGCTCTGGGTGGCCTGCGAGGCGCCGCCGGTCGGCTTGCCGCCCGCGGCACCGCCGTCGGTCTCCTCGCCGCCCTTGTTGGTGATGATGGCGGCCGTGATTCCGAGCACAACCACCGCGACGACCGCGATCGCGCCGATCAGCAGGCCCCGGGTGTTGGGGCCGCGGCCGCCGCCACCGCCGCGCTGGGGCGGGATCGGCGACTGCCGGGTCTGCTGGTTGCCCGGGTACGTCTCGGGGGCCGCGTACTGCGGATGCGGCTGGCCGTACGCCGGCTGCTGCGGGACCTGCCCGGGCGGCGGACCGTACTGCTGCTGGCCGCCGTACTGGCGCTCGCCGACCGTTCTGACCTGGTTGTACGAGGTTCGCGGGACACCCGGCTGCGCGGCCGGTCCGGGGTAGCCGTAGCCACCGGCCTGACCCGGGGGCTGGGCGCCCGCCGCCTGGCCGTCCGCGTACAGGTAGCCGAACGGATCGTCGTTCTCGGGCGTGTTCGCGCCGTCGTTACCGGCAGCCATCCGGTCACTCCTATCCCATGCTCGCCAGCCGTCGCCGACCGGCCGAGCCTACCCCGAACGGGGAAGCCGGCGATCCGGTCCTTGACAAGGAGGGGTGCCGTGGGCCGCTATCCGGCGCGCCTGTGGACCTTGGCGCGCGACCGCTTCTCGATGTACATCCGCTGGTCGGCGGAGTTCAGGACCTCTTCGACGGTCATGCCGCACTCGGCCCAGCCGATGCCGAAACTCGCCCCGACCCGGACCGCCCGGCCGTCGACCCGGATCGGCGGAATGATCGCGTTCCGGAGCCGTACGGCGAGGTCCGCGGCGTCGGCGGCGCCGAGGCCGTCGGCGAGGACGACGAACTCGTCACCGCCGAGACGGGCGACGGTGTCCCCGTCCCGTACGCCGGTGGTGAGCCGCCGGGCCACCTCGATGAGGACCGCGTCGCCGGTGTGGTGCCCGAAACGGTCGTTGATCGACTTGAAGCCGTCGAGGTCGCAGAAGAGCACCGCGAGCCCCTTCGTGCCGTCGTCGATCTCCCCGCCGGCGGGCGCGACGGAGTGCACGTGGTGGTCGTACGGCCCGCCGGCGCCGTGCCCCGCGTCGAAGCCGAAGCCGTGCTCGTGCCCGTACGGGGCGTCGTAGTCGGTCTCGGGGGTGGCGTGCGGGCGCTCGCAGATCCGGGCGCTGAGCCGGGAGCGCAGCTCGGCGCTGTTGGGCAGGCCGGTGAGCGCGTCGTGGGAGGCGCGGTGGGCGAGCTGCAGCTCGTGACGCTTGCGCTCCTCGATGTCCTCGACGTGGGTGAGGAGGAAGCGGGGTCCGTCGGCGGTGTCGGCGACCACCGAGTTGCGCAGGGAGACCCAGACGTACGTGCCGTCGCGGCGGCCGAGCCGCAGCTCGGCGCGGCCGCCCTCGGCGGAGGTGCGCAGCAGCGTCCCGATGTCCTCGGGGTGGACGAGGTCGGCGAAGGAGTAGCGGCGCATGACGGAGGCGGGCCGGCCGAGGAGCCGGCAGAGGGCGTCGTTGGTGCGCAGCAGGCGGCCGTGCTGGTCGCCGCCCATCTCGGCGATGGCCATGCCGGAGGGGGCGTACTCGAAGGCCTGGCGGAACGACTCTTCGCTGGCGCGCAGTGCCTGCTGCTCCCGCTCCAGACGGACGAGGGCGCGCTGCATGTTTGCTCGCAGCCGGGCGTTGCTGATCGCAATCGCGGACTGCGAGGCGTACATCTGCAGGGCCTCCTGACCCCAGGGGCCGGGATGCCTGCCGTTGCGGGGCCGGTCGACGGAGATGACGCCGAGAAGCTCGCGTCCGGAGCCGGAGGCATACATCGGGGCGTAGAGGCGGTCGTGCGGATGCCACTCGTCCTCGAAGCGCGGGGCGGGGCCTTCGGTGTGCCACTGGGGGACGTCGTCCTCGATGAGGACCCAGCCCTCGGTGTGCGGTATGAACCGCAGGTCACCCCAGGCGACACCCATGGAAAGGCGGCGCTCCCAGGACGCGCGGGAGCCGACGCGGCCGGTGATCAGCGCTTCGGCCGCGGGGCTGCCGGCGAAGGCGGCGACGACGAGATCTCCGTCGGGGCGTACGAGGTTGACGCAGGCCAGCTCATAGTTGAGGCCCGCGACGATGCCGTCGGCCACGGTCTGCAGGGTGTCCGCCAGACTGCGGGCTGTATTGAGGTCGGCCACGACCTGATGCAGCTGCCGCAGGGTCGCAAGACGGACGTACGGCTCCGACTCGGTCTCCATCGCTCGCTCTCCCCGAGACCTCGACAGCAACTCCAGGGTTCTCATCGGCTCTCGTACTGCACTGTCTCCGCCACTGAATCACAGCGAGCGTTGCACCCGGTACACAGGGTCAACAAATACTGCACTCTGTGACTCAAGTCACAAGACGTGAGGAAGCGTGCCAGGGGGTGCCGGAAACCGCCCCCCACCCTTCCTGAACGCAAAGTGAACGGCGGGCGACCAGCAGGGGGTCACGTGTCACCCCTCCGGGACCGAGGTCCTAGGACCGGCGGGGGTGCCCGGTCTGGTCCCGGGGCCCGATGCCACGGCCCGCGGGGCGGAGCTAGCGTGCGGATGTGCTGACGACGACCCTCACCTCGCCCCCCACCTCGGATCTGGCGATCCCCCATGCTGAGGGGGTGAGCAACGACGAGTTCCGGGCGGCGATGTCCCGCCTCGCGGCGGGCGTGGTCCTGGTGACGGCCCACGACCCGGACGACGGCCCGCGCGGCGAGGACGTCGGGATGACCGCGACCGCGTTCCTCTCGGTCTCCCTGGACCCGCCGCTGGTCATGGTCAGCCTGCGCAACGGCTCCCGCATGGACGACCTGCTGGCGGAGGTCCCGGTCTGGGCGGTCTCGGTACTCGCCGAGAACCAGCGCCACGTCGCGGGCCGTTTCGCGATGAAGGGCCGCGTGAGCGACCGCCTCCTCTTCGCGGACATCCCGTGCACCCGGGGCGAGGAGAGCGGCGCGCTCCTGGTGACCGGCGCGCTGGCGACGCTCGAATGCCGCACGGAGAACCGCGTGGTGGCGGGCGACCACACCCTGGTGGTGGCCCGCGTCCTGACGTCGTCGGTGCCGAGCGCGACGCAGGACTCCCCGCTGACGTACTTCCGGGGCAAGTACCGGCACTTGGCCTGACCCCGAAGACACCTCGAACCACTGAGGCGGGCGCGTGGGGCTCCCCCGCCGCCGAAGCCGGCGAGCGGGCCGGGCTCCCCGGACCCGGCCGGCACCCGAAGAACCGGGGCGGGCGGGTCAGCCCCGCCGGTCGGCCCGGTCGGCCCGGTCGGCCCGGTCAGGGCCGGTCACGGTCGTGCCCGATCTCCCGCCGGTCGGCCCGGTCAGGACCCGGTCAGCGCCCGGTCAGGACCAGTCGCGGCCCTGGCGGCCGCGCTTCGTCTCCGCGCGCTGCTTCTTCACCCTCAGCCGGCGCTCGTTGATCCCCCGCGGGATCTTCGTCGCCCGGCGCGGCTTCGGCGGCGGAGCCGTCGCCTCCGCGAGGAGCGCGGCGAGACGCACCGCCGCCGTCTCACGGTTGCGCCACTGCGAGCGGTGTTCCGACGCGCGGACGGTCACCACCCCGCCGACCAGCCGCGAGGCGAGCCGTTCGAGGGCGCGTGCCTTCCAGACCTCGGGCAACGCCTCCGTCGACGCCAGGTCGAAACGGAGCTCCACCTGCGAGTCACTGGTGTTGACGTGCTGCCCACCCGGCCCCGACGACCGCGAGAAACGCCACATGAGCTCGGCCTCGGGCAGGGAGACGGAGCCGCGGATCAGATAGGGACCGGACATGTCATCCATGTTCCCCGGACCGGCTCCCGCACGTCATCCTGTTTTCGCACCGTGGCGACACCGGTCCTGGACCGTGGAACCGGCGGGGCACCGTCCGCGTTATCCCGTGTGACGACATCACGAAGGTCACGAAGAAAGGCACATCCCATGGCTGTAAGCCTGTCCAAGGGCGGCAATGTCTCCCTGACGAAGGAGGCTCCGGGCCTGACCGCCGTCACCGTGGGCCTCGGCTGGGACGTCCGCACGACCACCGGCACGGACTTCGACCTCGACGCCTCGGCCATCGGCGTCGACGCCGCCGGCAAGGTCGCCTCCGACGCGCACTTCGTCTTCTTCAACAACAAGTCCACGCCGGACCAGACCATCGTCCACACCGGTGACAACCGCACCGGCGAGGGCGGCGGCGACGACGAGCAGATCAACGTGAACCTCGCCGCGCTGCCCCCGAACGTGGACAAGATCGTCTTCCCGGTCTCCATCTACGACGCGGTCAACCGCACGCAGAACTTCGGCCAGGTCCGGAACGCGTACATCCGCATCATCAACCAGGCCGGCGGCGCCGAGATCGCCCGCTACGACCTCTCCGAGGACGCCGCCGTCGAGACCGCGATGGTCTTCGGCGAGCTGTACCGCAACGGCCAGGAGTGGAAGTTCCGCGCGGTCGGTCAGGGTTACGCCTCGGGCCTCGAGGGCATCGCCCGCGACTTCGGCGTCAACCTCTGACGTACGTACGGCGGCGGTAGGACGGCCTCGGCCCAGCCCGCGGCCGAAGCCGGCCACAAGGTCCGTATGGAGAGCCCCGGCGCGACGAACGCGCCGGGGCTCTACCCTTGCCCGCGTGATCGTCGAACCGCTCACCCCGGCCGAGGCCCACGCCCTCCCCGGCCCGCTGCTCACCGAACTCACCGCGCTGTACGCCTCGAACCGGGCGTTCCACGAACTCACCGGCGACTTCCCCGACCCCGACGACATCCGGCCCGAACAGGTCGCCGCCGCCCTCGCCGACGAGTTCGCGCAGCCCGGCACCGAGGTACTGCTGGCCCGCTCCGAGGGCCGGCTCGTGGGCATCGCCGTCACGCTCGCCCACCACCCCGACCCGGCCGACCCGGACCCCTGGCTCGGCCTGCTGATGATCGAGGGCGGCGCCCACCGCACCGGTCACGGCCGCCGGCTCGCCGCCGCCGTCGAGGACCGCTTCCGCGCCGCGGGCCGCACGGGAATCGGGCTCGCGGTCCTGGAGGACAACCCGAAAGCCCTCGCGTTCTGGACCGCCCTCGGCTACGAGGAGACCGCGCGCAGGCCCGACCGCGCCCACGCCCGGCCCTGCGTCGTCCTCCGGAAAAAACTCGGTCCGAAAAAATCCGGCGGGGATGTCGAGAACGCGGAACCTGCTCCGTCCCCGGGGTGAACGCGACCACAATGGGTCGTATCAGCACCGAGGAGAACCACCATGGCCAAGTACCTGCTGCTCAAGCACTACCGTGGCGCCCCGGCTCCGGCGAACGACGTCCCCATGGACCAGTGGACGCCGGAGGAGATCTCGGCGCACATGCAGTACATGCAGGACTTCGCGGACCGGCTGGAGAAGTCCGGCGAGTTCGTCGACGGTCAGGCACTCGCACCCGAGGGGACGTGGGTCCGGTACGACGGTGAGGGGCGCCCGCCGGTCACCGACGGCCCGTTCGCGGAGACCAAGGACCTCATCGCCGGCTGGATGATCATCGACGTCGACAGCTACGACCGTGCCGTCGAACTGGCCGGGGAGCTGTCGGCCGCTCCCGGGGCGGGCGGGAAGCCGATCCACGAGTGGCTGGAACTGCGGCCGTTCTACGGCGTGCGACCCACCATCACGGAGTAACCTCACCGATGGACGAGGCGCAGCTCAGGAGCCTCACGCCGAGCGTCCTCGGAATCCTCGTCCGCCGCGGAGCCGACTTCGCGGCGGCCGAGGACGCCGTCCAGGACGCCCTGGTCGAGGCCGTCCGCCTCCGGCCGGCCGACCGGCCCCGGGACCCCAAGGGCTGGCTGGTCACCGTGGCCTGGCGCAAGTTCCTCGACGCGACCCGGGCCGACGCCGCCCGCCGCCGCCGTGAGGACCGCGCCGACGAGGAGCCGCCGCCCGGCCCCGCGCCCGCGGTGGACGACACGCTCCAGCTCTACTTCCTGTGCGCCCACCCGTCGCTGACGCCCTCGTCCGCGGTCGCGCTCACCCTTCGCGCCGTCGGCGGGCTGACCACCCGCCAGATCGCCCACGCCTACCTGGTGCCCGAAGCGACGATGGCGCAGCGGATCAGCCGGGCCAAACGCACCGTCTCCGGGGTCCGGTTCGACCAGCCCGGCGATGTCGCCACCGTGCTCCGCGTCCTCTACCTGGTCTTCAACGAGGGCTACTCGGGCGACGTCGACCTCGCCGCCGAGGCCATCCGGCTCACCCGGCAGCTCGCGGACGTGATCGACCATCCCGAAGTGGCGGGGCTGCTCGCCCTGATGCTGCTCCACCACGCCCGGCGCGCCTCCCGGACCGCACCCGACGGCAGCCTGGTCCCGCTCGCCGAGCAGGACCGCGGCCGATGGGACACCGGGGCGATCGCCGAGGGCGTCCGGATCCTCCAGGCGGCCCTCGCCCGCGACCGGCTCGGCGAGTTCCAGGCCCAGGCCGCCGTCGCGGCGCTCCACGCGGACGCGCCGACCGCCGAGGAGACGGACTGGGTGCAGATCGTCGAGTGGTACGACGAGCTCGCCCGGCTGACCGACAGTCCGGTGGTCCGGCTCAACCGCGCGGTGGCGGTCGGCGAGGCCGACGGACCGCGCGCCGGGCTTGCGGCGCTCGCCACGCTGGACGACTCCCTGCCGCGCCACACCGCGGTCGCCGCCTACCTGCACGAGCGGGACGGGGACGGGGAGATGGCGGCGCGGCTGTACGCCGACGCGGCCCGCAAGGCCCCGAACCTCGCCGAACGCGACTACCTGACGCGTCAGGCCGCCCGCCTCAACGCCGAGGGGCAGCGCTGACGGGAGTGCACGGGCGGGCCGGGCGGGCCGGGCGGGCCGCATCGGCCGCGGCCCGGGCCGCCCTCATGACGTGGCCGGCCGGCCCTTCCCGTACAGCCACACGTCCCACACCTCGTCGTCGAGGTCCCGACCCGCCACGTCCTCCACGTAGGCCGTGAAGTCGGCGGTGGAGGCGGTGCCGTGACGGTGTGCCGCGGGCCAGCCGGCGAGGATCTCGAAGAACTTCTCGTCGCCGACCGCCTGCCGGATCTTGTGCACCACCATCGCGCCCCGCTGGTACACGGGCGGGTCGAAGAGGTTCTCCGCCGCGGGCGGCTCGGCCGGCGGGAAGGCCCAGTTGGCGTCCACGGCGACCGCCGCGTCGAAGCTGCGCTGCGCCGGGGTGTCCTCGAAGTCCTCCGCGTACAGCCACTCCGCGTACACCGCGAAGCCCTCGCTGAGCCAGATGTCCTGCCAGGTCGCGGGCGTGACCGAGTTGCCGTACCACTGGTGCGCCAGCTCGTGGGCGAGGATCTCCGGTGTGAACGCGTCCTGCGGGAAGACCGGCCGGGTCTGGGTCTCCAGCGCGTAGCCCGCGTCCCCGGTCCGCTCGACGATCGCGCCCGTGGCGGAGAAGGGGTACGGGCCGAAGTTCTCCTCCTGCCAGGCGACGATCTCGGGGATGCGGTCCAGCAGCGGCGCGCTCTTCGCGGCGACGGTCGGGTCCGCGGCCGTCAGCACGGGCAGCCCGGACGGGGTCGCCGAGGCCTTCGTCACGTACCGGCCCACACCGACGGTCGCGAGATAGCTGGCCATCGGCTCGGCGACGCGCCAGACGGACGTCGTCCGGCCGTTCGCGGTCCGCTCCGAGGTCCGTACGCCGTTGGAGATCGCCTGCGTCCCGGCGGGGACGGTGAGCGTGATGTCGTACGTCGCCTTGTCGGAGGGGTGGTGGTTGCCGGGGAACCAGGCCATGGAGCCGGCCGGCTGACCCAGCGCGAGCGCCCCGTCGGCGGTCCGCAGCCAGCCCTCCTGCGAGCCGTCCGCGTCCGTGATCGTCCGGGGCACACCGGCGTACGTGACCTTCGCGCGGAACACGTCGCCCTTGTCGATGTCGTCGCGGGGCCGGAGCGTCAGCTCGTTCCCGGCCCGGTTGACCGCGGCCGGGACGTCGTTCACGGAGGCCGACGCGACGGAGAGACCGGCGAGGTCGAGGTTGAAGGCGCTGAGGTCCTGCGTGGCGCGGGCCGTGATCATGGCCGTGGCGTCGAGCCGGCCCTGCCGGGGCTCGTAGCGGAGGTCGAGCGCGTAGTGGGTGACGTCGTAGCCGCCGTTGCCGAGCTTGGGGAAGTACGGGTCGCGCAGCCCGGCCGCG
Source organism: Streptomyces sp. NPDC127129 (assembly GCF_042671585.1). Taxonomy (NCBI): domain Bacteria; kingdom Bacillati; phylum Actinomycetota; class Actinomycetes; order Kitasatosporales; family Streptomycetaceae; genus Streptomyces; species Streptomyces sp. NPDC127129. The sequence goes on from NZ_JBHXTV010000007.1 coordinate 253,821, forward strand.
CCGGGCGTACCGCGCACCCCGCCCACGTCGACGCCGTCGTCCGCGGCCGCGGTGCAACCGCCGAGGACGAGCAGCGCGGCGAGGGCTCCCGCCAGGCCGACTCTGCTCCGCATGTCCACCAGTCGATCTTAGGCAGGGGTACGGCTCCGGTGCCGCTCGGCGGGGTGACGGCGCGGGTGCCGCCCGACGGGGATGCGGGCGGCACCGGTCCCGTGCGGGGCGCGTTCGCGCGGCCGCACGGGGCTACGTCCAAGGGCTACGTCTCGGGGTTGCTTCCCGGAGTGCTCCCGAGGCTGCTTCCCGGGGTCACTGCGAGAGCGACGCGAGGCCCGCCTGCGCGAACTTCTCGTCGAGGTCGCCGCTCGGCGCACCGGCGACACCGATGCCGGCGATCGGCGCGCCCTTGGCGGTCACCGGGACGCCGCCGCCGAGGAACAGGGTGCCGGGGATGTCCTTCAGGTTCGGGGCCTGGGCGAGGCGCTTGGCCAGCTCCGAGGTCGGGGCGTTCCAGGAGACCGCCGTGAACGCCTTGCGCTCGGCCGACTCGTACGACTGCGGGCCGGCACCGTCGCCGCGCAGGGTCACGATGGTGTTGCCGTTGCGGTCCACGACGGCGACCGTGATGCGCTGGTTCTCGTCCTCGGCGGCGTCCAGGGTGGCCTGCGCGGCCTCGGTCGCGGCCTCGATCGTCAGGTGCGTGGTCTGCTGGAGGTTCTTGTTCGACGCGTCGGCCTTGGCGGCGACGGCGGGCGCGGCGGCGGGGGCGGAGGCGTTCGCGGAGACGGCGCCGAACGTGCCGGCGGCGGCGATGGCGACGGTGGCGGCACCGAAGACGATCTTCTTCTTCATGACGGGCTCCTTGAGGCTGTGGCGGTGGTCGGTTCGGTTCGAGGCGGGTCGTTCGTTCGCTCTGCCATCGATCCTCCGGCCGGATCCGGGCCCGTACGGTCCACGGACCGGATGCCGCCGTCGCGCATGATGGACGACGGGGGTGTCAGCCGATCGGTTGATGCCCCTCTGGTCCTCCTGGGCCAGTATGGATACGTATCCCCAGGTCAGAAGGTTTCTCCCCCGGTCAGAGGAGTACGTGTGACGGCGCAGGACCCGGACGAGGACCCGGACTCGCGCTGGCTCGCGCGGGTCATGCACCTCGCCTTCTTCCTCCTCCTCGGCGCGTCCCTGGCCCGCTTCCTGCTGCGGCACCCGTGGGAGGACCGCAGCCCGTGGATCGTCGCCCTCTCCGGCGCGCTCGCCGCCCTGTACCTCCTGGGCCCCGTGCTCGGCACCCGTCCCACCCCGCGCCGGATCGCCTGGCTGGTCACGGTCGTCGCCGTCTGGATGCTCCTGGTGGTCCTCGCGCCGAGCTTCGCGTGGTGCGCGGTGCCGCTGTTCTACACCGGCATGCGCACGCTGCCGCCGCGGGCCGCCCTCGTCCTCGTCACCCTCCTCACCGTCTTCGTCGTGACCGCGCAGGTCCAGCTCTCCGACGACGGTTTCGACCCCAACCTCGTCGTCGCCCCGCCGGCCGTCGCCGCGATCGCCACCGCCGTCTTCGTCCACGCGCAGCGGCAGGCGGACCGGCAGCGGGCGCTGATCGACGACCTGATCCGGACCCGCCGCGAGCTGGCCGCGATCGAGCGCCGCGAGGGCACTCTCGCCGAACGCCAGCGGCTGTCGATGGAGATCCACGACACCCTGGCGCAGGGCCTGTCCAGCCAGCAGATGCTGCTCCAGGCCGCCGAACGGACCTGGGACAGCGATCCGTCGACCGCGCGCCGCCATGTCCGTACCGCCGAGTCCATCGCCGAACGCAACCTCGCCGAGGCCCGCCGCTTCGTCCACGACCTGGCCCCGGCCGACCTCGCGGAGGGCGGCGGCCTGGAGGAGGCGCTGCGGATGCTGGCCGGGCGGGAGGCCGCCGCGTTCCGGGTCGACGGGGCACCGGTCGCCCTGCCGGAGCGCGCCCAGTCGGCGCTGCTGCGCATCGCGCAGGGCGCCCTCGCCAACGTCCGCGAGCACGCGGGCGCCACCTCCGCCGCGCTGACCCTGACGTACCTCGACGACCAGGTCGTCCTCGACATCGCCGACGACGGACGCGGCTTCGACCTCTCCGCGGCGCGCGACGGCGCGGGTGTGCGCGGCCACGGCCTGCCCGCGATGCGGGCGCGGGTGCGCCAGCTCGGCGGCACCCTGACGGTGGAGTCCACCCCGGGCGAGGGGACGGTCCTCTCGGCCGCGATTCCCTTGCCCACGAACCTGGAGGCAGGCCGATGAAGGCCTACGAACCCGGAGGCCGGCCGTGACCGTACGGATCCTGCTCTGCGACGACCACGCCGTCGTCCGTGCCGGGCTGCTCGCCCTGCTCGGCAGCGCCGACGACATCGAGGTCGTCGGCGAGGCCGGCAGCGGCGAGGAGGCCGTCGCGATGGCCGCCAAGCTGCGCCCGGACGTCGTCCTGATGGACCTCCAGCTCGGCCCCGGCATCGACGGCGTCGAGGCGACCCGCCGGATCGCGGGGACGGCGACCGGCGTGCACGTCCTGGTCCTCACCACCTACGACACGGACGCCGACATCACCCGCGCCATCGAGGCGGGCGCGACCGGCTACCTCCTGAAGGCCGAGCGCCCCGAGGAGCTCTTCGCCGCGATCCACTCCGCCGCCCAGGGCCGTACGACCCTCTCCCCGCCGGTCGCCAGCCGTGTCATGGACCGGATGCGCGGCGCCGCCGGTCCCACCCTGACCGACCGCGAGCGGGACATCCTCGGCCAGCTCGCCCACGGGCTCGGCAACCGCGAGATCGCCCGCGCGCTCTTCATCAGCGAGGCGACCGTGAAGACCCATCTGGGACGGATCTACGCGAAGCTCGGCGTGGACACCCGTGCGGGTGCCGTCGCCGTGGCGAAGGAGCAGCGCCTGCTCCCCTGACGCTGCTACTCTGCGTTGCCTTTCTATCGCAGAGTGTCAGTCTCGTCTCGTTGTGGGAGCGCACGTGAAGATCGCCTGCGTCGGCGGTGGGCCCGCCGGCCTGTACTTCTCGATCCTGATGAAGCGGCAGGACCCCTCCCACGAGATCACCGTCTACGAACGGAACCCCGCGGGCTCCACGTACGGCTGGGGCGTGACCTACTGGGCCGGGCTCCTGGACAAACTGCGCGCGGGCGACCCGGAGTCGGCGCGCGCCGTCGACGAGGCCTCCGTCCGCTGGACCGACGGGGTCGCCATCGTCCGTGACGAGCGGACCGTCCACCGGGGTGACGAGGGCTTCGGCATCGGCCGCCGCAGGATGCTCACGCTCCTCGCCGAGCGGGCCGAGGCGCTGGGCGTACGGGTCGTGTTCGAGCACGGGATCTCCGGCCCCGACGCCCCCGAACTGGCGGACGCGGACCTCGTCGTCGCCGCCGACGGCGTCAACAGCGCCCTGCGCGAGGCGTACGCGGGCCATTTCGGGGCCGAGGTCGCCACCGGCCGCAACCCGTACGTCTGGCTCGGCACGACGAAGGTCTTCGACTCGTTCAGCTTCGCCTTCAAGGAGACCGAGCACGGCTGGATCTGGTGTTACGCGTACGGGTTCAGCGGCGAGCAGTCCACCTGTGTCGTCGAGTGCGCCCCGGAGACCTGGAAGGGGCTGGGGCTCGACACGAGGAGCGAGGCCGACAGCCTGCATCTGCTGGAGAAGCTGTTCCACGACCTCCTCGACGGGCAGCCGCTGATCGGCCGCGGCCAGGAGGCCGGCGCGGCGCAGTGGCTCACCTTCCGCACGCTCACCACGCGCGTCTGGCACCGCGGCAACCTGGTCCTCCTCGGCGACGCCGCCCACACCACGCACTACTCGATCGGTGCGGGCACCACGCTCGCCCTGGAGGACGCGCTCGCGCTCGCGGACGCCCTGCGCGCCGGCGGGGACCTGGACGGGGCGCTCGCGCGGTACGGCGCCCGGCGGCGCGCCGAGCTCCTCTCGGCGCAGAGCGCGGCCCGCTACAGCGCCCGGTGGTACGAGAACCTGCCCCGTTACATGCGGCTGCCTCCGGCCCAGATGTTCGCGCTCCTCGGCCAGCGCCACTCGCCCCTGCTGCCGCACGTCCCGCCGCAGCTCTACTACCGCCTCGACCGCGCCGCCGACGGCCTCCAGCCCCTGCGCAACCTGAAGCGCTGGCTGGGCCCGAGGCTCGCCCGCACCCTGCACGCCAGGTCGCGGTAAGGGCCGCGCCGCCGCGCGTGGGACCATCGTCCCCGTGCTCGACATCGGCTACTCCCTCTCCCGTCGCTTCCCCGACCCCCCGCAGACCGACTACCGCCGCGCGGACGTCCACGCACTGCGCCACGACCTGTTCTGCGGGGACGTGTACCTCGCCGACCCCAAGGCCGACCGCGAGGTGTCCACAGCCTGGGGATGGGTGCCGGTGCTCGACTTCGCCTGGGCCCTCTGCGACATCGTCGAGCAGCTGGACCGCGACCCCCGGGGCAGCCGGTCCTCACAGCCCCAGTACGCCGAGCTCGACTTCACCGAGTCCACGGACCGCATGCTCTTCGAGCGCCGCTTCGGCTGGGTGGACGTGGAGGCCGACTGGATGCCGGGCGACGAGCCGCCGCTCACCTTCAACCACGCCGAACTGCGCCGCGAGGCCCGCGACTTCCTGCACGACCTGGTCGCCGACCTCACCGACATGCACGAGGGCCTCGGCGACAACCCCGTGATCTGGGACCTCCAGGCCCGCTTCCCCCGAGTCCCGTAGGACGCGCCCTCAGTCCTCCACCCGCACCCCCAACTGCGCGGCGAACACCGGCGCCAGGTCCAGCAACTGCGCCGTACTGATCACCGCCCCCGACAGCGCGTCGACCCCCCGCGCGATCTCCAGGCGGTCCACCGTCCGCAGGTCCACGTCCTTCATCCGGGCCCCGGCGAAGTCCGCCCCCTTCAGCACGCACCCCCGGAACTCGACCCGTTCGAGCACCGCGCCCGCGAAATCGGGCTCGTCGAGCACGCACTCCTCGAAGACGACGTCCTTGAGCCTGGCCGTCCGCAGGTTCAGGAAGTCGATCTTCCCTCCCCGCACGAGGACCCGCTCCAGCACCGCCCCGTGCAACTGCGTCCCCCCGAGCCGCGCGTCCACGACCTCCACGTCCCGCAGCGACGCCTCCGCGAGATCCGTACCGACCCCGCGCACCCCGTTCAGCACGGAATCCAGCAGGCGCGCTCTGCTCAGCCGCGTCTCGTCCAGCACGCACTCCCGCAGCGCGCACTCCAGGAACCGCGCCCCGGACGCGCCCTGCCCGGACAGGTCACGCCCCTCGAACGCGATCCCGTCGTAGTCCCCGTCCGGCTCCAGCTCTCCTTCGTGCGCCTCCAGCGGCGGCAGCCGGACCTCCGCCCTCCGCGCTGCCGCGATCCTCTTCCTGCCGCTGCCGCTGCTGCCGCCGCCGCGGCTCGCCCTGCCTGTCACCATGCCCCCATCGTGACGTACGCCACTGACAACGCCCCGATGTCACATCCGGGACCCCCTCGCCCGTCCCCCTCGTACCAGCGACACAAGGGAGCGAGCGATGCAGCGGAACGACACGACCGGGGCCCGGACCGCCCGGAACCACATCACCGTCGTCGGCGGCGGGTTCGCCGGACTCACCGCGGCCATCACCGCCGCCGAGTCCGGAGCCGCGGTCACCCTCCACGAGGCCCACCACACCCTCGGCGGCCGCGCCCGCACCGCCGACGGGCCGTACCGCACCAACGAAGGACCGCACGCCCTCTACCGCAAGGGCCCGCACTGGACCTGGCTCGCGCAGCGCGGCCTCATCGGCCCCCTCGCGCAGATCCCGCCCCTCGAAGCCGCCCGCTTCCGCTTCCACCTCGACGGCAGGCTGCGCCGCATCCCGCCGCTCGGCTTCCTGCGCCACGCGCTCCGCACGGCCGACCAGGCCCCCGTCGACACCGACTTCCTCACCTGGGCCACCCGCATCGCCGGCCCCGAGGCGGCCCGTCAGGCCGCCGCGTTCAGCGGTGTCGCCCTCTTCCACCACGACCCGGGCGCGCTCTCGGCCCGCTTCGTCCAGGAGCGGCTGCACCGGTCCGCCGCCCTGCCGCCCGAGGCGCAGTACATCCAGGGCGGCTGGGGGCGGCTCGTCGAGCGAATGGCCGCGTACGCCCGGGAGGCGGGCGTACGGATCGAGACCTCGTCCCGGCTCGACGCGCTGCCGCTCGACGACGGCCCGGTCGTCGTCGCGACCTCCCTGGCCGCCGCGGCCCGCCTCCTCGGCGAGCCGGCCCTCGGCGGGGAGAGCGGCCGCACCGTCCTGTTCGACCTGGCTCTGCGCCGCCGCACGGGCGACCCGTTCATCGTCTCCGACCTGGACGCACCCGGCTGGATCGAGCGCTTCACCGCGCAGGACCCCTTCCTCGCACCGGCCGGCGAGCAGCTGATCCAGGCGCAGTTCCCCATCGCCCCGGGCGAGTCCAAGGCCGACGGCGTCGCGCACGCCGAGCGCCTGCTCGACCTGGGGTTCCCCGGCTGGCGCGAGCGTACGGTCTGGCGCCGCGAAGCCGTCTCCGGCGGCCGTACGGGCGCGGTCGACCGGCCCGGTACGACCTGGCGCGACCGGCCGGCGATCGACCGGGGCGACGGCGTGTACCTGGTCGGTGACGAGGTGGCGGCGCCGGGCGTGCTGTCGGAGGTGTCGTTCACGAGCGCGGTGGAGGCGGTGTCGCTGGCGCTCAGGACCCGGACCCTTGACCTCAAGTCTGCTTGAGGTTGAAAGCTGGGTGCCGTCACGACGTACCGACCACACTTCGGGGAGTCATCATGCACGCGATCCGTCTCCACGCCTTCGGCCCGGCGGAGAACCTCAGCTACGAAGAGGTGGAGGACCCGGCCCCGGGCCCCGGACAGGTGCGGATCGCGGTCACCGCGGCCGGCGTCCACCTCCTCGACACGGCCCTGCGCCTCGGCCGGACCGGCCCCTTCCCCGCCCCCGCCGAGCTGCCCACGATCCCCGGCCGCGAGGTCGCCGGCACCGTCGACGCACTCGGCGAGGGCACGGACCCGTCCTGGCTGGGCAAGCGCGTCGTCGCCCACCTGGGCATGGCCCCCGGCGGCTACGCGGAACGCGCCGTCGTCGACGCCGGCCGGCTGCACGCCCTCGCGGACCGCCTCGGCGAGGCGGAGGCCGTCGCGATGATCGGCACGGGCCGCACCACGCTCGGCATCCTCCAGTTCACCGAGCTCGGCCCGGACTCGGTCGCCGTCGTCCCGGCCGCGGCCGGCGGCATCGGCACCCTCCTCGTCCAGTACGCGAAGAACACCGGCGCCACGGTCGTCGGCCTCGCGGGCGGCCCGGAGAAGGTGGCCCTCGTGAAGGAGAACGGCGCGGACCTCGCGGTCGACTACAAGCTGCCCGACTGGCCGGACCAGGTCCGCGCCTTCCTCGGCACCAGGTCCGCCACGGTCGTCTTCGACTCCGTCGGCGGCGCCACCGGCCTGGCGGCCGTCGACCTCCTCGGGAAGGGCGGCCTGCACGTCGTCTTCGGCTGGTCCGGCGCCGGCCTCCACGACGGCGAGCCGCTCACCTTCACCGACGAGGAACTCGCGGCCCGTGGCATCACGTCGGAGTCCGTCCTCGGCCCCGTCATGATCCAGAAGGCCGGCGGCGACGTCCGCAACCTCGAACTCGCCTCCCTCGCCGCCGCCACCGAGGGCACCCTCCGCCCGGCGGTCCACCGCTTCCCCCTCAAGGAGGCCGCCGCGGCCCACCGCGCCCTGGAGACCCGGGGCACGATCGGCAAGGTGGTTCTGATCCCGTAACGGAACCGGCCGCCGGACCCGCGTCAGCGGGGCGGGGCGTGGGCGCCCCGCCCCGCCGGCACCTCCTCACCCCGCGGCACGCGGCAGCACTACGCGACCGACCCCAGCCCGCGCAGAGCGTCGTCCGTCAGCCGGTACACCGTCCACTCGTCCTGCGGGCGCGCGCCCAGCGACTCGTAGAAGTCGATCGACGGCTTGTTCCAGTTCAGGACCGACCACTCCAGCCGCTCGTACCCCCGCTCCAGACAGATCCGCGCCAACTCCGCCAACAGCGCCTTCCCATGGCCGCCGCCCCGGCTCGACGGACGGACGTACAGGTCCTCCAGGTAGATGCCGTGGACACCGCGCCAGGTGGAGAAGTTCAGGAACCACAGGGCGAAGCCCACGGGCTCGCCCTCGTCCGATTCCGCGATGTGCGCGAAGGCCGCGGGACGCGGGCCGAACAGCGCCTCGCGGAGCTGCTCGGGGGTCGCGCGGACCTCGTCCAGCGCCTTCTCGTACGCGGCGAGTTCGCGGACCATCGCGTGGATCACAGGGACATCGGCAGGAGTGGCGGTACGAATCATGCACGCATCATGCGCCCCGCCGGCACCCGGTCGACGCCCGCCCGGCACCCCGCGAACGCTTCCGGCACCCCGTCAACGCCCCGCCCGGCACCCGCGAACGCTTCCGGCACCCCGCAAATGCCCCCGCCGGCACCCCGCCAACGCCCGCCCGGCACCCCGCCAACGCACCCGCACCCGCACCCGCACCCCTCAACGGCCCCGGGCCAGCAGGGTCCGCGCGATGGACACCTGGTCGGGATCGAGCGCCTCCTCGCCGTCCTCCACGTCCCACAGCCCGTTCTGCAGCACCCGGCCGAGCGTCCACGCGAGCGCACGCCCGCGGTCGAGCCCCAGCCGCTCCGTCAGCAGATCGAACCGCCACAGCGTCCCGGCGGCCGGATCCTCCTCCCACAGATCCGTCAGCGCGGGAAGCAGTTCGAACCCCGGATCGCCCACCAGCGGCTTCGGATCGATCGCCAGCCACGGCTCGCGCTCCGCCGCCAGGATGTTGTCGTAGTGCAGATCCCAGTGCAGCAACCGGTCCCCCGGCTCCCCCATCACCTCCCGCACCGCCGCCGCGCAGTCCCGCAGCAGCGCCGCGTCGTCCGCCCCCAGCCGCGCCGCGGCGCCCGGGGTCTCGGCCACCATCCGCGCGGCGATGTCACCCAGCCCCCGCAGCCCGTCCGGCGCGGGTACCGCCACCAGCCGCGCCAGCAGATCGGCGAGGATCCCCACCGCCTCCCGCACGTCCGTCAGCGTCGACAGATGCCGGCCCTCGTCCAGCCGCTCCAGCAGCAGCGTGCCGGTCTCCGGATCGTCCGCGAGCAGCCGTACGGCCCCCGAACCGTCCCAGACCCGGAGCGCCACGGCCTCCCCCGCGCTCTCCTCGTCGAGGAGCTGCATCTTCAGCGCCGCCCGTACACCGTCCGCTCCCCGGGTCACCGGCAGCACGAGCGACGCCACCCCGTACATCGACGGCCCCGTCACCCGCAGCCCCCACCGGTCCAGGAACTCCCGCGCCCGCCCCGGCAACGCCGCGACGAACGCGCGCCCCGCCTCTCCGTTGAACCTCGCCTGCGATGCCACCAGTTCCGCCGGAATCTCGATCACAGGTCGAAGCTATCGGCGCCGGCCGCCCGGCACACCCGAGAAAACACCCGGCCCCCGCAGGACGACGCCCCCTCACACCCCCGCATCCCGCAACACCCGGGCGAACGCGTCGTGGTCGTACAACGCACCGCCCACCCCCACCTGCTGCCCGTCGAGCAGCACCGTCGGCGTCCCGCCCACGCCCGACTCCTCGAACACCTTCTCGGCCGACGCCACCCACTCCCGGTACGACCCCTCCCGCACCGCCCGGTCGAACTCCGCGCCCCGCAATCCCTCCACCCCGTCGGCCACCCGCAGGGGATCCTCCGCCCCGCCACTCGCGAGCACCGACGCCTGGAACTCCGCGAACTTCCCCGCCTCCACCGACGCCCGCAGCGCGTTCGCCGACCGCGCCGACGCCGTCCCGCCGCTCCGCGCGTCCAGGAACGACGCGACGACGTACGCGATCCGCACCTTCCCCGCCGCCGCGGCCTCCGCGAGCGCCACGCCCCCGCTCTCGTCGAACTTGGCGCAGTAGCTGCAGCGAGGGTCGAGGAAGACGGTCGCGGTGTGCGGCGCCGACGGATCCCCGACGAGGATCCGCGGACCCTCGACCACCGTCGTGAGCCCGGCCGCGGCGGTCGAGAACGACACCGCGGGAGCGGCCACCGGCGCCGCCGAACAACCCGCCGCCGCAAGCCCCACCACCCCCGCCGCGGCGAGCGCCACGACAGCACGAACAGTCCTGCGTACGGGCATGAAAAGGTCCTTTCGGAACAACGGAATCCGCACCTTCGAACCTAGGCCGCACCCCCACCCCACCCACCCCGCCGAAAGACCCCGATCCAGGGGTCGAAGGCCCTCCGGCCATCCAGTAGCCTCCCGCCCATGGTCAGCAGGAGCAGCACGGTCAACGGCGGCATCTCGTTCTGGTACGCGCAGGAAGGCACCCCCGCCCCGCGCGAGCCTCTGCCCGGGGACGCCACGGCGGACGTCTGCATCGTCGGCGGCGGCTACACCGGACTGTGGACGGCGTACTACCTCAAGAAGGCCGTCCCCTTCCTCAACATCACCGTCCTCGAAGCCAAGTTCTGCGGTTACGGCGCCTCCGGCCGCAACGGCGGCTGGCTCTACAACGGCATCGCCGGCCGCGACCGCTACGCCAAGCTCCACGGCCACGAGGCCGCCGTCCGCCTCCAGCACGCGATGAACGACACCGTCGACGAGGTCGTCGAGGTCTGCGCCGCCGAGAGCATCGACGCCGACATCCACCGCGGCGGCGTCCTGGAGATCGCGCACTCCCCCGCCCAGCTCGCCCGTCTCAAGGCCTTCCACGCCGTGGAGATCGCCTTCGGCGAGAAGGAACGCGAGCTCTACGGCGCCCGCGAGACCGCCGACCGCATCCGCGTCGCCGGCGCCGTCGGCTCCTCCTGGACCCCGCACGGCGCCCGCCTCCACCCGGTGAAGCTCGTCACGGGCCTGGCCGCCGCCGTCGAGGCCCTCGGCGTCACGATCCACGAGTCGACCCCGGTCACCGAGATCAAGCCCAAGCACGCCATCACGCCGTACGGCACCGTCCGCGCGCCCTACGTCCTGCGCTGCACCGAGGGCTTCACCGCCTCACTCACGGGCCAGCGCCGCACCTGGCTCCCCATGAACTCCTCCATGATCGCCACCGAGCCCCTCACCGACGCCCAGTGGGACGCCATCGGCTGGCACGGCCGGGAGACCCTCGGCGACATGGCCCACGCCTACATGTACGCCCAGCGCACCGCCGACGGCCGCATCGCCCTCGGCGGCCGGGGCGTCCCGTACCGCTACGGCTCCAGGACGGACAACGACGGCCGCACCCAGCCCCAGACGATCGAGGCACTCCGCGACATCCTCGTCCGCTTCTTCCCCTCCCTCGCCGGCATCGGCATCGACCACGCCTGGTCCGGCGTCCTCGGCGTCCCCCGCGACTGGTGCGCCACCGTCACGCTCGACCGCTCCACGGGCCTGGGCTGGGCGGGCGGCTACGTCGGCTCCGGCGTCGCCACCGCCAACCTCGCGGCCCGCACCCTGCGCGACCTGATCCAGCAGGACTCCGGCCAGTCGGGCCCCACCGACCTGACCGCGCTCCCCTGGGTCGGCCACAAGGTCCGCACATGGGAACCGGAACCGCTGCGCTGGCTCGGAGTCCAGACGATGTACGCCGCCTACCGCAACGCGGACCGCCGGGAATCGACCACCCACACGGCGACCACGTCCCGCATCGCCCGGCTCGCCGACCGGCTCTCGGGCCGCTGACGTGGTGCTCGTCATGCCCGGTCGGCGGACGTCGACGATGGAGCTGCTGGCCGGCGAGGCGACGGCGCGGGGGATGGCGACCCTGGCGGCGGAGGAGATCGGCGCGGCGGTGGGACCGGCGTACTGGTACGGCGGACCGGTGGCCGGAGCACGCTTGGCCGGACGGCTCGGGTTCGCCCTGCTCGAACCGGCGGACGACTGGCTCGCCGAGCTGCCGGAGGAGTTCACGGGGCGGGAGGTCCGTGCGGCGACCGTCGCAGATGCCTGGGCGATCGAGCGGCCCACGTTCGTCAAGCCGCCGCGGGACAAGTCCTTCCCGGCGGACGTCTACGCCGACGGCTCGCGGCTGCCCGGCGACCTGGACCCGGCGACGCCGGTGCTGCTCTCCGAGGTGGTGACCTTCGCCGCCGAGTACCGCCTGTTCCTGCTGGACGGGCGGATCGCCACAGGCAGTCGGTACGCGGTGTTCGGCCGGCTCGACCCCGGCCCGCTCGACCGGCACGGGGCCGTCGCCACGGAGATCACCGAGTTCGTCGACCGTCTCGTCGCCACGGCCGGGCCCACCCTGCCGAGCGCCGTCGTCGTGGACGTCGGCCAGTTGCTCGACCCGTACCGTCCGGGCCATCGCTGGGCCGTGGTGGAGGCCAACATGGCGTGGTTCTCCCACGCGTACGCCGCCGACCCGGGGCGAGTCCTGGACGTCGTACTACGGGCGGCGGGACCGCGCGACCGGGTGCGGCCGGACGACCTCCCGTTCGTACGCCACTGAACCCTTAGTTGGGCTGGTAGTCCCAGAAGCAGTAGGCACAAGCGCCACAAAGGCTCGTTGAGGAAACCGAGATCCGCACTCATCGGCCGGTGCTGCGGGCAGGCGGAGGCATTCCTGGCATCGGCAGCATGCCAGGCCGATCCGGGCTGCGGCAGCCGGGGCCCACTCGACCATCTGGACCACCTCGTCGGCCCGCCCGGCCCCTGGGGCGGCCCCAGGGGCGGTCCGAGACTCACCCGTGACCTGCGGAAAGATCCACGACGGGGTTACCGCGGGTTCCGTCGCCACGCGCACAGGATCGTCACCGAACCGACATACCGAGCGGTCGGAAATCCCCTTACGCAAGGGCTATACCCATGAGTAACGTACGCGGACCCACCAGCGCCACCCGCCCGTTCCCCGGGGCGGCAAGGAGCGAGATCGATGTCGTACCACCAGCCTTTCCCCGGCCCACCGCCCGTACCCCAGCACCGGAATGCCGGGCGGCACCGCCAAGACGCGGCGTCGCAGTCCTGGGAGGGTGGATCGCCGTCCTGGGACACCGATCCACGGGCAGCCCGTGACTCGTCCCCGCGAGCGTGGGACTCCTCGCCGCAGGGGTGGGACTCCGCGCAGCAGCCCTGGGACGCCTCCCCGCAGCCGCAACCGCAGCCGCCCGCCGCCACCCACGATCGTGATGATCTGCACCGGCTCGGATCGGCTTACCGAAGGCTCCGCCGCGTCGCCACCTTCACCGCGCTCGGCTACTTCGTCATCTTCCTTTTCCTGTCCGGCTACGCCCCCTCGATGATGACCAGCAGCATCAGCGGTGACCTCACCACCGGGCTGGTCCTGGGGCTCCTCCAGCTGCCCGTGGCGCTGGCCGCTATCGCGCTGTACGAGCGGATCGCGCGCAAGAACGTCGACCCGCTCGCCGCGGCGATCCGCGAACGCGCCGAGCAGGCGGCCGCGGCAGCGGCGCCCCGGCCCGAGCGCCAGAGCCGCTCCGGACGTCCCGTGTGGCAGCAGCCCACCGGAGGTGCGCGCGCATGACCAGCTTCAGCTCCGAGGCCCAGACGATGTCGCTGATGGCGTTCATCGCGGTCATCACCGTCACGCTGCTGCTGTGCGTGATGACCGGGCCCGACCGTGACGACCTGGGCGACTTCTACACCGGCTACCGCTCGCTCTCCCCCGTGCAGAGCGGCCTCGCCATCGCCGGCGACTACATCTCCGCCGGCACCGTGCTCGGCACCATCGGCATCATCGCGCTCGTCGGCTACGACGGCATCACGCTCGCCCTGAGCACCGTGCTCTCGCTGGTCCTGATGATGTTCCTGCTCGCCGAGCCGCTGCGGAACGCCGGCCGGTTCACGATCGGCGACGTCTTCACCCGTCGTCTCCCCGGCCCCGCCGTGCGGATCACCACGGCCGCGGTCACCCTGACCGCACTGCTCCCGCTGGTGATCTTCCAGCTCGCGGGCGCCGGCGATCTCCTCTCCGTCGTCCTCGGATTCGACGCCGACGGCTTCAAGACCGGGGCGATCGTGTTCCTGGGGCTGCTGATGATCGCGTACGCGGCGATCGGCGGCATGAAGGGCACCGCCTTCATCCAGATCGTCAAGACCGTCGCCCTGCTCGGCGCGTCCCTCGCGATCGCCGCGCTCATCCTCAACCGCTTCGACTTCAGCCTGCCCTCCCTGCTGGACGCCGCCAAGCGCGGCAGCGGGGCGGGAGACGCCTATCTCTCCTCCGGTCTCCAGTTCGGCGGCAACGAACTCGACATGATCAGCACGCAGTTGACGGTCGTGCTCGGCGCCGCGGTGCTGCCGCAGATCACCATGCGCATGTTCACCGCGCGCAGCGCGGCGGCCGTGCGGCGCTCGATGTCGTGGGCCGTGTCGACCGTCGTCGTGACCTGTCTGCTGATCGCCGTCATCGGCTTCGGCGCGGCGGCGATCGTCGGCCACCAGGGAATCGTCGCCGGCGACCCGCAGGGCAAGACAGCGTTCCTCATGGTCAGCCAGGCCGTCATGGGCACGGAGCAGACGACCGTCGAGACGCTGCTGTTCACAGCCGTGGCGACGGCCATCTTCCTCACCCTGCTGGCCTCGGTCGCCGGGATCACCCTCGCCTGCGCCAACACCCTGGCGCACGACCTCATCACGCACGGGCTGCGCCGAAAGGCGCACCTGAAGGGCTCCACCGAGATGGCCATCGCCCGGACCGCCGCGGCGGTCGTCGGGCTCGTGGCGATCGCGATCGCCGCCGGTGCACGCCATCTGAACCTTCAGGCGCTGCTCACCCTGTCGTTCTGCATCGGCGCGTCCGCGGTCGCACCGGCCCTCATCTACAGCCTCTTCTGGCGCCGCTACTCCCGTACGGGACTGCTCAGCACCCTCATCGTGGGCACCGCCTCCGCGTTCATCCTCATGACCGGCAGCAACCTGGTGTCCGGATCGCCCCAGGCGATCTTCCCGGACCAGGACTTCAACTGGTTCCCGTTCACCACGTCGGGCATCCTCTCGGCCCCGCTGGGCTTCCTCGCGGGCTGGCTCGGCACGGTGCTCTTCGAACGTGACGCGGCCGACCAGCGCATGCGGTACGAAGCGGTGGAGGAAACGATCCTGGCCGGCACCCCCGCGGCAACGAGCGCCTCCGCGTCCTAGACGCGCACGCCCCGAGGTGTGTGCTGCCGTCACCGGTAGACGCCGAAGACCCCCGACCGTGATCGGTCGGGGGTCTTCGCGTGTCCTACCTGGAGCCCCCTGTCGGGTTCGAACCGACGACCCCCGCTTTACAAGTTCGGCCGGGCTGCCGCTGGCCGGGCAGACTGCTGTTCGTGGCTGCCGTGAGGAACCGTGATGGACTGCCGACATCCACCGTCGTTGATGTCATCCGTGGATGTCGGCTTCACGAATCGGCAGCCCCCGTCAGCGTTTCTTCCGGAGCTTGCGCATCTTCGCCTCGGCTTCCTTCTTCTTCCGCTGCTCCACTCCGTACGCGGACCATGGGCCTTGATGCTTGGCACACCGCGAGCTACCGATGATCGCCTTGCTTTGGCAGCGGCCGCCGTTCTTGGTGGGTGCCCCGCACTTCGACTGAGTCATCCTGCCCCTCCTCAGGGCCCACCGCAGGCCCCTTCCCCACGCTGCGCGCAGAGCCGGCTCGCGGCGAGGGCGCAGAGGACGGCGGTGGAAGCACAGGCTGGGCGTCGGAGAGTATCGGGGTTGCTCAGAACTCCCTGAACATGGAGGGATCCCACTCTGGTGGAAGGGACCGGGCCATGAAGACGTAGACAGGCCCGTACGGCGTCTCCGTCTGGAGAGCCTCCCACTGGTCCAGGTCGTGAGCGCAGTACCGGCGCCACAAATCCATCATCTGCGCGACCTCTTCGTCACTGAGACGATCACGGTCCTGCCCGTCTGTCATGGGCGCCATGGTAGGCGCGTCCCCGAGCCCCCTGTCTACGCCCACCTCTTTACAAGAGAGGGAGGAGGGAGCCGCATCTGACCTGCACTGATGCTGCGGGAGCTGATCGACGCCCCAGAGCCCGGCACCACCCCTCGTTCCCCGTGGTTCCCCGCACGATCTGGCACGGATGTGGCACGGCCTTCACCGCCGTCTGTCAGTGCCTCGGGATATCGTCCACCTGCGCGCGGTCGGTTTCCGAGGTGTCCAGCTCTGTAGTGCAGCTGCATCCCTGGCTCTGTCTGGGGGCGGTCCGGTGCAAGCCCAGCACCTAACCGACGTCCAGGCTCCGCCGATGGCCAAGAGTGCCCTGCCAGCGCTGACCGCGCGCACGCTTCCAAGTCTGTTGGTGGAGTGGTGGGCGTCGTTCGCCGCCGTTCACCTGCGCGCTCTCGGGGACGCAGAAGCATTCGCCGTGGCGCCGTGGACCACCGTGAACGGTCCTGGCCGTGTGTGAATGAGACGGAGATGCGGTGGCCGAGCGAGGGTGGCCTGCCCGGAAACACCTTGGTAGCCGCATCCGCGGAAGGGTTAGCGTGCGTTCATGGATCTCCTACGCCGTGCAGCCGTGAAGCTGGCCCTCGGAGAGCAGCCGACCGAGGACCTACCGATGATCGCTGCCCTGGCGGTGGCTGACGGCCTGAACAGCCAGTCCCTGATCCAGTTGGCAGGGCTCTCTCGGCGTGACCCGCCGGCCGACATCCGCGACCTCTTCATGCAGACCATGGCAGAGCTGGGGCTTTCTGTACCCGACGTCGAGGAAGCCTGGCGCGAACGAATGCTCGAGGCGGCAGAAGGCATGCTCAGTGGCTCCCTTACGCACTACGAGGCCAGCAGCGAGATCTACTGGTGCGCCTGCCATCTTGATCGGACGGACACTGCGAACGAGCTTGTGAACCTGTTCATGGGGCTGTGGAGCAACTGGGAAGACTGGCCGGATGGACGCCCCTCCATCGAACGGGACATGCAGGTGGCCGCTGCCGACCTTCTGCGAAGCCACGGCAAGCCGGTGCCCAAGTGGGCGCGGCTCCACGCGCCGCCGGGCACGGAACAAGCGCGGCCGGCCTTCTGATCCGTAGCTCTAGTGGGATCGCTCAGCGGCGGGCATTCCGGCCGCTGGCCGGTCCCCGAGGGCCGCTACTGGGTGGCGACGGTTGCCGAGGTTGCGGTACCGCGCTGCTGTACCGACGACCCCAGCAACCGCTGCCACCCGTTGCGGCGCTGCTAAACGATGGCTACACGGCTCCCGGCCAGTTCTTGGATGGCATCCCGGATGCGCTGCTCGGCTGCATCTAGCCACGTCGCATCGACGGCGAACTCCTGGTTCCCTTCCGGGTGCCACCGGTACAACGTCTGCTTGCCACCGATTGTGGCAGGGCGCGCGTGGAGAACGGCATTACGATCCCGGGCAGTAGCCTCCAGGAGCTCCCCCGCCCGCCGCAGCCAGTTAACGGTGGCAGCATCCGCGATGTGCTGAAGGATCTTCGGGCTCTTGAAGGTCTGCGCCAGGCGTCCGGTGGTCATGCCCACCAGCTTCCGTACCTCCAATTCCGCAGGCAGGCTGGGGATGTGCGGGAGGTCTCCTAGGACTTGCCACTCCAGATAGGTGACCAGGTAGGAGAGGCGGCCTACGCGGAGCAGGTAGTCATCTTCAGCGAGCATGGATACACAGTGCCGTCGCCGTTTACTGATCGCTACCGCTTTGGGAGAGCGGGAGGGCGGGTGCGCACCTGACCTGGACAGATGCTTGGAGAGCTGATCGACGGCTCAGGACCCGCTAACGCCGGTCGTTCCCCGTGACTCCCCGCTCGATCTGGCACGGATGTGGCACGACCGCTCTTCGCTCTGAAGCAACTCGGCTGGCCGCACATCTTGGGCCGGTCGGCTGTGCGCCTATCGATCAGAAGGGAGCTGCGAGATCTCCGCGGCCATCGCTATGTGGCCCGCAGTCCCAGGGCTCCTCCCGGACAGGTTCAATGTCGGTGACGTCGTGGCCCCATGCTTCGAGGGCCTTCCAGGCAATGCGCCGGTTATGGTCGTTGCCGCTGGTGTCTAGGATGCGGCGCGCGTTCACGGCGAGGTGATTGCGGTGCTGGGCGAGCGCGGGGTGTTCAGCGAGGATGAGCGCGGCGAGGTCGGCGGCTTCGCGCACGTCCTCGTGACTGTCCTGCAGGAAAGGCGCGACGGCTCCATAAAGCATCGGGCGGAGGTCCCGAAGGGCCGCCAGCATGGAGTCGTGGGTGAGGAAGCCAGGGAAGTACTGCTCGATGCGGTCGACAACCTCGTCGGAGGCGTCGTAGGCCGTGGAAACCAACCAGTTCAACAATGTCGCGCGGATGGGTGCGTTGCGATACGGCCGGAGGGTCATGGCCGCCGGGTGGGTGAGGATGCCGGCGACATACATGGCGACGGGGGCAGTGGCTTCGTAGATGCTGTTCTGGTGGCAGACCAGCTCACTCAGCTCCGACAAGGCGGTTACCTGCACCTTGGGATCAGGCTCCAGCAGCCTTGGCAGGACTGTGGGAAGGCACTCACCGTTCCCGAAAGCCGTCTGGAGCGAACCCCAATCAGTCTCCGTTAGGACGACTTGGTAGGGCGGCAAGCCAGGGTCACGGGACGCCTCAGCCTTGGAGCTGTTGTGATTCACAGGCGAAACCTAGACCAGGCTTCTGACACGACCTCCCGTCCGGGCCAGTTACTCGGTCTGCCGACCTGCACAGGCGTGTGGCACGTCCCCAGTCTGGAAGATCCCGTTTGCGGGTGGCGGCTGAGCTGGCAAGACGCTGACCTGCGCGTTCCCGGCTCGCTCTCCGTTGTTCGCCGAGGCTCCCCGCTACTTGCTGTCTCATCGGGCACGTCGGGGGCACGGCCTCACTCGTAGATCCGGGCTGCAGCAAGGGCGCGAGCGAAGAACGTCCAGTCGCCTTGGGGCGGTAGATCCTGCCCATGGTTGCTGTACCACCCGGGCGCATCCGAGACCCAGGCTTCCAGAGCCTCCAAGAAGGCGTCCAGCGTCCCGTTCTCCCACTCCGCGCCATTCTCTGCATGGTCCGCTCGTAGGCGTGCCAGGAAGGCACTGAATGCTTCTCGGTCGCCAAGGTGGTCGGCTGCTGCAAGAGGTCTCGTCATGACCGCGACCCTATGGGCGCCCACGCGTGGGTGATCACGGGCTACACCCCGACAACGCGGCGTCCCATCCAGGCTTTGAGGTCTGGTCTCATCCCTATCAGGTCGATCATGGGGACCCTGGGACCTCGCCCGGCACGCTTCGCGCCGTCCGGTTCGCACTCGTTGGTGTCAGCCACTGATGTCATCGCAGGACGGCGGTCTTGACAAGCTCCGACCTATTCATCGAGCCACGGGCCTCGGGTGATGCCCTTGTGCAGTCGCTCGTCCAGGCAATCCAGGTGAGCCCAGACGAACTGCCTGGTCTGAAGCCCTGCTCGAGTGATCTCCAACGTGACCCCATCGCCGAGGGGGCCGACGTCAGTAGTGTTCATGCAAAAGGCGCAGCTCACCTGCTCGTCCGTGCTCATCTGGTGAATGTATCCCGAGGGTGGGTGGCGCGGGCTTGGCGTGGAACTGCCACGGGTCACCGGCCCGTCGGCCTCCGCCGACCACTCACCCCCTAACTCCCATCCCGTCTGCCGTCGGCCCACACGTATGTGGAGCGGGCGCGGTGCCGGGCGTCCAGGTGGAGCGCGCCACTGTACGAACGACCTGGACGCCCGGTGCCGTGTCTGCTCGGCTTGTCCTGGGTCGATGGCAGACGGGATGGGAGTTCCCCACCGCCACACCCCACCGGCCGGCACCCGCGTACGGCGCCCCCGCCATCCCGGAGCCTGAGGCCCCCGCCGGAGGCATGTCGGTGACAAATGGAACCGCGGCCGTTGGGGCTCGGACTCATGCCCTTGGGCCTATCCCGTCTTGCAGGGGCGGGCGTCGGCGCAGCGGGGGCGGAGCGGGCCGAAGGCAGGAGCGGCGCCCCGAGCGGAACCGGGAAGCCCGCCCGGCGGAGCGGAGCGCAGCCGGGTGCCTTGATGAGGTAGAGAAACTTGTAACAGCTCCCCCGTTGATCCTCAGCTACGCCGTGGTGAGTGCGTCGGCGATGGCCCGCATGTCGTCCGTGATCGCGTCGGCTTGCGGTTCGGCCTCAAGCGACGGAGGTCCGACCGCCCCGCTGGCATGGACGCCTCTGGGTGTCGTAGGCGCCTGACACGATCACGCACGTGATAGCCACCGAAGATCTTGTTACCCTCGTATCGGCGAAGGCCAGGGTCACTTCTACGACGCTGCCTGACACCGCCACCGCCGAGGAGGTGGCCTCGGCAGAGGCAGTTCTCGGGTTCGCGCTCCCACCTCTGCTGGCAAGTCTGTATCAGGAGGTGGCCAACGGCGGCTACGGACCCGACTACCAGCTTCTTCCGTTGGTCGGGCCAGGGCGCACGGTGCTGAGCGAGTACCAGTCCGAACGATCTGCCTCAGCCAGGAGCGAGACACCGTACTGGCCCGCGGGCGTGCTGCCGATCCTCGACTGGGGCTGCGCCATGTACGCCGCCGTGGACTGCCTCAGCGAGACCGCCACGGTCCTCCTTTTCGAGCCGAACGCCATGGAGGACGACGGAGCCGCCGCCTGGTTCGTCGACGCCGGGAGTCTGGCCGAGTGGCTCGAAACGTGGCTTGCCGGAACAGGGTGGTACCGGGAAGACGCCTATGAGGATGACGACGTGGCAGAGCCGGCCCCCTGGCATTTCGCAGCCTCCCGGATCGCGGAGTGAACGAACCGCGGGATGAACGCTCAGCTCGCCGGAGCGGCTCCCCGACACGACGGCAGCCCAGGCCCGACCGTCCTTGACCACCGCCGTTGATGTCACCCGTAGACGCCGAAGACCCCCAACCGTGATCGGTCGGGGGTCTTCGCGTGTCCTGCCTGGAGCCCCCTGTCGGGTTCGAACCGACGACCCCCGCTTTACAAGAGCGGTGCTCTGGCCAGCTGAGCTAAGGAGGCAGCGAGTGCAGTGTAACCAACCCCCACCCCACCTCGGTCGGCAATCTCACCGACTCGGACTGCTGACAGATCGCGTGCCGCCAGGTAGCGTCACCCGGAGTTCACCTCGGTGGACTAGACCTCAATCCTTCCTTTACTCGGATCGTCCGGCACGTTCCTGCCGGTGAAGGGACACATCACCATGGCTTCTGTCACTTTCGACAAGGCGACCCGGCTCTACCCGGGTTCCGACAAGCCCGCCGTCGACCAGCTCGAGATCGAGATCGAGGACGGCGAGTTCCTCGTCCTCGTCGGGCCCTCCGGCTGCGGCAAGTCCACCTCGCTGCGCATGCTCGCCGGCCTGGAGGACGTCAACGGCGGTTCCATCCGCATCGGTGACCGCGACGTCACGCACCTGCCGCCGAAGGACCGGGACATCGCCATGGTGTTCCAGAACTACGCGCTGTACCCGCACATGACCGTCGCCGACAACATGGGCTTCGCCCTCAAGATCGCCGGCGTCAACAAGAGCGAGATCCGCGCCAAGGTCGAGGAGGCCGCGAAGATCCTCGACCTCACGCCGTACCTGGACCGCAAGCCGAAGGCCCTCTCCGGCGGTCAGCGCCAGCGAGTCGCCATGGGGCGCGCGATCGTGCGTGAGCCGCAGGTCTTCCTCATGGACGAGCCGCTGTCGAACCTCGACGCCAAGCTGCGTGTCTCCACCCGTACGCAGATCGCGTCGCTCCAGCGCCGCCTCGGCATCACCACGGTGTACGTCACCCACGACCAGGTCGAGGCCCTCACCATGGGCGACCGGGTCGCCGTCCTCAAGGACGGTCTGCTCCAGCAGGTCGACTCGCCGCGGAACATGTACGACCGCCCCGCCAACCTCTTCGTCGCCGGCTTCATCGGCTCCCCCGCCATGAACCTGGTCGAGGTGCCGATCACCGACGGCGGCGTGAAGTTCGGCAACAGCATCGTCCCGGTCTCCCGTGACGCGCTCTCCGCCGCCTCCGCCAAGGGCGACACGACCGTGACGGTCGGCATCCGCCCCGAGCACTTCGACGTGTCGGGCGCCACCAGCAAGGAGGGCCTGGCCGTCTCCGTGAACGTCGTCGAGGAGCTCGGCGCCGACGGTTACGTCTACGGCTCCGCCCGCGTCGGCGGCGAGGACAAGGACCTGGTCGTCCGCGTCGGCGGCCGCGCCGTGCCGGAGAAGGGCTCCACGCTGCACGTCGTGCCGCGCCCGGACGAGCTGCACGTCTTCTCCACCTCGACCGGCGAGCGCCTCTCCGGCTGAGTCCGTACCGAGGCTGCATGCTGCCGAACGGCCCCTCATCTCTTGCAGATGCGGGGCCGTTCGCCTATGTCGACAAATACCCCGGCATAGCTGCCATTTCAGACACCGACGTCAACACGGGATTCGAATTTTCGCCTCGAACCATCCCCCGCGAGAGTGACTAAATGTCGCCATATCATCACCGGCCGCTACGCTCGCCTCCGTGACGCACACTGCCCGCCGTATCGGCCGCTCTCTCGCCCTCGTCCTGCCCGTCGTCCTGGTGCTCTCCGGAACGCTCGCGGTGTCCGCCGTTCCGTGGGCCGGCCAGGGCTCCGACACCCAGATGCTGACCGCATCCTCGGAGGACGTCTCCGTCCCCGCCAAGTCCCGTGCCCCGCAGGATATTCTGCGCGACCGGCTCCTCGCAGAGCTTCAGGAGAAGGACCCCGGAACGGCCCTGACCCACCTCCAGCGCGAGGTCGAGAACAGCCCGTCCCTCGCCAAGCACTGCGTGTCCATCGCGCGCGCCCTCGGCAAGGCGGCCGTCCGCCACTACGGCCCCACCCGCGCCCAGTCCTTCTCCCGCCCCGTCTGCGACACCTCGTTCGCGACCGGCGTGATGTACGCGAGCTGAGCCGCCGGCTCGGCCCGCGACACCGGAGACGGATCCCGAAGACGGACACCGAAGACGCTGAACGGCTCCTTCGCGAGGTGCGCATATCGTTCGCGGTATGCATACCTCCCCGACGCAGGCCGTGGTCCTGGCGGGCGGCCAGGGCTCGCGCCTGCGCCCGTACACCGACGACCGCCCCAAGCCGATGGTCGAGATCCCGGGAACCGGGACCCCGATCATCGGCCATCAGCTGTCCTGGCTCGCCGCCGAGGGCGTGACGGACGCCGTCGTGTCCTGCGGCCATCTCGCCGAGGTGCTGGAGGAATGGCTCGCCTCCGCCGATCTGCCGCTGCGCGTGACGACGGTCGTCGAGGAGGAACCTCTCGGCCGCGGTGGCGGCCTCAAGTACGCCGCCGCGCACCTGCCCGACCCCGGACAGCCCTGGTACGCCACCAACGGCGACATCTGGACCCGCTTCTCCCTGCGTGAGATGGCCGCGTTCCACGACGAGCGCGACGCCACCGCCACCCTCGCCCTCGCCCGCCCCCGGATCCCGTGGGGCGCCGTCGAGACCGACAACTTCGGGCACATCACCGACTTCATCGAGGCGCCGCCGTCGCCGTTCCTCATCAACGCGGGCGTGTACGTGTTCTCCGCCGCGTTCACCGACCTGCTCCCGGACCGGGGCGACCACGAGCGCACCACGTTCCCCCGGCTGGCCAGGGAGCGCCGCCTCGCGGGCTTCCCGCTGCCCCACGGGGCCTACTGGCGGGCGATCGACACGGCGAAGGACCTGACCGAGGCGGCGAAGGAGCTGGCCGCCCAGGGCGCCTGACAGCCCCTCGTACGACTCGCGGCAAGGCGTAGGGCTGCCTGCCTCGGCTGTCCTGCAGCCCGTCCACCCGGCTGCCTCCGACCGCCGCGGCCACCCGGCTTCCCCGGCCACCCGACTGCCGGCTGCCCGTACGCCTTTCAGCCCTCCCGCCCCAGCAGCCCACGCCGAAAGGGCGGCACCGCATTCTCGCGGTGCCGCCCTTCGCCTTCCGGACGGTACGTCCGTCAGCCCAGCAGGCCGCCGATCGGGTTCCGGTTGCCGCCGGTGCCGCCCGTCGACGAGCCGCCGCTCGTGGGCTCGGTCGTGCCGCCCGTGCCGCCACCGCCGCCGCTCGTGCCGCCGGTGCTCGTCGGGCCGGAGCTGGTGGACGGCGGGGGCGCCGGTCGCGACTGGGTCGGCGTACGGCTGCCGGTGCCCTGCGTGGCGGTCGGCCGGCTCTCCTCCGAACGGCCCGTCTCCCGCACGGTCTCGCTCGGCGAGGCCGTCTTGTCGTCCTCGCGCTCCCCGCTCGCCCCGGCCGTCGCCGACGGCTTGGGGCGGGTGGAGGTCGACTGGGACGGGGTGCGCTCGCCCGGCTCCTGCGGGAGCGTCCGGCCGGGCAGGTGGTTGATCGGGTCGTCGTTCGGGCCGGGGACCGTGACCATCTCGGTGGACCGTACGGCCCCGCCGAGCACCGAGCCGGTGAGCAGCGTGAGGCCGACGACGACGGAGGTGACGAGCGCCCCGCGGCGCAGGACGCGGCGGCGCAGGTCCCACAGCTCGGAGCGGGGTCCGAGGGTGCGCCAGGCTTCGCCGGCGAGACGGCCGTCGATGGAGTAGACGGGCGCGCCGGCGATGATCAGCGGGGACCAGGCGGCGAGGAAGATGATGTCGGCGGAGTCGTAGACGGGGACCGACTTCCAGCTCACCGTCAGCAGGAGCGCGGCGGAGAGCAGGGCGCCGATGACGGCCGCCACGCGCTGCCAGAGGCCGAGGACGGTGAGGACGCCGACGACGACCTGGAGGAAGGCGACGGTGAGTCCGGCGCCGACCGGGTGCTGGAGGGCGAAGTCGCGGAGCGGTTCGGCCAGCGCCCAGGGGTTGAGCGAGTGGAGCCACTTGACCATGGAGCCGCGCTCGCCGCCGTCGAAGTAGACGGGGTCGCAGAGCTTGCCCATGCCGGCGTAGATGGAGATGAAGCCGAGGAAGACGCGGAGCGGGAGGAGGACGACGCCGAGGTTCATCCGGCGCCCGGGGTAGTAGGCGTGCCGGACGGGGTCGGCGCCGTGGCGCTGCGCGCGGCCGCCGCGGTACTCGTCGCCGTTCGCGTCGTCCCCGCGCCCGGTCCCTTGGCCGTCGCCGGTGCCGTACGCGCCGTCGCGGGACAGCTCGTACGGGCTGTCGTAGGCGTGGTCGAAGGCGCCTTCGGCGCGCCGCATCGGGGGGAGGAGCGGCGGGTCGGCGGTGACGACGGGGGTGGGCATGGTGTCGTCGATGCGCGGGATGGCCTGCGTGACGCCGGTGTCGTGGTGCGCGGGGGGTTCCAGCGTGGAGACGGAGGACTCGCGCACGGCCTGGAGCAGTCCGGTCGCTCCGGGCGCGGACTTTCCGGTCCACACGACGGGCCGGCGGCGGCCGGCGGCACCGCCCGCCGCTGCCGCGGCGAGGGCCGGGCCGCGGGAGGCGGCGAACTTCGGCTGCTGGGCCGGGGCGAGCCGCACACGGAAGCTGGCGTGGTTCACGATGACCTGCGCGGGATCGGAATCCACCTTGAGCATGCTCAGCGCGGGCTGATCGTCGAACCCCGGCCGGGGCGTTCTGGTGTCCACACTCATCTAACCGAGTGACGCGGGGTTAGGACACTGCCTTGACAGGCTCTGAATGTCCGAGACCCGTCAAGATCGCGCCATCCGTGCCCGCGTACGCGAAAGGGCCCAGCTCAGGGAGGTGGGCCCGTTCGGTACGGCGTGTGGCGAGGTCAGTTCGAGCGGCGGCGGGCGACCTCGTAGAGGACGATGCCCGCGGCGACGCCGGCGTTCAGCGACTCGGCGCCACCGGGCATCGAGATGCGGACGCGGTAGTCGCAGGTCTCGCCGACGAGGCGGCCGAGGCCCTTGCCCTCGCTGCCGATGACGATGACGACGGGGCCGTCGAGCGCCTCCAGGTCCTCGACGGTGTGCTCGCCGTCGGCGGCGAGGCCGACGACCGTCAGGCCCTCCTTCTGGAAGCCCTCCAGCGCCCGGGTCAGGTTGGTGACGCGGGAGACGGGGGTGCGGGCGGCGGTGCCGGCCGAGGACTTCCAGGCGCCGGCGGTCATGCCGGCCGCGCGGCGCTCGGGGACGACGACGCCGTGACCGCCGAAGGCGGAGACGGAGCGGACGATCGCGCCGAGGTTGCGGGGGTCGGTGACGCCGTCGAGGGCGACGATCAGCGGGTCCTCGTGGGCGTCGTAGGCGGCCGCGGTGAGGTCCTCGGGGTGCGCGTACTCGTAGGGCGGGACCTGGAGGACGAGGCCCTGGTGGTTCAGGCCGTTCGTCATCCGGTCGAGCTCCTGGCGCGGGGCCTCCATCAGGTTGATGTTGCCGCGGTCGCCGGCGAGCTTGAGGACGTCGCGGACGCGCTCGTCGTTGTCGATGAACTGCTGGACGTAGAGCGTGGTGGCGGGGACGCCGTCGCGCAGCGCCTCGAAGACCGGGTTACGGCCGACGACCATCTCCGAGGTGCCCTTGGGGCCGCCTCGGCGCGGTGCGGGGCGGCGCTTGGCGGCCTGTCGGGCGATGGCGTTGGAGACGCGGAACGCCTTGTGGCCCTTGCGGTCCTCGGCCTTCGGCGTGGGGCCCTTGCCCTCCAGGCCCTTGCGCCGCTGGCCACCGCTGCCCACCGTCGCGCCCTTCTTGTTGGACGTACGGCGGTTCCTGCGCTGGCTGTTCCCGGCCATGACTACTCTCATCCTCGGTGATGCGTACGCAGGTGCGTTCACGCGCGTACATAGGTCTGTAAGTGAAGTGTGCCGCCCGGCTCCCCGAGCGGCACATCATCAGCGGTTGCCCAGCGTCCAGCGGGGGCCGTCGGGGCTGTCCTCGATGGCGAGGCCGGACTGGCCGAGCTGGTCGCGGATCGCGTCCGCGGTCGCCCAGTCCTTGCGCTCGCGGGCCGACTCGCGCTGCTGGAGCACGAGCCGTACGAGGGTGTCGACGACGCCGTGGAGCTCCTCGCCGCGGTCGGTCTCCTCGGCCCAGTGCGGGTCGAGGGGGTCGAGGCCGAGGACGCCGAGCATGGCCCGGACCTCGCCGAGGCGGGCGATGGCCTCGTCCTTGTCGTCGGCGGCCAGCGCGCTGTTGCCCTGGCGCACGGTGGTGTGGATGATCGCGAGCGCCTGCGGGACGC
This sequence comes from Streptomyces sp. NPDC127129, assembly GCF_042671585.1. Taxonomy (NCBI): domain Bacteria; kingdom Bacillati; phylum Actinomycetota; class Actinomycetes; order Kitasatosporales; family Streptomycetaceae; genus Streptomyces; species Streptomyces sp. NPDC127129. The sequence continues at coordinate 280,840 of NZ_JBHXTV010000007.1, forward strand.
CCAGGTCGTCGTCCATCGCCTCGGCGAAGGCGGGCGGCACCTCGGGGGCGGGCGGGACGGTCTTGCCCGCCTTCTCGGTGACGCGCTGGACGAAGCCCTCGATCCGCGCGAACGCGGACTCGGCCTCGCGCAGGGACTCCTCGCTGTACTCGATCATCGAGCGGTAGTGCGGGGTGCCCAGGTAGTAGCGCAGGACGATGGGGCGCCAGTGCTTGACCATCTCGGAGACGAGCACCGAGTTGCCGAGCGACTTGGACATCTTCTCGCCGCTCATGGTGACCCAGGCGTTGTGCACCCAGTACGAGGCGAAGTCGTCGCCGAAGGCCTTGGCCTGGGCGATCTCGTTCTCGTGGTGGGGGAAGATCAGGTCGAGGCCGCCGCCGTGGATGTCGAAGGCGGGGCCGAGGTACTTGTGGGCCATGGCCGAGCACTCCAGGTGCCAGCCGGGCCGGCCGCGGCCCCACGGGGTCTCCCAGTCGGGCTCGCCGGGCTTGGTGGCCTTCCACATGGCGAAGTCGCGCGGGTCGCGCTTGCCGGAGACGCCTTCGTCGGGCTGGCGGAGGTCGTCGATGTCCTGGTTGGACAGGGCGAGGTAGCCGGGGAACGAGCGGACGTCGAAGTAGACGCTGCCGTCGGCCTCGTAGGCGTGTCCGCGCTCGATGAGACCGCGCATCATCTCGACCATCTCGGTGATGTGGCCGGTGGCACGGGGCTCGTAGGTGGGCGGCAGGCAACCGAGGGCGTCGTAGCCGGAGTTGAACGCGCGCTCGTTCTCGTAGCCGATGGACCACCAGGGGCGGCCCTGGTCACCGGCCTTGGCGATGATCTTGTCGTCGATGTCGGTGACGTTGCGGATGAACGTGACGTCGTAGCCGCGGTACTCGAACCAGCGGCGCATGATGTCGAAGTTCAGCCCCGACCGGATGTGGCCGATGTGCGGGGCGGCCTGGACGGTGGCACCACAGAGGTAGATCGAGACGCAGCCCGGTGTGAGCGGGGAGAAGTCACGGATCTGCCGGGCGCTGGTGTCGTACAGGCGAATAGTCACCCCTCCAGGGTAGTGGGCGTGTGGTAGTGCCCCGCGACCGATTGCGGCTCGCGGGGCGGGATTTTTCCGGCGGTACGTCAGGTGGAGCACGGACCGGAGGGGTCGGGCGGGGCGCTCGCGCGCGGCGGGCGGGGCGCTGCGCCGACGGCGTCCGGCGAGGTCCGGCACCGTCGGCCGGACGTCAGGCCCGGCGGTAGACCAGGGCCGTCGCCAGTGCGGCCAGGCCTTCGGCCCGGCCGGTGAGGCCGAGGCCGTCGGTCGTGGTGCCGGAGACGGAGACGGGGGCGCCGACGGCCGCGCTCAGCGCCTTCTGCGCCTCGTCGCGGCGCTTGCCGACCTTGGGGCGGACGCCGATGACCTGGACGGCGACGTTCCCGATCTCGTACCCCTCGGCGCGGACGATCCGGGCGGCCTCGGTGAGGAGGGTGACGCCGGAGGCACCGGACCACTCGGGGCGGGAGGTGCCGAAGTGGGCGCCGAGGTCGCCGATGCCGGCGGCGGAGAAGAGCGCGTCGCAGGCGGCGTGGGCGGCGACGTCACCGTCCGAGTGCCCGGCGAGGCCGTACCCGTCGCTGTCGGTGCCGTCCCACAGCAGACCGGCGCACCACAGCTCGCGGCCCTTCTCGAAGGCGTGGACGTCGGTGCCGATGCCGGTGCGCGGGATCGGCGGGAGGTCAGAAGCCATCGTTGGCCCTCCTGCGGGCGAGTACGGCCTCGGCCAGTACGAGGTCGAGGGGACGGGTCACCTTGAACGCCTCCTCGTGGCCGGGGACGACCACGACGGGCGCGCCGAGCCGCTCGACCATGCCGGCGTCGTCGGTGGCGCCGTCACCGGTGAGGGCGACGGTCGCGTGGGCGTTGACGAGGGTCTCGTAGTCGAAGCCCTGCGGGGTCTGGACGGCGCGCAGCCGGGCGCGCTCGGGCGTGGCGACGACGCTCTCGGGGTCGCCCTTCGTCTCCGCGGGCTCGACCTCCTTGACGGTGTCGGCGACCGGCAGGGCGGGGACGACGGCGACGGCCCCGTCCCGTACGGCCTCGATGACGGCGTCGACGGTGTCGACGGGCACGAGCGGGCGGGCCGCGTCGTGGACGAGGACGGTCGAGACGCCCTCGGGCAGCGCTTCGAGGCCGAGCCGTACGGATTCCTGGCGCGTGTCGCCGCCGGGGACGACGAGGTAGTCGGTGCGCTCGGGCAGCGCGTGGGCGTCGAGGAGGTTCTTGACCTCGGCGGCTCCGTCGGAGGGCGCGACCACGACGACGAGGGAGACGGCGCGGGAGGCCGCCATCGCCCGGACGGCGTGGATGAGCATGGGGGTGCCGTTCAGCGCGCGGAGCGCCTTGGGGGCGCCCGGGCCGAGGCGTACGCCCCGGCCCGCCGCGGGGATCACAGCGGCGGTGCGCGCGGGACGCGTTTCGTCTGTCATCGGTTGCACTCCGGCAGGTTTGTTTCCTCGGCCGACATGGGTATGGCCTGAGCGTGCTGGACGCGACGCCTTGACCGGGCCCCTTCCGTGACGACGGTCGGGGCGTTGCGAGTGGCACGAAGCGGTGGGACGCGAGGGGGGCAGGGGTACGGGAGTTTCGTGGACGGACGCGTCACGAGACGGACGTCACCCGGAGACCACCCGGACGTGAGATCACCCGGACGCGAGATCAACCGGGAGATCACCTGGAGCAGCCGGCGCGGCCGGAGCGTGTCGGGGGATCACCCGGATACGAAACATGCCGCAGCGCCCGGCGACAGCGCTGTGTGTGGGACACAGCACGTCATCGGGCACCGCGGCATCGCTTCGCTCAGGACGCGAGGACCTCGTCGAGGAGAGCCTCGGCCTTGTCCTCGTTCGTGTTCTCCGCGAGCGCCAGCTCGCTCACCAGGATCTGCCGAGCCTTGGCGAGCATGCGCTTCTCACCTGCGGAGAGACCGCGCTCGCGCTCCCGGCGCCACAGGTCGCGGACCACTTCGGCGACCTTGATGACATCGCCGGAGGCGAGCTTCTCGAGGTTCGCCTTGTAGCGTCGGGACCAGTTCGTGGGCTCCTCGGCGTACGGCGCGCGCAGCACCTCGAAGACCCGGTCAAGTCCGTCCTGACCAACTACATCGCGAACACCGACGAACTCCGCATTGTCCGCCGGCACACGAACCGTCAGGTCGCCCTGGGCGACCTTGAGCACCAAGTAGGTCTTGTCCACGCCTTTGATCTGGCGAGTTTCGATGGCCTCGATCAGCGCGGCCCCGTGATGGGGATAGACCACGGTGTCGCCAACCTTGAACGTCATGTGACAGGTACCCCTTCCGTGGCTATCCAGGGTAACACGGAAACTGCTTCTTCTGAATGGCGTTTTCGCAGGTCAGGGCATATCTCAGGGCTTGACAACAGCGACGCGAACGTGCTGCGCGGGGCTTCCGGAAGCCGGTATTCGCAGGTCGGAGCGGCTGTGCGGACGGAGAGAAACGTGCCCGCCACACCTGCCCGGAGCACCCCGGAGGAGGTGGGATGTCCCGTTTTGCCGGTTTCGAAGCCGAGATCTTCGCGTACTCCGTTCGAGGATCGGTCACTCGTGCGGATGCATCTCGGACCGAATCCCGAATTGATCACCCGACGGTGTGACGCGGGTTTTTCCGTGAGGTGCGCGAGGGAATGCGCGGACGGTCACCGAATTGATCAAGTCTGTTATGTGAACGGAGCGCCAATGCGGCGTGATCCGGCCACGGCGAAGGCGATCACGAAGGGAGTGGCGGCCGCGGCCCCGCGGCCCGGGGGCGCGAAGGGGCGGGTCGGGTGCGGGACGGAGAGGGCGGCTCGGTAACCTAAGCCCGCTGACGCACCTTTAGCTCTTCCTTAGCCGGTTGGTCCTGAGCTCGACTCCAGCCGTCTCGTCCCTGCCCGTCCGTACGTCCAAGGAGATGCCGCCGCCGTGAGCCGCAGCCTTCGACGCGGCGCCCTCGCCGCCACCGCCATCGTGATCTCGATCGCCTCGCTGACCGCCTGTGGAGCCGGCAACAACGCGCAGACGCTCGGCGTCCAGCCGGACAACGCCGCCGTCACCGTCGAGGACGTCAAGATCCAGAACGCCCTCGTGATCACCCAGCCGACCACCGGGGCCCCGGGTCCGGCCGTCGTCTCGGCCACGGTGTTCAACAACGGCAGCTCGCCGCAGACGCTCGACTCGATCACGCTCGGTGGCTCCTCCGCGCCGGTGACTCTCAAGGCCGCCACGGGCTCCGGCCCGATCACGATCCCCGCGGGCGGCTCGGTCGTCATCGGCGGCAAGGGCAACGCCTCCGCCACGATCGAGAACGGCCACGAGGCCGTGAAGGACGGCAACGAGCAGGAGATCGTCTTCAAGCTCAGCCGGACCGGGGACGTCTCCCTGGCGGCCTTCGTCGTCCCGGCGACCGGCTACTTCGCCGAGTACGGCCCGACCGAGATCCCGCAGCCCCCGGCCGCCAAGCCGACCGCCACCGCGACGCCGACCGGCGAAGCCGGCCACGGCGGCGAGGCCACCCCCTCGGGCACGGCGACCCCCTCGGGCACCGCCACGCCGACCGGCACCGCCACGCCCACGGGCGGCGCGAGCAGCTCGACCGGTCACTGACACACACGTCACACCCGTCACACCCGTACGCGGAAGGGGCGCCCCACCGGATCATTCCGGTGGGGCGCCCCTTCACGTACACGGGCCTACGGCGCCGCTCAGGACGGTCTACGGCTCGAACTTGTAGCCGAGACCACGCACCGTCACCAGGTACCGCGGCGCGCCCGGGTCGGGCTCGATCTTCGCCCGCAGACGCTTCACGTGGACGTCGAGGGTCTTGGTGTCACCGACGTAGTCGGCGCCCCAGACCCGGTCGATCAGCTGCATACGGGTCAGGACGCGGCCCGCGTTCCGCAGCAGCATCTCCAGGAGGTCGAACTCCTTCAGCGGGAGGTCGACCTTGCCGCCGGAGACCGTGACGACGTGGCGGTCCACGTCCATACGGACCGGGCCGGCCTCCAGGGCGGCGGGGGTGACCTCCTCCGGCTCACCGCGGCGGCGCAGGACCGCGCGGATGCGGGCGACCAGCTCCCGCGAGGAGAAGGGCTTCGTCACGTAGTCGTCGGCTCCTATTTCCAGCCCGACGACCTTGTCGATCTCGCTGTCCTTGGCGGTCACCATGATGACCGGGACGTTCGAGCGGCCGCGGAGCTGACGGCAGACCTCGGTGCCGGGCAGCCCCGGCAGCATGAGGTCGAGGAGGACGAGATCCGCCCCGTTGCGCTCGAACTCGTCGAGGCCGTCGGGCCCGGTCGCGGCGACCGCAACCTCGAAGCCTTCCTTGCGAAGCATGTACGACAGGGCGTCGCTGAAGGATTCCTCATCCTCGACGACAAGCACTCGGGTCACGGAAGGACCTCCGGGGCAGGGAGCGGTTCGGTCATGAGATCGGGGGTGGGGGAGGCGGGCGGGCGGCGGTCCCGTACGGCGCCCGCCTCGGGCAGCCGCAGGGTGAACGTGGAACCCTGGCCTTCGGTGCTCCAGACGGTGACCTCTCCGCCGTGCGAGGCGGCCACGTGCTTGACGATGGCCAGGCCGAGCCCCGTGCCTCCGGTGGCACGGGAGCGGGCCGGGTCGACGCGGTAGAAGCGCTCGAAGACCCGCTCGCGGTCCTTCTCGGAGATGCCGATGCCCTGGTCGGTCACCGCTATCTCGATCAGGTCGCCGCCGGGTGCCGAGACGCGGCGGGCCGCGATGCCCACCCGCGTACGGGCCGGTGAGTAGTTGACGGCGTTCTCGACGAGGTTGCCGAGGGCCGCGGCGAGCTGCCCACGGCTGCCCCATACGTGCAGGTCCGCGGTGCCACCCTCCCGTCGCCCACCACCACCCTGTTCGAGCCCTTCGGGCGGCCACACATTCGAAACCATGGTGATCTGCTTGGTGGAGGCGGCGTGCCGGGAGCGGTCGATGGCCTCGGCGACCAGCTCGTCCACCCGCACCGGCTCGGAGTCCTCCAGCGGGTCGTCGTTCTGCACCCGGGAGAGGTCGATGAGCTCCTGTACGAGATTGGTCAGACGGGTCGCCTCGATCTGCATGCGGCCGGCGAAGCGGGTGACCGCCTCGGGGTCGTCCGAGGCGTCCATGACGGCCTCGGAGAGCAGGGAGAGGGCGCCCGTCGGAGTCTTGAGTTCATGACTCACGTTGGCGACGAAGTCGCGCCGTACCGCTTCGATACGGCGGGCCTCGGTCAGGTCTTCGACCAGGAGCAGCACCAGGCGGGAGCCGAGCGGGGCGACGCGGGCGGAGACCGCGAGGGCCTCCCCGCGCCCCGTACCGCGCCGGGGCAGGTCGAGCTCGACCTGACGTATCTCCCCGTCGCGGCGGGTGTCGCGGGCCATGTTGAGCATGGGCTCGACGGCCAGCTTTCCGCCGCGGACCAGACCGAGGGCGTACGCCGCCGAGCTGGCCTTGACCACGGAGTCGCTCTCGTCGAGCACGACCGCGGAGGATCGCAGCACGGAGAGCACGGTGTCGACGCCGGGCGGGAGCACGGCGTCGGTGTGCAGGGAGGTCCGGGTGGGTCGCGCCTGGTCGCGCTCGCTCCAGCGGAACGCCAGCATGGCGATCACGCCGGTGCACACCCCGGCGATCGCTGCCAATGCGGCGACCGCCGCGTTCACGTCCATGGCATCCAGGTTATGCGGGCCGGTGGACACTCTCCCAGCCGTCCGTGTGGCTGCTCGAACAGTCGTCGCCCAGAGTTCACCGTAGGGACTGTGCTGGTTCATTTGGCCTGGCCGGAACGGCGGCGTACGTCGCTCAGAGTTCACCGAGGGGAAAGGGCTCATTCACTTGGGGTGGACGCGCCTGACTCCTACGGGGTCGAACGTGGGAGCGTGGGGGTCCGAGCACGACTGGACCCCGGACGACTGCGAGAGAGGGACATCGATGCGGGACGCGTATCACGAGGAACTTGACTCGATCGGCGAGGGCCTGGTCGAGATGGCCCGCCTGGTCGGGTCGGCGATCGGGCGCGCCACGACGGCCATGCTCGACGCCGACCTGAAGCTCGCGGAGAGCGTGATCGCCGCGGACCAGAAGGTCGACGACCTGCAGCACGACCTGGAGGCCCGGGCGATAGCGCTCCTGGCCCGCCAGCAGCCGGTGGCGACGGACCTGCGGATCGTGGTGACCTCGCTGCGCATGAGCGCGGACCTGGAGCGGTCGGGCGACCTGGCGCAGCACGTGGCGAAGCTGGCGCGGCTGCGGTTCCCGGACACGGCGGTGCCGCGCGACCTGCACGCGACGATCCTGGAGATGGGTCAGCTGGCGCAGCGCCTGATGGCGAAGGCGGCGGAGGTCATCATCACGAAGGACGTCGACCTGGCGCTCCAGCTGGAGCAGGACGACGACGAGATGGACCTGCTGCACCGGACGCTGTTCCAGCACCTGATGGACGACCGCTGGAAGCACGGCATCGAGACGGCGGTCGACGTGACGCTCCTGGGCCGCTACTACGAGCGGTTCGCGGACCACGCGGTGTCGGTGGCGAAGCGCGTGGTGTACCTGGTGACGGGCGAGCACGCGGACGAGCTCCAGCAGTCGGACGCCCCGGTCGAAGGCGCGTAGCCCCTGGGCAGGCGGGCGGGCGGCGGGCAGAGGCTCGCACTCCTGTGCGCCGTTGATGCGCCCGGTGGGGTGGGCATGCAATGGGGGGAGGCGATGTACGCCTTCGAGGAGGGACCCCCATGGCCGAATCCGCCACGACCACCGACCCCCAGCAGGAGGGGCCGCGCGACGCGGTCTTCCTGCCCGTTCTCGGCGCCTGCGGGTGCGGCGCGGGCTGCGGCTGCGGCTGCCAGTCCGGCGGGCCGTGCCAGTGCGGGGGCTGCTCGGGGTAGCCGTCGGAAGACCGAGAAGCCCCGCCCGGGATTCGCCCCCGGGCGGGGCTTCTCACCTCGCCGCCGCGCCGGCGTCACACGTCGAGTACGCCCACCGGCTGGCCCCCGGTGGTCTCGCCGGTCTCGCGGAAGCCCAGCTTGCGGTAGAAGTCGCCGGGGCCGTCCTCGTCCGCCTCCCACGACACGTACATCAGGCTGCCGCCCCGCCGCCGTATCTCCTCGCGTACCGCCTCGACGGCGAAGCGCCCGTACCCCTTGCCCTGGTGATCGGCGGAGATGTTGAGCCGCCAGAGGCCGCTGCGGTAGTCGTCGGGGTCCTTCTTCGGGGCCCACTGGATGTCGAGGAAGGCCATCAGGAAGCCGACGAGCTCGTCGCCGTCGAAGATGAGGCGGGGCCAGGCGGGCTCACCGAAGGCGTACGCCTCCGCCAGCGAGTTCGCGACGGGGGCGACGTTCTTCTCCTGGTGAGGATGCACGCGCAAGGCGATCGCGTCGTCGACGTTGTCGGGGGTGATCTTCTCGAGACGGAGCGCGGTAGACATGACGCGGAGGCTACCGACACCTCGGGGACCGTGCCCGTGAATATGCCAGGCGGAGGCCGAGAACCAGGCCGGCGAAGCGCCCTCCCCGGCCCGCACACGCCCCTGCCCCGCCGGAAGATCCGGCGGGGCAGGAGTCATACGGAGGGGGTCAGCGGTGCGCGCGGCGGCGACGGGCGGCGATCCAGGCCAGGCCGCCGAGCGCCACGAGGGCGGCGGCGACGTACAGCGGCATCGTGGAATCCGAACCGGTGTCGGCGAGCGAACCGTCGACGGCCCCGTTACGGGCCGCGGCCGGGGCCGCGGGCGAGGTGGGTGCCGAGGACGCGGAGGCGGAGGAGCTGGTGGTGGTGGGCGTGACCGTCGGGGAGGTGGAGGGCGTGACCGACGGGCTGGCGGACGGCGTGGGCGTCGCCTTCACCGGGCCGAGGACGATCTCCGTGCCGCCGGCGCCCCCGAAGGCCCAGCCGTTCTCGGCGTCCAGGCGGGGCTCGGTGTGCAGCATCATCCGCGTCAGGCGCGTCATCCCCGTGGAGTCGCCCAGCTTGACCCGCAGCGACAGGGTGCGCCGGCCGGAGTCCGCGCCGAGTCCCTTCGCGATCGCCGGGAGGTTCACGGTCCGGTCGTCACCCTTCATGACCTTCCAGCGGCCGTCGACCTTCGCCTGTACGACGAGGTCGGGGTTCTTGGCGTGGATGCCGGCGTAGCCGGCGAACACGAGACCCGGACAAGACGCGGACGGCCAGACGTTCGCGCAGGTCACAGCGTTGGACAACCCGGACAGATTTCGATGCGACCCGGACGGGTGCGTCCGGGTTAACCCCTGCGGTGTCCAGGTCCCGAGCCCTCCCAACCTCCCCGACGCGCCGCACGGCGCCCCCCGTTCACGCTCTAGCGGCCCCTGAAGGCCACTTCGCACTGTCGAATCACGCCCTCGCGATCGGCTGCCTGAGGCATGTCCGGCCTCAGGCGTCAGGCGATTTTGTCCCACGTGTAACCCGGGTTGTACACCGAGGATTGCTGAGCAGGGGCGAAGGGTGCGCGCCAGTCGCCGGTTGTCCGGTAGAGGTAGAGGGAGTCGTTGGCACCGGAGTACGGGCGGGCATTGATGCCGCCAAGGAGGTCGGGGCGGCCGTCTTTGTTGACGTCGCCGGCTCCGATGAGCCAGCCGTAGGTGTTCCAGCCGCCGCCGATCTTCGTGCGCGGGGCGAATGTGCCGTCACCCTTGCCCAGGTACTGCCAGAGCACGCCGGACTTGTCGCGGGCGACTAGGTCGCTGGCCGCGCCACCCGCGATGTTGCCGACGGCGGTCAACTCGTTGTAGATGCTCCAGCCCGTACCAATCTTCTTGCGGGCGGTGAAGGGGGTGCTGGCGTTCCCTGTGCCGGGGTAGAGCCAGAGACCGCCGGACTTGTCGGTGGCGATCAGATCCGCACGGCCGTCGTTCGTCAGATCGCTGCCCGCCGCGATCTTGTCGTAGATCTGCCAGCCGGCGCCAACCTTGATCCGGGTGGCGAAGCCGCCTCGCCCATTGCCCTGGTACAGCCAGAGCACGCCGGATCTGTCGCGGGCCAGGAGGTCGCCGACCGCCGCTCCACCGAGGTTGCCAGCCGCTTCGATCTGATCGTAGATCTCCCAGCCTCGGCCAATGAACTGGTGGGACTCCTGGTCCAGCGTGCCGCCGGCGTAAATGGTGGTGTCGGCCCGCCACAGCCCGCCGTGGTCGTCACGCCGGATGATGTCGAGCGAGCCGTTGTCGTTGAAGTCGTGTGGTGCGGTCTTGCGGACGAGCTTGAAGGAACCGGAGGCTTGGAAGTCGAGAGGGGTCCCGTTGAGGGTCTCGGCCGTGAGCGTCCACGTGTAGTCACCGTTCGGGACGTCACCGATGTTGCTGGCGTGGGCATCCCAGAAAAGGTAGAAGGTGCCAGGGCTGCCCGCGTCGCCGAGGAGGTGCTTGGTCGTGATCCCGGTCCGCGTGTGGCGTAGAACTACCGTGGCCCATCCGGCCCCTGTGAGCGTCCAGTCCATCTTGAAGTATGTCTTGGTGCTCAGATCGATGACGGACGGCACGGTGTGCCGGACAAGCGTGACGTCGTCCTCAGCGGAGGCGGGGCCCACGGCCGCCGCTATGTCCGTGCCGATGGGGGCTGCAAACGCCGGGGTGCTCACCACACTGGCGCTGAACGACACGGCAAGCACAGTGGTGATGGCGGCACAGAGCCGCCGTCGGGTCGCACGGGCATAGGACACGTTCAGTTCCCCCTCGAAGACACCAGAGGCACCACGCGCCTCACCCATGTGTGACGAGCGAGAGGGCAGAAGGTTGTACGGGACGTACCTGCCCTGTGGGAGCGGGCCAGGCATCCCGGTCTTCTTGGAATTCAATTCCGGGTAGCCTCGCCGGGATTCGAACCCGGGTTTCCGATTCCGGGCGAACCGGAGACCGGTGTCCTTGGCCACTAGACGACGAGGGATGCACGCAGCCTACGCGCTGACCCGGAGCGGGAAGCCTCCATTTCGGTGGGCGGAGATCCGGCCTTCCCCCGCGACGAGTTCAGCAGCGGCCAGGGCGCCAGGCGGGAGCGCGTCGCCCTCGGCCCTCCCCTCAGGAGCGTCTCGATGGGCGGGCCCTGAGGGGAGCTCTCCCCAAGTCCCGCCTGCAATCAGAGAGTGTGGGGTCAGCTTAGCGAAGGGGTTGCTTCTGACCGTTCCAGGCGCTCCGACTCGGCGGCCGCCATGAGGGTTCCCCGGCCGCGAAGAGCGTGCCCGATAGGAGTCGCTCAACCCGCCCTGAGGCCCGGCGACTCTCCGCGCTGAGGGCCCAGCGCTGGCCCAGGGCGCGAAAATGCCCCCGATCTGCGCCGTGTGCGCAGGCCAGGGGCATGATCACTATTCTTACTTCTTCTTGCCCTGGTTCTTCACGGCCTCGATCGCCGCGGCCGCCGCCTCCGGGTCGAGGTAGGTGCCGCCCGGGTTGAGGGGCTTGAAGTTCTCGTCCAGCTCGTAGGAGAGCGGGATGCCCGTCGGGATGTTCAGGCCCGCGATGGCCTCGTCCGAGATGCCGTCCAGGTGCTTGACCAGGGCGCGCAGGCTGTTGCCGTGGGCCGCGATCAGGACCGTCTTGCCGTCCAGGAGGTCCGGGACGATGCCGTCGTACCAGTACGGCAGCATGCGGTCGACGACGTCCTTCAGGCACTCCGTCCGCGGGCGCAGCTCCGGCGGGATCGTCGCGTAGCGCGGGTCGTCCGACTGGGAGAACTCCGTGCCGTCCTCGAGCGCCGGCGGCGGGGTGTCGTACGAGCGGCGCCAGAGCATGAACTGCTCCTCGCCGAACTCCGCGAGCGTCTGCGCCTTGTCCTTGCCCTGGAGCGCACCGTAGTGGCGCTCGTTCAGGCGCCAGGAGCGGTGGACCGGGATCCAGTGGCGGTCGGCGGACTCCAGGGCGAGCTGCGCCGTGCGGATGGCGCGCTTCTGGAGGGAGGTGTGCAGTACGTCGGGCAGCAGGCCGGCGTCCTTGAGCAGCTCACCGCCGCGGACCGCCTCCTTCTCGCCCTTCTCGGTGAGGTTGACGTCCACCCAGCCGGTGAACAGGTTCTTGGCGTTCCACTCGCTCTCGCCGTGGCGGAGGAGGATCAGCTTGTACGGTGCGTCGGCCATGCGCCCGAGCCTAATAGACGCCCGACGATTGACGTGCACCGTCAATTCGCTGGCGTCCGGCGTATGAGATGCGTAAGTTACGGGTGCCGTTAGAGGGACTTACACACACGGGGGCCGGCCACACATGTCCATCGACTCGCTCAGGCGATCAGCACGCGCGACGGTCTCCGGGCTTCCCGCCGGCTTCTGGTGGCTCTGGCTCTCCACCCTGGTGAACCGGACCGGCGCCTTCGTGCTCACCTTCCTCTCCCTCTATCTCACCCAGGAGCTCGGCCACTCCGCCTGGTTCGCCGGGCTCGTCCTCGCCCTCCACGGTCTCGGCGGCGTCGCCGGCTCCCCGCTCGGCGGCACGCTCACCGACAAGTGGGGCCGACGGCCCACGATGGTCACCATGCACCTGGTGACGGCCTCCTGTGCCGCCGCCCTCGCACTGGTCTCCACCGGCTGGGGCGTCGCCGCCGTCGTCCTGGTGATGGGCGTCTCCATGCAGGCCGTCCGGCCGTCCATCTCGGCGACCATCACCGACATGGTCCCCGAGCACGACCGCCGCCGGGCCTTCGCCCTCAACTACTGGGCCCTCAACCTCGGCTTCGCCGTCGCCGCCTTCGGCGGTGGCGCCGCGATCTTCCTCGGGTACCGCACCCTCTTCGTCATCGAGGCCGTCGCGGTCACGCTCTGCGCCCTGATCGTCTTCCTCCGCCTCCCCGAGACCCGCCCCGAGGCGCGCCGGAACCCGGCCGGAGAGATCGTCGAGAAGGACCGGGTCAGCGTCCTCGACGTCCTGCGCGACGCCCCCTTCCGTACGCTCGTCCTCCTCAACCTCCTCGTCTGCCTCGTCTTCACCGCCCCCTGGGTCGGCCTGCCCCTCTCCATGGCGGCGGCCGGACTGGAGCCGGGCGCGTACGGCGCCGTCATCGCCGTCAACGGTGTCGTGATCGTCGCCTTCCAGCTGCTGGTCAACAAGGTGACCGAGAAGCGCTCTCCGACCGTGCTGCTCACCGTCTCCTCGCTGCTCTTCGCCGTCGGCACCGGCGCCACGGCCCTGGCCGGCACCCCGCTCGTCTTCGCCGCCACCGTCGTCGTGTGGACCATCGGCGAGATGGTCCACGTCCCCACCAACGCCGCCGCCACCGCCAAGCTCGCCCCCGAGCACGCCCGCGGCCGCTACCAGGGCGTAATGGGCATGTCCTGGGCGCTGTCCGGCTTCCTCGCCCCGATCCTCGCGGGCTGGGTCGTCGACGGACCGGGGCCGGACTTCCTCTGGATGGGCACCGCCGTCCTCGGAGCCGTCGCCGCGATCGGCTACACGACCCGGCTCCGCAAGGCCCTCGCGGACGGCACCCCGGCGGACGCCCCGGCCGGCACCCCGGCAGACACCCCGGCCGACGCGTCGCCGACGCTCACCAAGCCCGTGGGGACCGCCCGCGAGCCCGAGCCTCAGGACGCGGTCTCGTAGCACTCCGGCTCTCACGTCCCCGAGCCCCCGGCGCCTCGGCGCCGGGGGCTCCGTCCGTGTCAGCGCCCGAGCGTCCGCTGGGCCTCGTACAGGTTCCGGGGGCGGACCGACCCGGGGTTGCCGTACGCCTCCACGCGCGCGTGCAGCTCCCCCGTGAAGTCGGGAACGTCGATCTGGTCGAACTCGGTGACCTCGCTGATGCCGACCGTCGCGCTGTACGGGGCGATCGTGTCGATCTTGACCAGGCCCGCCCGGCCGTTCGTGACCGTCACGTTCCAGTGCGCGAAGCGGGCGCCGTACAGCGGTCCCGCCGAGGCGTCGCCGCCGTGGCGGCCGTTGTTCTCGACCGTGATCTCCGTCCGTACGTTGGCGAACGGCATGCCCCGGTGGGTGTCGAAGGTGCCCATCTCCATCACCCCGCGCGACCAGACGTTGCAGCTGGAGAGCCCCTCGACGTTGATGCCGTGGAGCTGCGTCCCCGCCGGGGCCGGGACCGTACGGGCCGCGATGCGGAAGTCCTCGATCAGGTTGTCGTGCGCGCCCTCGCGGCAGAAGTACGGGTGGTGGGAGCCGCGCCCCTCCACCCGGGTGCGCCGCAGGGTGCAGGCGGAGGCGGCGACGAGACCGAAGCCGTTGTCCACGTGCCGTACGACGACGTCCTCGGCCCAGCAGTCGTACGCGCACTGGAACGTGACGCCGTTGTAGCCCTTGTCGAGGAGGTGCGGGGACTGGGGCGTCTCGACCGCCTCCAGCGTCAGGCCCTCCACGCCCGCGCCGGTGAGCGGCTGCGCGAGCGTCGTCAGGCGCGGGTCCCACTCCGGGCGGACGTCGAGCGGAAGGGGGCGCTCCAGCGTCACCTTCCGGCCCTGCACGGAGACCACCCGGACCGGCCACTCGTACGGCACGTACGACGTCAGCTTGGTCTTGTCGTCCCACTGGTACGACTCCGGCCCGGCGCCGCCGCCCGCCATGTGCTCCAGGAGTGTGTGGCCGGCGTCGTCGGCGAGGCGGAGCAGAACCAGTGCTCCCCGCCGTACGGCTGACGGGTCGTCCACTGTCACGGACCAGTCGCCGCGCCGCGCCGGGCGGACGGTGGTCAGGGTCTCCCACTCGTCGCGCCTGTTGCCCGTCCAGCCCTCGAAGGGCCAGGCCTTGGCGCGGATCGCCCCGACGAGAGAGGCGTGGCGGGCGCGCGGGGCGAGCCATATCAGGCCGCCGGCCCAGGACCAGGAGGACTTGTCGCCGCCGTAGCGCGAACCGTACGGGCCTATCAGCTCCGTGAGGTGCCTCGTCGCGCGGAGTGTCGTCCGGCCCGAGCCCGCGCCGCGCAGCACGACGCCGCTGTCGCCGATGTGGATGAGGTCGTCGATGCGGTACGTGCCGGGCGGGACGAGCACCGTGCCGCCGCCGCGCTCCCCCGCCGCGGCGATGGCCCGGTTGATGGCGGCGGCCGAGTCGGCGGAGCCGTCGGGGGTGGCGCCGTGGGCGAGGACGTTCGCGACGACGGGCGGCCGGCTCGGCCGGGCGGCGCCGCCGCGTGCGCCGGCGCGGCCGACGTAGGGGATCTGGGGGTGGGTGTACGGGGAGTCCGCGTACTCCTTCCAGAGAGCGGAGGACTCCGCCCGCGCCCCCGGCCGGAATCCGGTCGTGGCGGCCGCCCCTACCGCCACCGCACCGCCCACGAACTGTCTTCTGCTGATTCCCATGAGCCCACACCTTTCATGGATGTGAACGACATTCATATCTGCGACGGCGGTGAGCATGGCACGGCCACGGCGGGTACGGAAGGGGTCGTGCAGTCAACCGGCGAGAGCCGGAAGAGCGGCCGTCAGGCCGTCAGTTCGCGGGCTTCTGGGTCAGGTGGGTGAACGCGTCCAGGTTGCGCGTCGACTCGCCGCGCGAGACCCGCCACTCGTACTCACGCCGGATCGCGCTCGCGAAGCCCAGCTCCAGGAGCGTGTTGAAGGAGCCGTCCGCCGCTTCGAGGACCGAGCCGAGGAGCCGGTCCAGCTCGTCCGGGGTGACGGCGGCCAGCGGCAGCTTGCCGGTCAGATAGATGTCGCCCAGGCCGTCGACCGCGTAACTCACGCCGTACAGCTTGAGGTTGCGCTCGAGGAGCCAGCGGTGGACGCCCGGCTCGTTCTCGTCGGGGTGGCGGATGACGAACGCGTTGAGGGAGAGGGAGTGGCGGCCGACGCGCAGCGACAGGGTGGTGAAGAGCTTGCGCGTGCCGGGGAGTTTCACCACGTACGAGCCGGGCTCGGGTGACTCCCACTCCAGTTCGGCGTCCTTGAAGGTGTCCTCGACGACCCGCCGTACGTCCTCAGCTTGCTCAGCCATGGTGCGAGCGTACGCGACGGCGATGATCGTGCATCGCCGCCGTGTAGACGTCCGCCGTGCCCGAGGCCGCCGTGTCCCAGCCGAAGGACTCCGCGTGCCGGGCCGCCGCCGCGCCCATCCGGACGGAGAGCGCCGGCTCGGCCACGAACCGCCCGAGCGCGCGTGCGTAGTCGACCGGGTCGTGGCCCGGCACGAGGAAGCCGGTGGCACCGTCCCGCACCGCGACCGGAAGGCCGCCCACGGAGGCCGCGACGACCGGGGTCCCGGCCGCCTGCGCCTCGATGGCGACCAGGCCGAACGACTCGCTGTACGAGGGCATGACCAGCACCGACGCCGCCCGGAACCAGTCCGCGAGCCGGTCCTGGCCGACCGGCGGGTGGAAGCGGACGATGTCCGCGATGCCCAGCCGCGCGGCGAGCTTCTGCAGCCCCTCGGGCTTGGCGAGACCGCTCCCGCTCGGCCCGCCGACGATCGGCACGACCATGCGCGAGCGCAGCGACGGATCCCGGTCCAGGAGCACGGCCGCGGCCCGCAGCAGGATGTCGGGGGCCTTCAGCGGCTGGATACGGCCCGCGAAGACCGGGATGAAGGCGTCGGCGGGCAGCCCGAGGCGGGCGCGGGCGGCGGCGCGGCCGTCGGCCGGGCGGAAGTGGTCCAGGTTCACGCCCGGGTGGACGACGGCGACCTTCGCCCGCTCGGCCTCGTAGAAGCGGACGAGCTCGTCGGCCTCCTCGGCGGTGTTGGCGATCAGCCGGTCGGCGGCGCAGACGATCTGCGTCTCGCCGATCACGCGCGCCGCGGGCTCGGGGGTGTCGCCCTCGGCGAGCGCCGCGTTCTTGACCTTGGCCATGGTGTGCATGGCGTGGACGAGCGGGACGCCCCAGCGCTCGGCGGCGAGCCAGCCGACGTGCCCGGAGAGCCAGTAGTGGGAGTGGACCAGGTCGTAGTAGCCGGGGCGGTGGCCCGCCCAGGCCCGCATCACGCCGTGCGTGAAGGCGCAGAGCTGTGCGGGCAGCTCCTCCTTGGCCAGGCCCTCGTACGGCCCGGCGTCCACATGCCGTACGAGAACGCCCGGGGCGAGCTCGACGGCCGGGGCGAGGCCGCCGGTGGTGGCCCGGGTGAAGATCTCGACCTCGATGTCGATGGCGGCCAGGCGTTTGGCCAGCTCGACGATGTAGACGTTCATGCCGCCCGCGTCGCCGGTGCCCGGCTGGTGGAGGGGCGAGGTGTGGACGCTGAGCATGGCCACCCGGCGCGGGGTCCGGTGGCGTCCGGGGAGCCGGAGCCGGGGCGGCGTCGCCAGGGAGCCGGCGAGCCGGGACACGTACTGGCTCACGTCGACGGTCCTTCCGCTGAGGGGATGGCGGGCCTTGCGGGGCGGTGCGGTCGTGCAGGTGGTGCGGTCGTGCAGGTGGAGCGGTCGTGCAGGTGGAGCAGACCCGCGGGTGGTGCGGGCACGGCAAAAGGGACGCGCAGTGCGCCCTTCACGCCGCACAACACCGGAATGTCGCCATCCATTTCCGTTTTGCCAATTCATTGCCGTGTCCCCACGGCGTGGCGCGCCCCGTACCCTCGTTCCATGGCCCCGCGCACCACGCTCCGCACCCCGAGCCGCCCCGTCGGCACGGCCACCCGCGGGACCACCAACCCCAACCGGCTGCGCCGCATGGACCGCTGGATCGCCGCCGTCCACGGCGCGGCGCTGCGCCGCTCCGCCGAGCCGCCCGTCGCCGTCGACCTGGGGTACGGGGCCGCCCCCTGGACCGCCGTGGAGCTCCTGGCCCGGCTGCGGACCGCCGACCCCCGTACCGAGGTCGTCGGCATCGAGATCGAGCCGGCCCGGGTCGCCGCCGCCCGCCCGTACGAGACCGAGGGGCTCACCTTCCTGCACGGCGGCTTCGAGGTCCCCGTCCCGGGCGAGGTCGCGCTGATCCGGGCCGCGAACGTGCTGCGGCAGTACGACGAGGACGAGGTGGCCGCGGTCTGGGCGCGACTGTGCGCACGGCTCGCGCCGGCGGGGCTGCTCGTCGAGGGGACCTGCGACGAGATCGGGCGGCGCCACGTGTGGGTGGCGCTCGACCGCACCGGCCCGCGGACGGTGACGTTCGCGACCCGCCTCGGCTCGCTCGACCGGCCCTCGGACCTCGCGGAGCGGCTCCCGAAGGCGCTGATCCACCGCAACGTGCCGGGCGAGCCGGTGCACGCGTTCCTGCGCGACTTCGACCGGGCCTGGGCGGCGGCCGCTCCGTTCGCCTCGCTCGGCGCGCGGCAGCGCTGGATCCGGGCCGTACGCGATCTGGCGGCGGACTGGCCCCTGACGGACGGACACCGGCGGTGGCGTCAGGGCGAAGTGACGGTCCGCTGGGAAGCACTGGCCCCCCGCTGACGATCGGCCCTTCCCCTCCCCCGTGCCTGTGGCCCAGAGGGTGCCCCGTCCCCCCTCATAGGGATGACGGCCGACTGGAACGGCCTGCCGGCTGGTCCGGCCAGCCCCGTGACAGGGCGAGACGGCCGGTCCGGAGCGCGGCGCGCTGCCCGGTCACCCATAGTTCCACCCCGGCTCGGCCGGCTCGGCCGGCTCGGCCGAGGGGCGGACGCGCGGCTTCCGAAGGGCCGTCCGGACGCCAACTGCCGGTGAATTCGCGGCACGTCGGGAACGCAACACCCACCTCACTCGTCCCCTGTGGGGGAAAGTGACCCGACAGGGCCCGGTATCCCCTGTTGCTTTCGCGTTCCGCGTGGCACCATCACCAAGGTCACGACGAAGTTACTGACGGTAAATCAGATACCGGTGCGGGCCGTACGAGGGGGAGCTTGTGAACCGACGCCGCTGTGTCAACGCCGCGATCACCGTGGTCTGCGCCCTGACGGTGCTGGCCTCGCCCGCGCTGACGCTTCAGGCCTCGGCGGCCCCGGCCGCTCCGAAGGCGGCGCCCGCGGCACCCGCAGCGCCCGCGGCCCCGCTCCCGCCCACCGCGCCGAAGAAGACCCTCGAAGAGGTGCGCAAGGAGATCGACGGCCTGTACCGGAAGGCGGCCGCCGCCACCGACGCGTACAACCTCGCCGAGGAGCAGACCAAGGAGCAGTCCGCCGAGATCGTCCGGCTGGCCAAGATGATCGTCGCCGGACGCGAGAAGATCGACGCGCTCAAGGCGCAGGCGGGCGCGGCAGCCCGCGCCCAGTACCGCAACGGCGGGCTTCCCGAGGGCGCGCAGTTCGTCCTCACCGACGACCCGCAGCTCTTCCTGGACAACGCCGGGCGCCTCAAGGAGGGTCAGAAGGCCACCAAGGACCTGCTGGCCGAAATGACGAGGACCCAGGCCCAGTTGACCGTCTATGCCAAGGACGCGGGCACCAACTGGACCAAGCTGGAGGCCAACCGCGTCAAGCAGGCCGAGGCGAAGAAGGACATCGAGGAGAAGATAGCCGCCGCCAAGAAGCTCGAGTCCGAGCTGGCGGCCGAGGAGCGCGCGCGGCTGCTGCGCCTGGAGGAGCAGGAGCAGTACCGGGCGCAGACCGCCTGGCTGGACACCGGCGTGCTCAAGGGCCTGAACAACACGGCGACGCCCCAGGGCAAGCGGGCGGTGGAGTTCGCGACGGCGCAGATCGGCAAGCCGTACGTCTGGGGCGCCGAGGGCCCGGACTCGTACGACTGCTCGGGACTGACCCAGCGGGCCTGGGGCAAGGCGGGCCGGAACATCCCGCGCACCTCGCAGGAGCAGTGGCGCCTCCTGCCCAGGGTGGACATCAAGGACATGCGGCCGGGCGATCTGATCGTCTACTACAAGGACGCCAGCCATATCGGGATGTACGTCGGAAACGGGGCGATGGTCCACGCGCCGCGTCCAGGGCGGAACGTGACCCTCGCGGGTGCGGGTTCGATGGAGATCCTGGGAGTGGTCCGCCCGGAGTGACCCACGCCACCGGAGGGATCCCTTCCGGTGGCCGTCCGGCGTGATGTTCGTCATGGCTCCGCGGGCAACAACCTCCCCATGCGCGGCATATGCCAAGGGCCCATCGATGCTCGTACCGTGATCGCCATTCCGCTCCCCGGTGCGGTACCGCTATGGTCCCCGTCTGGCGGGACGTCGTTCGTCGCCCCGCCGCGCCCTCGGGGGGAGGGAAGGAAACCACGACCGATGCCCGTACCCGTACCGCGCCAGAGAATCGTCACTGCTGAGGCGCCCGGCGCTGTGCCCGCTGCGACAGGCACCGATCTCACGCTGCTCGTCGTCGAGGACGACCCGGCGGGTGCGCTCGCCGTCCCCGAGATGCTCGACGACGTCGACGGGACCCGCGTCCGCATCCGTACCGCCCGGAACCTCACCGAGGCCGAGCGGCTGCTCACCGACGACGTGCACTGCGTCCTGGTCGACCTGGCGCTCCCCGGGCCCCGCGCCGCCGGCGACGACACACTCGCGCCCCTGCGCCACATCCTGCGGCTCGCGCCGCGCCACGCCGTCCTGGCGCTCGCGGCCTCGGCCGACGCGGAGCTGGCGGCGGAGGCGGTACGGGTCGGGGCCCAGGACCACCTCTTCCGCGAGGAGCTCGACGGCCGGCTGCTGAGCCGGGCCATCCGGTACGCGGTCGAGCGCAAGCGGGCCGACGCGGTGCAGGTGAAGCTCACCGAGTCGCGGCTGCGGGCCCAGGAGAACGCCCGGCTGGAGCGCGGGCTGCTCCCCACCCCGCTCCTGGAGGGCTCCGACCTGCGGTTCGCCGCCCGCTACCGGCCCGGCCGCTCCCGCGCCCTGCTCGGCGGCGACTTCTACGACACCGTCCGCACCCCCGACGGCACGGTCCACGCCATGATCGGCGACGTCTGCGGGCACGGCCCGGACGAGGCGGCGCTCGGCGTGGAGCTGCGCATCGCGTGGCGCGCGCTCACCTTCGCGGGCCTCTGCGGCGACGAGCTGCTCTCCACGCTCCAGCGCGTCCTGGAGCACGAGCGGGAGAGCGAGGAGATCTTCGCGACGCTCTGCACGGTCGACATCGCCCCCGACGGGCGCCGGGCGGGCCTCTGCCTGGCCGGACACCCCGCACCGCTGATCGCCCGCAAGGACCGGCCCGCGCGGCTGCTCCCGTACGAGGACGGCGGCCCGGCCCTCGGCCTGCTGCCGCGCGCCCGCTGGCCCCGGCGCCAGGTGGAGCTGGGCGGGGCGTGGAGCCTGCTGATGTACACGGACGGCCTGATCGAGGGCCGCTCGGCGGGCCCGGGCTCGCCGCGGCTCGGCCAGGACGGGATGGTCGAGATGATCAACCGGCAGCTGGCGGAGGGCCTGCGGGGCGAGGAGCTCCTGGAGGCGGCGGTGGCGGAGGTGCGCTCGCTGAACGGCGGGGAGCTGACGGACGACGTGGCGGTCCTGGCACTGGAAAGGGCCCGGGGCTGACCCCGGGCCCCTTGGGTCCCACGAACGTCGTACGGGCCTTCCGGCCCTGCGGCCGTACCGGCTCTCCGTCCGCTCCTACCGGCCGCCGTTGTAGGGACCGTACGGACCGTCGCTGCTCGACCCGCCGCGCCGGCCGCCGCCCCCGCCGGAGACCTGCTTGAGGGCGGGCCGCACGTCGACCATGAAGACGATGGCGGCGATGACCCCGGCGATCTGCAGGAAGAACATGTCCAGAACCAGGTTCAGGACGAGGTTGATACCGAGGATGATCAGCCAGAACTTCTTGCTCTGCTTCTCGGCCGCGCGATACGCGTCCTCGCGTGCCATGGCGGCGAAGACGAACGAGACGACGGCGAAGCCGAGGAAGACCAGGTCCGTCACCAGGGAGAGACCGAGGTCGAATCCGTCGCGCAACATGTCTGAACCGCCTAGTCAGTGATGTGGAGCCCTCGCGGCCAAGGTACCCGGTAGAACGCACCGGACACCCTGATTGGTGCCCGGGGGTTACTTCTCCGTGGCGGAGACCGGCTTCTTGGCCGGCGCCTTGCGGGCGGTGGGCTTCCGGGCGGGCTTGGGCGCCTCGGCCGTCTTGGCGGCAGGCACCTGGGGCTTCGGCTCGGCCTTCTTCGCCTCGGGGGTGCTCGCCGACTCCGGCTCGACGACCACTGCGATCTCGGTGATCTCCTCGGCCACCTCACCGCGCCACGCCCGGACGGCCTCCTCGCCGTGGGCGGCGACCTCCTCGTACTTCTCGCGCGCCTTGACCGCGTACTCGGCGGCCACGCCGACGCTCCGCAGGGCCAGGTCCTGAGCGGTCTCGCCGAGCTTCTTCAGGTCGGTGTCGAGGGTGCCGACGACCTCGGCGAGCTTCGACTGCACGGTGGCCTGGGCCTCCTTGGCCCGGTCCGTGACCTTCTCCTGAACGGCCTTGGGGTCGGTGTTGCGGACGGCGTCGATGCGGGCCGGCGCCTCGGCGGCGATCTGCTCGATCAGGCCGGGGACCTTCTTGGCCTGCTGGACGGCGAGGTCGGCGGTGCCGGCGGCGAAGTAGAGGGGGGTACGCAGTTCTTCGATGATGGCCATGGTGGTGGTCCTCCCGGATGTGTACGTACTAGCTCGGGCTGGGTTCGGCTGTGGCGCCGGCGGCATCGGCGGTACCGGCGGTGTCGGTCACCTGGACCGCCTGGACCGCCTCGGCCGCCTCGGCGGCGTTCTCCTTGCGGAAGGAGTCGTAGATCTGGAGCAGTACCTGCTTCTGCCGCTCGTTTATGGAGGGGTCGGCCAGGATGACGGCGCGCGTCTCCAGCTCGTCCCGCTCCTTCTCGTCGAGGATTCCGGCCCGCACGTACAGCGTCTCGGCGGAGATCCGCAGGGCCTTGGCGACCTGCTGCAGCACCTCGGCGCTGGGCTTGCGCAGACCGCGCTCGATCTGGCTCAGATACGGATTGGACACCCCCGCGGCCTCCGCGAGCTGCCGCAACGACAGCTGCGCGGTGCGCCGCTGCTCACGGAGATACTCGCCAAGATTGCCGACGTTGAGTGATGCCATGCCCGTGACGATGACATCCAGCGCTAACTTTTGCAAGCAGGCGCTAGCAAGAGTGTCACGCCTCACCGCATGGCGGACTGTGGGTGCTCGCGCACCGCTGGAGGCGGGTCGCGGTCCGGACAAGGTCGGCGACGGCCCTGGACCGGCTGTGCGGTGGCCAGGCGATCACGGTGGTGACGGTCGGGGCGTCCAGCACGGGCACTGCCGCGAGGTCATCATGCAGTTGGGCTCGGCACGATTCCGGTGAGACCGCGCAGGCGCGGCCGAGTGCGACGAGCTGCAACAGCTGTGCGTGGTCGCGGACCTGCGGGCCAGGGCCGGGCGGGTAGGTGCCGTCGGGGTCGGGCCAGCGTGGCAGGGGCAGGCCCGGCAGCCCGGTGATGTCGGCCATGTGCACATGGGCCCGGCCGGTGAGCGGATGCCCGGCCGGCAGCACCACGACCTGGCCTTCCGTGCTGAGTTCTTCGGTGTCGAACCCGGACGTCGAGTCGAACGGGCGGTGCAGCAGCGCCACGTCGGCCCGGCCCTCGCGCAGGAGTCGTTCCTGCTCGGCCGGCCCGCACAGGATGACCTCGACCGGGACCGCCCCGGGTTCGGCGGCGTACGCGTCGAGCAGGTTCGCCAGCAGTTCTCTGGACGCGCTGGCCTTCGTGACCAGGACCAGGCCAGGACGGCCGGTGGTGGCAAGCGCGGCGCGGCGGGTCCGGCGTTCAGCGGCGTCGACCGCATCGAGGGCCGCGCGGCCCTCCGCCAGCAGCACCGAACCGGCCTCGGTCAGTGCGACGGTGCGGCTGGTCCGATCCAGCAGCACTACCCCGAGCCTGCGTTCGAGCTGCTGGATCGCCCGCGACAGAGGCGGCTGCGCGATGCCGAGCCGCCGCGCGGCGGCCCCGAAGTGCAACTCCTCGGCGACCGCGACGAAGTAGCGCAGTTCCCGGGTCTCCATACGGCCACGCTACCCGGATCAATACCCGCACGGTATCGCCGCCCACCCGATCGGTCTTGGACCCCAGCCGGCGTCCGAGGACAGCATGGTCCCCATGAGTGAACGAACGATTGCGCTGGTCACCGGCGCGAACAAGGGAATCGGCTACGAGATCGCCGCGGGCCTTGGCGCCCTCGGCTGGACCGTCGGAGTCGGCGCACGCGACGATCAGCGCCGCAAGGCCGCGGTGGAACGACTGCGCGCGTTCGGCGTCGACGCGTTCGGCGTACCACTGGACGTGACCGACGACGCGAGCGCGACCGCCGCAGCACGGCTGATCGAGCAACGGGCGGGGCGCCTCGACGTGCTCGTCAACAACGCCGGCATCGCCGGCGACGCACCGCAGGAGCCCACCCGGGTCGATCCCGTCACCGTCCGGACGGTCGTGGAGACCAACGTGATCGGCGTCATCCGCGTCACCAACGCGATGATGCCGCTGCTGCGCCGCTCCGCCGCACCGCGGATCGTCAACATGTCCAGCAGTGTCGGCTCCCTCACCCGGCAGTCAGGAACCGCTGCCGGGCTGACGGCGGGTCCGGTGGCCGTGGCGTACTCGCCGTCGAAGACGTTCCTGAACGCGGTCACCCTCCAGTACGCCCGAGAGCTGAGCGGCACGAACATCCTGATCAACGCCGGCTGCCCCGGCTACGTCGCGACCGACCTCAACGGCTTCCGCGGCGTGCGCACCCCCGAACAGGGCGCGGCGATCGCCATCAGGCTCGCGACCCTGCCCGACGACGGCCCGACCGGCCAGTTCTTCGAAGACGCCGGCATCGTGCCCTGGTGACGCGCGCGGAAGGACGGGGCCTGACGGCCGCCAGGGCCCGTCGTCCACCCGGGCCTGCCGTCTGCCCGGGTCTGCCGTCTGCCCGGGCCTGCCGTCTGCCCGGGCCTGAGCGCCGCCCGCCCTGTCGCGCGCCCGGGCCTGTCGTCCGCTTTTCGATAATCCGCTACGGATCGAGTGGCCTTACCCTGGCTGGCATGACAGCGATGGCACCCGCGCGCACCGAACCGGATCTCTCCTTCCTCCTGGACCACACCAGCCACGTCCTGCGGACGCAGATGACCGCCGAACTCGGGGAGATCGGGCTCACCCCCCGTATGCACTGCGTCCTCGTGCACGCCCTGGAGGAGGAGCGCACCCAGGCGCAGCTCGCCGAGATCGGGGACATGGACAAGACCACGATGGTCGTCACCGTCGACGCCCTGGAGAAGGCCGGCCTCGCCGAGCGCCGGCCCTCCAGCACCGACCGGCGCGCCCGGATCATCGCGGTGACGGAGAAGGGGGCGGAGATCGCGGCGGAGAGCCAGGAGATCGTCGACCGGGTCCACCAGAGCGCCCTGACCTCACTCCCCGGCGAGGAGCGCGACGTGCTGCTGCGTGCGCTGAACCGCCTGGTCACCGGCCATCTGGAGACTCCGGTCGAAGGCGCGCGGCCGGCCCGTCGGGCGCGACAGAAGGGCTGACCCGGCCCTCACAACCTCGTTCTCGATCCGTAAAAGATAGTCTGCAACGGAACTATCTGCTACGGTCTTTCCTGTTGCCTCCGTCGAACAGGAGAGACCCCATGCCCGCCACACCCGCCCCCTCCCGCTCCCGCTCGCTCGCGCTCGGCGTCCTGGCCACCGGGATGCTGATGACGGTCCTCGACGGCAGCATCGTCACCGTCGCCATGCCGGCCATCCAGAGCGACCTCGGCTTCACCCCGGCCGGGCTCAGCTGGACCGTCAACGCGTACCTGATCGCCTTCGGCTCGCTGCTCCTCCTCGCCGGCCGCCTCGGCGACCTGATCGGCCGCAGGCGGATGTTCCTCGCGGGCACGGCCGTCTTCACCGCCGCCTCGCTGCTCGCCGGCGTCGCCGCCTCCCCCGGCGTCCTGATCGCGGCGCGCTTCCTCCAGGGCGTCGGCAGCGCGATGGCCTCGGCCGTGAGCCTCGGCATCCTCGTCACGCTCTTCACCGAGGCCCGCGAACGCGCCAGGGCCATCGCCGTGTTCAGCTTCACCGGCGCGGCCGGCGCCTCCATCGGACAGGTCCTCGGCGGGGTGCTGACCGACGCGCTCACCTGGAACTGGATCTTCTTCATCAACCTGCCCATCGGCGTCGCGACCCTCCTCGTCGCCCTCCGTGCCCTGCCCGCCGACCACGGCCCGGGCCTCAGGGCCGGCGGCGGCGCGGACGTGCTCGGCGCGCTGCTCGTCACCGCCGGTCTGATGGCCGGCATCTACGCGGTCGTCAAGATCGAGGAGTACGGCGCGGCCTCGGCCCACACCCTCGGCCTCGGCGCGCTCTCGCTCGCCCTCCTCGCCGGCTTCGCCGTCCGTCAGGCCAGGATCGCGAACCCGCTGATGCCGCTCCGCATCCTCCGTTCGCGCAGCGTCTCGGGCGCCAACCTGGTCCAGATGCTGATGGTCGCCGCCCTCTTCTCCTTCCAGGTCCTCGTCGCGCTCCACCTGCAGAAGGTCCTCGCGTACGGCGCCGCCGAGACCGGTCTCGCGATGCTGCCGGCCGCCGCCGTCATCGGCGCGGTGTCCCTGGGCGTCTCGGCCCGCCTCAACGCCCGCTTCGGCGAGCGCGCCGTCCTGCTCACCGGGCTCGCCCTGCTCGTGGTGATGCTCGGCCTGCTCACCCGCCTCCCGGTGCACGCCTCGTACGTCACCGATCTGCTGCCCGTGATGCTGCTGGCGGCCGGGTTCGGCCTCGCGCTGCCCGCCCTGACCTCGCTGGGCATGTCCGGCGCGAAGGAGGAGGACGCGGGCCTCGCCTCGGGCCTGTTCAACACCACCCAGCAGATCGGCATGGCCCTCGGGATCGCCGTCCTCTCCACCCTGGCCGCCGCCCGCACCGAATCCCTGACCGAGGCGGGCCGCCCCCTCGCCGAGGCCATGACCGCCGGTCACCACCTGGCGTTCGCCGTCGCCACCGGGCTCCTCGCCGCCGCCTTCGCGGTCGCCGTCACGGTGCTGCGCCGGCCGAAGAGCGGTCGGCCGGCGCAGCAGGAGGAGGAGCGGGGAGAGAAGCTCGGACAGGAGCAGGTGCAGGGGCGGAAGCGGGAGCGGGTCGCGGCGCCCGCCGCGTAAGCGCCACACCGGCGAGTACGACCGCCACCCCCGCCACGACCCGTACCGTCAGCGGTTCGTCGAGCACGAGGGCCCCGAGCGCCACCGAGACCACCGGCAGCAGGTAGCCGACCGTCGCGGCGCTCGTCGGGCCCTCCTCGGCGATCATCCGGTAGTTGAGGTGGAAGGTCAGACCGGTCGCGAAGACCCCGAGGACGACGACCGCACCCACCCCCGCCCAGGTCACCGCCCCCGCGCCCGGCGCCAGGGCCAGCGGCGCCGGCGCGCTCAGCGCGGTCGCCGCCAGGAGCTGGGCCGCGGAGAGCGCCATGGGCGCGGTGCCCCGGCCGGTGAGCCTGCGGGCCATGTACGCGAAGGCCACCGCGTAGCTCGCCGAAGCGCCGAGCAGGGCCAGGGCGCCCCAGCTCAGCAGCCCGGAGTCCCCGCTCCAGGGCGCGAAGATCAGCAGCACCCCGGCGAAGCCGAGGACGAGCCCGCCGGCCTTCGCCGCACCGAGGCCGCGCTCCGTGCCGAGCGCCGCCCCGATGAGCAGGGACCAGAGCGGGGTGGTGGCGTTCAGGACGCCCGCGACACCGCTGCCGACCGACTGCTCGCCGATGCCGAACAGCAGGAACGGCAGGGCGTTGCAGAAGAACGCCGCGACCGCCAGCCGCCCCCATGTCGTGCGGTCCCGCGGCAGCTTCTGCCCGGCCGCGCACGCGAGCGCGAGCAGCACGCCGGCCCCGAGCAGGCACCGTACGAAGGTGATCCACCCGGGAGTGAGGCCGTGGTCGAGAGCCAGCTTGATCCAGAGGAAGCCCGAGCCCCAGAGCAGGGCCAGGACGCCCATGCGCGTCGCCGAAGTCATGCTGACCACGGTCCCCGCCGCAACTCGACAGGACAAGCGCAGAATCATGCACCCATCGTTAAGCTGTCCTACATGCTCGATGTGAGACGCATGCAGGTCCTCCGGGCCGTCGTCACCAGCGGCTCGGTCACCGCCGCCGCCGCGAACCTCGGCTACACGCCCTCCGCCGTGAGCCAGCAGATCAACGTCCTGGAGAAGGAGGCCGGCATCGCGCTGCTCGAACGCTCCGGGCGGGGCGTCCGGCCCACCGCCGCCGGGCTGCTGCTCACGGAACACGCGGCCCTGATCGGCCGCCAGGTCGCCGAGGCCGAGACCGCGCTCGCGGACCTGCGGGCCGGACGCACCGGTCAGGTGACCGTCCGGTACTTCGCCACCGCGGGCACCGACCTCGTCGCCCCCGCCCTGGCCCGCTTCCGGTCCGAACACCCGGGTGTACGGGTGGACCTGAGGATCGCCGAGGGCGCGGCGCCCGACCCGGAGGCGGACCTCACGCTCGTGGTCCGGCCACGGGGCACGCCGTCCGCCGACGGACTCCGCCTCGTCCACCTCCTCGACGACCCGTACCGGGCCGTCCTCCCCCGGGACCACCGGTTCGCCGACCGCGAGCACCTCGACCTCGCCGACCTCGCGGGCGAGCCCTGGGTCGGCAGCGAGCGCCCCGGCCCCTGCCTGGACGCGGTCCTGGAGGCCTGCGCGGCGGCCGGTTTCACACCGGACATCGCGGTGGAGTGCGAGGAGTACGCCACCGCGCAGGGGTTCGTCGCCGCCGGCCTCGGCATCAGCCTGGTCCCCTTGACGGGCCTGGGCAGCCGCCACCCGAACGTGGTCGTCCGGAAGGTCAGTGGCCCCGAGCCGGTCCGCTCGATCCACGCGGCGGTACGGGAGTCCTCCCTGGCGCTGCCCGCCGTACGGGACCTCCTGACGGCACTTCAGGAGGCGTGAGCCCGCTCCGCCGTTCCGGTCGTCGTGTTGCCCCGGCCGGGTCCCGGGCCGTGCGCGGCCCGGCGAGGCGTAGTGGAGTGGGACGGATCCCCGGGGACGGACCCCCGGGGGCCGGCCCGCCGACCGGCCCACGACACCGACAGGGAGCAATCGACGTGAGCCGAGACCACG
Source organism: Streptomyces sp. NPDC127129 (assembly GCF_042671585.1). Classification (NCBI taxonomy): domain Bacteria; kingdom Bacillati; phylum Actinomycetota; class Actinomycetes; order Kitasatosporales; family Streptomycetaceae; genus Streptomyces; species Streptomyces sp. NPDC127129. The sequence goes on from NZ_JBHXTV010000007.1 coordinate 309,719, forward strand.
CTCCCCCGCCACAGGAACCGCAGGAACCGCAGCCACCTCACGACCCACAGGGACCGCACGGTCCGCAGCTGCAGGAGCCCGAGCCCGTCGGCGAGGCCCGCTGGCCGATGGCCGTCGCCGTCGTCACCGCGATGGCGCTCACCGTGCTGGTCCCCGACTCGTTGCGGATCGCGCCCAAGTGGGTGCTGCCCTCCGTCGAAGGGCTGCTCCTGCTGACGCTGATCGCGGGCGATCCGGGCCGGATCGACCGCCGCTCCTCCGCCCTGCGTGCCGTGGCGATCGCCCTCGTCGGCGTGCTCGCCCTCAGCGCCGTCTGGTCGACCCTCCAGCTGATCGACGACATCATCCACAACGGCAAGGAGACCGCCTCCGCGACGAGCCTGCTGCAGACCGGGGGCACCGTCTGGGCGGGTACGGTCCTCGCGTTCTCCCTGCTGTACTTCGAGCTCGACGGCGGCGGAGCGGCGGCCCGCGCCCACCGGATGCCGGCCACCCCGGCGCTCGCCTTCCCCCAGCAGCTCAGCCCCGAGCTCGCCCCGCCCGACTGGCGCCCCCGCTACGTCGACTACCTCTACCTCGGACTCACCAACGCCACCGCCTTCAGCCCCACGGACGTCATGCCACTGGCGCCCTGGGCCAAGATCACCATGGCGGTCCAGTCCCTCGTCTCCCTGGTCATCCTCGGACTGGTCGTCGCCCGCGCCGTCAACGTGCTCACCTAGGTACTGACATATCGCCCGATTCATGAAGACAAGGGCGAATTCTCCCCTGGAGGGATACAGTCGGCTCGTGGCGGGAGCGAAGGTGCACTCCGAGGGAGCGGGACCGTTCACGACCCGGGTCACCTGGCGGCCCGAGGCGGGCGTCACCGCCGTCTGGGAATCGCGCCTGGCGCGCAAGCGGGCCCTGCTGACCGTCCATGCCGCGGGCGAGGCGGAGCCCCGCACACGGACGGCGGACAGCGTCTCGGTCGGACGGATGCGCAGGCTGAACGCCGTCGCCGCGTGCGCGTTCACCGTCGGGGGCGCGCTGTTCGCGCTCGGGGCCGGGCTGGCCCAGTTCGGTCCGGGCGACATGACGAGCGCCTGGATCTACTTCACCGGCGGCCTCTTCTTCAACACCGGCGGATACGCCTCACTGCTCCAGGTGATCAACACCCCCGACCGCGACCACGAGGCCGGGACGCTGGCCGCGCGGCGCTGGAGGTGGTGGAGCTACGAACCGGGCCGGATCGACTGGCTCAGCACCTTCGTGCTGTTCGCGGGCACCCTCGTGTTCGGCGTCAACCTGGTGGACTCCCTGCTGCACGGGCTCTCGGTGCAGCAGGTGAACAGGATCGTCTGGGCCCCGGACATGGTCGGCTGCGTCCTGTTCCTGATCTCGGGACACCTCGCACTGGTCGAGGTCTGCCACGGCCGGCCACGGCTCCTCCCGCACGACCTCGCCTGGTGGATCGTGGCGGTCAACCAGCTCGGGTCGTTCCTCTTCATGGCCTCGGCGGTCACCGCCTTCACCCGGCCCTCGTCCGGGGACATGGTGAGCGCCGCCGTCGCGAACTGGGGCACGCTCACGGGAGCGGCGTGCTTCAGCGTCGGCGGCGTGCTGCAGTTCTACGAGCGCCCGGCCCCCTCCACCAGCAGCGCGACCCCGTCGAGGATCCGGTCCAGGCCGAAGCGGAACTCGTAGTCCGGCTCGTCGGCCTGCTCCATCACCCCCGAGTCCAGCATCCGCGCGACCGCCGGATAGCGGTCCGGGTCGGCGAGGCGCCGCAGGGTGTGGCCGTAACGGGAGAGGACTTCCTCCGGGCTCTGCCCGCTCGCGCTGATGACGGCGGCGAGGTCGGCCATCATCAGCGCCTCGTTGCGGACGAAGCCGCCGAGGAGCATGACGACCGAGACCTTGCTCCCCTCGTCGAGACCGGTGCCCGCCAGGGCGACCATGGCCCGCTCCCACCAGGCGACGGTGTTCGGCGTCGCGGGCGGGCCGGAGAGCGGGATGCGGAGCATCCAGAGGTTGCGGTGGTAGACCTCGCGCATCGCCCGGGCCCAGTGCTCGATCCCCTCGCGCCAGCCGGTGCCGGCCGGGGGCGGGGCGGGCGGGGCACCCGTGGCGACGTCCTGCATCAGGACGTACAGCTCGCTCTTCGCGCCGACGTAGCGGTAGAGGGACATGGGCGAGACGCCGAGTTCCTTGGCGATCCGGCCCATGGAGACCGCGTCGAGGCCCTCCGCCGACGCGACGGCGACGGCCGTCGTCACGATCCGGTCGAGGGTGAGCCCCGGCTTGGGGCCCTTGGAGGGGCGCTCGCGCAGCCCCCAGGCGGCCTCGATGCTCGCGGGCAGGAAGCCTCCGCCGCCCTCGCTCTTGTCGTCCGCCACCGCATCCGCCCTTCTTCGCTTGACGGCCATCCTAGTAATGCGTAACCCTTACACAGTAACGCGTAAGGCATACGCAGTACCGATCCCAGGGGGACCCATGCCACCCGCCGTCGCGCCCGCACCACGCGCCCTCCCGGCCGCACCACCCGCCGTCGAAGCCACCGGCCTGCGCAAGGCCTACGGGACCGTCCCCGTGCTCGACTCCCTCGACCTCCGGGTCGAACAGGGCACCGTCTTCGCCCTCCTCGGGCCCAACGGCGCCGGCAAGACGACCACGGTCCGCATCCTCGCCACCCTCACCGCGCCGGACTCCGGCCGGGCGCGCGTGGCCGGGTACGACATCGCCCGCGAGCGGTCCCGGGTGCGGCGCGCCATCAGCCTCACCGGACAGTTCGCCGCCGTCGACGAGATGCAGACCGGCGCGGAGAACCTGCGCATGATGGCCCGGCTCTCCGGCCTCTCCCGCCCGGCCGCCGCCCGCCGCGCCACCGAACTCCTGGAGCGGTTCGGCCTCTCCGAGGCGGGCGAGCGCCTCGCCAGGACGTACTCGGGCGGCATGCGCCGCCGCCTCGACCTCGCCGCCGGCCTGGTCCGCGACGCCGGCGAGACCTCGGTGATCTTCCTCGACGAGCCGACCACCGGACTCGACCCGCGCAGCCGCAGGGAACTCTGGGACGTGGTCCGCGCCCTCTCCGACAGTGGTACGACCGTCTTCCTCACCACCCAGTACCTGGAGGAGGCCGACCGGCTCGCCGACCGCATCGCCGTCATGGACGCCGGCCGTGTCGTCGCCGAAGGCACCGCGCAGCAGCTCAAGTCCCGGTTCGCCGACCACCGCCTCGACCTCGTCCTGCGCGACCGGGAGAGCTACCTCCGGCTCGCCGACCGGGCCGTCCACCACGAGCCCGAGACCCTCACCCTCGGTGTCCCCACCGACGGCAGCGCCACCCAGGTCCGGGCGCTCCTCGACGAACTCGACCCCGGCCGCACCGACATCGTCCGCTTCGCCCTGCGCACCGCGACGCTCGACGACGTCTTCCTGACACTCACGGAGAAGGAGCCCCTCCATGTCTGACGCCCTCACCATGACCGGCCGCGGGCTCCGCCTCGGCCGCCGCAACGTCGACGCCGTCATCACCTCGATGATGCTGCCGATCATGCTGATGCTGGTCTTCGTCTACTTCTTCGGCGGAGCCATCGACACCGGCACGCGGTACGTGACCTACGTCGTCCCCGGCGTCCTCATCCTCTGCTCAGGCTTCGGCTCCGCGGGGACCGCCGTCGGCGTCAGCGAGGACATGAAGGGCGGGATCATCGACCGCTTCCGCTCGCTCGACATCGGCGGTACGCCGATCCTCGCCGGCCATGTCGGCGCCAGCGTCGCCCGCAACCTCGTCGCCACCGCACTCGTCCTCGGCGTCGCCTTCGCGATCGGCTTCCGGCCCACCGCAACCCCGCTCGGCTGGCTCGCCGCGCTCGGACTGCTCGTCGCCTTCATCACCGCGATCTCCTGGCTCGCCGCGGCGCTCGGGCTGCTCACCCGCACACCCGAAGCGGCGGGCGGGGTCACGTTCTTCATGATGTTCCTGCCCTACCCGAGCAGCGCGTTCGTCCCGATCGAGACCATGCCGGGCTGGCTGCACGGCTTCGCCGAGCACCAGCCCGTCACCCCTCTCATCGAGTCGATGCGCGGGCTGCTGCTCGACCGGCCGGTGGGCGACACGCCCTGGATCGCGCTGGCCTGGTGCGCAGGGATCATGGCCACGGGCATCGCCGCCTCGGGAGCGCTGTTCCGCCTCCGTACGAGGTGAGGGAAGCCGGTCAGAATATGTCGGGGCACCACGGCCGGCGCGCGGACCGCAGCAGCACGTCCGCGCGGGCGGCCGCACCCGACGTCAGCTCCTCGACCCGGCCCAGCGCCACGAGCCGTGCCACCGACTCGTCACCGAGCGAGAGCGTCCCCAACTCGGCGATGTCGAGGGCGAGATCGGCGGAAGCGGTCGTACGGGAGCACTCCGCGCCCTCCGGGGAGGCGTCGAGCCGGTAGCGCCCGCCGGCCAGTCCGTCCGCGTCCCGCAGCTCCAGGACGAGGGAGCCGGAAGCCGCGTACGTACGGCCCTCCAGCACCTTGGCCACGTCCAGGACCCGCACCCACAGCATGTCGGCGTGGCTCAGGACCCTCGCCGCACGCGGGTCGGGCAGGAGCTGCGGCAGAAGGTCGTCGGGGGCGCGGTAGCCGGAGCGGACCGAGGTCACCCAGTCGATCGAGCAGAGGTACTGCCACAGCGCCCGCTCGGCGGCCGGGGTGCAGGCGATCAGGTCCCGGACGGTGACGGTGTTCACCGGCTGCTTGCCGTCGTCCCACTTGTCGTCCGAGCGGTAGGCGGCATAGCCCTCGACCTCGCCGGACTCCGAGCGGTAGACGGCGTAGAAGGGTTCGGTCCAGGGCTCGGGCTGGAAACCGAGACCCGTACCGCGCTCCCAGTCCCGCGCTTCCCGGTTCGGGACACCGGCCCGGACGCGGGCCAGCCGGCGGTGGACCTCGGGGCCGGTCTTGCGGATCTCGGCGCCGTCGGACAGCTCGATGGAGCCGCCGCACTCGGGCCGGCCGGTGCGGCGGGGGTCGAGTCCCGCGCGCGTCAGGTCGACGACCCACTCGGTGGTCCAGGCGGCGGGACCGAAGCCGTACCGGCCGTAGATCGGATACTCGGCGGCGATGAGGGTGGCCACGGCGTCGCCCCGCTCCTTCGCCGAGGCGAGGTCCGCGGTCATCGCGCCCCTGAGCACCCCGCGGCGGCGGTGCGTCGGCGAGACGGTCACCTGGCTGATGGCGTCCGCGACGAGCGAGCCGCCCCCGACGGTGGACAGCTCCTGCGTGAACGTACGGAAGGTGCCGACGATCCTGCCCCGGTCGAACACGCCGAGCGTGCGGGAGAGGTCGAAGTTCGGCAGCCGCGCCGCGGCCTCGTCGTCCCCGATGACCGGTGGCCGCATGAACCCCGTCTTCAAGGCGCGCAGCCACTCGCCGAACTCGGACTCGCCCACGGGGCGTACCTCAAGGCTCATGACGGCGAGACTATGCACGCCACCGGCCCCACGCACGCGAGTTTTCCCGCCGGACCGGCGCGGGCGCTCCCACGCTCCGGCCTCGGGCGCTCAGGACTCAGTCGTCTCGCGCTCACGTGCTCACGCACTCACGCGCTCAGGCCAGGAGGTCGTCCACCTGGGCCTCGCCCTCGCGGTAGCGGCGGGTGATCTCCGCGCTGCAGTCGTCGGCCGTCCGCTGGAGGTCCTGCCGCCGCCGCGAGATCTGCTGCTCGTACCCCGCGAGCCGGCCCATCGCCGTGTGCAGCTCGTCGTCCGTCCGCGCCCCGAGGTCCGAGAGCTCGACCTCCGAGAGCATCTCCGCCGCCAGCCGCCGGTACTCCTCGCTCCGCGGCGTCGACAGCGTCACGTGCCGCGCCGACGAGCCCCGCCGCGACGGCACGTCCGCGAGGATCTCCGACAGCCGGTCCAGGACCGGCGACTCCGGATCCGTACGCCGCGCCAGCTCGGCCCTGAGGATGTCGATACGGCCCTGCAGCATCCTCCGTACGTAGCTGAGGTCGGCCTCGTCGCCCTGCGCGTCACGGCGGAGCGCGCGCAGCTCCGGCAGTCTCAGAGCGGCGATGTCCGGCTGCCGCCGCTCCGGCAGTGCGGGCTCCGACGTCCGCTGCACGGGCGGCCTTACGCCCACTCCGAAACGGGCCGGCGTCTGCCCGGCGCCAGGTGCACTCATGTGAATCGTCCCCTCGACCGGTGCGGAACCGCACCGCCTGACACGCATGGTGCCACTCCCGCCCCTGCGCGTGCAGGCGCTCTGCACCCGTTCAGCCCCTATGCGGAGGTCTGTAGGTTGGCCTGTATGCGTGCAGTGGTACAGCGAGTGGACGGCGCGAGCGTCGTCGTGGCGGGCGAGACCGTCGGCGAGATCGTCGGCGAGGGGCTGTGTGTGCTGGTGGGAGTCACCCACGAGGACACTCCGGAGAAAGCGGCACAGTTGGCCAGAAAACTGTGGTCCGTCCGGATTCTGGAGGGAGAGAAATCCTGTTCGGACATTAATGCCCCCTTGCTGGTGATTTCTCAGTTCACCCTCTACGGGGACGCCCGCAAGGGGCGCCGTCCCACCTGGAACGCCGCCGCGCCCGGCCCGGTCGCCGAACCCCTCGTCGACGAGGTCGTGACACGGCTGCGCGAGCTGGGCGCGCACGTGGAGACGGGCCGGTTCGGAGCGGACATGCGCGTCTCGCTCACGAATCACGGCCCGTTCACGGTGCTCCTGGAGGTCTGAGGACCCGGGCCTACGGCTCGACGACGGTCTCCTGCGCGGCGGCCGTGTCCCCGGCCATCAGCTCCGCGTCGACCGGCACGTTCCGCTTCACCATCGCCAGCGCGATCGGCCCCAGCTCGTGGTGGCGGCCGGAGGTGGTCACGAAGCCCAGCTGGCGGCCCTCGGCTCCGTCCGACGCGAGCCGGATCGGGGTGCCGTGGCCCGGCAGGTGGACCTCGCTGCCGTCCAGGTGCAGGAAGACGAGACGGCGCGGCGGCTTCCCCAGGTTGTGGACGCGCGCGACGGTCTCCTGCCCGCGGTAGCAGCCCTTCTGCAGGTGCACCGCGCTGCCGATCCAGCCCAGCTCGTGCGGGATGGTCCGGTGGTCGGTCTCGAAGCCGAGCCGCGGCCGGTGCGCCTCGATCCGCAGCGCCTCGTACGCGAGCATCCCGGCTGCCGGACCATGAGCGGCCGCGAAGGACTCCAGGTCGGCGCGGGGCAGGAACAGGTCACGGCCGTGCGGGGTCTCCCGTACGACGACGCCCGGCGGCACCTCGGCGATGGAGCCGGCCGGCAGGTGGACGACGGCGACCTCGTCCGTACGGTCGGCGACCTCGACCCGGTAGAAGAACTTCATCGACTCCAGATAGGCGATGAGCTCGTCCTGCGTGCCGGGCTCGACGTGCGCCCAGACGGTCTCGCCGTCGTCGACGAGATAGAGCGCGTGCTCGATGTGACCGTTGGCGGAGAGGATCAGAGCCTCGGTGGCGCGGCCGACCGGGAGCTCGCTGACGTGCTGGGTGAGCAGCAGATGCAGCCAGCTCAGGCGGTCGTCGCCGGAGACGGCGACGACACCGCGGTGCGAGAGGTCGACGAAGCCGTCACCCGCGGCGAGGGCACGCTGCTCGCGGAACAGGTCGCCGTAGTGCGCGGCGACACCTTCGTCACGGCCTTCGGCGGGGACGGCGCCGGGCAGGGACAGCAGAGGGCTGTGCGCTGAATGTTGCTGCATGGGGCAAGCCTACGACTGCGTACCGGTGTCCTTGTTCGAACAGTCCCGGCACCGGCCGAAGATCGCGAAGTGCTTCATGTCCGTCTCGAAGCCGAAGGTCTCGCGCAGCTTGCCGGTGAACTCGGCGGCCACCTCGACATCCGCCTCGATGACCTCCGTACAGTCCCGGCAGACCAGGTGGAGGTGGTGGTGCCGGTCGGCGAGGTGGTACGTCGGCGCCCCGTGCCCGAGATGGGCGTGGGAGACCAGCCCGAGCTCCTCCAGGAGCTCCAGGGTCCGGTACACGGTGGAGATGTTCACACCGGAGGCCGTCCTGCGGACCTCGCTCAGGATGTCGTCGGGCGTCGCGTGCTCCAGCGTGTCCACGGCCTCCAGGACAAGCTGGCGCTGAGGCGTCAGCCGGTAGCCGCGCTGCCGCAGGTCGCTCTTCCAGTCGGTGCTCACCACGCCCCCCAGTGTAGGAGGGCGTGGGCGCACACGGCTGGGTCTCGTGGGGCCTGATCGAAAGAAGGCCCGCGGAGAAGCCCTACTTGAAGAAGGCGATGCCGTCGTCCGGCAGGTCGCCGAGGTTGCGCGCCATCTCCGCGACCTCCTCGGGCGTCACGACCTTCTTCAGGTGCGCGGACATGTACGGGCGGAGCGGGACCTCGGGGGTCGCCTTCTCGCCCACCCACATCAGGTCGCCCTTGACGTAGCCGTAGAGCCGCTTGCCACCGCTGTAGGCGCCGGCCGCCGCCGTACGGGCCACGGCGTCGGTGACCAGGTCGATCTGCGGCTTCTTGTCGGCCAGCTCGCCGTACCAGATCTCCACGATGCCCTGGTCGCGGACCATGACGGTCTCGACCTTGCGGTCCTTGTCGATCCGCCAGTAGCCGCTCTCGCTCTCCAGCGGGCGGACCTGGTTGCCCTCGCTGTCCAGGACCCACGAGTGCGAGTGGTACTCGATGAAGTCACGGCCGTCGTGGCTGAAGGTCACGGACTGACCGAAGTTGCACTTCTCGGCGCCGGGGAAGTCGGCCACGCCCACGCCTTCCCACGTTCCGAGGAGGAACGCGAGGGGGACGAGGTCCGGGTTGAGGTCGGACGGGATCTCGATCATGAGCAGCTCTGTCGTTCCGTAGAGGTGATTACCGCTGGCCCTGGTACAGCTTCTTCACGGCCAGACCGGTGAACGCGAGCACGGCGACGCAGACCAGGGCCAGGAGGACTTCGAAGAAGATGATCACGGGTGCTCCTCGGATGAGCGTGAAGGCAGAACGGGCCGGACCCCAGCTTAGTCTGCGGGGGCCCGGCCCTCTCTGTGAGGTCGGCCGGTGCGCGACGGGTCAGCCCAGGAGCTGGTTCTGGAGGGCCACGGTCTGCTGGAACGGGACCGTCAGCGCCTCCCCCTCACGGGACTGGGTCACCAACGCCAGGGTGTCGCCGGCCTGGATGTAGGCCCAGCGGGTCTGGTCGTCGTTCTGCGGCAGCTCGACGTGCGTGTACAGGACCGTGTACGGGACGCTGACGGCCGTCGGGAAGTCGCCGTCGACCTGAACCCCCTCGACCCCGTCGAGGAGCGGACCGGTGGTCGCTCCGGCCTGCACGGCATCGTCCTTGAAGGCCTCGGCGAAGGCCACCGAGTTGAACCGGAGCAGGTGGATCCGGGTCGTCGTACCGTCCGGCATGGTCCAGCCCCGGGCCGCGATGTGCCGCAGCGCGGACTCCTTCAGCGCCTCCGCCAGCTCGGGCCGTTCGTCCGTCCGGTACTGGGACAGGAACTGGTCCACGCCGACCCAGCCGCCGTTCAGCTTCGGGTCCGGCGTGGCGCCCTCCGGCGCGGGAAGGAGGAGTCTGCGCAGGTCGGCGTGGTGGATCTCGCCGTCGTTGCCCTCGGTGAAGGGCCGCGGCGCGTCCGCCGGGAGCGCGGGGAGGCCGAGCTTCGGGTAGACCCAGCGGCCGTCGCTCTCGGTCGCGAGACCGGGCACCTCGGTGCGCTCCATGGAGGTGATCCCGAGCGCGGTCCCGGTTCCGACGCCGCCGAGGACGAGCACGGCGGCGGTCCAGCGGGCGACGGCCCGCAGGAGCGGCTTGCGGGACGCCTTGACCGCGGGCGCTTCCGCGACCGGATCGGCTTCCGTCGCGGGAGCCTCGGTCGTCACCGCATCCTCGACGGGTGCCTCGGACACCGCTTCCGCTGCCGGGGCAGGAGCCTGTCCCGGGAGCTTCGCGTCCGTGTCCGTCGTCTGCTCGGTCATACGTACTCCCCCGGGGACGCGATGTGGTCCAGCTGCTTCTGCACCAGCTTGGCGGCAGCCGCCCTGTCGAACGGCTTGGCGCCCGCGACGGTGACCGTGACCTCGACCTCGGAGTCGTACGCCGTGCAGTGCATCTCCTCCAGCTGCTGCGACTTCTCCGACTTCTTCAGGCCCTTCTCCTCGGGAACCATGAAGCAGACGGAGTTCTTGTGCCCGCTGATCTTCGGCCCCTTGGGGAACTCGAAGAGCTGGAAGAGCTCCTTCTTGATCTCGAACATCTCGCGGATCCGCTTCTTGTCCTTCATCTGCGTGATGCGGACGGTCACCACGGTCTCGCTGTTCTCGGCGGCGAAGGACCGGACGGCGATGCCCTTGATGCCGACCTTCTCGACCCGCTTCTCGTAGGCGCGCCGCTTCTTGCCGGAGAGACCCTTGCCCTCCTGCTTCAGCAGCGCGAGGGCCTCCTTGTCGCCCAGCTCGCCGTCGTTCCCGTACGACTCGATGTCGGGGCCGAGGACGTATCCCTCCGGCACCGGCAGGAGCAGCTTGCTGAGCGGTGTCGACGCCCTGCCGCGCGAGGCGCCCGCGGCAGGGTCCTTGTCCCACTGGGTCGCCTCGGGCTCCTCCCAGGCGACGGTCGGCGCGCTGCGGTCGGCGTTGTCGACGGTGACGGCGGTGTACGTGACGCCGCCGCCGATCGCGCCGAGGACGAGTACGGCCGGCAGGACGACCGTCAGCAGCGGGCGCCCGCGGCCGGGCTTCGTCGGCTCGGTCACGGTGTTCAGGTCCTCGCTCACAGGCGCCCCAGCTGCTGCTCGGCGATCGATCCGATCTCCTTCGCGGAGATCTTTTTGGTGTCGACGACGAAGATCTCGGCCATGATGTCGCCGCGGTGGAAGTACGCCCGGGCCTCGTAGAGGTCCAGGTATCCGGCCTTCCGCTCCACCGGGAACAGGTAGTAGCGGCCGTTGGCGGAGCCCTTGATCGCCTCCCCCTCGGAGGAGGCGAAGTCCTCGTCGGACATGTACTCCATCTGGCCCTCGGCGTGCTCCTGCGCGCCGAGGGTGTCGTTCGAGCGGTACTGGACCAGCCGGATCTCGGTGAACCGGTACGTGCCCTGCTGCCACGTCGTGCGCGCCACGCGCCTGATACCGCTGCTCAGCTGGAAGTCCAGGGCGCCACGCGGGTTCCTGAACTCACGGGCGTAGGCGGACACCCGCATCCAGCCGTCGCCGAGGTCCGAGAACTCCGTCTTCTTCGCGCCCGCCGGTCGCGGCAGCAGCAGCTTGCGCAGATCGCCGTCCGTCTTGAGCCTGCGGTCCTCGGAGACCGGCAGGGGCGCGGCCTTCTGCCCCGCCGGGAGCGGCTTCGGGTAGGCGAGACCGGGCTGGTTCAGGGCGGGCAGAGCCGTCGGCTCCCGCTCGGCCTGGACGCCGTAGCCCACGGCGGTGCCGCCGACGAGGCCGAGGACGGCAGCGACGGCGACGAGGCCGACCGTCCGTCCTGTCCTGCGCCGCCGCGGCGCGGCGGCGCTTTCTTCTGTGCTTTCCAAGAGGGTCCCCCCACGAGACCAGAAGCGAGGATTCCGTTATCCGCGCACAGCGCTGACTCGTGAGTGGTGCATGAGGTTGCAGAGGTCCGCATTACAGTTCGGTATATGGCGAAGAAGCTCGTGATCAAGGTGACCGCCGGGGCCGACGCCCCCGAACGCTGCTCCCAGGCCTTCACCGTGGCGGCCGTCGCCGTGGCCAGTGGGGTCGAGGTCTCGCTCTGGCTGACGGGCGAGTCGTCGTGGTTCGCGCTCCCGGGCCGCGCGGCAGAGTTCGAACTCCCGCACGCGGCGCCGCTCCCGGACCTGGTCGACTCGATCCTGGCGGCGGGGCGGATCACGCTCTGCACCCAGTGCGCGGCCCGCCGCGAGATCACGGAGAAGGACGTCCTGGAGGGCGTCCGCATCGCCGGAGCGCAGGTCTTCGTCCAGGAGGCCATGACGGACGGCACGCAGGCGCTGGTGTACTGACCGCCCTGGTCTGGTACTGACCGCCCTGGTCTGCCGGCCGTCCGCCGACCGGGCTACTGGTCCTCGCGGCGCTTCTTGCCGTCCAGCTCGTCCCACCACTCGTCGGACTGCGGGTCCCCGGACGGATCGTCCCACCAGCGGTCCTCCGGGCCCCGCCGGTTCGCGATCATCGCGGCGACCGGCGGGATGAGCATGGCGACCACGCACATCCCGATGGCGACGGGCATCGAGAACAGCCGCACGACGGCCCAGGCGCCCACGAAGAGCAGCACACAGCCGCCCATCAGCCAGAAGTAGACGTGCCGACGACGCGCGTACATATCTTCAGAGTAAGACCGAAGGGCCGTGCCTCAAGTCCGGGAAAGCGTCCAACCCCCCAGGAGGCACGGCCCTGCGGCCGGTAGTGGGGGCTTCGTACCCGAAGCCCTCGATGCGGTGATCAGACCGCGATCGCGACCTCGGCGAGGCCGCCGTGCTGCGCCACGACCTGGCGGTCGGCGGTGCCGCCGGGGACCAGGGCGCGGACGGTCCAGGTGCCCTCGGCCGCGTAGAAGCGGAACTGGCCGGTGGCGGAGGTCGGGACCTCGGCCGTGAACTCGCCGGTCGAGTCCAGGAGGCGGACGTAACCGGTGACGGGCTCGCCGTCCCTGGTCACGAAGCCCTGGATGGTGGTCTCACCGGGCTTGATCGTCGAGGCGTCGGGGCCGCCGGGCTGTGCTCCACACATGTCTTTCGTCCTGTCCTTGGGTCCGTGCGTCCGGTGGTGTTACTTGTTGGCGCCGAGCTCGATCGGCACGCCGACGAGGGAGCCGTACTCGGTCCACGAGCCGTCGTAGTTCTTGACGTTCTCGACGCCGAGCAGCTCGTGCAGCACGAACCAGGTCAGCGCGGAGCGCTCACCGATGCGGCAGTAGGCGATGGTGTCCTTCGCCAGGTCGACCTGCTCGTCCTCGTAGAGGGCCTTGAGCTCGTCGTCCGACTTGAAGGTGCCGTCGTCGTTGGCGTTCTTGGACCACGGGATGTTGCGGGCGCTCGGCACGTGGCCGGGGCGCTGCGACTGCTCCTGCGGGAGGTGGGCCGGCGCGAGCAGCTTGCCGGAGAACTCGTCGGGCGACCGCACGTCGACGAGGTTCTGGGCGCCGATGGCGGCCACGACGTCGTCGCGGAAGGCACGGATGGAGGTGTCCTGCGCCTTGGCCTTGTACTCGGTGGCCGGGCGGACCGGGACCTCGGCGACGAGGTCGCGGGAGTCGAGCTCCCACTTCTTGCGGCCGCCGTCGAGGAGCTTCACGTCCTGGTGGCCGTAGAGCTTGAAGTACCAGTAGGCGTAAGAGGCGAACCAGTTGTTGTTGCCGCCGTAGAGGACGACCGTGGTGTCGTTCGCGATGCCCTTCGCCGAGAGGAGCTTCTCGAAGCCCTCCTGGTCGATGAAGTCACGGCGGACCGGGTCCTGCAGGTCCTGGGTCCAGTCGATCCGGATCGCGTTGCGGATGTGGTTCTTCTCGTACGCGGAGGTGTCCTCGTCGACCTCGACGACGGCCACCTGCGGGTTGTCGAGGTTCGCCTCGACCCAGTCGGCGTCTACCAGGACGTCGCTGCGGCTCATGCTGTTTCTCCTCCGGGGCAGTGTTCGGCGGTGTGGTGCGGTGTTGCGGTGCTGTGCGGTGTCACGCGGGGGTTTGCGGGTACGCGTCAGCGCCACGTACGGGCTGCACGGGGGTGGCCCCGACCGAGGGTCGGAAAGGCCTGAGGAATACGGGACTGCGGCGTCCCGCTCAGACGGAGCGACAGAGCATGGCGGCGATGCGGCACAGGTCTACTGCCCGCCGCTTCGTGAGATCCGCCTGTCGCTTCATGCCCACGATCGTAGGGACGGACAGGCGGCCGTGTCACCGGTGTGTCGTATTTTGAGACGCGATCGTCCGAGATGTGGGACGAGATCGCGGAGAAACCGGACGCCGCCGGGGTTGGAGGCGCGGCGGAGAGGTGATTTTTCTACGGGTCGGACGAAGCCGTCTCACCATGTGGCCGAGCCCGGGTCCAGACGACCCGAGCCGGGGTTCACACGGTCCTAACGGCCCGAGCCGGATCCAAACCGGCCCGAGCCGGGACGTCGCTGCCCGTCCGACGGGGGGCTGCCCGGGCGGCGCGCCGCCCGTCCGACGGAGGGCTGCCCGGGCGGCGCGTGGCCCGTCCGCCGGGCCGCGGCTCCGGCTTCAGCCGGCCAGCGTCACGTCCGTGCCCGTCACGGCGATCGCCACGCCGTCCTCGCGGGCCTCGACCTTCTCCAGCTTCATGCCCTGCGGCAGACCGCCGATCTCGCGGTCGAAGTCGGTGCGCTTGCGGATCAGGGACTCCAGGCCCGGGATGCCCTCGCCCGGCACCTTGTCGGCACGGACCCGGATGGTGTTCCCGTCGACCAGGGTCACCGAGGAGACGACGCTGCGGGTGACCGTACGGCCCAGGATCTCGACCCCGCCGGTGACCTTCAGCTTGCCGTCGCCGCCGTAGGCGACCGTCACGTCACGGTCGGCGGCGGCCGTCAGGTCGGCGTACGAGATCAGGGCGGTACCGGTCGCGCTGCGCGCGCGGGCGCCCGCGAAGTCGTCCTGGACCGTCACGTCCCGGAGCGCGGCGGTCATCTCGGTGATCCGGATCTTCCGGCTGCCGGCCGTGGCCTCGACGCCGGTCAGGGCCACGTCGACCTCGTCGAACCGCTTGTCCATGGCCTGGGTCAGGAACGGGAAGCCCTTGATGTCGACGTCCGTCGAGTCGGCCCGCGCGGGGCCGAGCCGCACGCGGTCGGCGGCCTCGGACTCGGCGTAGGAGACCGCGATCCGGTCGACGCCGACGAAGATCCCGCCGAGCACGACGGCGACGATCAGCAATACGCGCAGTGCTCGCATGACGTGCCCGCCCCCAAAAACTTGTCCGGCCCCCGACATCAAGATCGACGCGTCGCGGGGCCGGATGGTTCCCCCGGGTCAGGCGAGGGCGCGTCCCAGCAGGTAGACGGCGGGGGCGGCGGCGGTCAGCGGGAGCGCGACACCGGCGGTCATGTGCACGAACCGCGAGGGGTAGTCGTAGCTCGCGGCATGCAGTCCGACGAGCGCGCAGACCCCGGCGGCGAGGCCGAGCAGCGCCCCGGAGGTCCCCAGGCCGGTGAATCCGCCGGCCGCGATCCCCGCGCCCGCCGCGGCCAGGAGCGCCACGACGACGGAGGCGGGGCCGGGCAGCGGGAGGGCGCGGGCGACGGTGGCGGCGGCGACCGCGAGGCCGCCGACGACCACGGCGTCGGGCGCCGCACCCAGGTGCCCGGTGGCGACGATCGTCAGCGCGGCCGAGGCGACGGTGGCCATCAGGCCGTACATGCGCTCGTCGGGGTCGGCGTGGCTGCGCAGCTGGAGGACGAGGGTGAGGAGCACCCAGACGCCGAGGGTGCCGATGATCGCGGCGGGCGCGTTCTCGCGGCCGGCGGCGAGCAGGGCGCCGTCGGCGGCCAGGCCGCCGGCGAAGGCGAGGGCGATGCCCTGGCGGGCCGGCCACATGCCGTTGAGCCGGAACCAGCCTGCGGCGGTGACGGCCTGGAGCAGGACGAGCGGGACGAGCAGTCCGTACGGGCCGAGTGCGGCGCCGCCCGCGAGCAGGACGCCGAGGACCGCGGTGAGGGCGGCGGGCTGGATCCCCGGCGCGATGATCGGCGAGCGTCCCTCGGCCCTGGCGCGCTGGGCGTCGGTGAGACGGGTGTGGCCGGAGGTGGTGGGCGCGGAGTACGCGGCCGTGGCGCCGCCCTGGGCGGGCGCGGCGGCCGGCGTCTCGTCCGGCAGCGGGTGGGCCGCGGTCGCGGGCTGCGGGGGCAGATAGGCGGGGGCGTCGTACGCCGTCGGCTGCTGCTGCGCATGTTGCGGCTGCGGGGGCTGCTGCGGCTGCTGCTGCGGCTGGACCACCGGCTGGTACTGCGTGTCCCAGGTCTGGCCCTGCCACGTCTGGGTCACGTGCGGGTCCTGGACGCCGTACGGCTGCTGACCCGCGTACGGGTCGTGGCCCGGGTCGTGACCCTGGGGGTGTCCCTGGTGGTAGCCCTGGTCGTACGGCTGCTGCTGATCGCTGCTCATGCTGTGCGGTTCACCCTCCTGCGAACGGCGGGAGCACCTCGACCGTGCCGCCCTCGGCAAGGCGTACGGTCTCATGGCCGCGGGTCCCGACGGGGTCACCGTCGACGAGGAACGAACACCTCTGGAGTACGCGGACCAGCTCGCCCGGGTGCTTCGCGCGGGCGGCGTCCAGCGCCTCGGCCAGGTTCTCGGCGGTGTACGGCTCCTCGGCGACACCGGCGGCGGCCTTGGCCGCGGCCCAGTAGCGGATGGTTCCCGCTGCCATAGCGGCGCTCCCTTCGTTCGTGTGCGCGCCGGTGTCCATGATGGGCTATCGGCGGGTGAGCCAGTCCCCCAGACGGCGCAGCAGGTCCTCGTCGGCCGCGTTCTCGGCGTGGCCCATGCCGCGCTCCAGCCACAGCTCGCCCGCGCCCGCCTCCGCCAGCATCCGCGGGTGGTCGACGGGGAAGTACGGGTCGCGGTCGCCGTGCACGATCAGCAGCGGGGTCGGCGCGATCAGCGGGACCGCCTCCACGGGCGACAGCGGTACCGGGTTCCAGTCCTCGTTGTGGATCCGCGTCCGCAGTCCGTAGCGGCCGACCAGACGGCCCACGGGGCGGGTGATCACCCAGTGGACGCGGCGCATCGAGGGCGTCCCCCGGTAGTACCAGCGGGCGGGCGCGCTGACGGCCGCGACCGCGTCGGTGTGGCCGCCGGTGTCCCGTTCCAGGGCCGCGTGGCGCAGGACGACCGAGCCGCCCATGGAGAAGCCGACGGTCACCACGCGCGCGTGGCCGAGCTTCCTGGCCCAGCGCACCGCCGCCGAGAGGTCGAGGACCTCGCGGTCGCCGACGGTGGAGCGACCACCCGAACGGCCGTGTCCGCGGAAGGAGAAAGTGACGACGGCCGCGCGCTCGGCGAGCGCCTCGGCGGCACGGCGGACGGCGGGCCGGTCGGCCGACCCGGTGAACCCGTGGGCCAGGACGACGGCCGTATCGGTGACGCCCCGCGTACACGGTTCGTAAACAGCCTCGATACGGACACCGTCCGTGGTGAGCAAAGTGGCACGCTGGGGACGGGACGTGATCGAGGAGACATCCACGATGTGGAATCGCCCCTCTGCCTCGGAACTCATGTGGGCTATTCTCCTAGGCAGAGGATCCGGGCAACGCAGCCCCCGGGTCCTTTTGCGTTTTCCGACCGTTGTTACGGACGGATGAACAAAAGCTCTCAGGGCGCGAGAGCCGCATGTGAGACACGCAGACGTCCTCGCAGGGACCGAGGAGGAACCGACGTCATGGACGAGCGAACCGAGCACGACCGGCAGGACACCCGGCCGGCCACTCCGGCAGGAGGCGGCCGATGAGTTCACTGCTGCTGCTGACCAACGCACTCCAGCCCTCGACCGAGGTGCTTCCCGCCCTCGGCCTGCTGCTGCACAACGTACGGGTGGCCCCCGCCGAGGGCCCCGCCCTGGTGGACACCCCCGGAGCCGACGTCATCCTCGTCGACGGCCGCCGTGACCTCCCACAGGTGCGCAGCCTCTGTCAGCTCCTCCGCTCGACCGGGCCCGGCTGCCCGCTGATCCTCGTCGTCACGGAGGGCGGTCTCGCGGCCGTCACCGCCGACTGGGGCATCGACGACGTGCTCCTCGACACCGCGGGTCCGGCCGAGGTCGAGGCCCGGCTGCGGCTGGCGACGGGCCGGCAGCAGATCGTGGCCGACGACTCCCCGATGGAGATCCGCAACGGCGATCTCTCGGTCGACGAGGCGACGTACAGCGCCAAGCTCAAGGGCCGGGTCCTGGACCTGACCTTCAAGGAGTTCGAGCTCCTCAAGTACCTCGCGCAGCACCCGGGCCGGGTCTTCACGCGCGCCCAGCTCCTCCAGGAGGTCTGGGGGTACGACTACTTCGGTGGCACCCGAACGGTCGATGTCCACGTACGGCGACTTCGCGCCAAGCTCGGCCCGGAACACGAGTCGCTGATCGGCACCGTCCGTAACGTCGGATACCGCTTCGTCACGCCGGAGAAGGTGGAGCGGGCGGCCGAGGAGGCGCGGGCGAAGGAAGAGGCCCGGGTCAAGGGTGGCGCGCGCGATGTCACCCCCTCGGAGGACAGGAACGTGGCGGAAGCCACAGTGCGACCTGCCGGTAGGTAGGTCACCCCGCGTAGACTGCCGCGCGTGGCCAAGGTGACGCGGGATGACGTAGCGCGACTGGCGGGTACTTCGACCGCGGTCGTGAGTTACGTCATCAACAACGGACCCCGGCCGGTCGCCCCGGCCACGCGCGAGCGTGTACTCGCCGCCATCAAGGAGCTGGGCTACCGACCCGACCGGGTGGCGCAGGCGATGGCATCGCGGCGCACGGACCTCATAGGCATGATCGTCCCGGACGCGCGGCAGCCGTTCTTCGGCGAGATGGCGCACGCCGTCGAACAGGCCGCCGCCGAGCGCGGCAAGATGGTCCTCGTCGGCAATTCGGACTACCGCGACGAGCGCGAGGTCCACTACCTCCGTGCGTTCCTCGGGATGCGCGTCTCCGGTCTGATCCTGGTCAGCCAGGGCATGAGCGAGCGGGCCGCGAGCGAGATCGAGGCCTGGGACGCGCGCGTGGTGCTGCTGCACGAGCGGCCCGAGGCGCTGGACGACGTGGCCGTCGTCACGGACGACATCGGCGGTGCGCAGCTCGCCACCCGGCACCTTCTGGAGCACGGGCACCCGTATGTGGCGTGCCTCGGCGGTGTCCCGAACACCCCGGCGGTCGGCGACCCGGTCGCGGACCACGAGGAGGGCTGGCGGCGGGCCATGCTGGAGGCCGGCCACTCGATCGAGGGACGGCTCTTCCAGGCCCCGTACAACCGCTACGACGCGTACCAGGTCGCGCTGAAGCTGCTCTCCGGCCCGGACCGGCCGCCGGCGATCTTCTGCTCCACCGACGACCAGGCCTTCGGTGTGCTGCGTGCGGCGCGCGAGCTGCGGATCGACGTGCCGACGGAGCTGGCGGTGGCGGGCTTCGACGACGTGAAGGAAGCGGCGCTGACCGATCCGCCGCTGACGACGATCTCCTCGGACCGTCCGGCGATGGCCCGGGCGGCGGTGGATCTGGTCCTGGACGACTCGCTGCGGGTGGTGGGATCGAAGCGCGAACGGGTGAAGCAGTTCCCGTCCGCCCTGGTGGTCCGCCGCTCCTGCGGCTGCGACGGCGGCTGACCCCGCCGTACCCGGCCACCCCTGATCTTTATATGGGGCATACAGGGTTCTGTCGGGCTTCTCAGGCCGTCCTCAGAGTGCTCTCATGAACGGCTCCGAGAGTCTCTTCCATGACGGACCACCAGCAGCCGCAGCAGCCGTACTACCCGCCGCAGCCCCCGAGGCCGCCGTACGACCCGACGCAGCCCGTCACCACGGAGCCGGGCACGACGGTCTGGCCGTCCGGGGGCCACGTCCCTCCGACGGTCACTCCCCCGGTCCCGCCCGCGCCCGCCGCGGCGGCCCCGCTCCCGCGCCGGCGCGCCAGGCGGGGCGTCGGTCTCCTCGTCGCCGTGGCGATCGCCGCCGCGGCGGTCGGCGGCGGCACCGCGACCCTGGTGCAGCAGCTCACGGCGGACGACGCCCCGACGGCGTCGGGCGTCAGCGGTACGAACGTCTCCGCGAGCAGCAAGGGCACGGTCGCCGGGGTGGCCCAGGCCGTCTCGCCGTCGATCGTGGAGATCTCCGCGTCCTCGGCGTCCGGCAAGTCCACCGGCTCCGGCGTGATCATCACCGGCGACGGCGAGATCGTCACCAACAACCACGTGATCTCCGGCGCCTCCTCGATCGGCGTCCAGCTGTCGAACGGCAGGACGTACGAGGCGAAGGTCGTCGGGACCGACCCCGGCAAGGACCTCGCGCTGATCAAGCTGGAGGGCGCCTCCGGCCTCAAGGCGGCCACCCTCGGGAACTCCGACAACGTGAAGGTCGGCGACGAGGTCGTGGCGATCGGCTCCCCCGAGGGCCTGACCGGCACGGTCACCAGCGGCATCGTCTCCGCGCTCGACCGTGATGTGACGGTGGCCAAGGACGACGGCCAGGACCAGCAGCAGCGGCAGCAGTACGACCCGCGGCAGGGGTGGCCGTTCGAGTTCGGCGGGCAGGAGTTCAACGGCGACACCGGTTCGTCGAAGACGACGTACAAGGCGATCCAGACGGACGCCTCGCTCAATCCGGGGAATTCCGGCGGCGCGCTGATCAATATGAACGGCGAGATCATCGGAATCAATTCGGCGATGTACTCGCCGAGTTCTTCGAGCGGATCTTCGGCCGGCAGCGTCGGTCTCGGATTCGCCATCCCGGTGAACACGCTCAAGGCCGACCTGGACGAGCTCCGGGACGGCGGCGCGAACTGAACGCGTGCGAGGCTGGCCCCATGACTGGCCCGGTGAATGAAGGCGACCGCATCCTCATCGTCGACGACGAGCCCGCCGTACGGGAGGCGCTGCGGCGCAGTCTCGCCTTCGAGGGGTACGGGACCGAGGAGGCCGTCGACGGGGTCGACGCGCTCGCCCGGATGGAGTCGTACGCCCCCGATCTCGTCGTGCTCGACGTGCAGATGCCCCGGATGGACGGGCTGACGGCGGCGCGCCGGATCAGGGCGTCCGGCTCGACCGTGCCGATCCTGATGCTCACGGCCCGGGACACCGTCGGCGACCGGGTGACGGGGCTCGACGCGGGCGCCGACGACTATCTGGTGAAGCCGTTCGAGCTGGACGAGCTCTTCGCCCGGATCCGTGCGCTGCTGCGGCGCAGCTCGTACGCGAGCGCCGCCGGGGCGCCGCCGGAGGGCGAGGCCTTGAGCTTCGGGGATCTGCGAATGGACCTGGCGACCCGCGAGGTGACGCGGGCCGGCCGGGCGGTGGAGCTCACGCGGACGGAGTTCACGCTCCTGGAGATGTTCCTGGCCCATCCCCGCCAGGTGCTGACGCGCGAGCAGATCCTGAAGGCGGTCTGGGGCTTCGACTTCGAGCCGAGTTCGAACTCGCTCGACGTGTACGTGATGTATCTGCGGCGGAAGACGGAGGCGGGCGGCGAGCCGCGCCTCGTGCACACGGTGCGGGGCGTGGGATACGTACTGCGCGGCGGAGGCCCGGAGTGAGCGGTCCTGTCGTCTGGTTCCGGTCGCGGCCGCTGCGGTCCCGGCTCGCGCTGCTGACCGCGACGGCGGTCGCGGTGGCGGTGGCGGCCGTCTCGCTCGCCTGCTGGTTCGTGACGCGGGCGCAGCTGGAGGCGGAGCTCGACTCCTCGCTGCGCGGCAGCCGTCTCACGGACGAGCAGGCGCGGATGCTGCTGGCCTCCTGCGCCCCGGGGGCGCGGGACCGCCCGGTGCCGTCCGGGCCGGCGCAGACCCTGCAGATCGTCACCGTCACCGGTGACCTCTGCACGCTCGGCACCTCCCCGATCCCCGCCCGGAACGAGGACCTCGCGGTCGCGCGGGGCGAGCAGCCGTTCGCCCTGCACACGACGGACGCCGAGAACGGCACGGAGATGCGGGTCTACTCGTATCCCGTGTCGATCGCCGACCAGCCGGTCGCGGTCTCGGTCGCACGTCCGCTGTACGAGATCGACCGCTCGATGTCCACGCTCGGCTGGGTGCTGCTGCTCGTCTCCGGGATCGGTGTCGTGGGCGCGGGCGCGGCCGGGCTGTGGGTGGCGCGGACGGGCCTGGAACCGGTGAACCGGCTGACGGGCGCGGTGGAGCACGTGGCGGCGACGGAGGACCTGACCGTACGGATCCCGGTCGAGGGCGAGGACGAGATCGCCCGCCTCTCGCGCTCCTTCAACGCCATGACGGCGGCGCTCGCGGTCTCGCGGGACCGGCAGTCGCAGCTGATCGCGGACGCGGGCCACGAGCTGCGGACGCCGCTGACCTCGCTGCGTACCAACATCGAGCTGCTGGCCCGCAGCGAGGAGACGGGCCGAGCCCTGCCGCCCGAGGACCGGCGGGCGCTGATGGCGTCGGTGAAGGCGCAGATGACGGAGCTGGCGGCGCTGATCGGCGACCTCCAGGAGCTGGCCCGCCCGGACGCGAAGCAGCCGGGCCCGCTGGAGGTCGTCCCGCTGCACGCGCTCCTGAGGTCGGCTCTGGACCGGGCGCGGCTGCGGGGCCCCGAGCTGACGTTCGTCACGGATCTCGCGCCCTGGTACGTCCGGGCGGAGCCGGCTGCGCTGGAGCGCGCGCTGGTGAACGTCCTGGACAACGCGGTGAAGTTCTCGCCGGCGAGGGGCACGGTGGAGGTGACCCTGATGCGGGGCGAGCTGACCGTCCGCGACCACGGGCCGGGCGTCGCGGCGGAGGAACTCCCGCATGTCTTCGAACGCTTCTGGCGCTCGCCGTCGGCACGCAGCCTGCCCGGCTCGGGCCTGGGCCTGTCGATCGTGGCCCGTACGGTCCACCAGGCGGGCGGCACGGTGGCCCTGACGGCGGCCGAGGGCGGCGGCACGGCGGCGGTCCTGCGACTGCCGGGCGCGCCGACGCCCCCGCCGTCAGTTGTGGCGCACGAGGGACTCGACCAGGCCTGAGCGGGTGTTGGGGAAGTCCATGGCGACGATGCCCAGCCCCTTCCAGCCGTTCGCGGTTCCGTCCAGGAAGCCGTGGACGCGGGGGTTGAGGTTGTCGGAGTTCCAGCGCGGCGGCAGGGACGCGGACGTGCTGACGAAGTTGATGTACAGCTTGCCGGGCTGTTCGACGGCCGTGCGGAGGTGGGCCTCGATCTTGGGGTACTTCGCGTTCGGCAGGGCGTTCCAGTCGTCCTGGATCGCGAGGGCGCCGCCGTCCCACCATTTGAGGCCGGGCAGGCCCCCGTTGTCGGCGATGAGGACGACCTTGCCGCGGGCCTGGCCGAGGGTGGGGACGGTGTCGCCGATGCGGAAGAGGGAGCGCCAGCCCCGGTTGTCGAGGTAGTCGCCGAAGACGGCGCCGAAGGTGGCGTCGGACTCCGAGGAGTACTCCTGTTTGACGCGCATCAGGACGGTCTCGGAGGGGTGGGCGGCGAGGAAGTCACGGCAGGCGATGAGGACGTCGCCGAACATCATGTTCTGGTACGAGGGGCCGTGGTGGATGGCGAAGGAGCCGCCGGTGACGCGGCAGCGGATGTCGAAGAACCTGATTCCGGAAGCGAGCTGCTGCGCGAGGGTGGTGTTCTGGCACTGGGACCAGGGTCCGCCGAAGCGGGCGCCGGAGTCGTGGGTGCCGGGGATGGTGAGCTTCTGGAGCGGGGTGGGGTCGCCGTGGCCGGCCATCCAGTCCTGGGTGGTGAGCGCCCGCGCGGGCGGGGCTCCCACCAGGAGGACGGCACCGGCTGCCGCGGCTCCCGCGAGAAAGCGTCGTCGGTCCATGCGCGGAGTATGACGCGTACGCGTCAATATCCGCCAGGGTCCGGCATACGCGGAAGGGGGCGGCGGACCGTCGTAACGGCCCACCGCCCCCCGGGCGGAGCGGAGTTGCTCGCGGCGTTACTTGACGACCGTGATCCGGCCCGTCGCCGGCGGGGCCAGCGGCGCGCTCGCGGAGGAGTGGGCCGCCAGGTAGGCGGTGAACAGGTCCAGGTCGGACGCGCCGACCAGCTTGTTCTTGTGCTCCTTCAGGACGGCGAAGCCGTCACCGCCACCGGCCAGGAACTCGTTCATCGCGACCCGGTAGGTCTTCGACGGGTCGATCGCCTCGCCGTTCAGCTTCACCGAGGAGGTCACGATCCGGTCGGCGCCGGTCTTCGTCATGTCCAGGGTGTAGGTGAAGCCCTTCGAGACCTGAAGGATCTTCGGGGCGGCCTGGTTCGGGCCGCTCACCTGCTGCTGGAGCGTGGTGATGAGCTGGGCGCCGGTCAGGTCGACCGCCGTCATCATGTTGGTGAAGGGCTGGACCGTGTACGCCTCGCCGTAGGTCACGACCCCGTCGCCCTCGGCGCCGGACGCCTTGTGGACCAGCGGCGCGCGGACACCGCCCGGGTTCATCAGCGCGAGCTGCGCGCCGCCCTTGTCGGCCGGGGCCATGCCCTCCAGCTGCGCGTCGGCGATCAGGTTGCCGAGCGGCTTCTCGGCCGCGTCGGCCGGGTTGTCGACGTCACCGGCGATGTAGCCGACCGGACGGCTCGCGATCGGCGCGGCGAGCGTCTTCCAGCGGTCGATCAGCGTGGTCATGTCCTCCGCCTTCGCCACGTCACGGGTGACGACGTGGTTCGCGGAGGAGACGGCGGTACGGACGATGTCCTTGGACCGGCGGTCGTAGGTCAGCGTCGTGTCCGTGTAGAGCTTGCCGAAGGAGGCGGCCGAGGTGACCGTGCGCGGCTTGCCCGACGGGTCCGGAATCGTGCAGGCGTACGCCTGGTGGGTGTGGCCCGTGACCAGGGCGTCCACCTGCGGGCTGACCTTCTTCGCGATGTCGACGATCGGGCCCGAGATGCCGTCGCCGGGGCCCGGGCTGTCGCAGTTGTAGTTGTACGAACCCGAGGCCGGCGCCCCGCCCTCGTGCAGCAGGGCGACGATGGACTTGACGCCCTTGCGCTCCAGGACCTTGGTGTACTTGTTGATCGTCTCGATCTCGTCGCCGAACTTCAGGCCCTTGATGCCCTCGGCGGAGACGATGTCGGCCGTGCCCTCCAGGGTGACGCCGATGAAGCCGACCTTGACGCCGTTGCGCTCCCAGATGACGTACGGGTCGAGGATCGGACGGCCGGTCTTCTCGTTCGTCACATTGGCCGCGAGGTAGGGGAAGCGCGCCCCCTTGAACCGCTTGCCCTCCTCGAAACAGCCGGCGGTCGGGTGGCAGCCGCCGTTCTGCATCCGGGCCAGCTCGCGCGCGCCCTCGTCGAACTCGTGGTTGCCGACGGAGCTGACGTCGAGCTTCAGCCGGTTCAGCGCCTCGATGGTCGGCTCGTCGTGGAAGAGCCCGGAGACCAGCGGGGAGGCACCGATCATGTCGCCGGCGGCGGCGGTGACGGAGTACGGGTTGCCCTTGCGGGCCTCACGCAGGTGCGTGGCCAGGTACTCGACGCCACCGACACCGTCGATGGTCTTCGTCGTCCCGTCAGGCTGGATCTGGGTGACCCGCCCGGCCGAGCCCGTGGGGGGCTCCAGGTTCCCGTGCAGGTCGTTGAAGGAGAGGAGCTGCACGTCGACGTAACGCCCGTAGCCGTAGCCCTGGCCG
This sequence comes from Streptomyces sp. NPDC127129, assembly GCF_042671585.1. Lineage (NCBI taxonomy): Bacteria > Bacillati > Actinomycetota > Actinomycetes > Kitasatosporales > Streptomycetaceae > Streptomyces > Streptomyces sp. NPDC127129. Next base: position 334,950 of record NZ_JBHXTV010000007.1, read on the forward strand.
CGCTCGTCGTCCCCGCCCTTCGTCCCCGAGGCGCCCGCGGGCAGCGCGGCGACGAGCGCGCCGACGGTGGCGAGCCCCGCGCCGACGGCGAGTATCCGCCCCGCTGTCCTCTTCTTCTTCGGTGTCGCTGCCATCGTTCCCCTTGTCCCCGCGCCCCTGCGAGAGGCGCCTGTCGACTGCTGACGTACCGGGCGCAGCCTAGAGTCAACGCGCGTAGCGCAACAGGGGGTACCGGGTTACAACTAGGTTGATTCCGTAGGCTCGGGACCATGACTCCTGACGCGGCACCGGCCCTCGAACCCGGCCGGCAGATCCACACTCTCGACGAGCTCTCCCCCGAGCAGGTGACGGACGTCCTCGACCTGCTGGAGGCGACCGACCGCGCCGACGGCGTCCACGCCGTGTCCGAGCAGGGGCGGCTGTATCTGCGCCACGGCCGGCGCGAGGGGGTGCGGCACTTCCTGCTCACCGTCGGCGCCCAGCTCTACGGCTACGCGCAGCTGGAGGACACCGACCCGGTGGAGGCCCCGGCCGCCGAGCTCGTCGTCCATCCGTCGCACCGCGGCCGCGGTCACGGCCGGGCGCTCGGCACCGCGCTCCTCGCCGCCTCGGGCAAGCGGCTGCGGGTCTGGGCGCACGGCGGGAAGGCCGCGGCCCGGCACCTGGCCCAGGTGCTCGGCCTGACCCTGTTCCGCGAACTGCGCCAGCTGCGCCGCCCCTTGGTGCCGCTCGACATCCCCGAGCCGGCGCTGCCCGAGGACGTCACGGTCCGCACCTTCGTCCCCGGCCAGGACGACGCCGCCTGGCTCGCGGTCAACGCGGCGGCCTTCGCCCACCACCCCGAGCAGGGCTCGCTCGCCCAGCGGGACCTCGACGACCGGTTCGCCGAGCCGTGGTTCGACCCCAAGGGCTTCTTCCTCGCGGAGAAGGAGGGGAAGCTGATCGGCTTCCACTGGACGAAGACGCACGCGGAGGAGCAGCTCGGCGAGGTGTACGTGATCGGCATCCTGCCGGAGGCGCAGGGCAGCGGCCTCGGCAAGGCGCTCACGGCGATCGGGCTGCGCCACCTGGCGGCGCAGGGGCTGCCGACCGCGATGCTGTACGTGGACGCGGACAACACGGCGGCGGTGACGGTGTACGAGCGGCTGGGCTTCGTCACGCACGAGGTGGACCTGATGTACCGCACGGAGTCCTGAGCTCCGGCCAACCCACCTGGAAGAAGGGGGCGGTTGACACCGCCCCCTCTCTTGCACCACCCTTTCACTACTTGATTAGTGAAAGGGTGGTGAGAAGGAACGTGCTCGAGTACCGCATCGACCGGCGCAGTGGCGTCGCCACCTACGTCCAGATCGTCCAGCAGACCAAACAGGCCCTGCGCATGGGCGTTCTGGAACCGGGGGACCGGCTGCCCACCGCGCGCGAGGTCGTCGAGGCGACGGCCATCAATCCGAACACGGTCCTCAAGGCCTACCGCGAGCTGGAGCGCGAAGGGCTCGTCGAGGCCCGCCGTGGCCTCGGCACCTTCGTCCGCGCGACGCTCGGCACCGGCCCCGCGGACTCGCCCCTGCGGGGCGAACTCGCCGACTGGGCACGCCGCGCGCGGGAGGAAGGACTGGAGCGCGAGGACGTGGCCGCGCTCTTCACATCCGTACTGAAGGAATTCTTCGAGGGGGACGCATGACCGACGGAACGGTCCTGAGCACCGAGGGCCTGGGCAAACGGTACGGAGGGCGGGGGGCGGCACGGCGCCCCGGCGGCGGCTGGGCGCTGAGAGGGTGCACCTTCGCGCTCCCCGCAGGCCGGGTCTGCGCGCTCGTCGGACCCAACGGCGCCGGCAAGTCGACGCTCCTCGCGCTGGCGGCCGGACTGCTGCCCCCCACCGAGGGCACGGTCCGGGCCCCCGCCCGCGAACACCTCGCGTACGTCGCCCAGGAGAAGCCGCTCTACCCGCAGCTCACCGTCGCCGAGACGCTGCGCATGGGCCGGGAACTCAACCCGGGCCGCTGGGACGGAGCCGCCGCCGAGCGGATCACGGCCGAGCTCGACCCGGCCGCGCGCGTCCGCGACCTCTCCGGCGGCCGGCGCACCCGCGTCGCCCTCGCCCTGGCCCTCGGCAAGCGGCCCGAACTGCTCCTCCTCGACGAGCCGATGGCCGACCTGGACCCCCTCGCCCGCCGGCAGCTCATGGGCGTCCTGATGGCGGACGCCGCCGAACGCGGCACGACGGTGGTCATGTCCTCGCACATCCTCACCGAGCTGGAGGGCGCCTGCGACCACCTGCTCCTCGTCGACGGCGGCCGCGTCCGCCTCGACGGCGCGATCGACGAACTCCTCGCCGCGCACGCCGTGCTGCGCGGCCCGGTCGCCGACCTCGCCCCGCACACGGTCGTCGAGTCCCGCACGACGGGCCGCCAGCTCACGGCCCTGGTCCGCCGGGAGGGCCGGGTCGAAGGCCCCTGGCAGACGAGCACCCCGACCCTGGAGGACCTCGTCCTCGCCCACCTGCGCCCCGAAGGAGCCTCCGCATGAGCACCCTCCCGCTGAAGGGCCCGCACTGGGTGGCGGTCCGCCAGCACCGTCGTACGCTCCAGGTCGCGGGAGCGGCGGTGGTCCTGGTCCTCGCCGGGGTCCTGGGGCTGCGGATCTGGGACGCCACGGTCCCGGACGTCCGCGTGGTGGACGGCTACGCGCTCCCCTCCGAGGACAACCGGGCGTACGGCCTCCTGCGCCTGGCCCTGGAGTACACCGCCACCGGCATGGTCCTCCTTCCCCTCCTCGTCGGCGCCTTCGTCGCGGGCCCGCTGATCGCCCGTGAGCTGGAGAGCGGCACGTACCGGCTCGCGCTCACCCAGTCCCTCACCCCGGTGGGGTGGCTTCGCGCGAAGCTCCTCACCGCGACCACCGCGGCGCTCGCGGTCACCCTCGCCCTGATGGCGATCTACCGGATCGGGTGGGGCCGGGTCTCGGGCACCTGGCAGCTGCACTGGTCGGACCGCGGCCCGTACGAGGCGACCGGCATCGTCCTCGTGGCGTACGTCCTGCTGGCCGTGGCCGTCGGCGCGCTCCTCGGACAGCTGATCCGCCGCACGGTGGTCGCGATGGCCGCGACCGGCCTGGTCACCGGCCTGGTCCTGGCCGTGCTCGGCGCGCTGCGCTGGGACTTCCTGCCGGTACGGACGGTCACGGGGCCGCCCGTGGCCGACGGCAGCATGGTCCTGGTGCCCGAGGACGGTCTGCTCATGGACCAGGGCCTGATGGACCCCACCGGCGGCCGGCTGCCCGGCTACTTCTGCGACCCCGAGGCCGTCCCGGCCGGCGGCTGCCGGGTCGACGTGCCGGTCGTCGCCGAGTACGCCGACTACCACCCCCAGTCGCACTTCTGGCCCACCCAGCTCGTCGAGACCGGCATCGTGCTCGCCCTCGCCGCCGTCACGCTCCTCGTGGCGTTCCGGGTCCTGAACAGGCGCCACCCGTCGTCGCCCGCCGGCAGCTGACGCGGCGGACGAGCCCGGACGGAGAAGCGGTGGAGCCGAACGAACGGAGATCTGTGCGAACTCTCTCGGCCAAGGGATGTGATTGAGCCATCCGACGGGGCCGTCGAAAGCGAGCCCCTCACTCCCCCAATGTCGTGGTTGATGGCGAGTTGCCTCGGAGAACGTGCCGCCGATGCCGGTGGCACGTTCGCCACTCCGCCGCCTATTGCCGGATATCCGGTGGAATGCAACCACGGCCGAGTGTCAGCTTTTGACCCCGCCCGGGGCCAACTAGCGTGCCTGTCATCCGCGTTCGCACCCTGCTCCACGCAGGTGCGTCGTCCACGGGTACACGGGGGAGGGATCTGCGTCATGCAGTGGTGCACCACGAGGGCTGTGCGAGGTCATGGGCCGTTCCAGGAGCATCCCGACACATCGAGGACCGTCTCCTGATCCACCGGTCAACGTTCCCCGTCGTCGACGCCCGGTCCTGGAGTGACAGCACATGCCCGAACCGACGCACCGCCTTGCCCTGCACCTGCTCGGCCCCCTCCGCATCTGGCGGGCAGGCCGGGAACTCACCGTGGGCCCGCCCAAACAGCGGGCCGTCATCGCGCTCCTCGCCGGCCGGCGCGGCACCGCGGTCAGCCGCGCGCAGATCGTGGACGCACTCTGGGGCACCGACGCCCCGGCCTCGGCCGCCAACGCCGTGCACACCTACGTCGCCGCGCTGCGCCGGACCCTCGAACCGGACCGGGGCAGCCGGGAGTCCGGCGCGTTCATCGTCTCCCGCGCCGGCGGCTACGAGCTGCGCGTACCCGCCGACGCGGTCGACTCCAGCGTCTTCGTCCGCCGCTACGAGGAGGCACGGCAGCTGGTGGCCTCGGGAGACGCCCCGGCCGCCTACGAGCGCTTCGAATCGGCGCTCGGGCTCTGGCACGGCGAGGCGCTCAGCGGCATCCCCGGACCGTACGCGGCACTCGAACGCACCCGGCTGCGCGAGCTGCGGTTCGCCGCGACCGAGGGCTGGATCGCCGGGCTGATCGCCACCGGCCACCTCGACGCCGCGATCGTCGCCTCCTCCGAGGCCATCGCCCAGGAACCGCTGCGCGAACGGCTCCGCCACCTCCACATGCTGGCCCTGTCCCGGTGCGGGCGGCAGGCCCACGCCATCCAGGCGTACGACGAGGCACGGACCCTCCTGCGGGAGGAACTGGGCATCGACCCGGGCCGGGAACTGCGCGAGCTGTACGAGCGGATACTCGCGGGCGAAGCCGCCGCCGAGAGCCCGCCCGCGACACCGGCCGCGCACCGGGCCGACTCGCCCTGGCCCTCCGTCACACCCCGGCCGCCCAGTCCGTCCGGTTCACCCTGGCCGGCCAGGCCGCCCCGGCCGGCCGTCTCTCCCCGGGCAACCCGGTCCGCCCCGTTCCGGACGTACGCGCTCAGGCCCTCCGCGCACCACCCCGCGCCGCTCCCGGCGACCCGGCCGGAGGCACCGGCCCCGGCCCCGGTCCCGCGGTCGAGCCCCCTCTCCCTCCTCTCCCCCCACGCCGGCCACTCCTTGCACCAGCTCCCCGCCACCGCCCGTGTCTTCATCGGCCGCGAACCGGAGCTCCAGCAGGCCAGGCAGAAACTCGGCCAGGACACCGCCGACTGCCGGAGCACGGCCCCGATCCTGACGGTCGACGGACCTGCGGGTGTCGGCAAGACCGCGTTCGCCCTGGAACTCGCCCACGAACACACGGACCTGTTCCCCGACGGCCAGCTGTACGTCGATCTGCGGGGCACGGGCGACGGCGGCGCCCGCTCCGCCTTCGACGCACTCGCCCGTCTCCTCCAGGGACTCGGCGTCGAACACGGCCGGCTCCCCCACGACCTCGAAGGACGCGTCACCCTCTACCGCACCCTCATGCACGGCAGGCGGATGCTGCTCCTCCTCGACGACGCGGCCGAAGCGGACCAGTTACGCCCGCTCGTCCCGCCCGGCCCCTCGGCCGTGATCGTCACCAGCCGCCGCCTCCAGCGGGGGCTCGTCGCCCGCGAGGGCGCCCAGCGCATCGGGCTGCGTCCACTGGACCGGCAGACCGCCGCCGACCTCTTCGTCGCCCTCCTCGGTCCCGAGCGGTGCGCCGGGCACCGCGCCACGGTGGAGCGCCTCGCCGAGTACTGCGGCCGGCTCCCCCTCGGCATCCGGATAGCCGCCGGAACCATGGCCGCCAACCCGCACCTGTGCCCGCGGGAACTGGCGGAGCGGTACGAGGACCCCTGGACGCGCCTCGACCACCTGAGCGTCGAGGGGGACGGCGAGGCCAGCGTCCGCCACGCGCTGGAGGCCAGCTACCTGTCCCTCTCCCCGGAGGCGGCCCGGCTCTTCCGGGCGCTGGGCAGGTCCGGCGCCGGGACCGGCGGGCCCGCCGACACCATCGGGCCCGCGGACGCGACCGCCTTCGCGGACGGCGACCCGGCGGCCGCCCGGCGCAGGCTCGACGCCCTGGCCGACGTGGGCCTGCTGGAGCGCAGCGGCTCCGACGCGTACCGCTTCGACGAACTCGTCGGCATCTACGCGTCCGAACGCGCGGCCGCCGCCGACCGGCCCACCGCCCGCTCGACGCTCATGATGACCCCGATCCACGACGACGGCTTCCCGGGCTGCTGTCTCCCGGACGCCCTCGCCCGCAGCTGAGAGGCCCGGCTCACCGGGACTGAAGAACGTGACCCTGACACTCTTCAGACCTTCTTCAGATGCCCCTGCGCACAATCGCCAGCGTCACGACGACTGTCGCTGTGCAGTAACGGAGGGGCACGACCACGATGACCACGAGCACCAGCCCGGAAAGCGCCTTCGGCAACCTGACCGAGGAGAGCGTCCGGTACAGCCGCTTCTCACAGTTCCGCTCGACCAGCGAAACGTTCATCAAGGACAACCCGTACCACCGCCCCCTGAACCCCGAGCGCATCGCCGGGATCGACTGGGGCACACCCCTCGTCGAGGAGACGTTCGCCTCCGACCGGAGCCTGCTCGCGAACCGTCTGCTGATGAACGTCTACGAGAGCGACGCGCTGTTCCTGCCCGCCGCCGGACTGCGCAGGTTCGAGGACGACTTCAACGCCTTCTACGACTCCGAGAGCCGGCTCTCCGGCGAGCGGATCCGCCCCGAGGCCGAACGCTTCGCCTTCGGCTTCCTCGACGACTCCGTCGGCATCACCGGGCAGTGGGACGAAGACACCCTCCGCGCCCACCTGCGCCGCTCCGTCGACCTGGCCAACAGCCCCGGCAACCGCCCGGTGTTCGACGCGATCCGTTCCGCCACCTCGCCCAAGAACGCCGCCGGCACCCAGATCGTCCAGATGGCACTCGACGGGCTGACCGAGGCCACCGCGATGTCGCAGAACCTGGGCGGCGCGTTCGGACCGGAGCAGAGCGAGCTCTTCAAGATCTTCGTCGACGAGTTCGGCTACGGCGTCTTCCCGGCGAAGCACAGCACGCTCTTCATGGAGCTCTGCTCCAGCGTCGGCATGGCCACCACCTCGCACCACTACTGGTTCTTCTACCTGCCCAGCTCGATCGCGATCAACAACTACTTCTACTGGGCGACCCGGAACCGCACCGGCTTCTTCCGCTACATCGGCGCCATGGCCTTCCTGGAGGCGACCTTCGCCGCCTGGTTCGGCGACCTCACCAAGGTCTTCCGTGACGTGTACGGCAAGGACGTCGACACCCGCTACTGCGACGAGCACGCGCACATCGACCAGCACCACGGCCGCATGGCCATCGACGACCTGCTCATCCCGCTCGCCCTCAAGCACGGCCCCGTCGCCGTCAAGGGCCTGCTCCAGGGCGTCGAGGAGATCCAGCTCCTCGACCGTCTCGCGGGCGCCGACCTGCTGGCCCAGCTCACCTGGGACCCGGCGCTCTCGGACGCACCGGCGAAGACCGACGCTCCGGCCGGCGAGGTCGTGGAGCTCGACAGCGACAGCCCCTTCGACACCCAGGTCGCCTCCGTCGCCACCCGGCTGCACGTCCGCGGCGGCGAGGCCCTGCTGTACACCTCCGCCACCGGCGACCCGCTGCGCGTGCCGCAGGGCAAGTCCGTCGTCGTCCCGGCCGGCCGTCTCTACGGCGTCCGGGCCGAGTCCCGCACCCAGATCGCCACCGGACCGGCCGCGTGAGCGCCCGTACGAAGGGGGCCGCGGCCGCACCCGCGAAGCCCCGCACACGGGCGGAGTTCGACCGCACCGAGCACAACGCGCTCGTCGCCGGCGACGAGATCTACTTCGTCATGGAACGCGACGACGCCGTGCACGTCCTGAGCAGCCGCTGCCCCCACCGCGGCGGCCCGCTCCACCTCGGCGAGGTCGAAGAGGGGAGGCTCGTCTGCCCCTGGCACGGCGGCCTGTTCCCGGTCGACCGGCTCTGTGACCGCTCGCACCCCGCCGTGCGCGTCGGACACACCGTCACCGTGTACCTCCCCGCCGGAGATGAGACGCCCGTCCCCATCCACACCATGGTCCGAGCAGGAGTGAACGCGGCATGACCCTCACCGCCACGGAAGACACCCCCCTCGACTTGCTCGCACCCCGCCGGCCCGCGGGCTCCGCCGACCCCTGCCAGACCCTGCTCGCACTCGGCGAGGAGGCCATGGCACAGCGCCAGTACGAGCGCGCCTACGACCTGTTCAGCGCCGCGGCCCGCTGTGACACCGCCGGCGACGGCGAGCGCTACCGGCGGGAGATCAACCGCGCCGTGCGCGCCCTCGTGCCGCGCTGGCACTTCGGCATGATGAACGACACCGAGCGCAACCAGGCGTACGCCAAGGCGATCCAGCAGGTCGTCGGCGACGGGCAGTTGGTGCTCGACATCGGCACCGGCGGCGGTCTCCTCGCGCTGCTCGCCGCCCGCTCCGGCGCGCAGCGGGTCGTCACGGTCGAGGCCGTCGACGTCGTCTCCGCGACCGCCCGCGAGATCGTGCGGCAGAACGGGTACGAGGACGTCGTCAGCGTCGTCTCCGGACTCTCCACGGACCTGCGCGTCGGCGTGGACCTGCCGCGGCGGGCCGACGTCCTGGTCACCGAGATCTTCGACTGCGCGCTGCTCGGCGAGTTCGCCGTACCCGCGCTGAAGCACGCCCGGCGGGAGCTGCTCACCCCCGACGCGACCGTCCTGCCCCGCTCCGGCCGTCTCTTCGCCCAGTTCGTGGAGAGCCCCGAGCTGCACTCGCTCAACCACGTCGGCGAGGTCGAGGGCTTCGACTTCAGCCCCTTCGCCTCGCTCACCTCGCTGGAGTACTTCTCCACCACGCTCACCAACTACCGGCACCGCCCGCTCACCGACCCGGTCGAGATCTTCCACTTCGACTTCGCCCAGGACATCGAGCCGACCTCCCGGCAGTTCGAGACCGCACCGCTGGAGAACGGAGCCGCCCACGCGGTCGTGATGTGGTTCGAACTCGACCTTGCCGAGGGCATCACGCTCTCCAACAGCCCTTCGGACACCGGCTCCCACTGGAAACAAGCCATTCAGACCCTTCCGGAGCCCTGGCGGCTGAAGAAGGACTCCCCACTCGGGTTCCGTGCCGCGCATGATGGCACGCGCGTGCTGGTCGGCCCCGCGAGCAAGGTCCCACACACCCAGGTGAGGTAATGGCAGTCACGAATGAGGGACAGACGTCCGAGGAGCGCAAGCCGAGCACCGGCCAACCCGGCTCCACGAAAACCACTGCGAAAACCACTCCGGAAGCGTCGAGTTCGGAACTCCACAAGACCCTGACCGTACCCAAGGGCGTCGGTGTCGCCACCGGAATGATCATCGGCAGCGGACTCCTCGTCCTGCCGGGCCTCGCCTACGACCAGGTCGGTTCCAGCGCCGTGTACGCCTGGCTCTCGGCGGCCGTCGTGGTCCTTCCGCTCCTCGTCGTCTTCGCGCGGCTCGGAGCCCGCTACCCGACCGCCGGCGGCGTCCAGGGCTTCGCCCAGGCCGCGTTCGGCTCGCCGGGCTCCACCGTCGCGTCGGTCATCCTCATCGGCGCCTGCGCGTTCGGCGGAGCGGCGATGGCGATCAGCGGCGGCAACTACGTCGCCGCGCTTCTCGGCAACAGCGGCATCGGCGGCTGGGTGGCCCTCGGCTACCTGGTGGTCATCGGTCTGCTCCAGGCGGCCGGTTCCCGGCTGGCCGGCGGCATCCAGTCGGCGGTCACCATCGGTCTGCTGCTGCTCCTCGCGCTGGTCGCCTTCGCCCCGGCAATGGTGGACTCCGGCTCCCTGCACGGCGACGTGGTCGCGCCGACCGAGTGGCTGGCCGCGCTGCCCGCCGTGGGCCTGGTGTTCTTCGCCTTCACCGGCTGGGAGCTGGTCTCGTCGACGGCCGAGGAGTACCGCAACCCGAAGCGGGACTTCCCGCTCGTCATCGGCATCACCTTCGTCATCGTCGTCGCGCTCTACCTGGGCATATCCCTCGCCGTGCAGCTCGTCGTCGCACCGGACGACCCGCTGCTCTCCGAGGCGCCGGTCGTCGCCGTCCTGGAACAGGTCCTCGGCGACGCCAGCGGCCGGATCGCGGCCGCCCTGGGCGCGGCGATCATCTTCGCGACCCTGATGGGCGGCACCTGGGCGACCTCCCGGATCGTGTTCGCCACCGCACGGGACGGCCTCCTGCCGGCCACGCTGGCCCGGGTCGACGCCCGCTCCGGCGCGCCCCGGCCCGCCGTGCTGCTGTCGGTGCTGATGTTCGGCGGGGTGGTGGTCGTCGAGGCGTTCGACCTGATCAGCCTGACGATGGTCTTCCAGCTCTCCACGGTGAACTTCGTCATCGGGTACGCGATCGCCGTGCTCAGCTACGCCAAGCTGTACACGCGGCCGTCGCAGCGGCTCCTCGCGCTGGTGGCCGGAGCCCCGGTCCTGGCGATGCTGGCCGGGTTCGGCTGGGTGCTGCTGTACCCGGCGGCCCTGCTGGCCTTCGCCGTACTGGTCCACAGGACCCGGCGGCGCAGGGCCCGGGTCGCGGCGGACGCCTGACGACGAGGCGGTACGGAGAAGGGCCGGGCTTTCGCCCGGCCCTTCTGCTTGCCACCGTCGCCCGGCACTCCTGCCTGCCACCGGCGCCCGGCACTCCTGCCCGCCACCGGCGCCCGGCCCTTCTGCCTGCCCCGTCGCCCGGCACTCCTGCCTGCCACCGGCGCCCGGCCCTTCTGCCTGCCACCGGCGCCCGGCGCTCCTGCCTGCCCCGGCGCCCGGCACTCCTGCTTGCCACCGGCCGTTCCGGCGTGTTAGCTCTCGGCCGTCCGCCCCCGGATTCCGTAGCGGCACCCGTTGCGCATGGATTCCCGCACGTCATGTCGTCGTTACCGGCCATTCAGACGCGCTTGCGACGCTCACGCAATGAAGCCCGTCGTGCACGCGACCCCCAACGCGCTCCCCAAAGGGAGACTCCCCGCGCCCACGGCCCGCTCCGACGCGCCCGACCACCCCTTCGCGCGGAAGAATGGGGCCATGAGCAAGCAGCCTGCCGAGGTCCCGGTCCAGCCGTCCGCGAAGAACGCCAAGACGGCCCCCAAGACGCCCGCGAAGCCGTCCGCGAAGGGGTCCGCGAAAAGCACCCGGAGCGACGAGCCCACCACGCGGCAGAACGCGCAGCCCACGGTCGGCTCCATAGCCGCGCACCGCCCGCACACCGTCAACCCGGAGCGGGGCTCCGACCTCGACCCGGACCTCGACGCCGATCTCGACGCGTACGAGGACGACAGCACGGACGGCGAACTTCCCCAGGGCCGCTTCCTCGACCGGGAGCGCAGCTGGCTCGCGTTCAACGAACGCGTCCTCGAACTGGCCGAGGACCCGAACACCCCCCTCCTCGAACGGGCTAACTTCCTCGCGATCTTCGCGTCGAACCTCGACGAGTTCTTCATGGTGCGCGTGGCCGGCCTCAAGCGCCGAATCGCCACCGGCGTCGCCACCCGCTCCGCCTCCGGTCTGCAGCCCCGCGAGGTCCTGGAGCTGATCTGGACCCGCTCGCGCGAGCTCATGGCCCGGCACGCCGCCTGCTACCAGCAGGACGTCGCCCCGGCCCTCGCCGACGAGGGCATCCACCTGATCCGCTGGCCCGAGCTGACCGAGAAGGAGCAGGCGCGCCTCTTCACCCTGTTCCGGCAGCAGATCTTCCCCGTCCTCACCCCCCTGGCCGTGGACCCCGCACACCCCTTCCCGTACATCTCCGGCCTCTCCCTGAACCTGGCCGTCGTCGTACGCAACCCGGTCAGCGGCCACCGCCACTTCGCCCGCGTCAAGGTGCCGCCGCTGCTCTCCCGCTTCCTCGAGGCCTCCCCCGAGCGGTACGTCCCGCTGGAGGACGTCATCGCGGCACACCTGGAAGAGCTCTTCCCCGGCATGGAGGTACTGGCCCACCACATGTTCCGGGTGACCCGGAACGAGGACCTCGAAGTCGAGGAGGACGACGCCGAGAACCTGCTCCAGGCCCTGGAGAAGGAGCTGCTGCGCCGCCGCTTCGGCCCGCCGGTCCGCCTGGAGGTCGAGGAGTCCATCGACCCGTACGTCCTCGACCTGCTCGTCCGCGAGCTGAAGGTCTCCGACGCCGAGGTCTACCCGCTGCCCGGCCCGCTCGACCTCACCGGCCTCTTCGGGATCGCCGGGCTCGACCGGCCCGAGCTGAAGTACCCGAAGTTCGTCGCCGGCACCCACCGGGACCTCGCCGAGGTCGAGTCCGCCTCCGCGCCCGACATCTTCATGGCGCTGCGGGAACGGGACGTGCTCCTGCACCACCCGTACGACTCCTTCTCCACCTCCGTCCAGGCCTTCCTGGAGCAGGCCGCGGCCGACCCGGACGTCCTCGCGATCAAGCAGACGCTGTACCGGACCTCCGGCAAGTCCCCGATCGTCGACGCGCTGATCGACGCCGCCGAGAGCGGCAAGCAGGTCCTCGTCCTCGTCGAGATCAAGGCCCGCTTCGACGAGCAGGCCAACATCAAGTGGGCGCGCAAGCTGGAGGAGGCCGGCTGCCACGTCGTCTACGGCCTCGTCGGCCTGAAGACGCACTGCAAGCTCTCCCTCGTGGTCCGGCAGGAGGGCGACGTCCTGCGCCGGTACTCGCACGTCGGCACCGGCAACTACCACCCCAAGACGGCCCGGCTCTACGAGGACCTCGGCCTGCTCACCGCCGACCCGCAGGTCGGCGCCGACCTCTCCGACCTGTTCAACCGGCTCTCCGGCTACTCCCGCCGGGAGACCTACCGCCGGCTGCTCACGGCCCCGAAGTCCCTGCGGGACGGACTGGTCTCCCGGATCCACCAGGAGATCGCCCACCACCGCGCGGGCCGCCCGGCCTACGTCCGTATCAAGGTCAACTCGATGGTCGACGAGGCGATCATCGACGCCTGCTACCGGGCCTCGCAGGCGGGCGTCACGGTCGACATCTGGGTCCGCGGCATCTGCGCGATCCGCCCGGGCGTCGCCGGCCTCTCCGAGAACATCCGGGTCCGCTCGATCCTCGGCCGCTTCCTGGAACACTCCCGGGTCTTCGCCTTCGGCAACGGCGGCGAGCCCGAGGTCTGGCTGGGCAGCGCCGACATGATGCACCGGAACCTCGACCGGCGCATCGAGGCGCTCGTCCGGGTCTCCGACCCGGCCCACCGGGCGGCCCTGAGCCGGCTCCTGGAGACCGGAATGTCCGACACCACCTCCTCCTGGCACCTCGGCCCGGACGGGAACTGGACGCGGCACGCGACCGACGCCGACGGCCAGCCCCTGCGGCACGTGCAGGAGATGCTCATCGACGCGCGGAGGCGCCGGCGTGCACAACCCTGACCACCTTTCCGCCACCGCGGGCGTCACGGCGGGAGAGGTCCTCTCCCCCTACCTCCGGGCGCGGGCCGGAGACTTCCTGCGCGCCCTGCGCCTGCACACGGAGAGCGGCGCGGACACCGCCGGCGCGGAGGAGGCCGCCCGGTCCCTGCGCGCCGCCGCCCGCCGCATCGGCGGAACGCTGCACACCTTCCGCCCGCTCCTCGACGCCCCCTGGGCCGACCAGCTCCGCACGGAGCTGGCCTGGCTCTCCGGGACGCTCGCCCTGGAGCACGCCTGCACCGCCCGGCTCATCCGACTGGTGGACGCGCTGTCCCGCCTGTCGAACGGGGGCCACGGCTCCGGCGGACCGGGCCCCGGGGGACCCGTGCCCGCCGCGCGCGGCGCCGAGAGCGCCGGCCTGACGGTCGGCGCCGCCCGGGCCGGCGCCCTGCTGGAACGCCAGCTCACGCTGGCCCGGACGCGCGCCCACTCGGCCGCCCTCCAGGCGCTGGGCTCCTCCCGCTTCCACGCGGTCGCGGACGCCGTCGCGCTCCTGGCCTCCGAGGTTCCGCTCGGGCCCGCGGGGGCGGCCCAGGCGATCGAGGTCCTCGACGCCCCGGCCGCGGTCGTCGAGCGCCGCCTCCTGGACGCGGTCTCCGTCCTGCCGCTGGCCCGCGCGGCCCACCCGTACAACGCCGACGCCCTCGGTCTCGCGGCGGGCGAGGCCCAGGACGCGCCCTGGCACCAGACCCGGCTGCTGCTGCGGCTGCACCGGTACGCCTGCGAGGTGCTGCACGGCGACGCAGCCCCCGACCCGGTCCTCGACGAGGCCGGCCGGGCGCTGAACCACCACCGCGACGCCTCCGAGGCGGCCGCCGCGGCCGCCGCCGCGGCCCGTACGCCCCGCATCGCCCCCGCCACCGCGTACGCCCTCGGCGTCCTCCACGCGGACCAGCGCCACGAGGTGGAAGCCTCCCGCTTCGCCTTCCAACGCGCCTGGCAGCCCGCCACGGCGCCCGTGTCATGACCTCACCAGCCCCGATCCTCGCAGCGGGGTGCGTGCTGTGGCGGCACGCACCTTCCGGGGGTGGCACGGAGATCGCCGTGATCTTCCGGCCGAAGTGGGGCGACTGGTCGCACCCGAAGGGGAAGTTGAAGCACGGGGAGGACTGGCGTACCGGGGCCCTACGAGAAGTGCTTGAGGAGACCGGCATGACGTGCGAACCGGGCGTCGAGCTGCCCAGCGTTCGTTACCGGGTGCAGGGCCGCCCCAAGGTGGTCCGCTACTGGGCGGCGGAGGCCACCGGCGGCTGGTTCGAACCGAACAGGGAGGTCACTCAGCTGCTCTGGCTCCCTCCGACGGCCGCACGGGCACGATTGACGCAGACCAGGGACAAGGAGCTGGTCGACGCCTTCCTCACGGAGTGGATGGGCGGGTAGGCGCCGTCAGACGCCACGAAGGCCTGAGAAGGCCGGGGTCGAACGGCGCCTTGTCACTGACGCTTTCCGGAACGGGCAGGACGAGTACCGACGCGAGCACCTGAGCGATCACCTTCCGCTTCTCACGCAAGGCCATGCCACCCCACTTCTCGGGGGACCACCCACGCAGGAGGTGCTCCGTCGCCTGCGCCTCGATGTGCTCCTGCCGCTCCGCCTCCAAACCTTCGATGTTCCGGTTGAGCCGCACGAGCAGATCGCGGACGTCGCCCCATGCTGCTTCCCCTGTGGCAACCGCCTCTTCGATACCGTGCCTCGTCGCGCGCAGGCCGGTCAGCTTCTCCTCACCACGCCATGCGACCGGCTCGGCCGTGGTGCCGGCGAAATGCTCATCGAGATGGCCGAGGAGCAGACCTTCGAGGAATTCGTCAACGGGCTGCACTCTCCGGCCGATGCCCTTGCAGTTGGGGTCTCCACATCGGTAGTAGTCGCCGTACTTGGCGTTCCTTCCGGTCGCCTTGTTGCCGCAGAGCTTGGAGCGGCAGACTTCGCCGAGGTCGTTGAGCCGGCCGCATCGGAGAACGCCGGAGAACAAGTACGTTCGACCGGCCGACGCGACAGCGGAGCGGGGCACTCCTTCACCGCGGTTCATGCCCCGGTGAAGGCGGGCCGCTCGCACGCCACCCATGATCCCTTTCCAGGTCTCATAGCCGACCCCGTCCTGCGTCTCGTCAGCGTGGTCCCACTCTCCGATGACCGGTTCACCAGTCGCGATGTCCGTCACCAGGACGCCGTCGAGGATGCGACCGCCCCACCACGCCGGATTGGCGACGAGGCCTTTCACTCCCTGTTCGGACCAGCGGCCTCCCCGCGCCGTCCCGACCCCTTGCCGGTTCAGGTCGCCAGCGATCCCCCGCCATGATCTTCCCGCCGCTCGCGCCGTGATCATGGCCAGCAAGTGCGGCCACTCCTCGTCGTTCCTGTGCTTGTTACCGATCCTGTAAGGGGTCTGAGAAGCTCCCAACCAGCCGAATCGGCGCGGCCCAGCGTAGACCCGACCTTCCTCCGCACGGTCTGCGCGGCTCCTGGCCGTGCGCGTGCGCACTCTGTCCAGTTCCGCTGTGCTCAGAGTCGGACCGTCGTCCTGAGTGAGGTCCACCACCGTGGCACCCTCGATGAAGACCCCGTCACCGACCATCACGAGAGCGTCCTGAAAGACGACGAAGTCGCGGGGAAGACGGTAGACCCTCTCCCTTTCGACACTGACACACCCCCTGACGGGAATCCCCGACTCCCGCTCACAACCATGGGTGATGTCCTGACACATGCGGCGGAACGCCGGCCGCGCGACCGACTCTTTCGCGGCCGTCAGGTTGTTGTCCTCGTAATGCATGACCACGGCACAGCCGAGGCCCTCCGCACTCCTGGTGTTGTTCCGATGCTGGCGGGTGACACCGACAGCATCGCCGCTCAGCCTGTCGGCGGAGATCCGGGCATACGAGATCAAGGGCACACGCCCACGCAGCCAGCCCTCCGCCGTGCCGCCGCCGTCGAGCCACGCCTGAAGCTCCGGGGCCACGTAACAGCGGGAGAACGTCCTCGCCGGCCGCTCCGGATTACGCGTGTCGATCATGTGGCCCCCTGCACCGTCGTCGTTACCATCACAACGAGCGGTATCACCGAAAGGGCACGCAGGCCGTGTCGGGGCTTCCTGAGAAACGGCCTCCCGCGCGATATGACTTCGTCACCGCGACAGGGGCCCCGACCAGCGCGTCCGACGGCGGAACGAGAGCGGGGCCCCCTTCCCCCTCCGGTCGTCCGGCCGCCCGCCCGACGGTCCCGCACCGCGCCTTACGGCACGGTTCACTTTCCGTTCACCCTCCCCCGTCGGCCGCTTCACCTGTTCTGCCTAATTTCGGTCGTACAAGGTGCAGAGGCACAGCGCTGCACCCACCACCCCGACACACACCGCCGTACAACGTTCAGGACACCCGGTCCGCGGCTGGCGGCTTCTGGAAGGAACACCCGAAAGTGAAGCTTTCGCGCATGAACGGGCTTCGCGCCTCCGCGATCGGTGCCCTCGTCGTCTCCGGCGCCCTCGTGCTGTCGGCGTGTGGCTCGGACAACAACAGCGGTACCCCGGCGAACGGCGACAAGACCTCGGCCGCCGCGTCGAACATCAAGTGCGACGGCGCCAAGGGCCAGCTCCTCGCCGCGGGCTCGTCCGCGCAGAAGAACGCCATGGACCTCTGGGTCAAGAACTTCCAGGCCGCCTGCTCCGGCGTCGAGGTCAACTACCAGGCCATCGGCTCCGGCGGCGGTATCACCAAGTTCAACCAGGGCCAGGTCGCCTTCGCGGGCTCCGACTCCGCCCTGAAGGACGAAGAGGTCGCCGAGTCGGCGAAGATCTGCAAGACCGGCAAGGGCATCAACCTGCCGATGGTCGGTGGCCCCATCGCCATCGGTTACAAGCTGGACGGCGTGGACAACCTGGTCCTGGACGCCTCCACGATCGCCAAGATCTTCAACACCGACATCAAGAAGTGGAACGACCCGGCGATCGCCAAGCTGAACCCGGGCGTCAAGCTGCCGGACACCAACATCCAGGCGTTCCACCGCTCCGACGAGTCGGGCACCACCCAGAACCTGGGCAAGTACCTCTCCACCGCCGCCCCGGCCGACTGGAAGCACGACCCGAAGACGAAGTCGTGGCCCGCCCCGGGTGGCCAGGCCGCCAACGGCTCCTCCGGTGTCGCCACCGCGGTCAAGGACGCCGAGGGCTCCATCGGCTACTTCGAGCTCTCCTACGCGACCGCCAACAAGATCTCCACCGTCAAGGTGAACACCGGCGCCTCCGCCCCGGTCGAGGCCACCACGGAGAACGCCTCCAAGGCCATCGCCGCCGCGAAGGTCAAGGGCACGGGCTCCGACATGGCCCTCTCCCTCGACTACGCCACCAAGGCCGAGGGCGCCTACCCGCTGATCCTCGTCACCTACGAGATCGCCTGCGACAAGGGCAACAAGGCGGAGACCCTGCCGACCCTGAAGGCGTTCCTCAACTACACCGTCAGCGAGGAGGGCCAGAAGGTCCTCTCCGAGGCCGGTTACGCCCCGCTCCCGGCCGACATCGCGACCAAGGTCCGCGAGATCGTCCCGACCCTGTCCTGATCCCCGGCCGGGCCGGTCCGTCGCCCCGCGTGACGGACCGGCCCGGCATCCGGTGCACCGCCGCCAGGAGCCGTACGCAGTACGTCTCCGCAGACCGGAGAGACCGATGGTTACGACAACCACACCACCCATACGAAACAGCCGACGCGCGAAGAGCGCGTCCCGCCCGGGCGACCGGGTCTTCCTCGGACTGTCCCGGGGATCCGGCATCACCCTCCTGGTGATCATGGCCGCCATCGCCGGCTTCCTCACCTACCGCGCGATCCTCGCGGTCTCCAAGGACTCCACGAACTTCTTCACCACCTTCGAGTGGAACCCCGCGGGCGACCCGCCGGTCTTCGGCATCGCGGTCCTCGCCTTCGGCACGATCGTCTCGTCGATCATCGCCATGGCCATCGCCGTGCCGGTCGCGATCGGCATCGCGCTGTTCATCTCGCACTACGCCCCGCGCAAGCTGGCCAAGCCGCTCGCGTACGTGGTCGACCTGCTCGCCGCCGTGCCCAGCATCATCTACGGCCTCTGGGGCGCGATCTTCCTGGTCCCGTACCTGGCCGGCCTGAACCTCTGGCTCGACCAGTACCTGGGCTGGACGTACATCTTCGACAAGTCCAGCGACGGCGTCGCCCGCTCCCTGTTCACCGTGGGCATCCTGCTGGCGATCATGATCCTCCCGATCATCACCAACGTGACCCGCGAGGTCTTCCTCCAGGTCCCGAAGATGCACGAAGAGGCCGCCCTCGCCCTCGGCGCCACGCGCTGGGAGGTCATCCGGATGTCGGTCCTCCCCTTCGGGCGTTCGGGCATCATCTCCGCCTCGATGCTGGGCCTCGGCCGCGCGCTCGGTGAGACGATGGCCGTGGCCGTCGTGCTCTCCCCCAGCTTCCTGATCTCGGGTCACCTGCTCGACCCGGGCGGCGGCACCTTCGCCCAGAACATCGCCGCCAAGTTCAACGAGGCCAACGAGTTCGGCCGCGACGCGCTGATCGCCTCCGGCCTCGTCCTCTTCGTCATCACCCTGCTGGTCAACGGCGCGGCCCGGTGGATCATCGCCCGCCGCAAGGAGTACTCGGGGGCCAACGCATGAGCCACCACGCCATACAGGACCGCCCGCCCGTGAAGAGCATCGTCAAGCACGACCCGCTCCAGCACGCCCGGCTCCCCCGCTGGACCCCGCTCGCCACCGCCATAGGGTCGATCGCCGCCGCCGTCGGCCTCGGTCTCGCGGCCGGCTGGCACAGCCGCATCCAGTGGGGCCTGATCGCCGCACTGTTCTTCGTCCTCGCGACGTACGCGATCACCACCAAGGTCGAAGGCAGCCGCCAGGCCAAGGACCGGGTCGCGACCAGCCTCGTCTGGGTCTGCTTCATCCTGGCCGTCATCCCGCTGCTCTCCCTCGCCTGGGTCACGATCAGCAAGGGCATGGCCGTCCTCGACCCGTACTTCCTCAGCCACTCGATGAACGGCGTCCTCGACGCCGAGGCCGGCGGCGGTGTCTACCACGCGCTGCTCGGCACGATCGAGCAGGTGCTGATCGCGACCCTGATCGCCGCGCCGATCGGCCTGCTGACCGCGGTCTACCTCGTCGAGTACGGCGGCGGGAAGCTCGCCCAGGCCGTCACCTTCTTCGTCGACGTCATGACGGGCATCCCGTCGATCGTCGCGGGCCTCTTCATCCTCGCCACCTGGAATCTGATGCTGGGCTTCGGGCCCTCCGGATTCGCCGGCGCGATGGCCCTCGCGATCCTGATGATGCCGGTCGTCGTCCGCTCCACCGAGGAGATGCTGAAGCTCGTCCCGAACGAGCTGCGCGAGGCCTCCCTCGCGCTCGGCATCCCCAAGTGGCGCACGATCCTGAAGGTGGTCCTCCCCACCGCGATCGGCGGCATCACCACGGGCGTCATGCTCGCGGTCGCCCGCATCACCGGTGAGACGGCCCCGATCCTGCTCCTCGTGTTCGGTACGAAGCTGATCAACCCGAACCCCTTCGAAGGCGCCCAGTCCTCGCTGCCGCTCTACGTGTACGAGCAGTACGCGGTCGGCACCGACGCCGCCGTGGCCCGCGCCTGGGCCGCCGCGCTCGTCCTGATCGCCTTCGTCATGATCCTCAACCTGGTGGCCCGCGGCATCGCCCGCTGGAAGGCCCCGAAGACCGGCCGCTGACCAGCGACCACCTCTGGAAGTGAATTGATATGGCCAAGCGAATCGACGTCAGCGGCCTCTCCGCGTACTACGGCGCCCACAAGGCGATCGACGACATCTCCATGACCGTCGAGCCCCGCTCGGTGACGGCCTTCATCGGCCCCTCCGGCTGCGGCAAGTCCACGTTCCTGCGCACCCTGAACCGTATGCACGAGGTCACCCCCGGTGGCCGCGTCGAGGGCAAGGTCCTCCTGGACGACCAGGACCTGTACGGCGCCGGGGTCGACCCGGTCGCCGTGCGCCGCACGGTCGGCATGGTGTTCCAGCGCCCGAACCCCTTCCCCACCATGTCGATCTTCGACAACGTGGCGGCGGGCCTGCGGCTGAACGGCTCGTACAAGAAGTCCCAGCTCAACGACATCGTCGAGCGCTCCCTCAAGGGCGCGAACCTCTGGAACGAGGTCAAGGACCGCCTGAACAAGCCGGGCTCCGGCCTCTCCGGCGGTCAGCAGCAGCGTCTCTGCATCGCCCGCGCCATCGCGGTCGAGCCCGACGTCCTGCTGATGGACGAGCCCTGCTCCGCCCTCGACCCGATCTCGACGCTGGCGATCGAGGACCTGATCGGCGAGCTGAAGGAGCGCTTCACGATCGTCATCGTGACGCACAACATGCAGCAGGCCGCCCGCGTCTCGGACCGTACGGCCTTCTTCAACCTGGCGGCCGTGGGCCAGCCGGGCAAGCTGATCGAGCTGGACGACACCGAGCGGATCTTCTCCAACCCGAGCGTCCAGGCGACCGAGGACTACATCTCCGGCCGCTTCGGATAGCCCACAGACCATGCGGCTCGTCCGCGTGGCGTCCTGCGGTGCTGCATGGCGGTGCCACCGCAGACGAAAGGGCCCGGCTCCCCTACAGGGGAGCCGGGCCCGACCATTTTGTGGGGGGGGTGGGGCTGCCGCCCCCGACCCCCGCGTCGTGGCGGAGGTCAGCCGAAGAGGAGCTGGACCACGTAGAAGCTGAGCGCCGCCACGATCGCCGCCGCCGGCATCGTGATGAACCAGCCGAGGATGATGTTCTTCGCGACACCCCACCGCACCGCGTTCACCCGCTTCGTCGCGCCCACGCCCATGATCGCGGACGTGATCACATGCGTCGTCGAGATCGGCGCGTGGAACAGGAACGCCGAGCCGAACATGATCGACGCACCCGTCGTCTCCGCCGCGAACCCCTGCGGCGGGTCCAGCTCGATGATCTTCCGGCCGAGCGTCCGCATGATCCGCCAGCCACCCGCGTACGTACCCAGCGACAGCATCACCGCACACGCGATCTTGACCCACACCGGGATGTCGTCCCCGGACTGCTGCACGTCGGCGATGACCAGGGCCATCACCACGATGCCCATCGTCTTCTGGGCGTCCTGCAGACCATGGCCCAGCGCCATGCCCGCCGCCGACACCGTCTGCGCGATACGGAAGCCGCGCTTCGCCTTGTGCGGGTTCGTCTTGCGGAACAGCCAAAGGATCAGGCACATCACCAGGTAGCCGCAGATCAGACCGACCACCGGCGAGACGAACATCGGGATGACGACCTTGTCGAGCACCCCTCCCCAGATGACCTCCGTACCGCCGGCCAGCGCCGCGCCCACCATGCCGCCGAACAGCGCGTGCGAGGACGAGGACGGCAGACCGAAGTACCAGGTGACCAGGTTCCAGATGATCGCGCCGACGAGCGCGGCGAAGAGGATGCCCATCCCCTTGTCGCCGTGCGGCGTCTCGATCAGGCCCTCACTGACGGTCTTGGCGACACCGCTGCCGAGGAACGCGCCGGCGAGGTTCATCACCGCCGCCATCGCGAGGGCGGCCCGCGGGGTCAGCGCCCGCGTCGACACCGAGGTGGCGATGGCGTTGGCCGAGTCGTGGAAACCGTTGGTATACGTGAAGCCGAGCGCGACACCGATGGTCACGATCAGCGCGAAGGTGTCCACGAAGCCTCAGGACTCCTTGACCGCGATGGTCTCCACCGTGTTGGCCACGTGCTCGAACGCGTCGGCCGCCTCCTCCAGCACATCCACGATCTGCTTGAGCTTGAGGACCTCGATGGCGTCGTACTTGCCGTTGAAGAGGTGGGCGAGAAGCTTGCGGTGGATCTGGTCGGCCTGGTTCTCGAGCCGGTTGACCTCGATCCAGTACTCGGTGAGGTTGGCCATCGTCCGCAGGTTCGGCATCGCCTCGGCGGTCAGCTCCGCCGCGCGGGACAGCACCTCGATCTGCTGCTCGACACCCTTGGGAAGCTCCTCGACGTTATAGAGGACGACCAGGTCGACGGCCTCCTCCATGAAGTCCATGATGTCGTCGAGGGAGGACGCGAGGGAGTAGATGTCCTCGCGGTCGAACGGCGTGATGAACGAGGAGTTCAGCTGGTGGAAAATGGCGTGGGTCGCGTCGTCACCGGCGTGTTCCGCTGCCCGCATCCGCTCCGCGATCTCGGCCCGGGCGGAAGGCTCCGCTCCGAGCAGTTCCATCAGGAGCTTCGAGCCCGTGACGATGTTGTCCGCGGACGCGGCGAACATGTCGTAGAAGCTCGTCTCCCTGGGGGTCAGACGAAATCGCACGTGGGGTCCTCGGGGTGCTGGGTTTCGGTCAGGCTGATGCTAGGCGCATCATCCGGCCACGGCTAACCGGCGTCCCTTCAGTGTCGCCCATCAGGCACAGTGATCTGCACGGGCCCCCGCCCGGATCGGCGGGGATCGGTACCATATACCCACGAGGGGTATACATACCCTTTCTGGACAACGGGAGGACGCGATGACGACCACCGAGGCGGCCGAGGTCACCCCCGACATTGCCGCACCCGGCACCGACCACGACCACGGCGTGCACGGCTACCACAAGCAGAAGGACGAGCACCTCAAGCGGCTGCGCCGGATCGAGGGCCAGATCCGCGGTCTGCAGCGGATGGTCGACGAGGACACGTACTGCATCGACATACTCACCCAGGTCTCCGCCTCCACCAAGGCCTTGCAGTCCTTCGCGCTCCAGCTCCTCGAGGAACACCTGCGGCACTGCGTCGCCGACGCCGCGACCAAGGGCGGCGACGAGATCGACGCCAAGGTCGAGGAGGCCACGAAGGCCATCGCGCGGATGATGCGTACCTGAGAACCCGGGGCCGCCGACGACGGCCCCGGTCGATCGGCCCCGGCCGGTCGGCGGCGGTCGGTCAGCCGCGGCCGGTCAGCAACCGCCGGCCCGCTCCGTCGCGACCCTCAGCACCTCGTCGATCCGGTCGGCACTGAGCCGTTCCCCGTCGGCCGCCGACGCCGCGATGATCAGTTCACCGCAGAGCTCGATCTCGGCGAGAGCGACGCAGTCCTGGTCGGTGGGGACTGTCGCGGTACTGGGCGGAGCCACGCGCATGCACCTCTTCCTGCCGGCGTCGGTCTCCCAGCGTAGGGAGCGCGCCACGCACCGCGCATGACTCGTCCGGACCATTTGGGAATGGCCTGCGGGTGGCTTCCCGCCGCTCCTACACCTTGATCTTTCCGGCGTAGATGTCCTTACGGTGCGGCAGCCGCACGTCGACGGGGGTGCCGAACCCGTACAGCAGGGTCGTCGACGCGACCGCGACCGTACGCCCCTGGTTGGTGAAGGTGAACTGGTGCCGCACCTTGCGCAGCCGGCCCTCCGCGTCCAGATACGCGTCGAACGGGACGGTGTCCTTGGCGAACCCTTTCGCCGCCGCGGCGAGCGCACCGCGCACCTGCGGAGAGGCGGCCCGCGCGGCCACCGCGATGTCCGCGACACCGCGGTAGTGGCTGACTTTCGCCCCTGCCAGATCGACCTCTCCGACGTACGTCACCCGCTGCGCACCGCGCAGCAGCTCGGCCGCGGCGGCCGGGTCGGTGGCCCCGCCGGTGATGAGGTTGCCGTCGTCGAGGGTGGTGGTGTCGACGCGGACCCACTTGTCGGCCGGGACGCCGGCGCCGCGGTTCTTCATGTAGAGCGCGCCGGGGGCGAGGAGTTCGGTGACGGGCCGGTGCTCGCTGGTCCCGGCGGCGTCCTTGGGCAGCACGACCTGGAGGCTGCCGGTGCGGCGCCGGAAGTCGTAACCGCCCTCGCCGCGGATGGTCACCCGCGTCCCGCCGGCCGCCATCTCCATGCTGGTGCTCGCCTTGGAGGTGCCGGCCCGGGTCAGCACCTCGGCCGCGCCCCGCACGGTCCGTGTCGGGTCTCCGCCGGGCTTGGCGTCCTGCGCCTCGGAGCATCCGCCCGCCATCAGCGCCGCGGCGACGGCCCACGCCGCACCCCGACGCCCGTACCGCTGCACCACCATCGCCTGCCTACCCCCAACGCCGTACCGCTGCCTGTCCGGGACCCGCCCCGATCCGCATAACGACGGCCTCGACGACCCGTCACGCGCAGTACGGTGGATCCGTGCACGAGCAGTCCCCGCATCACGCGACCACGACCGACCGAGGCTCCTTCGCGGTCGCCCACTGCAGCTGCGGCTGGAAGGGCCCGGCGCGACGATCCCGGGACAAGGCCCGCACGGACGCGGCGGTGCACACGGCGGACATGCGGAAGACGGCGTAGGCCTCTGCCTAGGCGGCGAGATCGTTCTCCCCAGTGCCCTGGCCGAGCCGGGGTTCGGGGATGTCCAGGGTCTCCGGCAGCGAGGACCGCTCGGAGGCGCGCCGCGAGCGGACGAGCCGGGCTCCGTGCTTCGAGCGGGCGATCGCCGAGACCAGCGGGGTCAGCAGGGCGTGGGCGAGAGGCGCGAGCAGCAGCACCACCGCCGTGCCGAGGGCGAAGCCGCCGATGACGTCGGTCGGGTAGTGGACGCCCATGTAGACCCGGCAGAAGCCTTCGGCGAAGGCGAGACCGATGGCGGCGAGGCCGAGCCTGCGGTGGGCGACGAAGAGCGCGACGGCGATGGCCATCGCCAGGGTGGCGTGGTCGGAGACGAACGAGAAGTCGGTCTTGCCGTCGACGAGGACCTCAAGGCCCTGGTGGTCGTTGAACGGCCGGGGCCGCTCGACGAAGCCCCGGATGGGGACGTTGACGAGCACGGCGACGCCGGCGGCCAGCGGCGCCCAGACGAGCGCGGCGACGGCCGAGACGGAGTCGGTGAGGGTGCCGCGGCGGCGGACGCTCCACCAGCACCAGAGCGCGACGAGGACGAGGGCGAGCATGATCCCGTACTCGCCGACGAAACCCATGACACGGTCGAGCCAGGGCGGGGCGTCCCGCGCCAGCCCGTTGATGTCGTAGAGCAGGCTGACATCGGGGTTCGAACCGTCCGATGCGAGTCCAGCCATCTGCTGCGGCCCCTTGCCTTGTCACGTGAGTCGACCGTGAGCGGTCGGATCAGGGAACGAACCGCCTGAGGCGTACGTTCCGCTCTTCCTCGACGATCACTCCGACGTTACCGAAGAGTGACGTGTCGTCGCTGCTCAGGGCCTGTGCTTAACGGAGAGTTCCGGCCATGGCCGCTGCCCGGCCGACACGGTGTCAGCTCTGCGGCAGATGCGTCGGCAGAGCCGCCGCGCCGTCCTTGGTCACCCGGGTCGCACCAAAATAGTCAGGCGTATCGATCTTGTCGAAACGGATGACGGCACCGGTTCGCGGCGCATCGATCATGTAGCCGCCGCCGACGTAGATGCCGACGTGCCTGATGGCGCGGGAGTTCGTCAGGTCGTCGGAGAAGAAGACCAGGTCCCCGGGGAGCAGTTCGTCGCGGGAGGGGTGCGGACCGGCGTTGTACTGGTCGTTGGCGACACGCGGCAGCTCGATCCCGACACTGAGGTACGCGGCCTGGGTCAGCCCGGAACAGTCGAATCGGCCGTTCTGGGCCGCGGTTCCGGTTCCGCCCCAGAGGTAGGGCGTCCCGAGCTTCTGCTGCGCGTAGTAGATCGCGCCGGCGGCCTGTCGTGACGGCTCGACACGGCCGACGGGACGGGCGAAGCTCTTCTCCAGCGACCGGATGATCCGTACGTAGTTCTGCGTCTCGGTGATCCGCGGCACACCGCCGGACTTGATGACCCGGTAGGCGCCCGCGTTGTACGCCGCGAGCATGTTGTTCGTGGCGTCGCCCGGCACGTCCTTCACATAGCCGGCGAGCTCGCAGTCGTACGAAGCGGCGGAGGGGATCGCGTCCTTGGGGTCCCACACGTCCCGGTCGCCGTCCCCGTCCCCGTCGATGCCGTGGCCCGCCCAGGTGCCGGGGATGAACTGGGCGATCCCCATGGCGTTCGCCGGCGAGACGACCCCCGGGTTCCAGCCGCTCTCCTGGTAGAGCTGCGCGGCGAGCAGGGCCGGGTTGATGGCGGGGCAGAGGTTCCCCCACTGCTGGACCAGCCCCTGGTACGCGGCGGGCACGGCGCCCTTGGCCAGCCCCACGGTGCCGTTCCTGGCGTCCCCGGCGCCCCCGAAGAGACCGGCGGCGGCGGCGTACGTCCCGACGACGAGCAGCGCGACGAAGCTCAGGCACACGCCGAAGACCCCACCGGCCACCAGCCACGCCTTGCGCGCCCTACGCACCGTCAACCACCCCTGGGGTCTTGGCAGTCCATCGAGCGACAAGTCTAGGTGCGCCACCCGCTCCAGGGGTGGGCGGGCTGTTACCCGTTTCGGACAAAGTCCTGCAACCCCGGCCGGTGGCGGGCGCGTCTCTCGTCGCGTCGAACAGCAGGAACCGGCCACACAGGGGGACGATCATGAGCCACGGCGCGAACCATCTGACACGGGTGACACGGCTGGCGGTCGCCGCCCTGACGGCGACGCTGACAGCAAGCCTGCTGACCGCCTGCGGCCCGGACGACGGCGCCGGGGCGGGCACACCGGGCGCGTCGGCGACGCCGAGCGCGAGGCCGACGGACAGCGCGCGGCCGACCGGAAGCGCGCGGCCGACGGAAGACGCGAAGCCGACGGAAGACGCGTCACCGACCCGAACCACGCCTCCCACCCGCACGGCATCGCCCGCGCCCTCGCGCCCCGCACGCGCCCTGACGTGCGATCAACTCCGCCACGCGCGCGTGCAGACCGCCCTCGTCACACTTCCCGACCACCCCCGCCCGGGGATGCGGCTCACCGACGGCCACTGGGAGGACGAGGACGGCGTCCAGGTCGACCTCCAGCCCCAGTGCGCGATCGGCCGGCTCGTGGGGGACGGCGCGGCTGACGCCGTGGGCGTCGTGAAGGTCACCACGCCGGGGACGGGCCGCTACTACACGCTCGTCGTCTGGCGGAACGACCACGGGACCCCGGTCCCCTTCGCCACCGAGTCGCTCGGCGACCGCACGCCGGTGGTCTCCCTCGCGGTGACCCCTCCGGCCGTGACCGTCGTCTACCGCACGCGCCGCGACGGCGAGCCCCTGGCGGTCAACACGCTGACCCGTACGGCTCTCTACCGCGTGGCGGGAGCCGGCCTCTACGAAGTCAGCCACGTCGACACCCCGTACGCGGGCGGCTGACGGCGGCACCTCGGGCCGCGTACGCGGCCTGAGGTGTAACAACGACAGTCATTGCCCGGAGTCACCCTCCGTGATACACAGAGTGACCATACGCTTCTTCGCATAGAAACCGGCCACACCGTCGCAGGTCAAGACGGCCGGATCGGTCACGTGTGCGGGGATCGGGTAAAGAGAGCCGTCAAGCCGTCACACGCGAGCGGTTTCATCAGCGAAGATAGGGCGATGACCCATGCCATCGGGCAGGGGCGACGAACTACCCAACAGGGGCGGTGAGTTACATGTACCTGGCGGCCGAAGAAGGCGACATCACCACCATCATCGGTGGAATCGCCCCGAACTGGGGGCCTTTCGGGAGCCTGGGCAACGAGGCCAAGGTGATGATCGAGGTCGTGATGGCCGTGGCCATCCTGCTCTGCCTCGGCATCGCCATCTGGGGAGCGGCGAAGCAGCGCATCGGCGCGACCGCACTCCGGGACACGTTCAGTGCCGAGCAGGGCAAGGGCCTGATCGTGGCCGGTCTCACCGGCGTCTTCATCATCGGGTCGCTGGGGACACTGTTCACGATCGTGTACGGAATGGCCGTCTAACCACCGAGGTCGGTTCTTTTCCTGATGTCCAGTCACCACACGGTTGAGAGGGCGTGCCTGCCATGAGCCTCGGCCACGACAACGACGGCTTCGGCGGCGGCTCGGGCCAGACCCGTACGCGCCTCCCGGAGGGCGGCAGCGGCGACCCCTACGACGGCACCCGCCGCCCCCCGGCCGCCCGCAGCTCGCGCTCGCTCATCACGGTGGTGGGCGTGGTGGTCCTTCTGATCGCCGCGATCGCCTTCGCGAACAGAGGGGACGGCGACCCGGAGAAGTCGGACGCCAACCCCTCGGCCGCCGGCAACCCGACCGCGGCGACGGGCGTCCGCCCGGTGACGGGCAAGAACGGCCCGATCCCCAAGGGCTTCGCCCACGACGAACAGGGCGCCCAGAGCGCGGCGTCGAACTTCGCGGCGGTGCTGGGTTCTGTCGACATGTTCCAGGCCGGAACGCGGCGGACCATCGTCGAGACCACGCACGACCCCGCCGTGGCGCCCAGCCTCGTGAAGAGGCTGGACGACTCCTACTCCCCCGGCTTCCTGGCGAACATCGGCCTCGGCGCCGACGGCACCGCGCCCAGCGGGCTGACCTTCGTGTCGCGCACGATCCCGGTAGGCGCGAAGGTACGGGACTTCACCAACGACACCGCCACCGTGGAGGTCTGGTGCACGGGACTCGTGGGCCTGGCAGGCGAGGGCTCCACGAAGCCGGTCACCTCGAACTGGTTCACGATCACCGAGAAGCTCAGGTGGGTCGGCAACGACTGGAAGATCGTCTCCTCGGAGCAGGCCGAAGGCCCGACGCCAGTCAACGGCGACAATCGCGCCTCCACCGCGGATGACATCGCCGAGGCAGTCCAGGAGTACGGAGGGTTCACCTATGCCCGCTGACCGACGCTCACTCGGCACTCTCTTCGCCGCTCTGCCCGCAGCGGTCGTGCTCCTCGCGTCGCGTGCCCACGCGGCACCCACGCCCACCCCGACGCCCACCGCCACACCAAGCCCCAGCAACAACCCGTGCGACCTGATCGTCGGTCAGGCGCGGGACTACTGCGAAAACGGCCAAAGCGGCGGCGGCTCCCGCGGCGGCCGTTCCGTGACCGATCCCACCGCCGCCCTCGACCCCCTCTCCTCCCTCGCCCGCGGCTGCGCCGACGCCGCCGTCTCGATCGTCGACGCGCTCTCCAAGGCCGTCAAAGAGACCGCCGACGTCGACTTCACCAACCTCGAGTTCCTCGGCCGCTACGCCATCGTCTTCGCCGCCGCCACCTTCCTCACCCTCCTCCTCTGGCTCCTCGCCGTCGCCAAGCGAGCCATCCGCGGCGTCCCCCTCACCACCGCCATCTCCGAGGCGATCGGCTTCCTCTGGCTGACCGTCCTCGCCTCCGCCTTCACCCCGCTCATCCTCTACACCGTCGTCAACGCCACCGACGCCGTCACCGAGGTCATCGCCTCCGGCACCGGGCAACAGACCGACGTCTTCTTCGGCAGCTTCAAGGAGGCCCTGCAGAAGGGCGACAGCATCGGCGGCGGGCCGATCATGCTGATCATCGTCTCGCTCGTCAGCATCCTCGCCGCCGGCGTCCTCTACCTCGAGCTCTTCCTCCGCGCCGTCATGCTCTACGTCGGCGCCCTCCTCGGCGTCGTCGTCTACTCCGGCCTCGTCGACAAGAACATGTGGGGCCACGTCCGCCGCTGGGCCGGCATCATGATCGCGATCATCCTCGTGAAGCCGGTCATCGTCATCGTCCTCGGCCTCGCCGGAGCGCTCTCCTCCGGCACCGGACCCGACTCCTTCTCCGCCGTCGTCTCCGGCCTCGCGATCATCCTGCTCGCCATCTTCGCCTCCGCGATGATCTACCGCTTCGTCCCCGGCTTCGGCGACGAGATCGTCGCCTCCCGCAACAACCGCATCCACCGCGCCGGCGAGAACGCCGCCGCCGCCGTGATCTCCTCCCCCGCCTCCCTCGTCTCCCAGGGCATCAAGACCCACAGCACCCGCGACAGCGGCGGCGGTGGAACCCAGAACAGCGGTGGCGCCCCGCGCCCCGCCAACCCGCTCTCCGGCGGCGTCGCCGCCCACAGCAGCCGTGGCACGGCCGCCAGCTCCGGGGGCGCCGGGGGCGGCGGCGGAACTGTCCCCTCCGCCGCACCCCCACCGCGTAGCAGCAGCCCCACGTCGGGCACCCCGCACAGCAGCCGCAACAACACAGGAAGCACTGGAGGTGGAGGGCGTTGACGACCCAGTCCCAGCCGGTCACGCCCCGCCGTACGTATCTCATCGGCCGTGCCCGGCCGAACGCGATCGTCGGCAAGAACCGCGAGACCGGCGAGATCGCCCTGATCATCGCCGGCGCGTTCCTCGGCATGATGAGCGGACTCCTCGTCTCCGCCCTCACTCTGCGGATCGTGCTGCTCGTCGGCTTCCCCGTCCTGGCGCTCGCCGCCGTGTACGTCCCGTACAAGCACCGCACCTTCTACAAGTGGTTCGAGATCAACCGAAGTTACAAGCGGTCCCTGAAGCGCGGCACCGCCTACCGCTCCGCCGCCACCGAGGCCGGCACCCGGATCGACGGCCGTGAGGTCGAGATCGGCCCGCCGCCCGGCATCGGCCGGATCAGCTGGCTCGCCGCGCCCTTCGGCCCCGACGAGATCGCCGTCCTCCTCCACGCCGACCGCCGCACCGTCACCGCCGCCATCGAGATCGAGGGCCCCGGCGTCGGCCTGCGCGACAGCGAGGACCAGGAAGCCCTGGTGGACCGTTTCGGCACCCTCCTCAAGCACGTCGCCAACGGAGACGGCTTCGTCACCCGCCTCCAGATGCTCGCCCGCACCCTCCCCGCCGACCCCGACGCCCACGCCAAGGACGTCGCCCAGCGCGGCGACACCCAGGCCCCCGGCTGGCTCCAGGAGTCGTACGAGCAGCTCCAGTCGATGGTCTCCACCTCCAGCGAGCAGCACCGCGCCTACCTCGTGGCGTGCATGCACTACACCCGCGAACTCGCCGCCGAGGCCAACGCCATGGCCCGCGCGGCCCGCCACACCTCCGGCGCCCGCAAGCTCGACCGCGACGCCGGCCTCGCCGTCGTCATGGCCCGCGAGCTCACCGACATCTGCGCCCGCCTCGCCGAGGCCGACATCCGCGTACGGCAGCCCCTCGGCCAGTCCCGGCTCGCCTCTCTCGTGCACTCCATGTACGACCCGGACCACCCCATCGACCACATCCAGGCCATGACGAAACGAAACGCTTGGCCCGCCGAACTCGACGCCATGGAGCCCACCTACCTCCAGGCCAAGACCCGCGAGTCCTCCACCCGCGCCCCCTGGTGCCACGCCACCGCCTGGGTGAAGGAGTGGCCGATGACCCCCGTCGGCGTCAACTTCCTCGCCCCGCTCCTCGTCCACACCCCCGACGTGATCCGCACGGTCGCCGTGACCATGGACCTCGAACCCACCGAGGTCGCCATCGAGCGCATGCTCACCGAGAAGACCAACGACGAGGCCGAGGCCTCCCGCCAGGCCAAGATGAACCGCACGGTCGACCCCCGCGACATCGCCGCGCACGGCCGGCTCGACCAGCGGGGTGAAGATCTCGCCAGTGGCGCGGCGGGCGTCAACCTCGTCGGGTACATCACAGTGTCGTCGCGCTCGCCCGAAGCCCTGGCCAGGGACAAGCGCACGATCAGGGCCTCCGCCGGCAAGTCGTATCTGAAGCTGGAGTGGTGCGACCGCGAGCACCACCGGGCCTTTGTGAACACCCTGCCGTTCGCGACCGGCATCCGCCGCTAGAGCCGCCAGCCGCCAGCCGCTAAGGGGCCCGCCCACATGCGAGATCCACTCTCCGCCCTCACAGAAACCTTCACCTCCTTCCTCTTCGGGAAGGTGGAGACGACCCGCCTGCCCGTCCGCACCTCGACCGGCCAGGCCCAGGCCGTCTACCTGCCCACCGCCGCACCCGGCCTCGGCGACTCCGGCGTGATCATCGGCCGCGAGGTCTACAGCGGCAAGGGCTACATCTACGACCCGTTCCAGCTGTACGGGCAGCAGCTCCCGGCCCCCCACTGGCTGGTCCTCGGCGAGTCCGGCAACGGCAAGTCCGCGCTGGAGAAGACCTACGTCCTGCGGCAGTTGCGGTTCCGCGACCGGCAGGTCGTGGTCCTCGACGCCCAGGGCGAGGACGGCGTCGGCGAATGGAACCTCATCGCGCAGGAGCTGGGGATAACTCCCATCCGCCTCGACCCGATGGTCGCCGTCGACGCCGGCATCCGGCTCAACCCGCTCGACCCGTCGATCACCACGACCGGGCAGCTCGCCCTGCTCCGTACGATCATCGAGGTCGCGATGGGCCACGGCCTCGACGAGCGCGCCGGCTTCGCGCTCAAGGTCGCCCACGCGTACGTCAACGAGCACATCACCGACCGCCAGCCCATCCTGACCGACATCGTCGAGCAGCTCCGCCACCCCAAGGCGGAGTCGGCGGAGGCGATGAACGTCGACATAGACGACGTACGCGCCTGGGGCCTGGACGTCGCGCTCGTCCTGGACCGGCTCGTCGACGGCGACCTGCGGGGCATGTTCGACGGCCCGACCACGGTCGGCATCGACCTCGACGCGCCGCTGATCGTCTTCGACCTGTCCCACATCGACCGCAACTCCATCGCCATGCCGATCCTCATGGCGATCGTCGGCGTGTGGCTGGAGCACACCTGGATCCGCCCCGACCGGAAGAAGCGCATCTTCCTGGTCGAGGAGGCCTGGCACATCATCAACAGCCCGTTCGTGGCGCAGCTGTTCCAGAGGCTGCTCAAGTTCGGCCGTCGGCTCGGCCTGTCCTTCGTCGCCGTCGTGCACCACCTCTCCGACGTCGTCGACGGCGCGGCGGCCCGCGAGGCCGCGGCGATCCTCAAGATGGCGTCCACCCGGACCATTTATGCCCAGAAAGCCGACGAGGCCAGAGCGACGGGACGGGTACTCGGCCTGCCACGGTGGGCGGTCGAGATCATCCCGACGCTCACACCCGGCATCGCGGTCTGGGACGTCAACGGCAACGTGCAGGTGGTCAAGCACCTCATCACCGAGAAGGAACGGCCGCTCGTCTACACCGACCGCGCCATGACGGAGTCGTCGGCCGACCACGCCGTCGACCCGGAGCTGGAGTGGGAGACGGAGCAGCGCGCCTCCCTCATGGAGCGGCAGCTCGACGATCCCTCCCGGTCGACGGTGGCGTGAGGATGGCGAAGGGGCCGCAGGAGCGGCAGCAGGGCGGGGTCCCGGACGGGCTGGTACTGGCCCTCGTCGGCGTCCCCGTCGGCCTGACGGTGCTGGCGTGGACGGCGACCGGCCTGGCGGCCCTGCTGTCGAAGGGCGCCTGGCCGGAAGGGGTCACGTTCACCCGGACCCCGATGGCCGTCCGCTCCCTGCTCGGCAGCCCGCAGGACCTGCCGGCC
Source organism: Streptomyces sp. NPDC127129 (assembly GCF_042671585.1). Taxonomy (NCBI): domain Bacteria; kingdom Bacillati; phylum Actinomycetota; class Actinomycetes; order Kitasatosporales; family Streptomycetaceae; genus Streptomyces; species Streptomyces sp. NPDC127129. Next base: position 368,463 of record NZ_JBHXTV010000007.1, read on the forward strand.
GCGTGGCCGGACACCCCGGCGGGCGAGCTGTCGGGGTACGGCCTGTTCTGGGGCCTGCTCATCGGCGAGCTGATGGTGCTGGTGGTCCTCACGGTGTTCGTGGTGGGGACGCTGGCACGCTGGAGAACGGTACGGGCAGGCCGCCGCGTCGGCGCGTACGCTACGGGCGCGCGTATGAGACGTACGAGCGGTACGGCCGCCGAGGACCTCGCGGAGGCCGCGCCGAAGGCGGTCACACAACAGCCGCCCGCACCCAGGAAGCCCCGGGACGAGCACCCTCCCGCCGAGCACGCTCCCGCCCAGCACCCGGAGCCGGCACCCGCCCCGCCCCCGTCCCCTTCCCCTTCCCCGTCGGCCGCGACCTCCCTCGGCATCGTGTACGGCAGCCCCGACGTCCGCCGCCCCGCGGCCGTCCAGGCGATCCAGGACGCCGAGGGACCCCTCCTCGTCGTCACCTCCGACCCGACGCTCTGGGCCGACACCAAGGACGCCCGCGGCAAGCTCGGCCCCGTCCTTCTCTACGACCCCGGCCACCTCTGCGACACGCCCGCCCGCCTCCACTGGTCCCCGTCCGCCGGCTGCGTGGACCCGGCGACGGCACAGGAGCGGGCGGGCGCCCTCCTCGCCCCCGTACGCCCGCCGTCCCGTCTGGACGCCGCGGTGGCCGACACCGCCGAAACGCTTCTGCGCTGCTGGCTGCACGCCGCCGCCCTGGACGACCGCCCCTTCAAGCAGGTCCATCGCTGGGCCCAGGGCTTGGCCGCCCACGAGCCCGTACGCATCCTCCGCACCCACCCCAAGGCCGCCTCGGGACACGCCGGCCTCCTGGAGTCCGCGCTCACCGCCCACCCGGAACGGCGCGAGATCGCCCAGGAGTTGACGGCCCGGGCGCTCTCCTCCCTCTCCTCGATCCACATCAGGGACGCCTGCACCCCGAATCGAACGGATTCGCTGACGCTGGAATCATTCGTCGCCGAAGGGGGCACCCTCTATGTGGTCGGTGAAACCATCGAGGACCCGCGCACCCGCCCCGGCGGGATGCCCCTGCTCACCGCCCTCGCCGCAAGCGTGGTCGAGCACGGCCGCCGCATGGCCGCACGGTCAACCGACGGTCGGCTCGACCCACCAATGGCCCTGGTCCTCGACGACGTCGCCGCCGTGGCTCCCCTTCCCCGGCTGCCGGAGCTGCTGGCAGACGGCAAGGACCAGGGCCTGCCGACCCTGGTCCTGCTCCGCTCACGGGAACAGGCCCGCGCCCGCTGGCCGGAACCCCTGCCACAGCCCTAGCTGTTCTGTCCCGGGACGTTGTGGACGGGTGAGCCAGGTCTCGGCTGAGGGATCTTGGCGATGACGGTCGGCCATGCCCTCGACATCTCAGTCTCCAAGATCCCCGACCTCGTCACCCGCGATCAGCTCCGCGTCTCCTCGCGGCGTCCAAGAGCGGCCGCATCGGGTACGACGAGCAGCTTGCCGGTGGTACGCCGAGCCTCCAGATCGCTGTGGGCCTGGGCGGCCTCGGACAATGCGTAGCGGCCCGTCACGGTGACCTCAAGCGCCTTGGAGCGCACCCACTCGAACACATCGGCGGCCCGTCGGAGCAGTTCGGACCGATCGGCGATGAAGTCCCCGAGGCTGGGCCGGATCAGGGTCAGCGAACCGCCGTGGGCGAGCCGAATCGGATCAAACGGCGGCACGGCACCACTTGCCGCGCCGAAGAGCACGAGATGGCCGCGGGTTCGCAGGCTGGCGAGGCTCGCATCGAAGGTGTGCGCGCCGACGCCGTCGAAGACAACCGGCAGTCCCTGACCGCCGTTGAGCCGCCTCACCTCGGCTGCGAGATCGTCGACTGCGGAGGAAAGGATCACCTCAGCGGCCCCGGCACGCTTCGCCAGCTCGGCCTTCGCCGTGGTCGACGTCGTGCCGATCACCCTGCCGCCGAGATGGGTGATGAGCTGGGTCAAAAGCAGCCCCATGCCACCGGCAGCCGCATGCACGAGCACCGTGTCGCCCCCCTGAACCGGGTAGGCGTCCTTGACGAGATAGTGCGCGGTCATGCCTTGGAGGAGCACGGCGGCGGCTGTCTCGAAGCCGATGTCGTCGGGCAGCGGCACCAGCCGGGAGGAGTCCACGACGGCCCGCTCGGCATACGTGCCGGGTATCTCCACCCAACCGACCCGGTCCCCGACTGCGACGTCAGCGACGCCGGGTCCGACTTCGACGACCGTGCCGGCGCCCTCGGCGCCCGGGGTGAAGGGCAGCGGGAGGCTGTACCGGCCCTCGCGGTGGTAGACGTCGAGGAAGTTGACCCCGGATGCGGCGACCTCCACGACCGCCTCGCCCGGACCCGGCCGCGGCTGGTCCACCTCGGCCTCCCGCAGCACCTCGGGACCGCCCACTTCGTACACCTGAATCGCTCGCATGACCCTCCAATTAACGGCTCATCCCCCACCAACCCCGTTGACGGCGAACCGATTCCCGGCTCGGCGTCAGTCCCCCGGCCGCCGGACCTCGTACTCCACCTCGTGCGCGGAGTCGTCCCCCGGCATCGCCACCCGGACCCCCGTCGCCACGAACCCGAACCGTCGGTAGAAGGCGGCGGCCCGCGCGTTGTCCTCGTGCACGTACAGCCGCACCCTCTGCACCGTCGGCTCCGGCAGCGCCCAGGACCACTCCACGCCCGCCCGGAACAGCGCGTCGATCACACCCGTCCCGCGCGCCTCCGGCCGTACGTACACGCCCACGATGTGCGTCTGGTCGACCTTCGCCGCCTCACCGAGCCGCACGTCGTCCGACGGCCGCTCCACCAGCAGCGAGATCGTGCCCGCCCAGCTCCCGTCCGGCGCCTCGGCCACGAACTGGCGGACCTTCGTCCCGCTCTCGGACGCGCCCTCCGCCCGCTCCTTCCAGAACGAGTCGGGCCGCTCGACGGCCTCCTCGTAGGTGTCCAGGAAGGCGATGTTCGCCACCGGGTCCTGCAGGGCGGCGAGCCGGATCTCCCGGGTCCGCTCCCACTCGTCGGCGCGGATGACACGTATCGAATAGTCCATGTCCTTGATCCTCGCCGCGGCCCACCGCCCCCGACAAGCAATTTCTCCCCGTCGTACCCCGGTACTACGCCACACGCCGCGCTCCCGCCCACGGTCGGACGACCCGCCGCCGCCCGCTCCGTAGCGTCGTGGACATGATCCGAGCAGAAGAACTCACCAAGCGCTACGGCGACAGGACCGTCGTCCAGGACCTCAGCTTCACCGTCCGACCCGGCACGATCACCGGCTTCCTCGGCCCCAACGGCGCCGGCAAGTCCACCACCCTGCGGATGCTCCTCGGCCTGGACGCCCCCACCCGCGGCCGCGCCACCATCGCCGGCCGCGCCTACGCCGCGCACCCCGCACCCCTCACCCAGGTCGGCGCGCTCCTCGAAGCCCGCTCGATCCACCCCGGACGCTCCGCCCACCACCACCTCATGGCGCTCGCCCACACCCACGGCATCCCGCGCTCCCGCGTCGAGCACGTCCTCGGACTCACCGGCCTCACCGAGGTCGCCCGGCGCCGCGTCAAGGGCTTCTCGCTCGGCATGGGCCAGCGACTCGGCATCGCCGCCGCGCTCCTCGGCGACCCCGAGACGGTCGTCCTCGACGAACCCGTCAACGGCCTCGACCCCGAGGGCGTGCTGTGGATCCGTACGCTCCTCAAGTCCCTCGCCGCCGAAGGCCGTACGGTCCTGGTCTCCTCCCACCTCATGAGCGAGATGGCCCTGACCGCCGACCACCTCGTCGTCATCGGCAAGGGCCGGCTCCTCGCGGACACCACGGTCGACGCGCTCGTACGGGAATCGGGCGGCGCCTCGGTCAAGGTCGTCACCCCCGACGCTGCCCGCCTCAGCGCCCTCCTGTCGCAGGCCCGGATCGTCAGCGAGGCCGCCGACACCCTCCGCGTCACCGGCGTCGAAGCCGCGGACATCGGCCGCGCGGCCGCCGCACACGGCGTGCCGCTCTTCGAACTCACCCCCGAGACCGCCTCCCTGGAGCAGGCGTTCATGGACCTCACCCAGGACTCGGTCGAATACCAGGGAGCAGCAGCATGACCACCACGGCAACCACCCCCGCGTACCGCGTCACCCCCGCCCGCGTCCTGCGCTCGGAATGGCACAAGCTGTGGACGGTCCGCTCCAGCTGGATCACCGTCCTCACCTCCGTCGCCTTCCTCCTCGGCGTCGGCATCCTCATGGGCGCCACCTACACCTCCGACGGCGGCGACTCCGACGTCGACACCGTCGTCCTCACCCTCTACGGCTCCCAGCTCGGCGCGATCTGCCTCGCCGTCCTCGGCATCCTGGTCACGGCGGGCGAGTACGCGACCGGCATGATCAGAGCCTCGCTCACCGCCGTCCCCCGCCGGACGCCCGTCCTGTGGGCGAAGGCCGCCGTCTTCACGGCGACCGTCTTCACCGTCTCCTTCGTGACCGCCCTGGTCACCTTCCTCACCGCGCAGCTCTTCCTCTCCGACACCGACCAGGCCGCCTCCCTGGCCGACGACGGAGTCCTGGCCGCCGTCGCGGGCAACGCCGCAGGCGTCACCCTCCTCGGCCTCATCGCCCTCGGACTCGGTGCCGCACTGCGCTCGGTGCCGGGCGGCATCGGAGCCTTCGTCGGCGGGGTGCTGATCCTGCCGGAGGTCCTCGGAATGCTCCCGTACGACGCGGTGGAGACCGCCGTCAGGTACTTCCCCACCCAGGCCGCCGGCGCCCTCGGCTCCGCCGACCCGATGCCCCAAGCGGCCTCTCCGGGCGGCGCGTTCCTCGCCCTGTGCCTGTGGGCGGCCGCGGCCCTGATCGTCCCGGCGATGTTGCTGAAGCGCCGAGACGTCTAGCCGCCGGCGTACGAGGATGAACACGTGATCACGGAGAAGCAGCCCGGCACGGACCTTGGCACGGACCTTGGCACGGAGCCCGGCACGGAGCCCGGCACGGACCCTGGCGCGGAGCCCGGCACGGACCCTGGCACCGGCGAGGAACCCCTCAGCCGGTACATCCAGCGCCTGACCCGACGCGTACGAGCCTTCGACACGCGCCGCCCCGGGGTCTGGGACGGGCTGCTCACCGCCTTCTGGACGGCGGCCGCCCTGATCGACGCGATGGGCGGCTGGCGGAACACCGCCCCCAACCCCTCCGTACCCACCTGGCTCGTCGTGGCCATGAGCCTGGCCTTCGCGCTCCCGCTCCTGTGGCGGCGGCGCCGCCCGGTGGCGGTCCTCGCGGTGATGGCGTGCGTGGCCCTCGTCAACCAAGGGACCGGCGCCTTCCTCCAGGCCGGGCTCCTCCAGCTGCTCGTCGTCTTCCACATCGCGCTACGACGACCCCTGCGCACCCTCCCGTGGACACTCGCCCTGCTCACCCCGCCCCTGGTCATGGGCGCGATCCGGTACCCCCAGGGCAGCTGGGACCAACAGGTCGTCCCCGCCCTGTGGGCGTACGCGATGGGCGCCCTGCTCGGCATCGCGGTCCGCTCCCGCCAGGACCACACCGCCGCCCTCGTCGACCGTGCCCGCCGCCTCGAAGTCGAACGCGACCAGCAGGCCCAGCTGGCGGCTGCCGCCGAACGCACCCGGATCGCCCGCGAGATGCACGACATCATCGGCCACAACCTCGCGGTCATCACCGGCCTCGCGGACGGCGGCAGGTACGCGGCCGCCAAGAACCCCGAACGAGCCGCCGAAGCCCTCGACGCCATCGGCACGACGAGCCGCCAGGCCCTCGCCGAACTCCGCCGCCTGCTGCGCGGCGAGCCGGTACGCGACCCACAGCCCACCCTGGACGACCTGGACGACCTCATCGCCGGCGTACGGACCGCGGGCCTCCCGGTACGGCTGGACACCCACGGCGACCCCCCGAAGCTCGCGACGGGCGCGCAACTGACGGTCTACCGCGTCGTCCAGGAGGCCCTGACGAACACCCTCAAGCACGCGGGCCCCGGCGCCGAGGCGACCGTGCTCCTCTCGTACGGGCCGCAGGCGTCGACCGTCGAGATCACGGACACCGGCCGGACCCACGGCACCGGAACCACGGGCACGGGCCAGGGCGTTACGGGTATGCGCGAACGCGCCGTGCTCTACGACGGCACGCTCGAAGCGGGCCCGCTGCCGGACGGCGGCTGGCGCGTACGGCTCCGACTCCCCCTGGAGGACTCCCCCTCGTGACGACGGTGCTGATCGCGGACGACCAGGCGATGCAACGCTTCGGCTTCCGCATGCTGCTGGAGAGCCAGGACGACATGACGGTCGTCGGCGAGGCGCCGAACGGCACCGAGGCGATCCGCCTCGTGGACCGGCACCGCCCCGACGTCGTCCTCATGGACATCCGGATGCCGGGCCTCGACGGCATCGAGGCGACCCGCCGCATCGTCGCCGCGGGCGCCCGCACCCGCGTCCTGATCGTCACGACCTTCGACCTCGACGAGTACGCCTACGAGGGCCTGCGCGCCGGCGCCAGCGGCTTCCTGGTCAAGGACGCCCAGCCGGAGGAGCTCCTCTCCGGCATCCGCGCCGTCGCGAGCGGCGACGCGGTGGTGGCCCCGAGCCTGACGCGCCGTCTCCTTGACGCGTACATCCACCACCTCCCGCCCACCCCGGGCCCACCCCGCGCGGACCCGCGCCTCGCGGCCCTCACGGACCGCGAACGCGAGATCCTCACGGTCATCGCCCAGGGCTGGACGAACACGGAGATCGCCGAACGCCTCCACCTGGCGGAGTCGACGGTGAAGACCCACGTGAGCCGCATCCTCGCCAAAACGGGCGCGAGGGACCGCGTCCAGGCGGTCATCCTGGCCTACGACACCCACCTGGTGACACCGGGTCAGTAAACGCAGAAAAGCCCCGCACCATAAGGTGCGGGGCTTTCCCACAATGATTGTTCGGCGGCGTCCTACTCTCCCACAGGGTCCCCCCTGCAGTACC